>CAZKRN010000031.1:0-56901 GCA_964555165.1 uncultured Methyloversatilis sp. | reverse complement strand
GGTGGCTTTTTCGCGGGATTCTTGGTCGGGGAAAGAGGATTCGAACCTCCGGCCCCTGCGTCCCGAACGCAGTGCTCTACCAGGCTGAGCTATTCCCCGAACTTCACTACAAACTGCAGGAGCAGCCCTTCGTGACCGTCGCCCGTGAGCAACGAGGCGCGCACTGTACTAGAACTTTCGCTCCACTGCAAATGTAGCGAGGTCGAGCAGGCTCTGCAGATATTCGTTGGACGGCAAGCCCGCAAGTTCGGCCTTTGCCAGTTCGGCCTCCTGGCGGGCATGAGTGCGCGCCACGTCGAGCGCGCCGCTATCGACCACCGCTCGCAGTACTTCGGCCCAGTCGTCGCGCCCCCCCTGCTCGATCGCATGGCGCACCACGGCAACCTGATCCGGCCTGCCATTCTTCATCACGTGTATCAGCGGCAAAGTGGGCTTGCCTTCGGCCAGGTCGTCGCCGAGATTCTTCCCGATCGACCCCTCGTCGCCGGAGTAATCGAGGATGTCGTCCACCAACTGGAAGGCGGTACCCAGGTGCATGCCGAAGCGCGCAAAACGTGCCTCGACGTCCGCATCGACGCCCGCCAGCATCGCGCCGAGACGACTGGCCGCCTCGAACAGCTTGGCTGTCTTGTAGCGGATCACCTGCAGGTAGCGTGTTTCGTCGACATCGGCGTCATGACAGTTCAGCAACTGCAGCACTTCGCCCTCGGCGATGATGTTGGTGGCTTCGGCAAGCACCGCCTGGATGCGCATGCTGCCCACCGACACCATCATCTGGAAGGCGCGCGAATAGAGGAAATCGCCGACCAGCACCGACGCGGCATTGCCAAACAGCGCATTCGCGGTTCTGGCGCCACGTCGCAGTTCGGATTCATCGACCACATCGTCGTGCAACAAGGTGGCCGTATGGATGAACTCGATCACGGCTGCCAGTTCGGTGCGGTGCGCTCCGCGATGGCCGCAGGCTCCCGACGCAAGCAGCACCAAAGCCGGGCGCAAGCGCTTGCCGCCGGCACCGATGATGTACTCGGCGACCTGACGGACGAGCACCACGTCGGAATGCAAGCGTTCGCGGATCACGCCGTCCAGCGCAAGCATGTCGTCCGCAATCAGGCTGTAAAGACGGTTCAGAGAGGACAAGGAAGGACTGCCGGACGCGGAAAAACGCGGATGGTAACAGTGCGCCAAAACCCGTCAAGCCGTTGATGTATCGCAGGCTTTGACACGCAGACCTGCGGTCCGATATACTTCCAGATTCCCTTAAACCTTATTGGGGTTACACATGTACGCGGTCATAAAAACCGGTGGCAAGCAGTATCGCGTTGCCGCTGGCGAAAAAATCAAGGTAGAACAGATACCTGCGGATGTGGGCTCGGAAATCGTGATCGACCAGATCCTCATGGTCGGCGAGGGCGAATCGGTCAAGATCGGTGCGCCCCTGGTTGCCGGTGCCAGCGTTCGTGCAACGGTGCTCACTCAAGGGCGCCACAAGAAGGTGACGATTTTCAAGATGCGCCGTCGCAAGCATTACCAGAAGCATCAGGGTCATCGTCAGAATTACACCGAACTGCGCATCGAAGCCATCAACGGCTGAGAATGTTGACAAATGCGCTGAGCGGGGCTGAGCGTATCCAGGAGAGCATCAAATGGCACACAAAAAAGGCGGCGGCAGTACCCGTAACGGCCGCGACTCGGAATCGAAACGCCTCGGCGTCAAGAGCTACGGCGGTCAGCTGATTCCTGCTGGCAGCATCATCGTGCGTCAGCGTGGCACCGAGTTCCACCCGGGCGACAACGTCGGCATGGGCAAGGACCACACGCTGTTCGCCAAGGTCGACGGCACCGTGCAGTTCCTGATCAAGGGCGCCAGCCGTCGCCGTGTGGTGACCATCGTTCCGGCCGAAGCCTGATCGCTGCAAGCCCGAACCGAAGCCCTGCCCGCGAGGCAGGGCTTTTCGTTTGTGGCGCGCCCGGACATGGCGGCATTGAAGTACCCCCTGCACACGACACCCGTGGAACGAAATGAAATTCTTTGACGAAGCGAAGATTGAAGTCATCGCCGGCGATGGTGGCAATGGCTCGGCCTCGTTCCGCCGCGAAAAATTCATTCCTTTCGGCGGACCGGACGGGGGCGACGGCGGCCGTGGCGGCAGCATCTGGGCCATCGCCGACCGCAACCTGAACACACTGATCGACTTCCGCTACACCCGTGTATTCCGCGCCGAGAGCGGCGAGAACGGCCGTGGCGCCGACTGTTACGGCAAGGGAGGCGATGATCGCGAACTGCGCATGCCGGTCGGCACGACCATTTCCGATCTGGAAACCGGCGAGGTGATTGCCGATCTCGATCACGACGGCGCGCGCGCATTGATTGCCCGGGGAGGTCGAGGCGGCCTGGGCAATCTGCATTTCAAGTCGAGCACCAACCGGGCGCCCCGCCAGACCACGCCGGGCGAAGCGGGCGAGCGACGCGAACTGAAGCTGGAACTGAAGGTGCTGGCCGACGTCGGATTACTGGGCATGCCGAATGCGGGCAAGTCCACCTTCATCCGTGCGGTGTCGGCCGCCCGCCCCAAGGTGGCGGACTATCCCTTCACCACGCTGGCACCCAACCTTGGCGTCGTGCGCGTCGACGAGTCGCGCAGCTTCGTCATCGCGGACATTCCGGGCCTGATAGAGGGCGCGGCCGAGGGCGCCGGCCTTGGCCACCAGTTCCTGCGCCATCTGCAGCGCACGCGGCTGCTGTTGCATCTGGTCGACCTGGCTCCGTTCGATCCGGAAGCCGATCCCGTGCACGACGCGCGTGCCATCGTCGAGGAATTGCGTCGTTACGACGACGCCCTCTACCAGAAGCCACGCTGGCTCGTACTCAACAAGATCGACCTGATTCCCGACGAAGAGCGCGAACAGCGCGTGCGCGATTTCGTCGAGGCTTTCGGTGCGGAACGCGCCTTCAGCATTTCGGCCATGACGCGCGACGGCTGCGACCGCTTGTGCTACGCCATCATGGACCACGTCGAGGCGACTCGCCCCCCGGTAGAACCGGAACCGGATGTGCGCAACATCGAGGCCGGCGATACGACGGATGACGAAGGCGGACAATGAGAACGCGGCTTGAGGACGCGAAGCGGCTGATCGTCAAGGTCGGCAGCGCGCTGGTCACCAATAACGGCGCCGGACTCGACCTCGCCGCGCTGGAAGAATGGGCGCGCCAGATTGCCTCGCTGCGCGCGGAAGGGCGCGAAGTACTGCTGGTTTCCTCCGGCGCGATTGCCGCCGGCATGCAGCGTCTGGGCTGGACCACGCGCCCGAGTGCGATGCACGAACTGCAGGCAGCGGCGGCCGTTGGCCAGATGGGGCTTGCACAGGCCTACGAGAACGCCTTTTCGAAATACGGCCTTGCCTGCGCGCAGATCCTGCTGACGCACGAGGATCTGGCTGACCGTACCCGTTACCTCAATGCGCGTTCGACCCTGTCGACACTGATGGAACTGGGCGTGGTACCGGTGATCAACGAGAACGACACCGTCGTCTACGACGAAATCAAGTTCGGCGACAACGACACGCTCGGCGCACTGGTGGCAAACCTGACCGAGGCCGATTGCCTGGTCATCCTGACCGACCAGAGCGGGCTCTATACGGCCGATCCACGCAAGGATCCCGCGGCCACGCTGATCAGCGAAGGCGACGCCGACGACCCGCGCTTCGAATCCATGGCAGGAGGGGCCGGCACCGGCATTTCGCGGGGCGGCATGATCACCAAGGTGCGCGCTGCGCGCCGCGCCGCGCGCAGCGGCGCCGACACGGTGATCGCCAGCGGGCGGGAGGCGGATGTGCTGCTGCGGCTGGTCAGCGGGGAGGCGCTCGGTTCCTTCCTGAAGGCGGGCAACAGCCCGCTGGCTGCCCGCAAGCAATGGATGGCCGACCACCTGCAACTTGCCGGCAGCCTGATGCTGGACGAAGGTGCGATCAAGGCACTGCGCGACGGACGCAGCTTGCTGCCGATCGGCGTCGTCGAGGTTCAGGGTCAGTTCGAGCGGGGCGCCGTGGTGGCCTGTCGCGATGCCTCCGGCATCGAACTCGCCCGCGGCCTGATCAATTACTCGGCGTCGGAGACGCGGCGCATCGCCCGTCGCCCGTCGGCAGAGATCGAAGCCCTGCTGGGCTATGTCGACGAACCCGAACTGATACACCGCGACAATATGGTGCTGGTCGCCTGAATCCGCATCGCTTTCACGCGACGGGCAGCGCGAACTCCAGCAGGGTGCCACGCGGATACGCCGGGCCGATCGCGAAGCGGCCACGCAGCGCGTCGGCCCGGTATTTCATTCCGAGCAGACCGTGCGAACCTGTCTTGTTGCGAGCGGCTTCGGGCATGCCCACGCCGTCGTCCCTGATCGTCATCCTGACGTGTCCATCCGACACCGAGATCGCGATCCATACCCGGCTTGCCTCGGCATGCTTGCGGATGTTGGTGAGCGCCTCCTGCGCCACGCGGTAGATCGCTATGGCGCGATCACGGTCGATTTCCAGCGACTCGGGCAGATCGAGCAACAGTTCGAACGGCGCCGCCGACGCACGGGTTTCGTCGGCCAGAGACTCCAGTGCCGGTACCAGCCCGAGATGCGTCAACACCGTAGGCACCAGCCCTTCGATCACGCGGCGCTTGATCTGCACCCCCTGCTCCAGGATTTCGCAGACGCGCGCCAGCGATTCGACATCCGGGCTGCCCCTCTTGCGTGCGCGGCGCAGCAGCATCGATGCCTCCATGCGACTGGCTGTCAGGATGGACCCGAGCTCATCATGCAGTTCCCGCGCCAGTGCGGATTTCTGCCGCTCCGCCTCGGTCTGCAGATGGCTGGCCAGCTCGGTCAATTCTTCGGTACGCACGCGCACCAGCGCATCGAGCTCGTCGCGCGCGGCGCGCAAGCGCTCGGCGATCTGTGCTTCCACCTGGCTGCGCGTCGCATAAGCCCGCAGCAACAGTATGAGCATGAGCACACCGACTGCGATCGCGACGATGGCCGCAGTGCGTTGCCGTTCGATCTCCTCTCCGAGCAAGGTCATCTGTTCCTCGAGATAAGCGCGCTCCGTGCGTACCAGCGGTTCAAGGGCGTCGCGCAATTCGCCCTGATCGACCACGGGTGGCAGCAAGGCGTCCATCACCTCGACCGGACTGGCGCCCGCGGGCAGGGCCTTGAGGCGCTTCAGTTCCTCCGACTCCGCAGCCTCCAGACGCTTGACGATGGCCACGCGCTCCGGGTCTATCCCGCGCCGCACCGCCCAGCCGAGCACGAATCCAGCGGCATCGGCGAGCCGCTGTACCGTTGCGAGGTGGCGCTCAAGATGTTCCGGCGACGGGTCTTCGACGTAGCGCCCTCCGGTCTGCACAGCCAGCGCGTTGTCATAGACGAGATTGTTGAGAGCGGCGAGCGAAAGCCGGGACACATCGATTTCCTCGCGCTCCCGTTGCATTGCCTGGAAGGTGCTTTCCGACAGCACCGCGAACGACAGCCCGATGAGCACCACCAGCAGCGCGCCCCAGCGGAAGCGCGCGATTCTCATGAGTACGCTGTCGGTCAGGCGCTCCGCCTCATCGGTGGCGGAGCCCGCTCGCCGGGCGGCACGCGAAAGGCTATCGACCAGAGCGCGGTGACGTGTGCGGCGGCTGGCCTCAGACATGTCCGGCGTCTCCGCTGCAGCGCGGAGGACGCCCCCGCACGGGCGGGCAACCGGACATCCGCTCACCCGTTCGCGTAGCGCCTGCGGTCGCTGCAGTGGTTCTTCCGCCAGAGGTGACGCCATGCCGCGCCATGCCAGACTGCCTTTCCATTGTTGCGGCGAATGCCGCATTGTTGGCCCGGGGAGGACGGGCGGCAAGCGTCGCCGGAAGGGCCCGGCACCGATCGTCGCCACCTTCCTCCCGGGACTGTTCAAGCGCTGAAGCAGATAATGCCTGTCTGCACATTCTCCTGACGCCGACATCATGCAAAAGAAACGGGTGCTGCTCGCCGACGACCACCAGATCGTGCGCAACGGACTGCGCCATCTGATCAATGCCGAGAGCGACCTTGAAGTCGTCGCCGAAGCGTCGACCAGCGCGGAAACCCTTACCCGCTTGCGACAGCAGGACGTGGATGTTTTGCTGCTCGACATTTCGATGCCCGACCGTGACGGCATGGACACACTGCGGCTGCTGCGCACCCATCGCACCGACCTGCCGGTACTGATCATCAGCGCCTACGCCGAGGAACAGTACGCGCTGAACATGTTGCGTGCGGGTGCCAACGGCTACATACGCAAGGATGCCGATGTGGACGACATCCTGAACGCCATCCGCACCGTGTTGCGCGGCCGCCGCTATGTCAGCGACACGGTGGCCGATCTGCTCGCACGGCGCCTGAACGGCGACGCCGATGCGCCGGCCCACCAGCAACTGTCGGAACGCGAGTTCCAGGTGCTGCACAAGCTTGCCACTGGCAAATCGGTGACCGAGATCGCCGACGAACTGTTCATCAGCGTCAAGAGTGTGAGCACCTACCGCAGCCGCCTGCTCGCCAAGCTGAATCTGAAAAGCAATGCCGAACTGACCTGTTACGCATTGAAGAGTGGTTTGATCGAGTGAGCCTGTCTGTCGGTTCGCACCTACACCCGGCATCGCGGGAGAGTGAGATACTGGGTGCGCAGGCCATCTTCCGCCATCCCACCGACTCCGAGACGCACAGCGCCGTGCAACCGCACCCGTCGCCAGCCACTCCGCTCGACCGCCCACGCCCCTTGCGCGTGCTGCTGGTCGAGGATTCGCTTCTTATCCGCAAGCACCTGGTATCGCTGCTCGAAGACAGCGAGGGCGTAGTCGTCTGTGGTGAAGTCGACACCGAGACGGATGCGCTGACCGCTCTGCGCGTCGGCCGCTTCGATGCGGTAGTGGTCGACCTTCAGCTGCGCGAGGGCAGCGGTTTCGGCGTACTGCAGCACCTGAAACAGCATCACCCGGAGCTGCTCGCCATCGTGCTGACCAACAGCAATACCCAGGCGATGCGCAAGCGCAGCATGGTTCTGGGCGCCCATCACTTCCTCGACAAGTCGAGCGAATTCGAGCGCGTGGCCGAGTTGCTGGAAAGTCTCTAGCCCGCACCGGGCACATCGAAGCGGTGCTCAAGCGAGCAAGGATCCTCCGCACCGGCCCCGCACATCGACCCACATATGCGGCAGGCCAAGGCTGCGCAACCACTCGGCACCGCGATCCTGGCGCAGCATGGCAATGGTCGATGCACTGCCGGCGACAAGACAGAAGTCCGCCACCACGGTGACCGAGGCCAGCACGCTTACCGGCCATCCGGTGCGAGGATCCAGCACGTGCCCATAGCGCTTTCCATCCACGATCTTGCAGCGCGCATAGTCTCCGCTGGTGGTCGCCGCCCCGGAGGACAGTGCCAGCATGCCGGCAGCCCGGGTGCCGTCCCGGGGGTGCTGGATGCCGATCTGCCACGGACGTCCGTCCCGCTGCGGTCCGATCACCCTCAGGTCGCCACCGAGATTGACGATACCGTGCCGCACACCGGCCGTCAGGCAGAGCGAGCAAGCGCGATCGACGGCGTACTCCTTCACGATGCCACCGAAATCGATCTCCATGCCGGCCGGGAAGCTCAGTGTCCGTCCCGACCACCCGACCCTGTGCCAGCCGATGCGCGCACGCAGCGAGTCGATCAGGTTCCGATCCGGCAGGCCCTCGTCGGCGAAGCGCCATGCCTGGCGGAGGACGCCCGACGTGATATCGAACAGACCGTCGCTCTGTCGATGACAGGTATCGGCGTAGTCGAGCAGCAGCGCGGTCTCGTCGTCGACCTCGATGCGTCCGCCCACGAGCGCCACCCTGTTGATGCGCGAAAGCAGGCTGTCCGGGCGATACCGGGAATAGCGCTGCTCCAGGCGCTCCACCTCCTCGACCACTGCTTGCGTGACGCTCCGCGCATGGTCCGCGTCCGGATGGTGGATGCGCACCTCGCAGGGCGAACCCATCGCGGAAAAGGCATGCACCCGGCAGGAATCGTCTTGCTGCGCCAAGTGCGCATCTCCCAGTGCTCGTCCTTTGATGGCGCCGAGCGGGCAACACCCGATCGGACCGACACACTCAGAACGACATGTTCCAGTTCACAGCAAGCGTGCCGTCGCGCTCGAGCTGATAACCCTGCACCTCTTCGCTGACCGGCATGATCCATTCGACAGCAATGCGATCACCCTGGCTCTCCCGCCCGGGCAACACCATGCTGGCGCCTAAACCGATGTCGAGGTAGCGTCCGCCGGTGTTCGACGCGATATCCGCCGGACTGTGCTGGGCATGGACATAGCTTGCGTTGCCGAAGGCATCGATCACTTCGTTGCGTCCGCGCAGCGCTCCCCGGACGCCACCCTGCGCAGTGTACAGACCGCGCAGCGACAGCGAAACGCGATCATTCAGGCGCAAGCCTGCCCACGCGGTGATCTGAGCTGCGTCGCCGAGGGTGTAGCCCGACTTGTTGCGTCCATCGGGCCGCAGCACAGCGGACATCTGTCCGCCCCAGGACCAGCGTCCGGCTGCACCGCCGACGGTAAGCGAAGGCAGGAAATCCCATGTGCCACTGCCCATCTGCATGCCGAAATCCATCAGGTCTCCACCATGGTTCTCCATGGCCTTGTCGACCGAACCGGTAGGCATGCTGACACCCAGCGTCAGATGAGCATGCAGCCGCCCGGCGGACGGAAGCCTGAACATGACTGCCGCCGTGGTATCACCGAATCCGCCAGAGGTGTGCGAAGAAAAATCCATGCCGTCGTGCACATGGCTGGTGAGCGCCGTGTAGCGCCCGCCTTCGAGCGCAGTATTGCGCATCGTCATGCTCATCAGGTGCGGCATCAGCATCAGGTTGATGTCTGCCGTCGGTGCATACATCAGATGCAGCATGTGCATGTGCATGGTCATTTCGACCGGGCGTACCGGGCAACTCAAGGTTCCGCAGGTCGCAAGCACCTCCGCATCCGAAGCACGACGCGACCCGGTAATCATGTGACCGGCCTGACGGGCATATTGATACGAATAGGTCGCCATGAATGCGCCGGCAGCACCCAGCATGTGCGCATTCATCACGCCGGCAGGCGCGTCGGCGCCAGCGTGTCCGGGGTGGACGCCATGCGCGGAATGATCGTGACCGGCATGCATGCCGCCGCCCGACGGCACGACGGGCGGCGGTGGTCCGCCTAGTGCGAAGTTCAGGCCGAGGCTCAGCGTGTCGGACTTGAAGTCACCGAAGCTGTCTTCGCCTCCGCCTCCCCACTTCAGGTCGCCGGCATGGCGGTAGTGCTCGTAGCCGATATCCAGCCGCACATCGTCGAACAACTGGCGCGACAGCAGGAAACCGTAACTGTAGGCCCCGAAGGCGGACAGACGCTGATCGCTGGACCAGGACTCTATCGGTATGCGCGAGTAATCCAGGTTGTTGGCGCTGTCCCTCGGATAGCGCTGCACGAACAGAAAATAGGGCTGGTAGAAATCGGCTGCGGTCTGCGTGTAGTAGCGGACACGCGGCGTGAAAGTCCAGCGTCCGGAATGCTGGATCCAGCGCACTTCGGCACTTTCCGAGCGTACGCCCCAGTCGTCGCGTGAATGGCTCAGGTCCGCATGCAGTGCCGCGTCGGCGCTACGCAGATAGCGTGCAATCTTCATGTTCCAGGTGATCTGGTTGCGCGTGTCCGGTCGCTTCTCGGGCATGCTGAACACCGGTGTGCGCAGGAAATTGAAGACCGATGGCGTGGTCGGATCGGCAAAAGCCATGGTAACCAGTTTGTGCGGGCTTTCGAGAAAGCCTTCGCTGCGCGCGTAGGTGACGCCGGCAGTCAGCACGGTACTTCGGTCCAGGACCTGGGTCAGACCCAGATTGAGCGACAGATCGTCGCGCTTGCCCCGCCAGTGCAGCGACTCGATGTCGTTGGAGGCTTGACCGGCAACGTCGGCTCCCGCCACCGGAACACTGACGATGCGCGGCCCGCGAGTGGCGTTCTGGTAAAGACGGTAGTCGATGTAATTGCTGGCGTTGCCAAGCCGCGCGTCGATGTCGCTTGACGTGCGTGTCGCTCCAAAGCTCAGCGAGGTCAGCTTGCTGTTGAAGTCCAGGCGAAGACGCGCGCCGCCCGACAGGGAGCGGAAGTCGGGTTCGTCGGACAGCCCGCCACTGAGCTCCAGGCCGGCCTCATCCCATTCGCGCGCGAGCGCGAGTCGCCCCTGATGACGGGTCTCCGGAGATGCCGAAGTCATTACATTCACCACCTGGGTGGACGGCTTTCCGGTCGCGAGATCGAGCGGCTTGAGCGTCTGTCTGCTAACGCGCGAACTGATGCCGCCGTTGTTGGCCGAGTTTACATAGAGCGACGCGCCGGTCGAGGTGGCGGTGAAGCCCAGTGGCGCGCTTACATAGGGCGTGGCACCGGACCAGGTATCCTGCGAGAAGTCCAGCAACAGCCAGGACCGGTCATCGATGCGAAGGCGTGCTCCGCCGCGTACCGTATCGACGGTCAGTGCGTCGGGGCGCTGAAGATCCACCGCCGGTCCGCGAACGAAGTCCCGCCCGCCTTCGGCGTAGTGGCTGTAATTCAGGTGGGCCTGATCGACTTCGATCGCCTGAACGGATGCCGGAATCATGTTCGGCAGTGCGGCCGCGGCCATCATCAGCGCACGCAGGCTGTGGGACGCGGGGGCAGGATCGCCTGCAGCAGCGCTCAGCAGCCGTCGGAGCAGACGGCTCGGACGCACCCGTTCAGTAGCAGCCACAGCCGCCGCCCTGCCCCAGCGCCCCTGCCGCCCCGGCCTCCCGGCTCGAATAGACGTGATCCTGGATGGCGCGCTGCGTCGGATGGGGTTCGAGTGCCATGTCGGGGCGCGCCAGATCGCCGCGCTCCCAGACCGCGACCTCGGCACAACCACCGGTCAGCCACGCGAGCAGCACAACAAGGACACCCGCCACCGGCCTCATGGATTCTGCTCCAGCACGCGCAGAATCGCCTCGCGACGGGTCGCCGCGTCGGCGCTTCTGAATCCGCGATGAAGCGCGACGACACGTCCTTCCCGATCGAGCAGGAAAGAGGTGGGCATGGCATCCACCTTGAAGGCGCGCGGGCAATCGCCGCTCCGGTCCAGTGCGGTCATGAAGGCAGCCGGATGACGCTTGAGGAAACGACGTGCATCGTCCGCGCGTTCGTCAACGCTGATGCCGACCACGGCCAGCCCGCGCGGCGCGAATTCGGCGTGCAGCGCGTTCAGGAAAGCAAACGAATGAGCGCACGGCGCACACCATGAAGCCCAGAAATCGACGAGAACGATCCGGCCGCGAAAGTTCTCCAGGTCAACCGCTGCGGCACCATCGACCAGCTTTTCGAGGGCACAGGCCGGAGCGAACTGAACCCCGGCAAACGAGACGGACACGCCTGCGCCCACGCCGAAGAGCAGCCCGCAAAGGCGAAGAAAACGAAGAGGAACCGAAGCACGCACGAGCCGGACCGGAGAAGAATGGAATTGTCGCGTCCGGGGGCAAGCGACGCCGCGCGGATTCTAGCCGCGAAGGCGATGCGCACCCCTGCGACAATTTGCCGCGTTGCGACTGGCATAGACCGTCCCATAGACTCCGGCGCAGAACAGCGAGGTCGTCGGGCCGATCCAGACGAACATTGCCAACGTCATCCCAGGAGAATCCATGCGTTACCCCACAATTGTCGCGGCAGCTCTGGCTGGCGCCGGCCTGTTCAGCCTCTCCGCACCGGCTTTCGCTCATGTCGAGTACTACGATCTGAACCAGGGACGGCGCATCGGCGACCTCACGGCCGCTGGCAAGGTGAAGTCGACGGAACAGTACGGCACGACACCGGCCGCCGTGCTTGCGATGGGCAACTCCGCGGCAAACGGCCTGGGAACCCTGTCGGCGCAGTCCGACATGCCGCTCAACAACCCGGCGTACTGGAACAGCACCTACCAGTCCTACATTGCCGCAGGTTCGTTCAGCAACCTCAGCTACAACGCGGCAACCGGTTCGGGTACTGCACGCGTCGTGGTCAACGATGTGACCGACTCCGGCTGGGGTGCCGGCACGAAGGCTACTCTGGGCGACAGTCACCGGGTCGACTTCTTCAATTTCCGCCTCGCGACCAGACAGATCGTCACCATCACCTGGAATGTGGATACCGGCGACGGCGTATTCATCGATTCCGCCTTTACGCTCTACAGCGGCGTGCTGAACTATCAGGGCCACGATGACGCCGTCGAGAAACTGAATCCGAAGTCCGGTCTGACCACCAAGGTACAGGACGCGCTGGACAAAGCGAACGCGCCGGTCGACGTCCAGGGCATCGCTTCGTCCTACCGGAATACCACGGCGAGTGGACCGGGCACCTACACCGGCCAGTTCAATGCACTCGACAACTGGGGCCAGAGCAATGTCTCGGGAAACTGGTCGAACGTCGACTTTCTCGCCTATGCGAACGCAAAGAATCCCGCCGACGGCTACAGTCTGAACGCTGCCGAAACCTTTGAATCGCTGACGATCACGCTCGATCCAGGCAACTATACGATTGCTGCGAGCGGTGCGCTGGACGCGTCGACGGCAGCCGGCGGCAAGGGCGTCGCCTCTTTCGGGCTGACCAATCTGCGCGGTGAATTGACATTCAGCGCGGTAACGGTTCCGACGACGCCGCCGCCGCCGGTTCCCGAACCGGGTAGCTGGGCCATGCTGGCCGCTGGCGTCGTCGTCACCGGCTTTGCAGCACGCCGCAAGGCTACGCGAAAGGGCTGACCCGCACCACGCGGCACGTTTGCCACTGCTCACAGAGACCCCTTGGCGGCAGCGCAACGCTACCGCCTTTTCTTTTGCCTGTCGGATTCAATCCGGACACGCCTCCCGGCGCCGCTGCGGCGCATGAAGTGTTACCTGACGACCGCGTCTGACCGCTGGCGCCATCGATGAACGCGACGTCGATCAAGGCTGTGATCGAACCGCAAGGTTTCCCCCTGGAGAGAATGCTTTGACCTGCCGTACCGGGTGGCCAGGGGCACCCGGCAGCAATTCGATCGGACGTGCGCGGCTTCCGGCACGTCCCCCGAAAGACTGCGTGCCAGAAGTGCGTCTGCGCGGGGGCAGCGGAAGACGGCGCTGTCAGGATTTCGCGAACGTGCCGTCACCTTTGCGTGACGTGCGCAGAAGTGCCGTCCGACAAACACGCTCCACTCCACACGCACGGACGCCCGGCACTCGCGGCGCAAAGGACAGCGCGGATCGGAAATCTGCAGAACTTATGGCAACAACCTGTCTTCGAAGCGGTTGAGCGGTACTTCGATGCCGCTGGAACCCACTGCCGGCAGCAGCAGATACTCGTCTGGCGCAAGTTCCGGTCCCCATGCCCCCCCCGCCGGCGCAGACACGTGGTCGCCCTCGTGTCCGTGCGGAACAAGCAGTTCGGGGTGATCGAATGGCGCACGTGCATGCCGGACCCGCTCGTCGGTCAGAGACTTCAGGAATTCGATCAGATCGGCCCGCGCATCCGGTTCCAGCAACACCGACTGCTCGAACACGAAGTTCACCTGCTTGCTGTGACCGTCAAAGTTGCCGCCCCGCGTGTAGAACTCAACCACCTGTTCCAGCGTAGCCATGCTGCCGTTGTGCATGTAGGGACCGGTCAGTTCGATATTGCGCAAACCGGGAATCTTGAAGCTTGCGGTCACCGAAGTGCGCATCTTGCGCGTGGCCGGATTCGCCCGTTCCGCCTGCGCAGCAGCAGGCGTCGGCACGAAGACGCCGGCCGGATTGAAGCAGTTTTCGGTGCTCACCGGCTGCGGCAGAAGGCCGTCCCGACGCGTGAACATGAGCGTACTCGCCACCGGCAGATCCAGAGTCAGGGTAAGCGCCATGTCGCAGGCACGCACCTGACTCACCGCCGAATCAACCACCGCTTCGAGATCACCGGCAAGGAAGTCCATGTACTGCGCGGCGAAGGAATACGGATGACCCCAGGGATCGTGTCCGCCAAGGCCTTTGTCCCACTCGTCGTCGGCTACGCCGGTAGCCATGAAACCGGCATCCTGGAACCCGGGGCCGCTGAGCGTCGGAAAACGGGTCACCACGCTGGAGGTTGCACTGACCGGAAACTCGGTACCGAACACGGTGCGGTCGGTCCGGACCTGCCGGGCCAGCGCATCAAGTGCCGCCGAAGTGAACGCGGGGCCGACGTGACACTGGTTGCAGTGTGCTTCGCGGAAGATGACCATGCCGCGTTGTTGCGCCGGCGTCAGATCGATAGGCAGTCCATCCGCATCGCGCAGGCTGCGGTCGAACGGACTGTCGTCCGAAACAAGTGTGGACTGATAGATCTGCAGCGACAGCGCGAGAAACATGCCGAAATTCGCCTCGATCTGACTGTAGGGCAAGGGAGCGTCATCCGGTCCGCGCGACGGGGGGCTGCCGAACCGTCCGCGTGATCCGTGGGACCAGTACTTCCGGTTGAAGGCCTTGCGGATGAGCGTCGAATACCAGGTATTGAGGCCCGGCCGCAGCGTCGAGCCCTGACTGAAAGAGAGTGGGCCCAGCACACTGTCGGCGGGATGCACATGCTGGTTCTCTAGCGGACGACGCCACATCAGCTTGCGTCCGAGATCGGCAAAGCCGCGGCCGGCGCAACTCATTTCGGTGGTGTCGACAGGCGCTGCCAAGGCGACCGACGCGAGCGCGGAATTGATCAGTTGAAGACGCTCGCGCACCACCGACCCATCGGCCCGCCTGATCCATACGCCGGCGTCCGGATCGCGCTCGCCCCAGGCGCTGGAACCGTTGAACACATTCTGCGCACGACCATCCCAGAAGTTGCGGTAGTTGAACACGGCGTTGATGACCGATGGCGCATTGCGCCGCGTAACGCGCCGGGCACCGCTGCCGCGCACATGGAACACATCGTCCGCCTGGCGATCGCACAGGTCGGCGGTACCGGGCTCGATCCGGACGGTGTCGAGTCGGCCGCCAAAGGTTCCCGCCGAGCCAACCACATCGTCCGAACTGCGCAGCATGCCGTAGCGCTCGATCGCTTCCAGCGGCTGCATCGCCTCGGTCAGCGGGAAATCGCCGCGGCGCAGCACGTAGTTCGCGCCGCGTGCGTTGCCATCGACCCCTGGCTCGAAGGCACCGGCATCCAGCGTCTGGCCCTGACCGCGCGGCGCCACCTGATTCTTCACCCGCACGTCTGCGCCGGCGTGGAAGTGACAGGACGCGCAGGCCATGCCGTCGCTACCCACATTGCTATCCCAGAACAGCGCCTTGCCCAGCGCAAGCGCCGCATTCCGGTCAACGACAATGGGGTCGTGACCGTCCAGAAGACCCGGTACCGATGGCACCGGAACACCTTTCAAAGGCAGCGGCAGCGGCCCCTGGTGTGCGACCGCCGGGCCTGTACACAAGACCATCAGCATCGCGCCGAGAAGAATGCGTTCAGTCATCGAGATACTCCACGAAGGACTTCAGGGGCTGGACGCTGCCGTCCGCACCGACTGCCGGATGGGTTTCCGTCAGATCCGTGCCCAGGCCCGAGCCCAGGGCATTGCCCGCCCGCATGAGCAGATGGTCACCGGCATGACCGGACGGCACCGTGATTTCCGGATGGTCGAACGGTGCCCGGCGATAGCGGACACGGTCGTCAGTCAGCGTCTTCAGGAAGGCGATCAGGTCTTCGCGCGCCTGTGCGTCGGTCTGCAGATCGGTCTGCGGGAAAATGAGGCCGAAGGGCTTCGCGCCCACCTCGTAGTTGCCGCCGCGCGCGTAGAACTCGATCACCTGATCCAGCGTCGCCATGCCGCCGTTATGCATGTAGGGCCCGGTCAGTTCGACATTGCGCAGGCCGGGCACCTTGAAGGCGCCGTCGACAAGCGCCAGCATCTTCCGCGTAGCCGGATTGACCAGTTCGCGCTGCGCCGCCGCTGCGGTCGGCAGCCAGGCGCCGGTCGGGTTGAAGCACCGGGTCGTCGCCTCCGGCTGCGGCCGGATGCCGTCGGCCGGGGCGAACATGAAGTTCGGGCTCGCCGCATTGCGTGCGATGGGCAGACTGAGGTCGCAGGCGCGCACCGCACTGACCGGCGCATCGACTGCAGCCTGCGTGTTGCCGCTCAGGTAGTGCAGATACTGCACCGAATAGGACAGAGGATTGCCGAACGGGTCGCGCCCGCCCAGACCGGGGTCTCCACCCGCCTGCACGACGCCGGATGCGCCGAAACCTACGTCGTTGAATGCGTTGCCCGCGTTGTTGCGCCCGCGATCCACTACATTGGAGGTGGTGCTGACGCGGAAGGCCGCATCGCCGAATGCGGCCGGATGCGTTGTCGCAAGCGCGGCATTGGTCGCGATCGCCGCCGATGTGAAGGCGGGGCCGACATGGCACATGGCACAGTGTGCCGCACGGAAATGCTGCAGCCCGCGCAGTTCGGACGGGCTGAGATCGGTCGGCATGCCGGCCGCGTCGCGCGCGCTGCGGTCGAACGGCGCGTCGTCCGACACCAGCGTCGACTGGTAGAGCTGCAGCGCCAGCGCGAAGAACATGCCGAAGTTCGCTTCCATCTGGCTGTAGGGCAGCGGCACATCGTCCGGCCCGGAGGGCACCGGGGCACCGAACTGACCGCGCGAGCCGTAGGCCCAGTACTTCTGGTCGAAGGCCTGGCGCACCAGAGTCATGTAGATCGGCTTCAAGCCGGTACGCAACACACCCTCGCTGCTGTTGGCATAGGGGCCGAGCACACTGTCCTTCCAGTGCACCCGCTGACGCTCGAGCGGCCGCCGAAGCAGAAGCTTGCGCCCCAGATCGGCGTGCGCCCGCCCATCGCAACTCATTTCGCTCCCGTCGATCGCTGGCGACACGGCCTGTGAAGCGAGAGAGGAATTGACGAGCGCGAGCCGCTCGCGCGCCACCGAACCGTTCGCCTGCCTGACCCACACGAAAGCTTGGGCATCGCGCGGCCCCCATGGCGTCTGGCCATTGAATGCGTTGTTGGCGCGACCGTCCCAGAAGTTGCGGTGGTTGAATACGGCATTGATCACGCTCGGTGCATTGCGTGGCGTGACCGAGCGCGCGCCGACACCGCGCACATGGAACACATCGCTGGCATGGCGATCACAGCGATCGGTCTGCGTACCGGCAAGTTCGACCGCATGGAAGTCGCCGCCGAAGCTACCGGCCGACCCGGTCACATCGTCCGATTCGCGCAGGAAGCCAGTCTGGGCCGTTTCGCGCAAAGGCTCGCGCACCTCGACAAACGGGTAGTCGGCCTTGCGCAACCGGTAGTTGGCACCGCGCGGCGAACCATCGACCCCTGCTTCGAAACCCGCCGAAGCCCCGTGCCCCTTGCCGGCCGGCGATACCTGATTGACGGTCCGTCGGTCCGCGCCCGCGTGGAAGTGGCAAGAACCGCAGGCCATGCCGTCGCTGCCCACGCCGGTGTCCCAGAACAGCGCCTTGCCGAGCGCGATCGCCTTGTCGCGGCTGACCACCACCGGCGACGGGCCGTCCAGCAGTCCGGGTACCGGTGGCGGTGCCACGCCCTTGAGCGACATCGGGATCGGGCCTATGGCCGGAATCGCGTCCAGCAGCGGATCGCCATGCGCCAGGAGATGAGGCGACAACAGGACGAATGCCGCAACGGTGCGAAGCAGCCAGCTGAATCTTTGCGTGACGGAAAACATGACTCTGGTTTCACCCCGGCACCGGCGTCCCGCAAACCCGACGATTTGCGGCGCCAAAAAACAGAAAGGGCAGCCGCCCGAAGCGGATGCCCTCCGATACATCTGTTGCAGCAATCGCGAGCCGCATCAGCCCTTGCGACGACGGGCCAGCGCGCCGAGCAGACCCAAGCCGCCCATCATCATGGCCCAGGAGCCCGGTTCCGGCACTGCGCTCACGCTGAGGTTGTAGCTCTTCGCGGTGTAGTCGCTGTTGGTGCCACCGAAGAAGATGGTGTACCAGCCGGACTGCATGCGGGTGAAGTTCATGTAGATCGAATTGCCGATCGCGCTGCCGCTGACGCCGTTCTCGAAGGTGTTGCCGATGCTCACATCGTGCAGACCGGTGGAGATGGTTTCGCCCCAGCCGTTTTCCGACGCAGCGTGGCTTTCACCGGTCACCGCATAGGCAAGCGTCTCGATCTGGTTGCCATACTCGCCGGTCGACCACAGCGTGCCGGCGTCGCCGATCTGACCGACGACGTTCATCGAATGCGGCGAGTTCCAGCCATTGGCCGCTACATCGTCGAAGTTGCCGGTGCCGCCATCGAACTTGCTGCTGCCCGAAGCCCACACGGTCATGCCCGGATTGAACTCGACGCCGGCGCCATCGGTCGGCGTAAGGCTGATCGACACATCGGCTTCTCCGGTCAGGAAGAAGGTGTACCACGGCGAACCGCCCGAGTGCGCCCATGCCGAGTTCAGCAGCGACGGATTGTCGGCGTAGTTGTTCGCGCCCACGCCACTCTTGGTCACCGACAGCGTTTCGCCCACACTCAGTTCGGGCGCCGTGCCGGCACCATCGCCCCAAGGCTTGAAGGAGATCGAGTTTGCTGCGCTGGCCGTCGGCGCTGCCAGCGAGAAGGCGGCAGTGATGGCCGCGGTCAGAAGAGTGGAACGCAGTGCAGACATGGTGTCTCCTCAATGAAGAATCGCGTTGCGCCAACATGGACGCATCGACCGGAAAGTGCGCGCAGACTACCGACGCACGAACTCACGCACCATGCGACACGTTGCCGCAGGCCCCACGGAAGGGCACGCCGATAGGCATCATTCAACGCTGCAGACCGCCACCCGCAAGAGATGAAATCGAAGTTCGCCCCCCCTTCCCGCCCCCTCATCGCCGACGCGTCTGCGCCGCTCGCCCTGATGCAGGCCGGCGATTTCGCCAACGCCGCCGAATTGTTCCGTCAACTCGCGCGCCGTCGGCCCGATCTGCTGATTGCCCAGGCAGGCCTCGGACGCTGTGCTGCGCGCCTCGGGCGACGTGTCGAAGCGCTGGCGGCGCTGACGCGTGCAGCCTGCATCGCCACCCGCGGACTCGGGCGCACGCTTGCACCCGACGCCGCACTCGACGTGGCGTACGAACTGCACGCCGTACACGCCTTCGCCGAGTCGCTGCCGCTGATCGACGCCGTAGTGCGCACGGCGCCGACACTGGCGCGCGCCCACCACATGAAAGCACAGGTACTGGAACGCACCGCGCAGATTGAGGCTGCGCGCGACTGCGCTGCACGCGCGGTCGCGCTGGCGCCGGAGGCCGCCAACGCACAGTTGCTGCTGGCGACACTTGAAGCGCGCTGCGCCGACCTGCAGGCCGCCCGCGCGCGGCTGGAGGCACTCGCCACGCGTGCCCCCGAAAATCTCCGGCCACGGGTGCAGCAGGAACTTGCCCGCCTGCTGGAGCGCGCCGGTGACCACGCGCGGGCATTCGACGTCCAGCAGGCGGCCAATGCGGCACTGCTTGGCCGCGCGGTTTCCGCCGGCTTCGACACCGGGTGGCTGTTCGGCGAACTGGCGCGCGAACGGACGTCGTGCACCACCGACTGGCTGGCCCGGCATGCCTTCGATGGCGACGACGGTCGCGCCGATCCGATCTTCCTGGTCGGTTTCTACCGCTCCGGCACCACACTGCTCGACCAGATGTTCGCGAGTCACTCGCGCATCGTGTCCAGTGGCGAGCTTGCGCTGCTGCCGCCGGTACTGCATGAACTGGCAAGTTGCCAGCCGGCACCGGGCCTGCACTGGACCGAGCGCTGGGTTGCCTGCGGCCCGGACATCGGGCGCCGTTTGCGCGCTCGCTATTTCGAAGCGGTAGAGCAGTCGCTGGGCGCGCTACCGGACGGTCGGGTACTGCTCGACAAGACAACGATGAACAGCATCCACATCGGCCTCATCCGCGCGCTGTTTCCGCGCGCGCGCATCGTGTTCGCGCACCGCGACCCGCGGGACGTGCTGATCAGCGCCTTCATGCAGTCCTTCGACCCGACGCCGCTGACCCGGCTCTTGCTCGACTGGCCCCTGGCTGCACGCTTTCTTGTCGCCGTACTCGACCACTGGCGCGACATGCGGCCGGCAGTCGGATCCGGCGCGCACGACATCCACTACGAGGAGGTCATCGCTTCGCCCGAGGTCGCCCTGTCGGTCGTGCTCGAATCCGCCGGACTCGCCTGGGAATCGTCGCTGCCCGACTTCCACGCCCGTGCCCACCTGCGCCCCATCGCCACGCCGAGCTTCGCCGAAGTGACACGGCCGCTGAACGCACAGGCGATCGGACGCTGGCGTCATCACGCGTCGCGCTTCGAAGCATTGGAACCCCTGCTGAACGGCGTCATCGATGCCGGTAGCTACACGCGCTGAGTCGGGGCGCGACGATTTGCCGCATTCCTTGCGGCCCGCTTATCGGATGCAATACCGCCATGCGCGCATCCCGCAGGGCGTGTTGCGCAGTATCCAGAACATGACCCGGACCGGAGGAAGAACATGAACAAGAAGTCGGCGCTCACGATCGCCATCGCACTCGCACTGCCAGCCGCCGCTCAAGCGCACATCGGTTACGGCGGCCGCAATTTTGGCAGCTTCGACGCGGCTGGCGGATCCGTCGCGATCACGAATCAGGCCGTGGGCGGCAACTATGGCTGGGCCGACGGTCTGGATGCGGATTTCGGCGATTCGCACCGGCTGCGCGCCTTCCGCTTTTCGCTGACCACGACCGCCACGGTCACCTTCAGCGTCGCCGCAAACGCGGACGCGACCGCCACCTCGGTGGGCGGCTTTCTTCCGGGTTTCTCGATCTACCAAGGTCTGGCCCACCTCGCGCCGCTCGGCGCGGATCATGACGGTGCCGACGCAACCGTGGCCTATCTCGAAAGCCTCGGTGGCGCTCCGAAGGAAGGCGCATTCCGCGCATTGAACGACTGGAAGATCGGCAATGACGCCGGCGACCCGCTGTCGGTGTTCAGCTTCCGCGGCTATGCAGCCGACAGCGACCTCGACGGCTTCGTGACGGGCACCTTCGAGCTCGGCGCGGGGGACTACAGCATTTTCGTCGGCGGCGTGAACTACATCGCGCAGCTCGAGGAACCGACGCGTCCGCTGTACGGCATGACGGCCACACTGGCGGTCGCCGCCGTACCCGAACCCGAAACCCATGCCTTGCTGCTGTCCGGTCTCGGACTCATCGGCATCGCCGCCCGCCGTCGCAGCGGATGCTGACCAGGCGCCCCGTCACCCACCGGCGTGCGACGGCTCGCCGGTGATGAGGTCGAAGGATGCAATCAGCGTTTCGCCGGCGGCGCGCACCACCAGACGGGTCCGCCAGCGCATCGCGCCGGTGGCGCAGATGGGCAGAGTGACGCTCGCCTCGAAGCCGCCGGTCGGCCGTGGCGCCAGCACCTGTCTGAACAGTCCCATATTCATGTCCGCGCCCTCGAACTCGAGTTCAACCTGCCGGACATCGACGTCGCGCAGCGCCAGTGACGCGACAAAGGGCGTACCGGCCGGGACCGGACGCGGTGCGACGGTCAGCTCCAGCCAGCCTCCGGTGTGGAGTGTCGCGCGGCAAGGGCCTCGATCCAGCCGGCACGGCGGCGACACGAGCACGCGCGGCGCGGCGTCGCCCATGAAGTCGGGCCGCGAGCCGGCGACCACGATGCCGATCAGGAGCACCACGATCAGTACATGCGGCAGCGACTGCCGAAACAGGGCGGACTTCATCATGTCGTGCGCGAACCCGGCGCATCGCGTGTCGAAAGCAGTGAGTGTGCACCAGGCGCCGTCGCCGCGGACAGCCGGGGCACCCGCCTCGATTGAAGCACCCGCGGCGAACCCATAGACTGAACGCATGACTTGCCCCAGCACTGCCCTGCCATTCGCTTCGCGGCCCGCGCAAGCGCCGGTTCCGCCGCACGACCGGCTGCTTCGGGGACTGGTCAAGGCGCGCTGGTGGGCCTTGGGCGCGCTGCTGATGCTGCTGTTCATCGCCCCCGGACTGCTCGATCTTCCCCTGCCGCAACCGCCGATGCTGGCCATTCTTGCCGCGGTCGGTCTGTGGAACGGCCTCATGCACTGGCAGCTGTACCGCGGCGCCGGCGCACCCGGCGCCACCGGCTGTCTGCTGCAGCTCTGCATCGACCTGCTCGCCTTTGCCTGCCTGCTCTATTTCAGCGGCGGCGCCACCAATCCGCTGGTGTTCATGCTGCTTCTTCCAGTCGTGCTGTCGGCGCTGCTGCTGTCGCGCGGCGCGGTGCTGGCGATCGCGACGCTGGCCATCCTGCTCTACTCACTGCTCATGGTGCAGTTCATCCCGCTCGAACCCGGCGATGCCCACCGTGCGACGACGCTGCACCTTTCGGGCATGTGGCTCACCTTCGTGGTTTCGGCGGCCATGCTGGCCTGGTTCGTCATGCGCACGAGCGATGTACTGAGGCGGCGTGACGCGGAACTGGCGCGCGCACGGGAACAGACCTATCGCGACGAACGCGTGCTCGCGCTGGGTGCGCTGGCCGCCGGTGCCGCCCATGAACTGGGTTCCCCCCTGGCCACGCTGGCGATACTCGTCGGCGAGATGGAGCGCAATGCGCCTGTGGACGACGCAACGGCGACAGACTTGAAGCTGATGCGCGAACAGATCGCCTACTGCAAGCGCATCATCACGCGCCTGACGGAAAAGGCCGGAGACCAGCGCAGCGAAGGCGCCGAGTCGATGCGCTGCGACGCCTGGCTGGAGGGCGTGCACGCCGCATGGCGCAGCCTGCGCGGCGATTGCGCCTCCACCTTCACGCTGCTGGGTACCGGAGAACCTCCGGTCATCGTGATCGAACCCACCCTGGGCCAGAGCGTGGTCAGCATCCTCGACAACGCGCTGCGCGCGGGCGCTCCGGTCGACGTGGCGCTCGACTGGAGCGACGACGAGGTTCGCATCGAGGTGCGCGACAACGGACCGGGCTTCAGCGACGACGTGTTGCGCAAGGCCGGGCGACAGACTTTCGGCGACGAAGCCCGGGGCAGCGGCATCGGCCTGCTGCTCACCACCGCGAGCCTCGAACGCATGGGCGGCCGGCTGGAACTGGACAATCCCTGGACCGGCGGTGCGCGGGCAACGCTCCGGCTACCGCTCGCACGGATGGGGGTCCATGGCTGAATCGATACTGGTCATCGACGATGACGAAACCTTCAATGCCGTGCTGGTCAATGCACTGCGCCGGCGCGGTCTGGAAGGAGAGGGGTGTACCGACCCGGCCAGCGCCGTCGCGACCGCCTTGCGGGTCAAGCCCACAAGCATCGTGCTCGATCTGAACCTGAACGGAAACTCCGGCCTTTCGCTGATCCGTCCGCTGCTCGAAACGCTGCCCGACGTTCGCATCGTCGTGCTCACCGGTTATGCCAGCATCGCCACCGCAGTCGATGCGATCAAGCTCGGAGCCTTCCAGTATCTGGCCAAGCCCGTGGGGGTCGATGCCATCCTGAACGCGTTCGACCGGAAAGCGAGCGCCTTGCCGGCCGGAACGCTGAGTGTGGAACCGCTGTCTGTCGGACGTCTTGAGTGGGAGCACATCCAGCGCGTGCTGAAGGAACACGACGGCAATGTTTCGGCCACCGCGCGCGCGCTGAAAATGCATCGCCGGACGCTGCAGCGCAAACTGCTGAAGCGTCCGGTCAAGGCCTGAGGCGAAGGGCCGCGCAACGGCCCTTGCGCCGGCACCTCAGTGATGCGCGCGACCGGCGGCCGGCTGGATGTCGAGCACCGCGGCCGGCATCTTCAGATCGCGCGTGGTCTGCCCCTCGGCGGGAATCTGCGACCAGTCGTTCGCGCCCTGTTCGCACACCTGCATCACCTTGAACCAGCGGCGTCCGGCTGTGTCGGGCAGCTTCATCATCAGCGCGAACTCGTCGTAGTGTGCGTCGGCCAGCGGGCCGCCGCGCCAGCTCACTTCGACCACGGCGTCGGTCACCGGCTTGCCGTGGTTCATCAGCGGCTGCGCGAGCTTCTCGCTGCGCGTGCTGACCGTCCAGCCCGGCTTCACCATCGGTTTCACGCTGGCCATCGGCTCGGGCAGCGTCACGGTCAGCGCAACGGTGGCCGAACCTTCGCAACCGTGGCCGACGCGGAACACACCCTTGTAATAACTGCCGGCGCTTGCGACCTGCTGTTCGAGCACGACGTGTGCGCTGGCGACGATGGGCGCCGCCAGCAGCGCCAGTGCGCAGATACCGATCTTCATGCTTACATCCTCCATTCGATGCCGGCATAGACGGCACGGCCGTCCCCAGGCAGATAGACGTTGCGTGCGGAGGGCGCCAGTGCGCTGAAATCGCGCACCACATTCGTGGTGGCGGCATAACGGCGGTCACCGAGGTTGCGCCCTTCAATGAACCATGACAGCTGGCGACCGAGCTGCTGCTGCAGCCGCAGGCCGAAGATGGCGTAGTCGTCGGCGAACTCGGTATTCGCCATATCGACCGCATAGCGCTGCGGCGACCATTCCGCGCTGGCGGCGATCTTCAGCGGACCGCCCGGCGCACCGGCAAAGCGGTAACCCAGTTCGCCGCGGAACAGCGTGCGCGGCACGCCGGGCAGACGGTTATCGCCGAACAGCGCGTCGCCGTCGAAGCGGAAGTCGTTGTAGAGCAGCGCCTGACGCCACTCGAAGCCGCCGCCGAACTGGCCGTTGGCGGCGAATTCGATACCGCGGTGCAGCGTGCGCGGCACGTTCAGCGTGGTACTGACCGGCGTGCCACCGAGGTTCAGCGAATAGGCCAGCAGCTCGTCGGTCACCTTGGCGCGGTAGAGCGCCAGATCGACCGCACCCCATCCGAAGCTGCCGCGGCCACCCACTTCCCAGGTGGTCGCACGCTGCGCGCGCAGCGAATCGATCACCGCGGCGCCGCCGGTCAGTTCGCCGAAGGACGGCGGCTCGAAACTGCGCGACACGTTGCCGAACAGCTGCACCGCCGGCGACAGATCGTGACGGATGCCGAACTTCGGGCTCCAGCCATCGTATGAGCGGCTGAAGCTCTCATCGGCACCGCCGCAGACCAGCGGGCCTCCGGTGAAGCACAGGTCGCGGCTGCGCCGGCGCGCGTTCGTGTACTGCGTTCCGACCACCGCGGTCCAGCCCGGCAGGAAGGTGAACTGATCCTCGACATAGGCTTCGACATTGCGTGCCGACGTGTCGAGCTTGTTGGCGCGCGCGCCGCGCGCGCCGCCGATGTTCAGCCAGCGGTCGTCGTCGGTGTCGCCACGCGAGCTCGACAGGCCGGCGACCAGGCGGTTCGGCCGGCCGGCCAGCGTGCCGTCGGACACCATGCGCAGTTCGGCGCCGAAGTCCTTGCTGCGCTGGTCCAGCACCTGGAAGATCGGGTGGAAGAGGTCCTTGTCGGCGTAATAGGCCGACAGCTCGAAACGCAGACCGTCGGCCGCCTGCCAGACGGTGCGGTTGGACACGCGCCACAGGTCGATGTCGCGCTTCTGGTTGCCGGTGATGTTGCCGGCGGCCGCCTGGCGCGGATTGTCGCGCAGTTGCTGGCGCGTCAGGTTGCCCGGCAGTTCGGAGTCGCTCTGCGCGGCCTGCACGAAGAAGCGCGTTTCCAGCGACGGCGCGAGCAGCACGCCGATATTGCCGACCAGGCGCTGCGTGTCCTGCCTGGCGTGATCGCGGAAGCCATCCTGGGCGAAGCTGGTCGCGCTGAAGTAACCGTCGACGCGCCCGGCCGCGAATCCGCCGGCCAGCTGGCTGCGCAGGTAGCCGAAGGCGCCGGTCTCGGCGCGCACCGTCAGTGCCGGCGCGTCGTGGCCGGTCGGCGACACGTAGTTGATCGCCCCGCCCAGCGTGCTCGATCCGTACTGCAACGCATTGGCGCCGCGCCACACCTCGATGTAGCGCGTGGCCAGCGGCTCCAGCACCTGGAAGTCACCACCGCCGTCGGCCAGATTGATCGGCACGCCGTCCTGCATCAGCTTGATGCCGCGCAGGTGGAAGGTACGTTGCAGGCCGGAACCGCGGATCGACAGACGCGATTCCTCGGAGCCGAAGCGCGGCTGCACGAACACGCCGGCGCTGTAGCCCAGCGCATCCTGCAGTGTGGATACGCGCGCGTCGCGGAAGCTGGCGGCGTCGATCACCGCCGCACCGCCCGGCGTCAGGGCAAGTGTGGCGCGCGCTTCGTCGATACCGGGCAGCGTGGCGGCGTCGATGTGCCGCGCCTCGACGCGCACGGCGGGCAACTGCAGCGTGCCGTCGGCAAGGGCGCTCGGTGAGGCCGCCAGCGCGGCAAGGGCAAGGGGAATGCGTTTGAGACGCGCGCGCGCAGGCGCGGTCGAATGGAACGACAGGAACATGGCTGGACTTTCGAATGGAGTGCGTCGCGCCGCGCAGGCGCAGGACGGCGACGCGGAACACGCGAGGGCGGTCAGGCCGTCACGCGGACGAAGGCGAAGGAATCAGGCGAGCGCGGGTGGCGCGCGTGGCGATGGCGCCAGCAGCGTGGCGGCGGTGACGGCGGTGGAAAGCACCGGCGGCGGCGTCTGCCGTTCCGCGTGCAGCGCAAAGACGGCATGAACCGCCTGCGTCGGCAGCGCCGCCAGGGACTGCGCGACGCACCAGGGACAATGACGGGCGCTGCTGCCTTCGTCACCCTGCTCCCCGGTCGATGCCGATCCGATACCGAAGGCGGTACAGATCTGCGCCATGCCGGTCGGATCGGCCGACTGCTGCCAGCGCATCAGCGTGGGCAGCAGCGCCTGCGCGCACACTGCGAACAGCGCGAGCATCAGGGCGAGGCGGAAACCGGGGCGGGCGGGCGACATGGGCGCGGATGGTAGCCCGCAAGCGCCCCGCCTTGCAACACAGGCGGCCGGCGCGCGCTGCATGCGTTAACATGTCGCGTCCGGCGCTGCTGCGCCCTGGTCCGAGTCACGCCAGAAAGTCCCCTTACTGATGATCCGAAAGTTGCTGCGCCGGATATTCCGTCGCCCCGAAGACAACGCCCGCACGCAGGCCGCAAGCAGCGGCCCTGTCCATATCCCGCGCACGCAGCACGGCATTTCGCGCGATGCGCTGCTGCCCGCCGCGCGCAAGGTATGCGACGGCCTTCAGGCTGCCGGTTACCAGGCTTATGTGGTGGGCGGTGCGGTACGCGACCTGATCGCCGGCATAGAACCCAAGGATTTCGACGTTGCCACCAGCGCGACCCCGGAACAGGTGACCGAGGTGTTCCGCCGCGCGCGCATGATCGGCCGCCGCTTCAAGATCGTGCATGTCATGTTCGGCCGCGACGTGATCGAGGTGACCACCTTCCGCGGCGACTCGGAGGCGGAAACCGACGAGCACGGGCGCATCCTGCACGACAATGTGTTCGGCACCATGGAAGAGGATGCGGCACGGCGCGACTTCACCGTGAACGCCCTTTACTACGATCCCGCGACCGAAACCGTGGTCGACTTCCACCACGGCGTGGCCGATCTGCAGCAGAAGACGCTGCGCATGATCGGCGACGCGCCGCGCCGTTACCGCGAAGACCCGGTACGCATGTTGCGTGCAGTGCGTCTGGCCGCGAAGCTGGGCCTGGTGATCGATCCGGATGCCCGCGACCCCATCCGTTCCATGGCCAGCCTGCTGGAGAACGTGCCGCCGGCCCGCCTGTTCGATGAAATGCTGAAGCTGCTCACCAGCGGACATGCCGTGCGCTGCGTGCGGCAACTGCGGGAAGACGGCCTGCACCACGGCCTGCTGCCGCTGCTCGACGTCATCCTCGAACAGCCGATGGGCGAGCGCTTCGTCATGCTGTCCCTGGAACGAACCGATCAGCGGGTGCGCGAAGGCAAGTCGATATCGCCCGGCTTCCTGTTCGCCACGCTGCTGTGGCACGAGGTACTGGCCGAATGGGAAAAGCGCAAGCAGGCAGGGGAGGCGTCGATTCCGGCCCTGTTCGAGGCAATGACCGCAGTGCTCGACCAGCAGGCAGAAAAGCTTGCCATCACCCGCCGCATTGCCACCGACATCAAGGACATCTGGCTGCTGCAGCCGCGCTTCGAACAACGCGCCGGCAAGCGGCCCTATCGCCTGCTGGAACTGCCGCGCTTTCGCGCCGGCTACGACTTCCTGCTGCTGCGCGCCGGCAGCGGCGAGGTGGCACAGGAACTGGCCGACTGGTGGACGGAGTTCGCGGAATCCGACGGTCCGGCCCGGGAAGCGATGTTGCGCCCGGAAGAGGCGCCGACCCGGCGCCGTCGCACCCGGCGCAAGCCCTCGGGCGGCAGAGCGCCCGTGGCTGCGGGCGAATGACGGCACCGCAATGGCCCGCCTGGCTGCAGGCTGCCGGCCTGCTGACGGCGTCCAACCTCTTCATGACCTTCGCCTGGTACGCCCACCTGCGCGATCTGAATCACAAGCCCTGGTGGTATGCAGCGATCTTTTCCTGGTCGATCGCGCTGTTCGAATATCTGCTGCAGGTGCCCGGCAACCGCATCGGCCACACGCAACTGTCACTGGGCCAGCTCAAGATCATGCAGGAGGCGATCACGCTCTGCGTGTTCGTTCCCTTCGCCGTGCTCTACATGAACGAACCGCTCAAGCTTGACTATCTGTGGGCCGCGCTGTGTATGCTGGGCGCGGTGTATTTCATCTTCCGCTGACCACTTTCCGACCGGAATCATCCACCGATGCTGGACAAGGCACGCTACATCGTTGTCGAAGGGCCCATAGGCGTGGGCAAGACCTCGCTGGCCCGACGCCTGGCCGACCATCTGCAGGCACCGACGCTGTTCGAGAAGCCGGAAGACAACCCCTTCCTCGGCCGCTTCTACCAGAACATGGAGCGCTACGCGCTGCAGACGCAGCTGTTCTTCCTCTTCCAGCGTATGGAGCAGCTGCGCGAGGTGATGCAGGACGACCTGTTTTCCGGTCGCCTGGTGGCCGACTTCCTGATCGACAAGGATCCGCTGTTCGCGTCGATGAATCTGTCGGACGACGAGTACGCGCTGTACCGGCAGATATTCTCGACCTTGAAGCTGCAGGCCCCGGCGCCCGATCTGGTCATCTACCTTCAGGCGGACGCCGACACGCTGGCCGAGCGCGTGCGTCGGCGCGGCGTGGACGCCGAACGGCGCATCAGTGAAAGCTATCTGGCACGCGTGGTCGAACGCTACGCCCGTTTCTTCTACCAGTACGACGCCAGCCCGCTCTTCATCGTGAACGCCGAGGAACTGAATCCGGTCGACAGCGACGAGGACTTCGCGCTGCTGGTCGAACGACTGGGCCAGATGCGCTCCTTCCGCGAATTTTTCGGATACGCCTCATGACCTATATGCGCGATACCGACCCGGCGCGCCGCCCGGTCACTCTGAACACCCTGCTGCGCATGCGCGCGAACGCCGAGCCGGTCGCCATGCTCACGTGCTATGACTCGACCTTCGCCGCCGTGTGCGACGCCGCCGGTGCCGAGGTACTGCTGGTCGGCGATTCGCTCGGCAACGTGCTGCAGGGACATGACACCACGCTCCCGGTCACGCTGGACGACATGGCCTATCACACCGGCTGCGTCGCACGCGGGCTGTCCAATGTCGGCGGTCGCGCCTTCCTGATCACCGACCTTCCCTTCGGCAGCTACCAGGAAAGCCGCGAACAGGCGATGCGCTCGTCGGCAAGGCTGATGACCGCGGGCGCGCAGATGGTCAAACTCGAAGGCGGCCTCCACATGGCGGAGACCGTGGCCTTTCTGGTCGAGCGCGGGGTGCCTGTGTGCGCCCACCTGGGCCTGACACCGCAGTCGGTACATCAGCTCGGCGGCTACCGCGCCCAGGGCGTGACCGAGGCAGCGGCGAGCCGGTTGTTGCACGACGCCGGCGCGCTGGAACAGGCCGGTGCCACCATGCTGGTGCTCGAAATGGTGCCAGCCCGACTTGCCGCCGAGGTCACCGCGAATACGCGGCTGATCACGATAGGCATCGGTGCCGGCGTCGAATGCAGCGGCCAGGTGCTGGTGCTGCATGACGTGCTCGGCCTGTTTCCGGGTCGCCGCCCGCGTTTCGTACGCAACTTCATGCCGGGCGCGGACGACGTGCATGACGCGCTGTGCCGCTACGTCGCCGCAGTCAAGGACCGCAGTTTCCCCGGCCCCGAACACTGCTATTGAGCCGGCGACTCATTCCGATGCAGATACATCCCACCATCGCCGGCCTGCGCGCCGCGCTCGACGCCGAGCGCGCGCGCGGCGCGCGCATCGCCTTCGTGCCCACCATGGGCAATCTGCATGAAGGCCACACTTCGCTGATGCGCCAGGGTCGCGGACAGGCCGATGTGGTGGTCGCGAGCGTGTTCGTCAATCGCCTGCAGTTCGGTCCGAACGAGGACTTCGACCGCTACCCGCGCACGATGGACGCCGACTGTGCCCGGATGGCGGATGCCGGCGTGGCGCATGTGTTCGCCCCCGCTGAACACGAACTGTATCCGCAACCACAGGCTATGAAGGTGGTGCCGGACCCGCTGCTGGCCGACATTCTCGAAGGTGCCTTCCGGCCCGGTTTCTTCACCGGCGTGGCGACGGTGGTGGCCAAACTGTTCAATATCGTGCAGCCACAGGTCGCGCTGTTCGGCAAGAAGGACTACCAGCAACTGATGGTGATCCGCCAACTGGTGCGACAGATGGCGCTGCCGATCGAAATCGTCGGCGGTGAAACGCTGCGCGCCGACGACGGTCTGGCGCTTTCTTCGCGCAACGGCTACCTGTCTGCCGCTGAGCGGGCTCAGGCGGTTCAGCTGTATCAGGCCCTGGTGGCCGCTCGCGACACATTGCGTACCGGAGACCGCGACTACGCGCGGATCGAGGCTGACACCATGGCATTTCTCCAGGCCCGTGGCTGGTCTCCACAATATATTGCGGTGCGACGACAAGCCGACTTACAATCGCCGGCCGCTCACGAATCCAGCTTGGTGATCGTGGCCGCCGCCCTGCTCGGGACGACGCGCCTGATCGACAACCTGGAAGTGTAGGTCGCCACGATGCGCTCAGGCCGGTGGCGTTCCAGTAGCGCACTGTCGCGCACGCCTCTGCGTGCGCGTGTTGTCTGAACAGCGCGATCTCGAAGGAGCGCCCCTATGCAACGCACCATGCTTCAGTCCAAGCTTCACCGGGTCACGACGACGCATTCCGAGCTGCACTATGAGGGCTCCTGCGCGATCGACCAGAACCTGCTCGACGCCGCAGACATCCACGAGTACCAGGCGATCGACATCTACAACGTGACCAATGGCGAACGCTTCTCGACGTACGCAATCAGCGCCGAGCGCGGATCCGGCATCATTTCGGTCAATGGCGCCGCCGCGCGCAAGGCCGCCGCTGGCGACCTGCTCATCATCGCCTGCTACGCCCAGTACACCGAACTGGAACTGGCCCGCTACGAGCCCAAGCTGGTGTACGTCGATGGCAAGAACAACATAGTGAACCAGCGCGGTCACATTCCGGTCCAGATGGCCGGCTGACCCCCGCCCGATGCGTTGTCCAGGCCCGCTGCAAGCGGGCCTTTTCATTTCACCCGATGTGAAACAATGCAGCCTCCCCCGACCTGCACACGCTGATGAACCTGCACTTGCTCCGCATCTTCCACACAGTAGGCGAACACGCGAGCTTTTCGCGCGCGGCCGAGCATCTCGGCATCAGCCAGCCCGCCGTGTCGAAAGCGCTGCGCGAACTGGAAGACCAGCTCGACGTGGTGCTGATCGAGCGCGGCGCACGTGTCGTGTCGCTGACCGAAGCCGGTCAGGTGCTGTTCGAATACGCAGGCGGCATCTTTGCAATGGAACGCGCCGCGCTCGAAGCACTGCAAGCCTATTCCAACCTCGACCGGGGTCGTCTGCGCATCGGCGCCAGCATGACCGTGGCCGCTTACTGGCTGCCCGGCTACGTCGCCGACTTCGCCCAGGCACATCCGGGTATCGCGCTGAGTCTGACCAGCGCAAACACGCAGACGGTTGCCGAGCGGCTGCTCGCCTGCGAGGTCGACATCGCACTGGTGGAGGGCCCGGTCGAGGACGAACGGATCGAATCGCGCCCCTGGCGCGACGAAACGCTGCTCATCGTGGCGCCGCCCGACAGCGCACTCGCCAGGGCCGGCACGGTCAGCGCCGCCGACCTGAGTGCTCTCACCTGGGTGGTACGTGAACACGGTTCCGGCACCCGCGAAGTGATGAACCGCTGGCTGGACAAGCTGGACATCGTGCCGGCACGCACGATAGAGGCAGGCAGTACCGAGGCGGTCATCCAGACTGTCGCGGCCGGCGGCGGCGTATCGATGGTTCCGCGCGTCAGCTCGGCCGACCAGATCGCGCTCGGCAAGGTCGCTACGCTGACCCTGCCGGGCGTGCAACTGACCCGCCAGCTCTACCGTCTGCGTCTGCCACGCCGGCCGCTCAGTCCCGCGGCACTAGCCTTCGAGGCGATGATTGCGACCGACTGAGTGCGTACGACCGGATCGGCGAAGGGTCGATGGCTGCGCAATGGCGGGCGCACGCGCCAAAGGCAAGCCGGCTGCCACGCGCCCGATTTCCCGCGTCATGACGGAACGCGCCGTGCGTCCGGCTTCCGGCCTGACGCTGCCCTCGACCATGGACAAGCGCCATGAATGAAATGCCGCTCGCCGAGCCGGTAACCGTCCGCCTCCGGCGCTGGTCGCGCGAGGCGGGTGCCGGCCTGACGGTTGCCGCAGGTTCGATTCCGAACGAACTCAGTTACGGTCTGCTGGCGTTCGCCTCGCTGGGACCGGCGATCGAAGGCCGCGGAATTCTGGCGGCAATGCTCGCCGGCATGCTGGGCACCACGATCGCCCTGCTGGCCGGCAGCCGGACCGGGCAGATACACGGCGCCCGCCCGGCGCTGGCGCTCATCGTGGCCGGCCTGGTCGTGCAAACGCAGGGCAGCGGCGCGCTGCCCGGCATCGCGCCCGACACCGCCGCCTTCATTTCGGTCATCGTCGCACTGACCGGTGCAGCGCTGCTGCAGATCGGGGCCGCCCTGGCCGGCTGGGGACGCTTCGTGCGCTATGTACCCTATCCGGTTCAAGCCGGCTTTTTCAATGGCGTGGCCGTGCTGATGATGATCGGTGGCCTGCAGCTCATTTTCGTCGAGGACGGACACTGGAGCATTCACCCGGGCTCACTGGCCGTCGCCGCGCTCATCGTGCTGCCCGGTCTGCTTCTGCAGAGTCGCCGGCCCGCCTGGCCGCTGCTTCCGCTGCTGCTCCTGCTGTCGGCCATACTTCACCACGTGCTCGCGACGCAGGGAATCGATGCGGGTCGCACACTGGGCATGCTGTCCGGTCTGGATCTGTCCATGGAACCGCTGACACATCTGCCGGAAGCGCTGAGGGCACCGGGCAGCGCCGACTGGCTGCGCTCGATCGCCGGCGCCAGTCTGGCGATCGCCTTGGTGTCGTCGCTGGAAACACTGTTTGCGGCCAGCCGGCTCGACACATTGACCCACGAACGACACGACACGCGACGCGAACTGACCGCCATCGGCCTGGCCAACCTCGTTCTCGCTCCGGCCGGTGGTCTGCCTGCGGCAGCGGCCGTGTCGCGAGCCAACACGGCGTTCGCCGCGGGCGGACGCACCCGGGTGCCGGCCCTGGTCTACGTGGTGACCCTCGCGTTGCTGTGGCATGCCGGCCTCGACTACCTTGCGCTGCTGCCGCGAGCTACGGTAGGTGCCGGGCTGGTGCTGCTGTCGCTGGGCGTGCTCGATCGCTGGAGCCTGCAGGCCATGCTCGACTGTCGCCGCGGACCGTCTTCCATCGATCGGCGGATGCTGTCGAACCTCGCGGTCAGCGTACTGGTGACGCTGGCGGCCGTCTTCGTCGGCCTGCTCGAAGCGGTGGCCGCAGGTCTCGTCGGCGCGATGTTCCTGTTCGCCCGCGACCACAGCAAGAGCGTACTCAGGCAGGTGGTCGATGGTTCGGTGGCGGCCAGCCTGCAGGTTCGTCCGGCATGGCAGCAATTGCGTCTGTCCGCACAAGCGCACCGCTACGCACTGATCGAACTGGAAGGTCTGCTGTTCTTCGGCACTGCGGAAGAACTCGAACAGGCGATCGAAACCCGTCTGCCGCGGGCCCGCTTCATCGTGCTCGATTGTTCGCGGCTGATCGATATCGACCTGTCGGCGGCGCAGGTGCTGGTACGCACGGTGCAGCGCCTGCGCACGCGGAAGGCACGCCTGGTCATCGCCGGCCTCGATCCGCAAGGACCGCGAGCCACCTTCCTCGCGCGCAGCGGCCTGATGCGGGTGCTGCCGGCTCGCAGCTGGTTCCCGAACGCGGACGCTGCGCTCGAATGGGTGGAGAACCAGGTGCTCGAAAGCCAGTCCGCCACCCGACGACTGGACGACGCCAGTGCACTCCACAAGCTTGATCTCTGTGCCGGCATGAGCCGCGAACAATCGCAGCGACTGGGTGAGCTGATGAAGCCCTGCGTGTTCACCCGCGGGCAGGCCCTGTTCCGTTCCGGCGACGACAGCGACGCGATGTATGTGCTGCTCGCCGGCAGCGTCAGCATCGTGCGCGGCGACGTGCCCGAAGGCGCCTCGGTGCGGGTCGCCTGCCTCAGCGCCGGCCTGACCGTGGGCGAAATGGGACTGATCGAGAATCAGCCCAGGGCGGCCGACGCGATTGCCGACACCACGGTCGAAGCTCTGAGGCTGGATCGCGGCGCACTCGAACTGCTGCAGCGCGAGGCTCCGGACATCGCCGCCCTGCTCTACGCGAGCATCGCGCGTACCCTGGCCCAGCGCCTGCGCGACACCACGGTGCGTCTGCACGCCTACATGCGCCCGACCTGAGCACCCGGAGGCGCCCGAAAGCCTCCGTGAAAGTTCAGGCCAGCGCCCGTCCGACCACCTCGGCCACGTCCGCAGACAAGCCAGGCAGCGCGCGTATGCTCTCCAGCGCCCGAAGGGCGTGCGCCTGACGCCCGTCGTCGAAGCGGCGCCAACGGTCAAAGGTGCGCGCGATACGCGATGCGACTTGCGGATTCAACGGATCCAGTTCGCGGATGACACCGGCAGCGTAGGCATAGCCCGAGCCGTCGGCCGCGTGGAAGTGCAGCGGGTTGGCGGCGCAGAAGGTACGCACCAGCGCGTACACCTTGTTCGGGTTCTTCAGGTCGAAAGCCGCGTGCGCCATCAACTCGCGCACACGGGCACGCGTGTCCGGCAGCGGCGAGGTGGCCTGCACCGCCAACCACTTGTCCACCACCAGCGCCTCGTCCTTCCAGCGCGCGTAGAACTCGTTCAACGCCACTTCGCGCAGCGGTGTCTCGCTGTGCGCCAGCAGCGAGAACGCAGCGAACTGGTCGGTCATGTTGTCGGCATCGCGGAACTGCTTCAACACCCGCAGTTGCAGGTCGCTGTCGTCCAGCGTCATCAGATAGCCGAGCGCGAGGTTGCGCAGCGCGCGCCGGCCCATCGCCGACGGTTCCGGTGCGTAGGCGCCCGACACGGCGTGACGCGCCAGCAGCGCCTCGAACTGCGGCCGCAGCCGCTGTGCCAGCGTGCGCCGGAACAGCATACGTACATGATGGATGGCGTCCGGGTCGATCACTGCCATCTGGTCGCCCAGCCAGGCTTCGGACGGCAGCGTGAGCGCTTCGGCAGCGAAAGCCGGATCGGCATCCGCGTGCGTCAGCACCGCAGCGAAAGCATCGACGAAAAGTCCGGGTACCTCCGGCTCGCTGCAGGCCTTCAGCCGCGCCACGCCGGCCAGCATCAACCGGGTAGCCAGCCTTTGTCCGGCTTCCCAGCGGTTGAACTCGTCGCTGTCGTGCGCCATCAGCATCGCCAGCGCAGCATCGTCGAAGTCGACATCGAGTGCCACAGGTGCCGAGAAGTTGCGCAGCAGCGACGGCAACGGCGCTGACGTGAGTCCATGCGACGAAAGATCGAACTCGAAGGTCTGTGTCGCTTCCGTCAGCGACAGTACCGTGGTCGGCAGGACTTCGCGGCCCTCCGCATCGAGCAGGCCCAGCGCGACCGGTATGTGCAGCGGACCCCGTTCGAATGCCAGCCCTTCTTCGGCCAGACGCCTCTCGTAGGCAGTTTCCGGGTTGGACTGCGTGAGCGTGAGCGACCAGCGGCCGCGGGTCGAATCGAAAGAGGCGTCCGCCTTCAACCTTGGCGTACCGGCCTGTTCGTACCAGCGGCGGAACAGGGTCAGATCGAAACCGGACGCGTCCTGCATGGCCGACACGAAATCGTCGCAGGTGACCGCTTGTCCGTCGTGGCGCTCGAAATACAGCTTCATGCCACGCTGGAATCCATCCTCGCCGAGCAGTGTGTGGATCATGCGAACCACCTCCGCTCCCTTCTCATAGACGGTGGCGGTATAGAAGTTGTTGATTTCCTCATAGCTGGCCGGACGTACCGGATGCGCCATCGGTCCGGCATCCTCGGGAAACTGCGCCGCGCGCAGGCCACGCACCTCCTGGATGCGCTGCACGGCGCGCGAGTACTCGTCGGCGCCGTACTCCTGGTCGCGGAAAACAGTCAGGCCTTCCTTCAATGACAGCTGGAACCAGTCACGGCAGGTGACGCGATTGCCGGTCCAGTTGTGGAAGTACTCGTGCGCCACTACCCGGTCGATGTTCATGTAATCGACGTCGGTGGCCATGTCCGGGCGTGCCAACACGTATTTGGTGTTGAAGATGTTCAGTCCCTTGTTCTCCATCGCACCCATATTGAAGTCGCCGACGGCGACGATCATGTAGCGATCGAGATCCAGTTCCAGACCGAAACGCCGTTCGTCCCAGCGCATGGATTTCTTCAGTGCGTGCATCGCGAAATCGCACTGATCCAGTTTGCCCGGTTCGACGTAGATGGCCAGATCGACCTTGCGACCCGAGACAGTCGTGTAGCTGTCATCCAGGCGGTCCAGCTTTGCTGCGACCATGGCGAACAGATAGCAGGGCTTGGGAAAGGGGTCCACCCAGCGCGCCCAGTGTCGCCCGCCCTCTTCCTCACCCTGCGCCACCCGGTTTCCGTTGGCCAGCAGGTCGGGAAAGCGCTCCCGATCAGCATGCAGCGTCACCGTATAGCGCGCCATGATGTCCGGCCGGTCGGGAAAATACGTGATGCGGCGGAAGCCTTCGGCTTCGCATTGTGTGAAATAGCCGTCCTTCGACCGGTAAAGACCCGACAGTGTCGTATTGCTGTCGGGATGGATGCGAACAACGATGCCGAGCCGGCAGCGGTCCGGCAGGTCCGCCAGTTCCAGTTTCCCTTCGCGTACATGACTGTCGGGAGCCGCCAGGGGCCGCCCGTCAACCGTGATCTGCTGCAGATCAAGCGTGTCCCCATCGAGCTGCAACGCCCCCGGCGGCACCGACTCGTTGCGACGCAACATCAAGAATGTCGTGACAAGCGCGTAGCCGTCGTTGGCAATCGACACATCAAGTTCGACCTCATCGACCCACCAGGCGGGCGCAAGGTAGTCGCGAAGATGGATGGCGCGCGAAAAAGAGTTCTTCATTTGTTAACTTCCGTGTCGATATCACCAGAGGTGCAGGGTCTGACAAGGTCCCGGAAACAGGATTCCGTCGATCCTTAGCGTTGTTGCACAAGGGTTTGCGGACTCCGGCAAAAAATGCCGGCCCTCCGGACAGGCCGGGCAATCGCTGAAATATCGCGAAACAATATCAGGGTAAACCCTTAGTCCGGGTGACCTAAGTTCTGCAGAATGACACATCGCAGCATTACCATCGAACCAACAACTCAAAAGGTAAGCCATGGGTGCAAGTCTGAACGAAGAGGGTATCGTCGCACACCGGCCGCAAGCGGAGGCGACGGATGGCCCTGGCCGTGCGCAGGTCAACTGGCCGCGCTTTTCTGCGAACTCCGCGCACCACGCCGGTGCGACAAACGAGAACTCCCCGCGCGGCCTTCCCGGGATGCGCAACTGGACCGCCGGAGAACTTTCCGGCCTGTTGTGCGACTTTCTCAAGCGCGAACACGCTGCGCTGGCGGCATGTCACGGCCAGAACGTCGAAGCCGACTGGATTCCTCTGGCTCGCGCACTGGCGATCAGGCTGTCCGAAGCGCCGGGCATGTCGATTGCAGCAAGTCCGCTCAAGTCGCGCTTCCTGCTGCGCGAACAGATCGGAGCGTGGCTCGTGCATACCGCCCTTGATGCAAAGGCGGCATCTCTCGTTCATGTCGTACTTCCGGACAGCTGGAACGGACAGAAGGTGCTGGCCTACCTGTTCCGCCACGAGATCGCTCCAATGCATCACGTCACGGCGGCACTGCGCAGCAACAGCATGCCTCTGGCTCTCAGTCAGTCCGTACAGGAAGACAACGTCCGCGCCAGCCTCTGACACATCCGCTCGGCGCCGGCAAAGGGCGTTGCGAGTCATCCGTTGCAGCGCCATTTCTTGTCGTTCACCCGACAGCGCCAGATCCAAGGTCACGAAAAGGGCAACAAAAAAGCCAGTTCCTGGGAACTGGCTTTTTTTTCATCCGCTGGTGCCGCTGACCGGAATCGAACTGGTGACCTTCGCATTACGAATGCGCAATAAACCGCGTTTATCGGGATTTATGCAGATTGATCTACCCGCCTGAAACGGCTTAAATACGTGAATTTAGCTTTAAGCGGGTTGATTTTCGTGCATTCGCGTTGCTATATTTCGGCTACACAACGGCTACACCTGACTAGCCGTGTAGCCATCGGAGACACCGTGCAACGCGAACGCCTGACCCCGGACCGCATCCGCCGCTTCACCTGCCCGCCAGGCGTGAAGCAGGCTTTCCTCTGGGACACCGAGGCGCCACGTCTTGCCGTCCGGGTGACTGCCGCTGGCGCCAAGTCGTTCATCTTTGAGGCCAAGCTTCACCGGCAGACCATCCGCCAAACCATCGGCGACGTGCGAGCTTGGGCCATCGAAGACGCGCGGACCGAAGCCCGCCGACTGCAAACCCTTGTCGACCAAGACATCGATCCGCGCGCCGTGCGCGCCGCCAAACTCGCCGCCATCGACGCGCAACGCGAGCAGGCCAGGCGCACCGAAGCCCCGGCGCTGGAGGCTTGGACGGAGTACATCAAGACTCGTCGGGCGAAGTGGAGCCCCCGCAGCCTTTCCGACCACGAGGCGCTGACGGCGACCGGCGGGAAACCGAAGACCCGCGGCCGGAAAACGGGGGAAGGCGACACCACGCAGCCGGGCATCTTGCGGATGCTGCTGTCGCTGCCGCTGGAGCACATCGACGCGGACGCGGTGCGCGATTGGCTGAAGGCAGAGGTAGAGCAGCGCCCCACGCAGGCGATGAACGCATTCGTCCGCCTTCGTGCTTTCCTGAACTGGTGTGCCAGCACGAAGGAGTTTGCTGGACTGGTTCATGCCGATGCCTGCAAGACCCGCGCCGCACGCGACGAGCTGCCGAAGAAGGCCGCCAAGGACGACTGCCTGCAGCGCGAGCAGCTGGCCCTGTGGTTCGAACAGGTACGCGCCCTGGCGAACCCGGTTCATTCAGCCTATCTGCAGGCGCTGCTGCTGACCGGTGCGCGCCGCGAAGAACTCGCCGGCCTGCGCTGGGAAGACGTCGACTTCCAGTGGAAGAGCCTCACCATCCGCGACAAGGTCGAGGGCGAGCGGACCATCCCGCTCACGCCCTATGTGGCCAGCCTGTTGCGCGACCTTAAGCAGCGCCACGATGCAGACGCCCGAAAGGTGCTCACGCTGCGCAGCGCCGACCAGGCGACAGCGCGGGAGCGTGCAGAGCGCGCCCTGCCCTGGGTATTCAGCAGCCCGACCGCCGCATCCGGCCGCCTGCAGGAGCCGCGCATCGCGCACAACAAGGCGCTGACCGCCGCCGGCCTGCCGCCGCTCACCCTGCACGGCCTGCGCCGGTCCTTCGGCACGCTGTCCGAGTGGGTGGAAGTGCCTACCGGCATCGTCGCGCAAATCATGGGACACAAGCCGTCCGCCATCGCGGAGAAGCACTACCGCCGCCGGCCGCTGGACCTGCTGCGCATGTGGCACACGAAGATTGAAGGCTGGGTGCTGGAGCAGGCGGGCATCCAGCAACCGTCTGAACAGCCGGCCAGCCCGGCTTTACAGGTGGCCGACAGCAAGATTTATAGCAAGTGAGCTATAGTGCGATGAGTTACAGCATCGAGTTCTTCAACGAATCCGTGCAGGCCGACATTCTGGCGTGGCCGGCAGGTATCCGCGCCAACTTCACCCGCATCGCCGAGCGCATGACCGAGCACGGCCCGAATCTGGGTATGCCCTATACCCGCGCAATGGGCGACGGGCTGTTCGAGATTCGTGCCAAGGGGCCGGAAGGCATCGGTCGCGCCCTGTTCTGCACGATGGTTGGCCGGCGCGTGGTGATTCTTCACGGCTTCATCAAGAAGACCGAGCAGACCCCGGCGCGCGAACTCGATACCGCTCGCCGTCGCATGAAAGAGGTACGCCCATGAGCAACTACAAGCCCGTTCCGTTCGACCCCAAGCGCTACGCGGAAGAACTCAGCGCACGCGACCCCGAGTTCCGCGAAGCCTATGACGGCATGGCCGATGAGTTCGCCGCCTTGGCCGAACTGCTGCGCGCGCGCCAGCGTGCGGGGCTGACGCAGACGGAACTGGCTGCACGCATGGGCGTATCGCAACCGGTGGTCGCACGCATCGAGGGCAGCATCGGCAGCCGCAAGCACGCGCCTTCTCTGGCGACGCTGCGGCGCTACGCCGAAGCTTGCGGGGAACGACTGGTCATCCGGCTCGAACCAAAGGAAAAGACGCGTACCAAGTCGGCGTAATTGACCGAGCACTACCGCGCCGGCCGGTCGCCGGCAATGCGGCGAGGCAAGGTACTACAACACCCTGCCTCGCCTGACCACGAAGTACCTATCTAGGAGGTAACACCATGGCTGCAGAGAACGTTCGCACGACCTCGACCGATGAGCAAGAGCTCATTGAATTCCGTGATGCCCAGGCAAGGGCTGCAATCCAGGCTGCTGCGCTGATTCAAGCGGCCAAGGCCCAGGTTGAAGCGGCGATGTCCGCCGGTACCCAAGACGTATTGCCGCTCGTTGCGCAGATCCTCGACATGGCCTTCGAGAAGGTCGAAGACGCCATCGCGTAACTCTCCGACCTGGCAAGGGGCACGCTCCATCGCTTCTTGCCTATATCAACCTGTGCACAGCATGTGCAGGACTTTCCGCGTTGGGCTTCGTAGGAGCGAAACGCATCCCGAGATGCACCGGGGACTTCGTCGGGCCGGGTGTCACTGGCTCGGCGAAGCCCGTTCCTGCGACAGACAACGACGAGGTGAAAGCGATGAGCGAAGCATCAACGAGGCGCCTGGATGAATCCGCGCGCGCAGCCATTTGGTCCATGCTGCGAGCCGTACCGACATCGCTGCTCAGGAAGGCGTATGAGCAGCGGATCGAGGAAGAGAAGCAGCTGGTGGGCTACGGTCCCCCGACCGCAGATGATGTCCGGATCGCCGATGAGGCCGTGCAGAAGCTGATTGTCGTGCAGGCCGCTCAAGGTCAGGCGATGTCAGACCGGGAGGCGCGCGAGGCGCTGGCCGTCATGGGCGAAATCATGATCGACGAGGCCAACGCCGGTTTGCTCAGGGCGCTGCATGCTCAAGGCTTCGGGTCAAGAAAGCCCGAGATACCGAGCGAGCCCTGCTGAGCATTCTGAGAGCTGGATAGAGGCTGGTGCGCGCGAGTGACGACCACACGCCAACGCGCTATAATTTGTGTAGATTTGGTTTAGCACCACTACATATAGTGGTGCTGAACACAGAAGACAAAAAACAGACACCCTACTCATGGGGTGCAGGGCGACAACTAAAACAGCTTATGCCCACGTAAGACCCGACGCGTTCATCGCGCTCGTCTATACGAAACACAGCAGACAGACCAGAACAAACAGACGTGGCGACATGACGATGGCCGCGCGGGGCGAGAAGAAGAACAGCCTAAGCCCACGTAAGACCCAGACGATGGCTTCGCTCGTCTGTACGAATGCAGTTCGACAACAAACAGACGTCGCTACAGTGATAGCGGCGCAGGGGCAGAAGAACAACAAACTCAGGCCCACGTAAGACCCGACGCGTTCATCGCGCTCGTCTATACGAAACGCAGCTTCAAACGAAATTCGACAACCGTCGATACCCGATTCCATTCCCGGATCGCACCGGGAGGAAGCCACCAAACCCGCTCACGCGGGTTTTTTTTCGTCCAAACCACACAGAGGTATTGCAATGGACACATCTCATTTTCACGAGAGGAAGACTGCTGCGCGCTCGGAACGCGTAGGCACTCCGCGGAGCTACAGCACCGATGAGGCCGCCGCCATCGTGCAGTTGAAACCCCAGACGCTGCGGCACGAGCTTTGTGTCAAAGGCGCGTTCCGGGGCATCCGACCCGTCAAGTTGCCCGGAGGAAACCGCTTGCTCTGGCCCGCCGACAAAATCGACGCACTCGCCCGTGGCGAACGTCCGTGATGGAGGCGCCAGCAATGTCGAATCTCAGAAATGAAACGGCCGCCACCGCGTTGCAGCGCGGGGCGGCCGAGGGCACGGCTTTTCAAATTGCATCGGGATTGTCGTATCCACCACCGTCTACGGTAAAGGGTCGCGTCCTCGGCGACCTGCTCGCTGGCCGGACTATCACCCACAAGGACACCTGGATCGAGCACGGGTCCAGCCGGCTCGCTCATCACGTCTATGCGCTGCGGCGCGACGGATGGCCGATCGAAATGGTCGAGCGCGAAGTGCCGACATCCGACAGCGGCCGCACTGCTGCCGTCGGATTTTACAGCCTGTCGCAGAAGACCATCAATCAGGCTGGCGAACGCGGGCAGCGCTTCGTCGCTGCCGTGGCCGCGGCGAAAGGCGGGCAGTGATGCGCGCCCGCAACCTGAAGCCCGCCTTGTTCAAGAATGAGCTGTTGGCGGAGGTCGCCCCGCTCGGCCGCATCTTGTTTGCGGGCCTGTGGTGCGCCGCGGACCGCGCGGGGCGACTGGAGGACCGCCCGCGCAAACTGAAGGCCGAGATACTCCCGTACGACGACTGCAACGTCGACGAACTGCTGGACGAACTGGATCGGCGTGGCTTCATCCTCCGCTACGAAGTCGGCGGCACACGCTACGTCCAGGTGGTCAACTTCGCCAGGCACCAGAATCCGCATAAAGCCGAACGCCCGAGCATCATCCCAGCACCCTGCCAATCCGGTGCTTGCACCGTGCAAGCACCCTTCTCGCACGGTGCAAGTACCGTGCAGGAACCGGAGTGCTCGGAACAGGCATCGGAGATTCCGGAAGTCGTCGGGCTGATCCCTGATTCCGGATTCCTGATTCCGGACTCCGGAGTCGACAACATCTCCGCCTCCGGCGGTGTGGTGGCTTCGCAATCCAGCGGCAACGGCTTCGAACGCTTCTGGCAGGCCTGGCCGAACACGGAGCGCAGGACCGCCAAGGCGGAGTGCCGCAAGCGCTGGGTGAAACGCAACCTCGAAGCGATAGCCGACACCATCGTCGCCCACGTCACGGCCATGGCTGGCACGCCGAAGTGGTGCGATGGATTCGAGCCGGCGCCGCTGACCTACCTGAACCAGCGGCACTGGGAGGATGGGCTACCCGACGTCGGCTACACGCCCGAGCAGGCTGCCGTGTTCGAGGCCTACAACTCCGTGCTCGGCGCGAAGGACTGGCCCCCGGCAACAATGGAGCCGTTCAGCCCTGAGCGTGCCGCCGCCATCAGCCAGTTCCTGACGTTCAACCAGAAGCCGGATTTCGCCCGCAGATACTTCGACCACCTGGCCGAGAACCTGCAGGCGCGGCCCGGCCTTGGCCTGGACTGGACCCTGCGCCGAGACATCTACCTGCGCGCTCGCGAAGGCAATTTTTCGTCCGGAGGCGCCAATGGCCAATGATTACCAAAGGTCGCACAGCGACCGGCAGCGCTTCGTCGAACGCACATGCTTTTGCCCGACTCACGGGACTGTGCTGCGGCGTGAGATTGCCCCCGGCGTTCTGCTGAGTTGCCCGCTCTGTCTGGCGGACGCGCACCGCGAACGAGTTGCTTTCGCGGTGCGAACGCGGTTGGCGGTTCGCTATCTCGATGCGGGGCTGCCCCTCGGCATGCAGGATGTGGGCTTCGACAACTTCGACTGCGCGGTGCCGGAGCAGCGTGCTGCCGTCGCCCAGGCGCAGAACTTCGTCGAGCGGTACCGCGCCGGGCGCAATCTGATTCTCACCGGTGCCGCCCTCGGCAAGACGCACTTGCTGATTGCCATCACGAAGCATGTGGCGGCACGCGGTGCGATGTCGCGATATTCGGATGCAGCGGACCTGCTGATGGGAATGACCGAGACCGGCTACGGCCGCCAGTCGGAGAGCGCTGTGCTGCACGGCCTGGTCGGCCCGTCGCTGCTGGTCATCGACCACATCGGGGACGTGCCCTGGACACGACTCCTCCGGACCTTGTTCCTGCGCGTAATCGATGCACGGTGCTCTGCTGGATTGGCCACCGCCATCGCCTCACACACGGACGTCGTCCAGCTTCAGGACGACATCGGCGAGCGCACGCTGCGCCGGCTATGGGCTCACGGCGATGAGCTCGTCACCCTCAACCAGAAAATCCATCGCTCGGGCACGGCGCTGCGCAGCACTGCGGAGTTCGATCGATACCTCAACCCGAGCAAGGAGTAATCCACATGTCCAAGTTTCTCAGTTCCGTCCTGAAGGGCATCACCCTGTCCGAAAGCCTGTCGAACCAGCGCGACGAGATGAAGCTGCGCCAGCAGCGCGCTGACCAGGAGGCGGAAGCCTTCAACCTGCAGAAGCAAGCCATGCAGGACGCAGCAGACCGCCGGCAGGCCGAGAAGGATTTCGCCGTCGACGCCATGAACATTCAGGGCCGCATCGGCAAGGAGGGCAGCGCTGACGCCGGCCCGTCCGCGCCGGCGCTGAGCGAGCCCGATGCGCTCGACCTGATGGCGAAGTCCGCGTCGCGCTTCGGCCTGTCGGACCGCGCCTTCGAGCTGGCGGCCAAGGCCGGCATCAAGCGTGACCAGCACCGTCTGATGGGCGCCGTCCTGGGTGGCGACCTGACCCCGATGTTCGAGCGCCTGGGCAGCTTCGGCATCAAGGCCGACGAGGGGCAGGATCCGCAGACCGGAAAGCCGTTCATCAGCATCACGCGCAAGGACGGCACCACGAAGCTGATGCCCTTCGACTCGCGCGACCACATGCTCGGCTCCATGGCTTCCCTGCTGGAAGGCAAGTACGCCGACTTCGCGCTGAACATGGCGAAGAGCGGCATGAGCCAGGACACCGCGCTGCAGCGCATGTACATGGACAGCGCCTACAAGTTCGGCAACCTGAACCGGCAGATTGCCGAGACCAACGCGCGCATCGACGGCACCTACAACGGTGGTCGCGGGACCGGCGCCGGCGGCAAGCGCAGGTCCGGTAGTGCCGCAAACGATGAACCGGGGCTCTACGGTGAGGGCATCAAGAGCCGGGACGACCTGGACAAGATGCTGAAGGCGCGCATCCCCGACGATGCACCGATCAACCTGCGCCACGACGGTGCTACCGATGCCGTGAGTCCGCACGAGTACCGGAACCGCCTGGCGGATCACCTCGGTGCGCTGGCGCAAGGTGCCGGTGGCGCGCGTGCGATCGAGGATCTGCTGCCCGTGGCGGAAGAACTGGCGCGGCGCGAATTCGTTGAGCGCCAGGCCGGCGTGCAGCCGCCGGATGGCGTCTTCACGCGCGCCCCGGAGTACGACCCCAAGGCGGGTACGTGGCGCCTGAAGCTGGTGACGCCCGAGGGCGACAGCTTCTACTACGGCCACCCGGGCGCTGATCCGTCGCGCTTCAACCTGTCGCCTGAGAAGCTGGCCGAGGCCCATCTGCAGAAGGCGGAAGCCGACTACCGCGGCTTCGTGGAAATCATGCGCCCCGAGAACACGGCGGCGCGCCAGCGCCTCATCCGAGAGCAGTTCAAGGGCGACCCCGCCGCATTTGAAGCAGCTGCAGAGATGGCGCTGGGGCGCGTGCGCGAGCTTCAGGGGGACCGTGAGGCCTACGCCGAGAGACGGCGTGAAGCCAGCCGTGCGGCTACCGCACAAGCGCACCGCCAGTCCCGCGAGGTCGATCCGGGCGCGCCGTTCTCAAGCGATGAGCTGGCACAGGCCAAGTCCCTGGGCGCGTCGCCGCAATTCTCCATGGCGGAGTTCTTCAAGGAGGCTGTGGGCGGCGTTGTCGATGCCGTCGGCCGAGGCGTTGACTCCAACCATCAGGCGCTCTTCAACAGAACGCTGAAGAGCACGCGGTCGCGTGGCCGTATCGACTACATCGAAGCGAAGGACATGGCCCGGGCGATCGAGCGTCTGCCGGCGCTCAAGACCGAACTGACCGCGCAGGAACTGAACGCCATCCAGGTGGCCATCGGCCGCCGCATCCCGTAGGAGGGAAGGGCGCAGCGACGAGGTGGGTCGGTACTGGCCTCCGCTGCTGCGCTGGCAGGGGACAGAACGATGTCGTATGTGGCAGACTCACGCACGCCGCTGCATGCTCGGCGAAGCGCTACCCGGTCAACTGGTACGCAAGGTACGCACTGAGGTACGCAAAGCGGTACGCAAATCCGGGGTGGTACGCAGAGGTACGCATGTGAATTCGCGAACCACACGAATGCGTCGAGGAACGCCGTGCCCTTCACTCCATACCACTTCGGCGCCGGCGCGCTGGCAAAGTCGATCGCCCCCCGGCACTTCAGCTTCACGGCCTTCGCCGTGTCGAACGTGCTCATCGACGTCGAGCCGCTCGTGCGCATGCTGGGCCTGCTCGACGACACCATCCTGCACGGGCCGACGCACACCTTCCCCGGCGCCGTGGTCATCGCGGCGCTGACACTGCCGGCCGTCCGGCTGTGGGACCGCGCTGCGGCTGCGCTGCGCCTCACTGGCCTGCGCCCGCCGGTCGTGCCGACCTGGATGGTGCTCACCTCGGCGCTCATCGGCACCGTATCGCACGTCATCCTCGACAGCTGGATGCACGCCGACATGGCAGAGCACGTCGCGCGCTACCCCGGCCTCACGAAGGCCGACATACCGCCGCACCAGGTCGAACTCTTCTGCGTCGAGCTCGCGCAGTACGCGCTGCTGATCTACCTCGCGCGCTTGGCGTGGCGCGGGGCGGCCCGAGTCATCACCGCCATACGGGACGCCCGTTCGCGTCCACCGTCGGCGAAGGCTGGTGTTGACCGGACGAATTGATCCTCGCCTTGACCGAACGGCGAGACGCGGCGCTTTCATACGGAACGCGGTGGATGGACGTCGGCCTCGCATGGAATCGACGATGCGACACGTCGGCTACCGGATCGCGATGAAATGCGCATGACGACAGGCTTGGCCCTCTCGTGCAGAATGACATTCTCGAATCCGAGTATGACATCAGGCGCCGAGGTCATCAGACGAGCATGGGCGACACCATTCCTTTCCTTCATCAAGCTCTGGGGCTCACCGCCCTTGCCGTGCTCGCCGTTTATCTCTTCCTGAGGCGCCGCCGCAGGATCCGCGAACGACTCGACTACTTGGTGCTCAACGTCCCGGAGTTCCTGCGCAACCCGAAACTTGGCGAAGACAGCACCGGATGTCGCGACGTCGACCTGTCTCTCGACATTCACCCATGGGGCGGACGCCCGCGGCGGTTCCAACCTAAGGACAAGCAGCAGGCATGACCGGGCGCGTAGCCGCTACGTCGGCACTGGAACATCGGTCGGAAACGGACGGGGGATGACTGGCGTGGAGTTCTTCATCGCGTTGATTGCACTGGCGGCGCTTTGGGTGCTGTTCAATGTCCCGATCCTGTACTACACGGTCGGGCTGAACGGCCTGTTCTTTCTGCTCATGGGCAACGTGTTCGTCGGCGTGCTCTTTATCGTGCTGGCCGTAGACGCGCACTTCTGGCAGGAACGCGACCGAACGCCGCCCGCGACCATGGATGCGACCCCAGCACCCGACAAGCCGATTCTCTCAGCGCAGAAGCTGGTGGCGACAGATGAGAGTAGCCAAGGGGCGGGGGAAGGCAGGGACCCGGATCGCGAGACACCTGCTATGAGGGCAGAAGAGATTGTCGCGGCAGACTGCTCGGGCCAGAAAGCTTGCCCCGAATGCGGGGATGTCTTCACGGTACCGAACCGCTTTGACGGCCACGGGCAACCCAAGGGAGTCGCGACGACGCGTATCTGTGCCCGATGCCTGAGTCAGCGAGGCAAGCGAGTGCCGGTGAGCTAGACCGCCCCGATCCGGCTACAGAGTGGCTACACGCCCAAAAAAAGCAAAAGGCCAACCCTGAGAGGTTGGCCTAAGTGACTGATGTAACTGGTGCCGCTGACCGGAATCGAACTGGTGACCTTCGCATTACGAATGCGCTGCTCTACCGACTGAGCTACAGCGGCAATAAAGAGCGCGCATGATAGCCGCTGGGTGAGGTGAAATCAATGCACAAACGCTGAAAACCTTGATGCGACGCCGTCAGACGCCGGACCTGACCCGCACGATCACGTCCACGCCCTCGGCAACCATGCCGGGCGGCAGCGCCGGCATGCCTTCAATCCGCAGCGCATGGTCCGGAATATCAGTCAGACAACCACTGACCACGTCGTAAAGATGGTGGTGGGGTTCGGTGTTCGGATCGAAGAACACCCTGGTCGGATCGACGATGACTTCGCGCACCAGCCCGGCCTCGCGCAATACCTTGAGCGTGTTGTAGACCGTGGCTTTCGAGGCGGACGGGCTGGTTTCGTTCACCATCGCCAGAATCTGGTCCGCCGAAAGATGTTCCATGCGCGAAAAAAGTACGCAGGCGATCTCCACGCGCGGCTGCGTCAGGTTGATGTCATGGGCGCGCAGCAAATCCGCAGTCTGTTCGCGATTGAGCGGAGCTTTCATGGTTTCAAGTATATGAAAGGCTATCCGGTTGCGCAAAGCACGCCTTCACGGCCGGACCAATTCCCGGGGAAGCGGGAAGTTCACGTTTTCGGTCGCGCCGTCCAGCGTGCGCACGGACGCCGCACCCAGTTCACGCAGGCGTGCGATCACTGCATCGACCAGCACTTCCGGCGCCGATGCGCCCGCAGTCACGCCGATGCGCTTGCGTCCCGCCAGCCAGGCGGGATCGATCTGCGCCGCATTGTCGATCAGATATGCGGGCACGCCCAGTTGTTCGGCCACTTCACGCAGGCGGTTGGAGTTGGAACTGTTGCGCGAACCGACAACCAGCACCAGGTCACTGCGTGGCGCCATGAATTTGACCGCATCCTGACGGTTCTGCGTCGCATAGCAGATGTCGTCGCGCTTTGGTCCGACGATGGACGGAAAACGAGCGCGCAGCGCATCGACTATCGTCTGCGCGTCGTCCACGGACAGCGTGGTCTGCGTGACGTAGGCGAGCTGGTCGGCATCCGCGACCTGCAGCGTCTGCACATCGTCCACGGTTTCCACCAGATGCATGCCACCATCGGATTGGCCCATCGTGCCTTCCACCTCGGGATGCCCCCGGTGACCGATCATGATGATCTCGCGCCCCGCCTCGCGCATTCTGCCGACTTCGACGTGCACCTTGGTCACCAGCGGACAGGTGGCATCGAACACGCGCAGGCCGCGCGACGAGGCGTCGTGACGCACCGCCTGCGGAACGCCATGCGCGCTGAAGATGAGGGTTGCCCCCTCGGGCACCAGTGCCAGATCGTCGATGAAGATGGCGCCCTTGGCGCGCAGGCTGTCGACGACGAACTTGTTGTGTACCACTTCGTGCCGCACGTAGATGGGTGCGCCGAACTGCTCGAGTGCACGCTCGACGATGGCGATCGCGCGCTCCACGCCGGCACAGAAACCGCGCGGATTGGCCAGCAGCACGTCCATGTTCTCGCTCTCAGGAGACACCGATCACCTCCACCTCGAAACGCACGGCGCGGCCCGCCAACGGGTGGTTGAAGTCGATCAGCGCGGACTGCTCGTCCAGTTCGCGCACCAGCCCGGGAAACTTGTTGCCTTCGTTGTCGGTGAATTCGATCACCGAATGCACATCCAGTTCGATGTCGGCCGGGATGTCGCGACGCGCAAAGCGCTCGACCAGGTCCGCCTTGTGCTCGCCGAACACCTCGCCCGGTTCCAGCTCGAACACATGGCGGCTGCCCACTTCCAGCCCGGCAAGACGTGCTTCGAGCGCCGGCGCCAGTTCGCCGCCCCCCAACTGCAGCGTGGCAGGCGTAGATTCGAAGGTGCTGATCAGCGCCTGCCCGCCTTCCGGCAGCGCGACGCGAAAGTGCAGCGTGACCAGGCTGTCTGCCTTGACGGTGTCGTTCATGCTTGTTTCTCCGCGCGTGCGAAGCGGCCCGACAGACCGAACTGGTCGGCCAGCATCAGCACCACGCCCGCTGTGATGGCCGAGTCGGCCACGTTGAACGCCGGGAAACCACGGCTCCCGGCATGAAAATACAGGAAGTCGACCACGGCGCCGAGCACGATGCGGTCGATCAGGTTGCCGATCGCGCCGCCCAGTATCAGCGCCAGACCGAGCGGCAATACCACTTCCGCGACATGCTTGCGCATCAGCATGATCAGCCAGATCGACACCGTGGACGTCAGCACGATGAAGAACCAGCGCTGCCAGCCGTCGTGGTCCGCCAGGAAGCTGAAGGCTGCGCCCGGGTTATAGACAAGCACGAGGTCGAAGAACCAGGTCACAGACCAACTCTGGCCATAGCTCAGCCATTGGGCGATCAGGTATTTGGTGATCTGGTCCACCCCGACCACGAAGGCGGACAGGGCGAGCCAGCCGGCAAGGCGTGCGTTCATCGGCTTCAGGCGTGTTCGCGGGCTTCGCCCGCACCGTGCAGATTGGCATCGCAGCGGCCGCACAGTTCCGGATGTTCGGCATTGCTGCCCACATCGGCACGGTAATGCCAGCAACGGGCGCACTTGGCGTGGGCGCTCGGCGCCGCCGTGACGCCCTGCTCAGCCTCGCTCGCCACCTTATTCAACGTCGCAGCCGAGGTAATGAGCACGAAGCGCAGATCGTCGCCGAGCGACGCCAGATCGTCGTACAGATCGCCGGCAGCGCGTACCTCGACCTCCGCCTGCAGCGACGAACCGATGCTGCCCTCGGAGCGCAGCGTTTCGAGCACGCGGGCCGATTCGGCGCGCAAGGTGCGGATACGTGTCCAGCGCGCCATCAGGTCCGCCTCGTCCGCCTGTTCCGGCAGTTCGTGCCAGGTGGTGAGCATGACGCTGTCGGCCGACCTGTCGCCGAGCACGGTCCAGATCTCTTCGGCGGTGAAGGCCAGCACCGGCGCCATCAGGCGCACCAGGGTGTGCGTGATGTGCCACAGCGCGGACTGCGCCGAGCGGCGCGCGTGCGAGCCGGGCGCGGTGGTGTAGAGGCGGTCCTTCAGCACGTCGAGGTAGAAGGCGCCGAGGTCTTCCGACGCGAAGTGCTGCAGCGCCTGCACCACGCGGTGGAATTCGTAGCGCTCGTAGTCGGCGGTCACGCGCGCCTGCAGGTCGCGTGTGAGCGCCAGCGCATAGCGGTCGATGGTCAGCCACTGGTCGGCTGGCAGCATGTCGGCCTGCGCGTCGAAATCGGCGATGTTGGCAAGCAGGAAGCGCACGGTATTGCGCAGCCGCCGATAGGTTTCGACCACGCGGTCGAGGATTTCCTTCGAGATCGACAGCTCGCCCGAATAGTCGGTCGAGGCCAGCCACAGGCGCAGGATTTCGATGCCCAGCTTGTTACCCACCTCCTGCGGCTCGATGCCGTTGCCGAGCGACTTCGACATCTTGCGACCCTGCGCATCGACCGTGAAGCCGTGCGTCAGCAGCGCCTTGTAAGGCGCCTGGCCGTCGATCGCGCAGCCGGTCAGCAGCGACGAGTGGAACCAGCCGCGGTGCTGGTCCGAACCTTCGAGGTAGAGGTCGGCCACCGGGCCGCCGTCGGTACGCGCCAGATCGGCGTGCGAGCCGCGCAACACGTGCCAGTGGGTGGCGCCGGAATCGAACCACACGTCCAGCGTGTCGCTGATCTTCTCGTACTGCGCCGCGTCGGCGCCCAGAAGTTCGGCGGCATCCAGATTGAACCAGGCGTCGATGCCCTCGGCGGCCACGCGCGCGGCCACCGCTTCCATCAGTTCGACCGTGCGCGGGTGCAGTTCGCCGCTTTCGCGGTGGATGAAGAACGGAATCGGCACACCCCAGTTGCGCTGGCGCGATATGCACCAGTCCGGCCGGTTGGCGATCATCGCGGCCAGTCGCGCCTTGCCCCAGTCCGGGTAGAAAGCGGTGTCCTCGATCGCCTTGAGCGCCGACTCACGCAGGCTGGGGCCACCTTCCGGCTTCAGGTCCATGCCGACGAACCACTGCGCGGTGGCGCGGTAGATCAGCGGCGTCTTGTGGCGCCAGCAGTGCATGTAGCTGTGCTGGATCTTCTCGTGCGAGAACAGCGCGCCGACCTCCGCCAGCTTGTCCACGATGACCGGGTTGGCCTTCCAGATGTGCAGGCCACCGAAGAAGGGCAGCGACTCGGCGTACACGCCGTTGCTCTGCACCGGGTTCAGCACGTCGGCCACGGACAGGCCGTTCTTCATGCAGGAATTGAAGTCGTCCACGCCATAGGCCGGCGCGCAATGCACGATGCCGGTACCGGCGTCGAGGCCCACGTAGTCGGCCAGGAAGACCGGCGACTCGCGCTCGTACAGCGGGTGGTGGAAGGCGATGCGCTCCAGTTTGTCGCCGGTGGCGGTGGCGAGAACGCGGCCTTCGCGGCCGAAGCGCTTCAGGCTCTGCTCGACCAGCGCCTCGGCCAGCACCAGACAGCCGGCGTCGGTCTGCACCAGCGCATACAGGTGCTCCGGATGCATGTTCAGCGCCTGGTTGGCCGGAATGGTCCACGGCGTGGTGGTCCAGATCACCGCGTGCACGCTGCCCGCCGGCAGTTCTGCCAGACCGAAGGCGGCGGCCAGCCGGCCGCGCTCGCGTTCGCTGATCGGGAAGCCGACGTCGACCGCCGGACTGCCCTTGTCCTGGTACTCGACCTCGGCTTCGGCCAGCGCCGATCCGCAGTCGAAACACCAGTTCACCGGCTTCAGGCCGCGATACACCCAGCCCTTCTTCACCATTTCGGCCAGCGCGCGGATCTCTCCTGCCTCGTTGCCGAAATCCATCGTGCGATAAGGGCGGTCCCAGTCGGCCAGCACACCGAGGCGGATGAACCCCTTCTTCTGGATCTCCACCTGCTCGCCGGCGAAGGCGCGGCACAGCTTGCGCACTTCGGAGGCCGGCAGGTTCTTGCCGTGCTTCTTCTCGATCTGGTGCTCGATCGGCAGGCCGTGGCAGTCCCAACCCGGCACATAGGGCGCGTCGAAACCGGCCAGCGTCTTCGAGCGGACGATGATGTCCTTCAGTATCTTGTTGACCGCGTGACCGAGGTGGATGTCGCCGTTCGCATACGGCGGACCGTCGTGCAACACGAACTTCGGGCGGCCGGCGGCTGTTTCGCGGATGCGCTTGTAAAGCTGGCTCTGCTGCCACTGCTGAACCCAGCCGGGTTCGCGCTTGGGCAGGTCGCCGCGCATCGGGAAGGCGGTATCGGGCAGGTTCAGCGTGGTACGGTAATCAGCCATCGTAGTGAGCCAGTATCAGTCTTGAATGGTGTGTCCGGCGAACCATGCCCGGGTGTTCGCCACATCCCGGGCGATCGCGGCGCGCAGCGCGTCCAGCCCGTCGTAGCGGACCTCGTCGCGCAGTTTGTGGCAGAAGCGCACCGACAGGCGCTGGTCGTAAAGATCGACGTCGCGGTCCAGCACATGGACCTCGCAGGTCGGCCGAAGTCCGTCGGCAATCGTCGGTCGCACCCCCACGCTGGCTGCACCCGGCGCATCCTCCAGCCCGCCGCCAGTGACGGTGACGGCGAAAATGCCGGTCAGCGGCAGCGAACGGTGCTTGAGCTGGACGTTGGCGGTCGGGAATCCGAGCTGCCGTCCGATCTTTTCGCCGTGTTCCACGCGACCGCTGATCGCGTATGGACGCCCGAGCAGACGTTGTGCCCGGACCAGATCGCCCTGTTCCAGCGCCTCGCGCACGGCCGAACTGGAAGCCCGCTCACCGCAGATTTCCACCGTATCCATGCTCGCGACCGAAAACCCGTGTACTTCGCCGGCTGCTCGCAAGGCCTCGAAATCACCCTCACGGCCACGACCGAAGCGGAAATCGTCGCCGACGATGAGGTGGCGCACCGCCAGCCCGCGCACCAGCAAATCATCGATGAAGTCCTGGGCGCCAAGCGCCGCAAAGCGCGCATCGAAACGGCACACATGGACGCGATCGACGCCTGCCGCGCCGAACAGCGCCAGCTTCTCGCGCAAGCTGGTCAGCCGGGTCGGCCGGCGTTCGTGCATGAAGAACTCGCGCGGATGCGGCTCGAAAGTCATCACCGCGCCGGGTACACCGAGCGCACGCGCTTTCGCCGACAGCTGCGCGAGCAATGTCTGATGGCCCAGATGCACGCCATCGAAATTGCCGATGGTCAGCGCAACCGGCATGTCTGCAACGGGAGGAATGGCGCGAAAGACCTGCACGAAAAGAGGGATGCGCGTGAGAAACGCGCAAGTATACCTGTGCACGTCATGGTGCCGGGAGGGGGACTCGAACCCCCACACCTTGCGGCGGCGGATTTTGAATCCGCTGCGTCTACCGATTCCGCCATCCCGGCAGGGAAGGACGCGGATTATGGGGGTTGTGGAGGCGGTCCGGCAAGTCGGCGGACGTTACAATGCCCGGTTTTTCCCGCCCCCGCCGCCTTCCTGCCCCCGTGCTCTCGCTTTCCGACTTCGACTACTCGCTGCCCGCCGAACTGATCGCACAGGCGCCACTGCCCGAGCGCAGTGCCAGCCGGCTGCTGGTCGTCGGCCGCGAAGCGCCGACCGACGCCGTCATGCGCGATCTGCCGCAGTGGCTGGCAGCGGGCGATCTGCTGGTGTTCAACGACACACGGGTGATGCATGCGCGGCTCTACGGCCAGAAGGACAGCGGTGGCCAGGTCGAGGTGCTGATCGAACGGCTGAGCGGCGAGCGCGATGCGCTGGCCCAGGTCCGCGCGAGCAAGACACCCAGACCGGGCAGCCGGCTGCGCATGGAGAACGCCTTCGACCTGGAGGTGCTCGGGCGCGACGGCGAGTTCTTCATGCTGCGGGGTCCGGGCGACAGGCCTCTGCTTGATCTGCTCGAACGCCACGGCCGGCTGCCGCTGCCCCCCTACATTGACCGCGCCGCCGCTGAGGCGGACGAGAACCGATACCAGACTGTGTTCGCTCGCGAAACCGGCTCGGTGGCCGCGCCGACCGCCGGCCTGCATTTCGACGAAGCACTGCTGGCTGCCGTCGCCACGCGTGGGGTGCGCACGGCGCGGGTGACGCTGCATGTGGGCGCAGGCACCTTCCAGCCGGTGCGGGTCGAGAATCTGGCGGAACACCGGATGCACAGCGAACGCTTCCATTTGCCCGCAGACACCGCGCAGGCCATTGCAGAAACGCGTGCCGCCGGCGGTCGCGTGGTCGCGGTCGGCACCACCAGCCTGCGCTGCCTGGAATCGGCCGCCGCCTGTGGCGAAGGCCCCCTTGCCGCCTGCAGCGGTGACACGCGTCTGTTCATCACGCCCGGCTATGAGTTCCGCGTTGTCGACGCCCTGCTCACCAATTTCCACCTGCCGAAGTCGACGCTGCTCATGCTGGTGTCGGCGCTGGCCGGGCGGCAACGCATGTTCGATGCGTACGCGCATGCAATCGCGCAGCGCTACCGTTTTTTCAGTTACGGCGACGCCATGTTCATTCCGGCGCGCATGAAGGATTCCGATGAAGTTTGAACTGCTCGCCACCGATGGTCCGGCCCGCCGCGGTCGCGTCACGCTGGCGCACGGAACGGTCGAAACGCCCGTGTTCATGCCGGTCGGCACCTACGGCACGGTCAAGGGCATGGACCCGGCCGAACTGCAGGAGATGGGCGCGCGCATCGTGCTCGGCAACACCTTCCATCTGTGGCTGCGACCGGGCACCGACATCATCCGCAAGCACGGCGGCCTGCATCGCTTCATGGGCTGGGACCGACCGATACTCACCGATTCGGGCGGCTTCCAGGTGTTCTCGCTCGGCGCGCTGCGCAAGATCACCGAAGAGGGCGTGCGCTTTGCCAGCCCGATCAACGGCGACAAGCTCATGCTGACGCCGGAGGAGTCGATGCGCATCCAGCACGACCTGAATTCCGACGTGGTGATGATTTTCGACGAGTGCACGCCCTACCCGGCCGATCACGCGACCGCAGCCGAGTCGATGCGGCTCAGCCTGCGCTGGGCGCAGCGTTCGCGCGACGCGCACGACAAGCTGGGCAACACGAATGCGCTGTTCGCCATCGTGCAGGGCGGCATGCACGAGGATCTGCGCGACGAATCGCTCGCCCGCCTGAACGACATCGGCTTCGACGGCTACGCCATCGGTGGCCTGTCGGTCGGCGAGCCGAAGGAGGACATGCAGCGCATCCTCGCCCACACGGCGCCCCGGCTGCCGCAGGACACGCCGCACTACCTGATGGGCGTGGGCACGCCGGAGGACATCGTGCACGCCATCGGCTACGGCATCGACATGTTCGACTGCGTGATGCCTACGCGCAACGCGCGCAACGGCTGGCTGTTCACCCGCTACGGCGACATCAAGCTGAAGAACGCGCGCTACAAGGACGACACCGCGCCGCTCGACGCCTCCTGCGAGTGCCACACCTGCACGCACTACACGCGCGCCTACCTGCACCA
>CAZKRN010000030.1:0-59008 GCA_964555165.1 uncultured Methyloversatilis sp. | reverse complement strand
GCCGTTACAACCATGCCGTGCCCACACCTATCGGCTGTTTTGTTTGTTAAAGAACGTTCGCTGCTGAGCAACGAGAGGTGCGCATTCTACGGATAAATTCGAGGCGGTCAACACTTTCGCCCGAAAATTTTTGAGTTTTTTTGTTTTCGCTTTTCAGGCGCACCGCAAAGCATTACAAATGGCTAAAAACATCGCGGAAAATCAAGCCTCAAGCCACGTCACATCAACGCACGACAAGGCGTGCAAATTTGCGTTTGCCCACCTGCGCGACGACCGTAGTACCCGCTGCAAGCACCAAGCCCCGATCAGAAACTTTTTCGCCGTCGAGCCGGACACCTCCCTGGTCGATCATGCGCAGCGCCTCCGAAGTTGTCGCGGTAAGGCCCGCCCCCTTCAAAGCCTGTGCAATGCCGATGCCAGCTGTCGCTGTTTCCAACACCACTTCCTCCAGGTCCTCCGGAACTCCGCCCTGACGGAAGCGTGACTCGAAGTCGGCCAGCGCGGCATTCGCCGCAGCCGGACCGTGGAAGCGACTGACAATTTCCTGTGCAAGGAGAACCTTCACGTCACGCGGATTACGGCCCGATGCGACTTCTGCCCGCAAGCCCGCGATCTCGTCGAGACCTCGGAAGGACAGCAACTCGTAGTAGCGCCACATCAACTCGTCCGATACGGACATGACCTTGCCAAAGATTTCGTTCGGGGGTTCGGATACGCCGATGTAGTTACCCAGAGACTTGGACATTTTGTTGACGCCGTCCAACCCTTCAAGCAGGGGCATCATCAGCACGACCTGCTGCGCCTGACCGTACTGCTTCTGCAACTCGCGCCCCATGAGCAGATTGAAACGCTGGTCCGTGCCCCCGAGCTCGACATCGGACCGCAAGGCAACCGAGTCGTATCCTTGGCACAAGGGGTAAAGGAACTCATGGATGGCAATCGGTTGATTGCTCGCATACCGCTTGGCGAAGTCGTCACGCTCGAGCATCCGGGCGACAGTGTGACGAGACGACAGGCGGATCATGCCATCCGCACCAAGTTGGTTCATCCAGGTCGAATTGAATGCAATTTCCATACGTGAGGGATCGAGTATCTTCGCCACCTGTTCACGATAGGTTTCCGCATTGCTCCGAACCTGTTCCGGGGAGAGTGGTGGTCGCGTCACGTTCTTTCCGGATGGATCACCGATTGCGCCGGTGAAGTCCCCGATCAGGAACACAACGTGATGACCGAGGTCCTGAAAATGCTTCATCTTGTTCAACAGCACTGTGTGACCGAGGTGCAGGTCAGGTGCTGTAGGATCAAAACCTGCCTTGACGCGAAGCGGCCGCCCGCTCTTCAGTTTTTCTACCAGCTCCGCCTCGGGAAGCAGTTCATCAACACCACGCTTGATCAACCGCAACGCCTTATCCACTTCAACCATGATCGAACCCCAAACCTTTCCCTTTTCGGGCACTCGCCGCCACAGGGACGGCAAAACGGTGGATGTTAACGCAAGCGCCGTTGTCAGCAGGTGCCTAGGGTGAAGAGCGAACTCTATATCGGCATCATGTCAGGGACTAGCCTCGACGGCGCCGATGCCGTGCTAGCGGACTTTGACGGCGAGAAGCTGCGGGTTGTCACTCATGCGCACGCCGCGTTTCCCGCTGCGCTACGAGACGAACTGCTTGAGCTGAATGCGAGCGGGCCAGACGAGATTCATCGATCGCAACTCGCGAGCCAGACTCTGGCGAGAGGCTACGCCAGTCTTGTAGAACATCTGCTCGCAAAGTCTTCGGTTCCCGCGAAATCCGTACGAGCAATTGGTTGTCACGGACAGACCGTGCGGCACATGCCCTCGGAGAGCTACACCGTGCAACTGAATGCGCCGGCAGTGCTCGTCGAGCTGACAGGAATCTGCGTCATCGCAGACTTTCGCGTTCGCGATGTCGCCGCAGGCGGTCAGGGGGCTCCGCTGGTACCTGCGTTTCACGCCCATGCGTTTCACTCGTCAAAACGTCGGCGCGCGATACTTAACCTCGGCGGGATGGCTAACGTTACATTGCTCGACCCAGACTCTGGGATTCAAGGTTTTGACTGCGGGCCCGCCAACGTGCTGATGGACTCATGGGCGGACCGCCATCTGGGACGCGCGTACGATGTCCATGGCGAGTGGGCTGCCAGCGGTCGCGTATGCCAGCCCTTGCTCGAACGCATGCTGTTGCATCCGTTCTTCGCGCAAAGGCCCCCGAAGAGTTGTGGGCGGGAACAATTCAACGCGCAATGGCTTTCGGAATTGCTGACGCCTGAAATCCCGGCGGAAGACGTTCAGGCAACCCTTGCTGAACTGACAGCCGTCTCCGTCTCGAATGCATTGAATTCGGTGCATTTCCGGCCGGAGGAGGTCATCGTATGCGGAGGAGGTGCTTTCAACAGCCACCTTGTGCGTCGGCTGACCCTTTGCATCGGCTGCCCTGTTGTCGGCAGTCAGCATCTCGGCATCCCCCCCGATCAGGTAGAGGCGCTTGCATTCGCGTGGCTGGCGAGGCGAGCACTCGCCAGCCAAACGGGAAACGTTCCTGCGATAACCGGCGCACGGGGGCCGCGCGTGCTGGGATCGATCTGGCCGGTATGAAATCTTTGCGCGGTCAGACCGAGAACGACGATCCGCAGCCACAAGTGGAGGTGGCGTTCGGATTCTTTATCACGAACTGAGCTCCTTCCAGGCCCTCGCTATAGTCGATTTCGGCTCCGACGAGGTACTGATAGCTCATTGGATCAATCAACAGTGTGACCCCGTTCTTCTCAAGTGCAGTGTCATCGTCGTTGGCAACCTCATCGAACGTAAAGCCGTACTGAAAGCCCGAACACCCTCCTCCGGAGACGAAGACGCGCAATTTCAGATCAGGATTCCCTTCTTCCAGGATCAGCTCTTTCACCTTGCCAGCTGCGCTATCCGAAAAAATCAGCGGAAGAGGTATTTCGGTCATTGCGTTCATGATTGGAACTCCTTTTGATAACGAGCCGGCTCAGCTTCCGCTCGCCAGCTTTAACTCGACTGCACGCGGTGCAGTCTCCTGATGCTCAAGCTGCCCTTTGACGATGGCACCAAGATGCACCTCCAGCCGGTTGTAAACCACATCTCCGGAGATACGTGCCTGCGGCTGCAGTTCCAAGAATTCCGTTGACACGATGGGACCCGTCACCGTTCCATTCACCATCGCGTGCGTGACTGTAACGGCCCCTTCGATCCGCGCATGTTCACTGAGCACCAGCGTGCTCGGCTCATTATCGTCCGCACGAACGTTGCCGATCACCTCACCATCGATGCGGAGCCCGCCCCGAAAATGGATGTCACCACTGACACGCGTTCCGGCTCCAATAAGGCTATCGATACGTTTGCTGGGTTTCTCTGGCTTCTTACCGAACATGTGTGCCTCCTCTTATATCCCGACGGTCAAAGCAAGGCGGTTGCCCTGGCTCTGATCTGACCATCCTGTACGAATCGCGCTTCGATCGACACGAGCCTGGCGCCCGGTGTAAGGGAGAGCACGCCATCCACGCGCTGGAAGTGCCTGAAAGTAAGCCGACTGCCGTCCGCACGCGCCTCGGAAGGAAAAGTGATGGTAGCACCCTGACCCCCACGGTCAATGGCCGCAACGATCTGGTAAGAACCGCTAACGTCGGCATCCGCCTTGCCCCCTTGGCGGACGATAAGCATTCGGAAGCGGTAACGATCCGGCTCGGCATCCGGTTCTACCGCGAGGCGATTGATGCGGAAAGCCTGCTCTACGCCTGCCGCGCCCGAACCGGCAAGACTTTCGAACACCAACATGTCTTCACGCAGTCTCGCGTTCTCGCTTTCCAGAGTGCGGATACGCGCAACCAATTGTTCCTGCGCCGTCCGTTCAATCTGCAAGGTGCTGTGTGCAGCATCCGCCTGCTGACGAACGCCAGCGAGTTCCGCTTCAAGTGAGGCGAGGCGAGCGCGCAATGTGTTGGCCTCGGTTCGCATTCCGTCAACATCCAGCCCGACCCAGCCTCGCCCCGCGTCGTAGATTCCCCGCGCCGCGGCAAGCGCAAGAGCCAACGCGACGGCTCCGAAGAAAAGTTTGATCCACCATGGCGCGTAGGATCGTACTGCAACCTGACGGGCAGCAATGCCGTGCCGGAAGCGCCAGCGGCGCGCCCTCAGGGCAAGACCGGAACGAGTTCTAGACCACACGTCTCGTCGAACCCGAACATCAGATTCATGTTCTGCACTGCCTGGCCGGCAGCCCCTTTCACCAGATTGTCGATTACGGACAGCACAACCACTACATCTCCGCCTTGAGGCCTGTGCACTGCGATGCGGCAAGTATTGGATGCTCGGACAGAGCGCGTCTCGGGATGACTGCCTGCAGGTAGAACATCGACGAAACACTCACCTCGAAAGCGATTCTCGAACAACGCCTGCACATCACAATCCGCGACAAGACGCGCATAGAGCGTCGCGTGGATACCGCGAATCAGCGGCGTCAAGTGGGGAACGAAGGTCAGCCCGACTTCGCCCCCCTCCGCCACCTCAACCAACCCCTGCCGAATCTCGGGAAGATGGCGATGACCCGATACGCCGTACGCCTTGAAGTTGTCAGCGGCTTCGGCGAAAAGTGCGTGCACTTCGGCCTTGCGCCCGGCCCCCGACACACCGGACTTGGCGTCCGCGATCAGTGTCAATGGATCAACCACGCCCGCCTCGATCAAAGGGATGAAGCCGAGCTGGACAGCTGTCGGATAGCAACCCGGATTGGCCACCAATCGGGCAGCGCGCAACTTATGACGATTGACTTCTGGCAGGCCATATACCGCGGTCGGCAGCAGACCCGGACACGCGTGCGGCATGCCGTACCACGCCTCCCATACCGACGCGTCCCTCAAACGGAAGTCCGCAGCAAGATCGATCACCCTGACACCCGCGTCCAGCAGCGCCGGGGCTTGCTGCATTGCGATTCCGTTGGGCGTCGCAAAGAACACAACGTCGCAATCGTCGAGACCAGCCTGCGCGGGATCGGAGAAAGCCAGATCAACATGCCCGCGAAGGCTCGGAAACATCTCCGAGACCGGTCGGCCTGCATCGCTGCGCGACGTAATCGCAGCCAGCTCGACCTCGGAATGACGCGCCAGAAGACGCAACAACTCAACACCGGTGTAGCCGGTGCCACCAACGATCCCAGCCCTGATTGCCACTTTGATGCCTCCCGCAATGCCTTCCGACGCTCAGGACACAAGCGCGCAAAATACGGATGATGCCAGAAATGAAAAAGGCCGCCCGAAGGCGGCCATTCCAATACGTCGGGGCAACGTATATCAGCGCTTCGAGAACTGCTTGCGACGACGCGCCTTGTGGAAACCGACCTTTTTGCGTTCCACCTCACGAGCATCACGGGTAACGAAGCCAGCCTTGCTCAACATTGGCTTGAGTTCAGCGTTGTAGTCAATCAGCGCCCTGGTGATGCCATGACGCACTGCGCCGGCCTGACCGGACTCACCACCGCCCGTCACATTGACCAGAATGTCAAACGTACTGATGTGTTCGGTCAGCTCAAGCGGCTGACGTACGACCATACGACCCGTTTCGCGAGAAAAGAACTCATCGACCGGCTTGTCATTCACGACGATAACGCCTTTGCCCGGCCGCAGGAACACTCGGGCGACTGCAGTCTTGCGGCGGCCAGTGCCGTAGTAATAATCAACTTTGAATGCCATGACCGTTCCGATCCTCAGATGTCCAGAGCCTTGGGCTGTTGCGCCGAGTGCGGATGCTCCGCTCCAGCGTAACACTTCAGCTTCTTGATCATTGCGTAACCAAGCGGCCCCTTGGGCAGCATGCCCTTCACGGCCTTTTCAAGCACGCGCGCCGGGAAGCGCTGCTGCAGCTTGGTGAAATTGGTTTCATAGATACCGCCCGGATAGCCGGAGTGACGGTAATACTTCTTGTCCTGCGCCTTGTCGCCGGTCACGCGCAGTTTCTCGACATTGACAACAACGATGTAGTCACCAGTATCGACGTGCGGCGTGAACACAGGCTTGTGCTTGCCACGCAGACGGCGCGCAATCTCGCTTGCAAGGCGCCCGAGCACCTTGTCAGAGGCATCGACAACGTACCAGTCGCGCACGACTTCATGCGGCTTGGCTGAAAAGGTCTTCATCTCGAACGTCCTGTGATTCTAGGCGAGATCGCCCAAAAGCCCGCGAATTTAACTCGCCGGACCGAGTGTGTCAATCCCCGCGAGGCAACAAAAAAAGCGCGACTCCTGGGAGTCGCGCTGAATCCACACCAAAGGAGGAGGGTGGAGGAGACACCTGCAGTGGATGCCGAACAACGGCATCCGAGATACTTGACTCAATTATTGGCCACACCGCATCCGAAAGCAAGGATTATTTTGCACTGCACAAGCCGCATAAGCCACTCCTCGCACCACCAGCAGCTCCGCCATTTTCACAGATTACCAATATAAATCATACACATGAAAAAACTCTGTCCTGCCAAAAATCCGACATACGGCGCTTGCAGTTACCTTACGCCGCAAAAGATCCGAAGAGCCACCGCAATGCAGCACAAACGTCGCTGCGTCGTGCAGGTCATCACAAGACTACAATTGCATCACTACCGAGGGGAGTGGCGATGGAATGCGTGGTGAAGTGGATCGACAATATGAGTTTTGTGGCGGAAACGGGATCAGGGCACATGCTCGCGATGGACGGAGCGCCCGAGGCCGGAGGGCGCAATCTTGCGGCACGCCCGATGGAATTGCTTCTGGCCGGAACAGGTGGCTGCACTGCTTTTGACGTCATGCTCATTCTGAAGAAGAGCAGGCAGCATGTCGATGGCTGCGAGGTGTCGCTGAACGCGGAACGCGCGAGCGAAGATCCGAAGGTATTCACCCGGATAGGCTTTCATTTCCGCATCAGTGGTCGAGCGCTGAAACGCGAGGTGGTGGAACGAGCCATCCACCTGTCTGCGGAGAAGTATTGCTCGGCGTCCATCATGCTCGGCAAGACTGCCGTAATGGAGCACACGTGGGAGATCATCGAAACAGGAGCGCGCTGACGCCCTCGCTGAGTGCCGGTCAGATGTAATAGGCAACCCGGGTCATCAAGGCAGAAGCGACTCGCATGGCGAGCCGCATCGGTGCAGGCAGTTCCTCTGCACCAAGGCGTTCTGCCGTATGCGCGTGCTCGCGCTCGTCCTGGCGCATCTGTTCAAGTATGCGCCAGGACTTCTGATCGCCGGGCGGAAGGCGATCGATATGACCCTGCAGATGTGCTTCGACCTGCCTTTCGGTCTCGGCAAGGAAACCGAGATTCCACCGATCACCCACCAAGCCCGCCGATACGCCCATGATCAATGCGCCGCCATACCAGAGCGGATTGAGCAAACTGGGTCGAGCGCCGAGTTCGGCCATGCGCGCAGCAGTCCAGTTCAGGTGCTCGGTCTCTTCGATCGCCGCACTGCGCAAAGCCTCGCGTGCCGCTGGATCGCGGCAGGTGATCGCCTGCCCTTGATAGAGCGCCTGGGCACAGATTTCACCGACATGATTGATGCGCATGAGCGCACCAACATGACCTCGCTGGGTCGCGTCAAGGTCGGCTTCCGGAAGATCGGCGCCGGGAAGGGGCCGCACGGTACGGGCAGGTGCGGCAAGCGTTCGCAGCACACGGTCAAGTTCAACGACGAGACGATCAAGCATGAGGGGGCTCCACGGTCTATCGGAAACCGGTAAGCGGGTTACCGGTACGGGCGTTGAAGCTATCGGCCAGTGCTTGCAGAATCTGCTTGGGTTGCAGCGCGAATCCGTCAGAACACATGTACCCCGCGTAAAAGGCAAGCGCGTACGAATTCAGTCTGTTTCCGTCGCCGATGGGTAGCCATCGGCTCGCACGCGAAGCACTCCATTCGCGGTCGGGTCGAAGCGTTGCGTAGATCCGGCGTTCGGCATTGCCGCAGCGCAGTCCTTCCGCCGATATGTTTTCGGTACCACTGGGCGCAACGACGCGAACGACATAACGGACAGCACCGTCCTTGCCCACATACAGGGGATCGCGCGCGATGAAATAGCGATTCCGGGTCGACGCGTTGAGGTGGAACTCCTGCCAGTCGGTTCGTTCCGGAAGGCGTGGAACGACGAATTCGTCCTCGAGTGCCTTCTCCCTGGCAGCCGGATCGACCTCCTCTCCCCTGAACGGATCCGGCTTCTGCCAGTCCGTTATTTGCGCATTCGCGGCCCCAATGAGGGAAAGCGCTGCCAGGGCGCTCACGCACCTGCATCCGATCACGCCGATTCCTCCGATGATTTTGCCAAGTTTCCGCGCCAGTCGTCGCCCAGAAGACCAAAGCGACCCGCGACGAAAGAATGATTCCTGCCTGACCCTGAGGCGCTTAGGCTCGGGCAAGCACTGCCTGTTTCGAGAACGATCCGAACGTCGGACGGAGTCCGGCTCGCACGGGAACTGCGTCGCAAGGGTTGGCGGCGTCGGCGATCGGCGCAGAGCCCGACGACAGGACGTCGCACACTACATGTTAAGCCCGTCGAGTCACCCCCTCGCACGCTCGCCACGGAACGCTGGACCCGATCATCCGTGTCGCACCGGAAACCCTGAAAAGGACTGACACCCGTTTTATCGAGACACCCGGCATCTCGATGTGCGTGCGCGCCCGCACCCTCAATGGAGGGCAGGCGCACGGATACAATATTCGCCGACCGTCGATACCTGCCCCGGTTGAACGTACAACGGGCGTCGCTGTCGCCATGCTGGCTGGTGCCTTTCCGAGGGATTGGCTGCGGTTCTGGAAACCGGAAGTTCCGAGCTTCACCGCACCACCAGGCGGAAGCATCCGCCTGCTTCAAGGAAAGCCGTGACAAATCAGGAAGACGAGTGAAGCTGGTCATCCAGAGTACCCTGCTCTGGTGTCAAGGCCGAAGCGGCACCATTCTCCGCAGGCCGGTTGGCCATGCGCGTTCGCTGTTGGCGGAAGGCCAGACGCGCGAGTTCGGTCAGCGCCTGTTGATAGACCTGCCTCTTGAACTCGATCACCGAATCCAGCGGAATCCAGTAATCGCTCCAGCGCCAGGCATCGAATTCCGGGTGGTCGGTCGCGCGCAGACAGACGTCACAATCGCGGCCCACCATTCGCAGCAGATACCATATCTGCTTCTGCCCGCGGTAGGCGCTGCGCCACTCGCGGCGCACCCAGTTGCGCGGCACATCGTAGCGAAGCCAGTCGCGCGTGCGCCCGACGATGCGCACATGTTCCGGCTTCAGTCCGAGCTCCTCCCACAACTCGCGATACATCGCCTGTTCAGGCGACTCGCCGTGGTTGATGCCGCCCTGGGGAAACTGCCAGGCATGTTCGCCTATGCGCTTGCCCCAGAAGACTTCGTTGCGCCCGTTGATCAGAATGATGCCGACGTTCGGGCGGTACCCTTCCCGGTCGAGCATGGTTGAACCTGCTGTGTAAGATTTTCCGTGGATTCTTCCACAATTCGCATTCAAATTGAAGCAAATGGCCCAGCGCCAGCCGATCGGCCCGAAGCAGCTAGAATCGGCGGTTTATCGCCAGATCCACTGCGGATTCCAGACACTTCATGTACGCCAGCAAATTCTTCATCACCACACTCAAGGAAGCTCCCTCAGACGCCGAGGTCGTGTCCCACAAGCTCATGACCCGCGCCGGAATGATCCGGAAGCTCGCCGGCGGCATCTACAACTACATGCCCATGGGTCTGCGCGTGATCCGCAAGATCGAGGGCATCATCCGCGACGAGATGAACCGCGCGGGCGCCATCGAACTGCTGATGCCGCTGATACAACCTGCGGAGCTCTGGCAGGAGACCGGACGCTGGGACAAGATGGGCCCGGAACTGCTGCGGGTAAAGGACAGACATGACCGCGACTTCATCATCCAGCCGACCTCGGAGGAGGTGGTGACCGACATCGCCCGCGCGGAAATCCACAGCTGGCGCCAGCTGCCGAAGAATTTCTACCATATCCAGACCAAGTTCCGCGACGAGCGCCGGCCGCGCTTCGGCGTCATGCGCGGCCGCGAGTTCACGATGAAGGACGCCTACTCCTTCGACCGTGACGAGGAGGCGGCTGGCCGCAGCTACGACATCATGTTCGATGCCTACATGCGCATCTTCGGCCGTCTGGGCCTTGAGTTCCGTGCCGTCGCGGCTGACACCGGCGCCATCGGTGGATCGCGCAGCCACGAGTTCCAGGTGATCGCCGACACCGGCGAAGACATGATCGCCTGGTGCCCGGATTCGGACTACGCCGCCAACATCGAACTGGCGCAGGCCACGGCACTGATCGCCGAGCGCGCAGCTCCCGCGCATCCGATGGCGAAAGCCTCTACACCGGGCACCGTGCGCTGCGAGGATGTCGCCTCGCTGCTCGGCTTACCGCTGGAACGTACGGTCAAGTCGGTCGTGCTGGCGACCGATAAGGAAGGCAAGACGGAACTGTGGTTGCTCATGCTGCGCGGTGACCACGAACTGAATGAAGTGAAGGCAACAAAGCTGGCCGGCCTGAAGGACGGCTTCCGCTTTGCCACTGAAGCCGAGATCGTCGAGCACTTCGGTTGCAAGCCCGGCTATCTGGGTCCTGTCGGCCTGAGAATGCCCGTGCATGTGATCGCCGACCTGACGGTCGCCAACATGAGCGATTTTGTCACCGGTGCCAACGAGGCGGATGCCCACCTGACCGGCGTGAACTGGGGCCGCGACCTCCCCGAAGCGGAAGCCTTTGCCGATCTGCGCAATGTGGTCGAAGGCGACCCGTCTCCGGACGGCAAGGGTCGGCTGTCCATACAGCGCGGAATCGAAGTTGGTCACGTCTTCTTCCTCGGCACCCGGTATTCGGAAGCAATGAACTGCACCTATCTTGACGAAACCGGCAAGCCGCGCACCATGGTGATGGGTTGCTACGGCATCGGAGTGACCCGTCTGGTCGGCGCCGCGATCGAGCAGAACCATGACGAGCGCGGCATCATCTGGCCACAGTCCATTGCCCCGTTCGAAGTGGTCATCTGCCCGGTCGGGTGGAGCAAGTCGGAGCAGGTGCGTGCGACCGCAACCCGGTTGCACGACGAACTGAGCGAGGCCGGCTTCGACGTCATCCTCGACGATCGCGACGAGCGCCCGGGCGTCATGTTCGCCGACTGGGAACTGATAGGTGTGCCGCACCGCATCACTGTCGGCGAACGCGGCCTGAAGGAGGGCGTTGTCGAGTACCAGAACCGTCGTGACTCAGTGCCGCTGAAAGTGGCGCCCGATGCTGTGCGCGCACTGATCGGCGAGCCTGTCTGACGATGAAGTGGCTGGGTTGGCCCCTCGCGCTGACGCTGGCGATGACGGCCAGCGGCGCACGCGCGTCGCAGCAGTACGAGCCTTTGGCCGACAGCGTACGTGCGGCGCTGCATCTGGCGATCAGCGACCGCGCAGCGCCTGACTTGCCGGCATTCTCGTCGCCACAGAAGCAGATGTGGCTGAACACGATGTCGGAACGTCTTGCCAAACGCATGCCCGATGACACCGGTCGCATGGAATTCCTCAAGACCGTGCACTACGAAGCCACGCGCGCTGGTCTGGATCCGCAAATGGTGCTTGGCCTGATCCAGGTGGAAAGCGGCTTCCGCAAGTACGCTGTGTCCACCGCCGGTGCGCGCGGTTACATGCAGGTGATGCCGTTCTGGGTAAAGCTGATCGGCAGCGAAGACAGCAACCTCTTTCACTTGCGTACCAATCTGCGCTTCGGCTGCACCATTCTTCGGCACTATCTCGACATCGAGAAAGGCAACCTGTTCCGCGCCCTTGGACGCTACAACGGGAGCCTGGGCAGGCCGGAGTACCCGAATCTGGTCCGCGGCGCATGGGAACGCCACTGGTCATGGCCGGAAATCACCGCCGCGAGCAGTCCGTGATCAGTCCGTTCCGGACAGGACGCGCCACTCCGTGACCCGGGCTACCAATGCAGCAAGCGACGCTACGCGCATCTTTGTCATCACTCGTGCCCGGTGCTGTTCGACGGTTTTCGTGCTGATGCCCAGAGACCTCGCCACTTCCGCATTTGAATCGCCTCGCACGACGCCATCGAGCACCTCGCGTTCGCGCGCCGTCAGGCGCGCCAGCAACTCGCTGACCGTTTGCAGCCGGCTTCGACGTGCGTCCGCCCTTGCCGCCCGGGCAATGCCCTCGGCAACACGCTTGCGAAGTGCACCAACATCGACTGGAAGCAACATGAAGTCCAGTGCGCCGCCTCGCAACGCACGAACCGCGACCGTCACGTCGCACGGACCGGACAGAAAGACGACGGCAGCCGACACGCCCAGACTGCGCAGACTGTCCTGCAGATCGAGGCCACCGATGCCACGCAGCCCGACTTTCAGTACGAGGCAGGCGACACGGCCAAGCGCTTCCCTGTCCTGCAGCAGGGCACCGGCACCCGCGAAGGCCCGGATGTCCGCGTCCAGCAGCGCGAGCGCCTGACAGAGCGCTTGGCGAAGCGAGGCATCGTCCTCGACGACGCAAACCAGCGGCCGCTGCATCGTTTCGCCAGCCTGGACCGGTTCAGCGCATGCCGGGCAACATGCCCTTCATGCCGCGCATCAACTTCTGCATGCCGCCCTTGGAGAACTGTTTCATCATCTTCTGCGTCTGCTCGAACTGGTTCAGCAAGCGGTTGACCTCCTGCACTGACGTTCCGGATCCCGCGGCGATGCGCCGCTTGCGACTTGCCTTGATCAGTTCCGGCTTGCTGCGTTCGGCCGGGGTCATCGAGTTGATGATGCCTTCGATCCTGCGGATTGCCTTGTCGTCGGCCCCTCCCTGCATCTGCTGGGCCGCGCCGGCGAACTGCGCCGGCAGCTTGTCCATCAGGGCCGACAGACCGCCCATCTTGCGCATCTGCGCAATCTGGGTCTTGAAGTCGTTCAGATCGAAGCCCTTCCCACTCTTGAGCTTCTGTGCGAATTCTCGCGCTTCGTTCTCGTCGACCTGGCGGCGCGCCTCTTCCACCAGCCCCATGATGTCGCCCATGCCGAGAATGCGCGAAGCCATGCGCTGCGGGTGGAACTCTTCCAGCCCGGTCAGCTTCTCGCCAACCCCGGCAAACTTCAGCGGAGCGCCCGTCACGTGACGTACCGAGAGCGCCGCGCCACCGCGGGCGTCGCCATCGAGCTTGGTCAGCACGACGCCGGTCAGCGGCAATGCGTCCTTGAAGGCCTTGGCCGTATTGACCGCATCCTGGCCAAGCATCGCGTCAACCACGAACAAGGTCTCTATCGGCCCGAGCGCCTGATGCAAGGTACGGATCTCGTCCATCATCGCCTGGTCGACCGCCAGCCGGCCCGCGGTATCAACCAGCAGCACATCGAAGTAGCGCGTCTTTGCGAACTCCACTGCAGCGCGCGCGATATCGACCGGCTTCTGGTCCGGTGTGGACGGGAAGAACTCGGCACCGGCCTGCCCGGTGACCGTGCGCAACTGCTCGATGGCGGCCGGACGATAAACGTCGCAGGACACCGTCAGCACCTTCTTTTTCTGGGTCTCCTTCAACCACTTGGCCAGCTTGCCCACCGTGGTTGTCTTGCCTGCCCCCTGCAAGCCGGCCATCAGCACGACGGCCGGCGGCTGCGTCGCGAAGTTCAGGCCGACCGAGGCGCCACCCATCAACTCCGCAAGTTCATCGTGAACAACGCCCACCAGCGCCTGACCCGGCGTCAACGAACCGACCACCGCCTGCCCGACCGCTTTCTCGCGGATGCGGTTGATGAGGTCCTTCACGACCGGCAAGGCGACATCCGCCTCAAGCAGAGCCATGCGGACTTCACGCAGCATGTCCGAAATGTTCTCGTCGGTCAGTCGAGCCTGCCCGCGGAGTGTCTTGACGACCTTCGCAAGCCGTTGAGTAAGGTTATCCAGCATGAAAGAGCGGCAGGCGCCTTGGGTTAAACTGAAGCGGATGATTCTAATCGAACTGCTTCCTTCCGCCCTTTACGCGGCACTGGCACTCTGGTTCATGCGCCGATCAGGCTCCGGGCATCCTGCCGCGGCAATGTCCGGTCCCCGATCGGCAGCGCTCGCGGTCGCCCTGCTCGTGCATGCCGCAGTGCTCTCGCAGCAGATATTTCCCGACGGTCGCATGCGCTTCGGGGCTGCCGACGCACTGGCGGTCATGACCTGGCTCGCTCTGGTTTTCTACTGGGTGGAAAGTCTGTCTTCCAGACTGGACGGACTGCATATGCTCGCATTGCCGGCGGCCGCCATCTGCGCCTCGATTCCGGTCGTCTGGCCGGGTCGCCACGAGATCGGCAATGCCGACAACCTGCTCTTCCGCGCCCACTTCGTGATGGCCATGACCGCCTACAGCCTGTTCACCCTGGCCGCTCTGCACGCGATGTTGATGGCGGCGGTCGAACGCGACCTGCATCGAGGGCGCCTCATCCGCTTGCTCGAAAGCATGCCGCCGCTGCTGGTGATGGAAGGCCTGCTGTTCCGGCTCATCACCCTGGCCTTCGTCCTGCTGACGGCCACCCTGATCACCGGCATCGCTTTTTCGGACCAGGTTTTCGGCAAGCCGCTCTCCTTCAACCACAAGACCGTCTTCGCCGTCCTGGGCTGGCTGGTGTTCGGCATCCTGCTTGCTGGCCGCCACTTCCGGGGCTGGCGCGGACGCCTCGCGCTACGCTGGACCCTGGGCGGATTCTTCACGCTGCTCCTTGCCTACATCGGTACGCAGTTCGTGCTGGAAGTCATGCTTGGCCGCGCCTGACCCATGGACGACATTCCGCTTTCAACCCAGTTGGGCGCGCTGTGCGTGCTGCTTGTGCTGTCCGGTTTCTTCTCGATGGCTGAAACCGCGATGATGGCGTCCAACCGCTTCCGGCTGAAGGCCGGCGCACAAGGCGGTTCGCGCGGAGCGAAACTGGCGTTCGAACTGCTGGCCCAGACCGACAAGCTGCTTGGCGTCATCCTGTTGTTCAACAATCTGATCAATGCTGCCGCGGCCACGCTGACCGGTGTCATCGCGGTGCAACTCTTCGGCGAAGGGGAGATGGCGCTGGGCGTCGGCACGCTTCTCATCACCTTCCTGATCCTGGTGTTCTCGGAAATCACCCCGAAGGTTGTCGGCGCCGGCTACGCAAACGCCATCGCACCGGTGGTCGCCTTCGTACTCGCCCCACTTCTCAAGGTGTTCTATCCGGTCGTGTGGACCGTCAATCTGTTCGTCTCCGGACTGCTGCGCATCACGCGGCTGCGGCCCGGGAATCAGGAAGACGGACAGTCGCTTTCTGCGGACGAATTGCGCGCGCTGATGACTGAATCCGGTCACTTCATTCCCGCCGCGCACCGGCGCATCCTCATCAATCTGTTCGAACTCGAGGATGTGACGGTCGAAGATGTGATGACACCGCGCAACCAGATCGAAGCCATCGACCTTGAACAACCGCTGGAGACGATTCAACATCAGATCGCGACCAGCCATCATGGTCGCGTCCCCGTGTTCGAGGGCGACCTTGATCGCGTGCTCGGCGTGCTGCCCCAGCGGCGCGTGGTCAGCGCGCTGTCGGCCGGCGAACTGGATCAGGACGAGATCCGGAGCCTGCTGACCAAACCCTACTTCGTGCCATCGGCGACACCGCTTTACAGCCAGATACAGTTTTTCCAGGAAAACCGCCAACGGCTTGCTCTGGTGGTGAACGAGTACGGTGAAGTCGAAGGGCTGGTCACACTCGAAGACATCATCGAGGAAATCGTCGGCAAATTCACGACCGGTCTGCCGGGCAGCGCACAAACGCTGGGGTGGAGTGAAGACGGTACCGTGATCGTGGAAGGGGGACGCAGCCTGCGTGAGCTGAATGGCAAACTCGGCCTCAACCTGCCATTGGACGGGCCGAAAACCCTGAATGGGCTGGTGCTGGAGCACCTGCAGGACATCCCGGAATCGGGCCTGTCGGTCCGTATCGGCAATGTCGCGATGGAAATCCTGCACACGGAAGACCGTATGGTGCGCAGCGTGCGGTTGTTCCGGCCTGCTGACGCAATCTGAACGGCAACATCCTCGCGCGGGACAAACCGTTTACAGATCAAGCATGAATGGTCATCATCGAAGACCCCACTTCAACATCTGACGTTCCCGACCTCTACCCATGGCCGCCACTGCAAAGAACGCACTGTCAGGTCTCGCCCGGGCGCTGGCCCAGAGCGGCCGCTTGACCGAAGCGGAGGCCGAGACGCTGACGAGGGAGGGCACCCAGAAGGGTCATGGATTCATCGGCCAGTTGGTGGTCAGCGGCAAGATGAGCGCACGCGACGCCGCGGCATTTGCGTCGGAAACCTTTGGCTATCCGCTGCTCGATCTCGCGCAGTTCGAACCGGAGCAGTTCCCGGCCGATGCAATAGACAAGAAACTGATGCGCACCCACAGGGTGCTCGCACTCAAGAAGCGCGGCAACCGTCTCGCGGTTGCGATCGCCGATCCGTCGAATCTGCGCGCGATCGACGAAATCCGGTTCCAGACCGGCCTGCAGGTCGATCCAGTGGTGGTCGAGACCGACAAACTCGGCGCTCTCGTCGACAAGCTGTCGGAATCCGTCGAAAAGACTCTGGAATCGCTGTCCAGTGTGGAGTTCGACTTCGAAGGAGAACTGGCTCCCGAAGACGATGTCGCGGTCAGCGGCGACACCCAGATCGAGATCGACGACGCACCGGTGGTGCGCTTCATCCAGAAGATACTGCTCGACGCTATCAACGAAGGCGCATCGGATGTGCACTTCGAGCCCTACGAAAAGTACTACCGCATCCGCTACCGCACGGACGGCGTGCTGCGCGAGATCACCCAGCCACCGCTGGTACTGCGCGAAAAGATCGCGTCGCGCATCAAGGTCATCTCCCGTCTCGACATCTCGGAAAAGCGTGTGCCACAGGACGGCCGGATGAAGTTCGTGCTGTCCAAGACCAAGGCCATCGACTTTCGCGTGAGCACCTTGCCGACGCTGCACGGGGAAAAGATCGTCATGCGTATCCTGGACCCGAGTTCGGCCATGCTGGGCATCGACGCCCTGGGCTATGAACCGGAACAGCGGACAGCGCTGATGCGTGCGATCGAACGCCCCTACGGAATGGTTCTCGTGACCGGTCCGACCGGTTCCGGCAAAACGGTTTCGCTATACACCTGCCTGAATATCCTGAACAAGCCGGGGGTGAACATCTCGACCGCCGAAGATCCGGCGGAAATCAATCTGCCCGGCATCAACCAGGTCAACGTCAACGACAAGGCCGGACTGACCTTCGCAGCAGCCCTGAAATCCTTCCTGCGTCAGGATCCGGACGTGATCATGGTTGGTGAGATCCGGGACCTCGAAACAGCCGAGATTTCGATCAAGGCTGCGCAAACCGGCCATCTGGTGCTGTCGACACTCCATACCAACGACGCACCGACCACGCTGGACCGCATGAGGAATATGGGCATTGCAGCCTTCAACATCGCGTCCAGCGTCATATTGATCACTGCGCAACGACTGGCACGCCGGCTATGCTCGTGCAAACAGCCTGTGAACATCCCGGTCGAGGCCTTGCTGGAGGCCGGCTTCACCGAGGCCGAACTGGACGGCAGCTGGCAACCCTACGGCCCGGTCGGTTGCGAACGCTGCAAGGGAAGCGGTTACAAGGGACGGGTCGGCATCTATCAGGTGATGCCGATTTCGGACGAAATCGCGCATATCATCATGACCAACGGCAATTCGATCGATGTCGCCGCGCAGGCTCGCCGTGAAGGTGTCAAGGACCTGCGTCAGTCGGGTCTGCTGAAGGTCAGGCAGGGTGTCACCTCGCTGGAAGAGGTGCTCGCCTCGACGAACGAATGAGTGGCGCAACATGCGCTGCTTCCGCGTGAGCGGACTTACCCCGCAAGGAGCATGATTTGGCAACCGCAACCCGCACCGTACGCAAGGACAGCGGCTCCAAGGAATACGCTTTCAACTGGGAAGGCAAGGACAAGACCGGCAAGCAGGTACGCGGTGAAATGCGCGCCGGCGGTGAAGCCATGGTCCAGGCCACGCTCCGGCGGCAGGGCATTCTTGTCACCAAGGTCAAGAAGCGCAGCTTCGGCCGCGGCGGGAAGGTCACGGAAAAGGACATCACGCTCTTCACGCGCCAGTTGGCCACGATGATGAAGGCCGGTGTACCCCTTCTGCAGGCCTTCGACATCGTCGGCAAGGGCGCTGCCAACCGTGCGGTGTCCAAGCTGCTTGGCGACATCCGGCTGGAGGTGGAATCCGGCTCCAGCCTCAACCAGGCTTTCCGCAAGTATCCGCAACACTTCGACCAGTTGTTCTGCAACCTCGTGGCGGCGGGCGAGCAAGCCGGTATCCTGGACGGCCTGCTCGATCGTCTGGCGACCTATCGTGAAAAGATCCTCGCCATCAAGGGCAAGATCAAATCGGCCATGTTCTATCCGATTTCGGTCATCGTGATTGCCATCGTGATCACCGCCGTGATCATGATTTTCGTCATCCCCGAGTTCAAGAAGGTCTTTTCCAGTTTCGGTGCCGATCTTCCTGCGCCAACACTTCTCGTGATCGCGATCTCGGACGCCTTCGTCGAGTATTCATGGCTCATCTTCGGTGCTGCGTTTGCCGCGTTCAGCGGTTTCTTCTACATGCTGAAGCGGTCGATACCCTTGCAGATTGCCGTTGACCGGCTCTCCCTGAAGTTGCCTGTACTGGGAGACATCCTGCGCAAAGCCACGATTGCGAGATGGGCGCGCACCCTGTCCACGATGTTCGCGGCGGGCGTTCCACTGGTGGAAGCGCTGGATTCGGTCGGCGGCGCCGCCGGCAACCATATCTACAAGAGTGCCACCAAGCAGATCCAGAACGAGGTCAGCACCGGTACCAGTCTGACCGTGGCAATGCAGAACACGAATGTCTTCCCGACGATGGTCACCCAGATGGCGTCGATCGGCGAAGAATCGGGCCAACTGGATTCCATGCTCTCCAAGGTGGCGGATTTCTACGAACAGGAGGTCGACGATTCGGTCGAGGCACTGTCCAGCCTTCTGGAACCGGTCATCATGGTGGTGCTGGGTACGCTGATCGGCGGGCTGGTGGTTGCCATGTATCTGCCCATCTTCAAGGTCGCCCAATCGGTCTGACACCGCCATCGTGAGCGTACTCGAATCCCTGGCCCACGGCGGCCTGCTTCTGCCGCTGTGTGGCCTGCTGGGACTGGCTGTCGGCAGCTTCCTGAACGTGGTCATCCATCGGCTGCCCATCATGATGGAACGTGAATGGGCAGCACAGTGCGCGGATCTGCGCGGCGAGCCGCCGCCGGTTTTCGAAGCGCTGTCGCTGATGAGGCCGCGCTCCCGCTGCCCGGCATGCGGGCACGGCATCACCGCGCTGGAGAACATCCCGGTGCTGTCCTGGCTCATGTTGCGCGGGCATTGCCGCAGCTGCGGTACCCGCATCAGCGCCCGTTATCCGCTGGTCGAACTGCTCTCGGGCCTGCTCAGTCTGGCCTGTGCGTGGACTTACGGCCCCAGCCTCCCGCTGGTCGGCGCGCTGCTGCTGGTTTGGTCCCTGATCGCGCTCACCTTCATCGATCTCGACACGCAGCTGCTGCCGGACGACATCACGTTGCCGCTGGTCTGGGCCGGCCTGCTGCTCAACCTCATCGGCGGTTTCACCGATCTTGCATCCGCCGTGATCGGCGCCATGGCCGGTTATCTGGTGCTGTGGTGCGTCTACTGGGTGTTCAAGCTGGCCACCGGCAAGGAGGGCATGGGCTACGGCGATTTCAAGCTGCTGGCCGCGATTGGCGCCTTTCTCGGCTGGCAGATGCTGCCCGTGGTCATCCTGCTTTCCTCGCTGGTCGGAGCGCTGGTCGGCATCGGACTGATCGTGCTGCGTTCGCACGGACGCAATGTGCCCATCCCGTTCGGCCCCTATCTGGCGGCGGCCGGCGTGATCGCACTATTCTTCGGTGACACCATCAACCGCACCTATCTGGGTCTGATGTGAGCGCAGTCGCCGGGGCTTGAATCCCGCGGCCCGCGCCCAATTTCCGGGTAAACCACGACCGTTTCGCATCCTGCTGACCGCAGCCAGCCCATCCGGAGTTTCGCTGGCGCGGAATGTGCATGTGCAACAATGCCTTAGTCTATAATTTTGCGTTTTCTGGAGCCCGACATGCCGATCTATGGTTACCGCTGCACGTCCTGCGGTTTTGAAAAGGACGTGATGCAGAAGATCAGCGCTGCGCCGCTGACCGAGTGCCCGTCCTGCGGTGCAGCGACCTTCGCCAAGCAGCTGTCCGCCGCCGGTTTCCAGTTGAAGGGCAGCGGCTGGTACGCCACCGACTTCAAGGGCGGTGGCAGTTCCGGCAGCAGCACGACACCGAAGGCCGAATCGTCGTCTTCGGAGTCGTCCGGCGAAGGCAGCGCTGCGCCGGCTGCGCCTTGCGGCGGATCCTGTGCCTGCCATTGATGAAGCGCTACTTCATCACCGGGCTGCTGATCTGGATTCCTCTGGCCATTACGCTGTGGGTGCTGGCCTGGATACTCGGCACGCTTGATCAGACCCTGCTGCTGCTGCCCTGGCAGTGGCGTCCGGCGCAACTTTTCGGCTTCGATGTGCCGGGACTGGGCGTCATCCTCACCGTGCTCATCATCCTGGTCAGCGGCATCGTCGGCCGGAACATCATCGGCCAGCGCCTGCTGCGCTACTGGGAAGGACTGCTTTCGCGCATTCCGGTCGTGAAGTCGATCTACAACGGCGTGAAACAGGTATCGGATACCCTGTTCTCCAGTTCCGGCGAAGCCTTCCGCAAGGCGCTGCTGATCCAGTACCCGCGCCAGGGCAGCTGGACCATCGCCTTCCTGACCGGTCAGCCCGGCGGCGATGTCGCCAATCACCTGCCCGACCATGTCAGCGTCTATGTGCCGACCACGCCAAACCCGACCTCCGGCTTCTTCCTGATGCTGCCGCGCAGTGAAGTGATCGAGCTCGACATGACGGTCGATGAGGCGCTCAAGTACATCGTGTCGATGGGCGTCGTCCCGCCACCCAAGAAAACCAAACCGCTTGCGGCCGCCGTGCCCGCACTCGACAACTGAACCGGGGTTTTCCGACCCCGCACTTTCCCGGAAACACACCATGCGCACGCAATACTGCGGCCTGCTCGATGCGGGCTACCTCGATCAGACCGTCACCCTGTTCGGCTGGGCACACCGTCGGCGCGACCACGGCGGCGTCATCTTCATCGACCTGCGCGACCGAGAAGGTCTGGTGCAGGTGGTGTGCGACCCGGACCGCGCGGAAACCTTTGCCATCGCCGAGTCGGTACGCAACGAGTTCTGCCTCAAGGTGACCGGACGCGTACGCCGCCGTCCGGAAGGCACGACCAACGCCAATCTGGTGTCGGGCGAAATCGAAGTGCTGGCGCATGAGGTCGAGGTGCTGAACGCCTCGGTCACGCCACCCTTCCCGCTGGACGACGACAACCTGTCGGAAACCGTGCGCCTGACCCACCGCGTGATCGATCTGCGCCGCCCCGCGATGCAGAAGAACATGATGCTGCGCTACAAGACGGCGATGGCCTTCCGCCGCTTCCTCGACAGCCAGGGCTTCATCGACATCGAGACGCCGATGCTCACCAAGAGCACGCCGGAGGGCGCGCGCGACTACCTGGTGCCGAGCCGCGTGCACGACGGCCAGTTCTTCGCACTGCCGCAGTCGCCACAGCTGTTCAAGCAACTCCTGATGGTGGCCGGCTACGACCGCTACTACCAGATCACCAAGTGCTTCCGCGACGAGGACCTGCGTGCCGACCGCCAGCCCGAGTTCACGCAGGTCGATATTGAAACAAGCTTCCTGACCGAGCATGAGATCACCGCGATGATGGAAGACATGATCCGTCATGTCTTCAAGGAAGCGCTGTCGGTCGACCTGCCCGCGCCCTTCCCGCGCATGACCTACGCCGAGGCAATGAGCCGCTTCGGTTCCGACAAGCCCGACCTGCGCGTGACGCTGGAACTGGTGGACGTGGCTGACGCCGTGAAGGACGTCGCGTTCAAGGTGTTCTCCGGCCCGGCCAACGATCCGGCCTGCCGCGTCACCGCTCTTCGCGTCCCGGGCGGCGCCGCGCTGTCGCGCAGCGAAATCGACGGCTACACCGAATTCGTCAAGATCTACGGCGCCAAGGGCCTGGCCTACATCAAGGTGAACGACGTCACCAAGCTGAACGAGGAAGGCCTGCAGTCGCCCATCGTCAAGAACCTGAGCCCGGAGTCGCTGGCCGCCATCATGGCGCGCACCGGCGCGCAGAGCGGCGACGCGATCTTCTTCGGTTCCGACAAGGCAAAGGTGGTGTCCGACGCGCTTGGCGCATTGCGTCTGAAGATCGGCCACGAGAAAGGTCATGTGACCGGCGACGCCTGGCGCCCGCTGTGGGTGGTCGACTTTCCGATGTTCGAGTACGACGAGGACGAAAAGCGCTGGAATGCCTGCCACCACCCCTTCACCAGTCCGAAGGACGAACACATTCCGCTGCTCAAGACCGATCCGGGCAAATGTCTGGCCAAGGCCTACGACCTGGCGCTGAACGGCTGGGAAATCGGCGGCGGCTCGGTGCGTATCCACTCGGCCGCGGCGCAGGAAACGGTGTTCGATGCGCTCAACATCGGCCCGGAAGAGCAGCAGCTCAAGTTCGGCTTCCTGCTCGATGCGCTGAAGTACGGCGCACCGCCGCACGGCGGCCTCGCTTTCGGTCTGGACCGCATCGTCACGATGATGACCGGTGCCGAATCGATCCGTGACGTGATCGCCTTCCCCAAGACCCAGCGCGCACAGTGTCTGCTCACCCAGGCACCGAGCCCGGTAGACGAGCGTCAGCTGCGCGAGCTGCACATCAAGCTGCGCAATACGCCAAAGACCGACGCCGGCGCATAAGCCATGCTCGCCCGCCCGACCTTCCGGCTCATCGCGCCGTTGCTGGCGCTCTGGCTGCTGCTGACCGGCTTCGCCTCGCCCGAGGTGGAGCTGGCGCAACTGCCGCCGGAAGCGGCGCAGACGCTGGCGCTGATCCGGCAGGGCGGGCCTTTTCCCTACAACCGCGACGGAGTGGTGTTCCACAACCGGGAACGCCGCCTGCCCGAACAGAAGCGCGGCTATTACCGCGAGTACACCGTGCCCACGCCGGGCCTGAACCACCGCGGCGCCCGCCGCATCGTTGCCGGACGCGGCGCCGACGGCGACGTCCGCAGGTCCGGCGAATACTGGTACACCGCGGATCACTACCGCAGCTTCCGCCGCATCAAGGAATGAACGATGTCCGCACTGCCCCCTGATTCGATGCAGGCCCGACTGGGCGACGCCGCGCGCAGCGGCGTGTTTTCCGCCCAACCGACCGCTGCGGCGCGCGCTGCGCGCCTTGCCGGGCCCGCCGGCCTGCTGCTGATCGGTCTCGACCTGAAGGACACCCGCGACCGGGCGTCGCTGATCCAGGTGTTCGCCGAGACAATGGGCTTCCCCGACACCTTCGGCCACAACCTCGACGCACTCGGCGACTGCCTCGGCGACCTGTCCTGGTTGCCGGCCAGCGGTGGCTACCTGCTGCACCTGAGCAACTGCGCCAAGCCGGTCGAGCGCTGCAAGGACGATTTCGATGCCCTGGTCGCCGTGCTGAACGACGCCGCCGACGAATGGCGCAGCCGCGACATCCCCTTCTGGGCACTGATCGACCAGCCGCACACACGCGCCCGCCCCTTCATGGCCAGCGCATGAAGCGCCCGCAGTCGGTCCTGGTACTGATCCACAGCGACGGCGGCGACATCCTGCTGATCGAGCGGGCGAAGCATCCGGGCTACTGGCAGTCGGTGACCGGCAGCATCGAAGCCGGCGAAACGCCGGAACGGGCGGCGCAACGTGAAGTCGAGGAAGAGACCGGCATTGTCGCCCCGGCCGAAGCCTTCGAACGCTGGCACCACACCAGCCGCTTCGAGATCTATCCGATCTGGCGCCACCGCTACCCGCCGGGCGTCACCCACAACACCGAGCACGCCTTCAGCCTGTGCGTGCCGCGCGACACGCCGGTCCGGCTGGCGCCGGACGAGCACCGCGACTGGCGCTGGTTGCCCTGGCGCGAGGCGCTCGATGCGGTGTTTTCGTGGACCAACCGCGACGCGATCCGGATGTTGACCCAGCGCAAGCGCTTCGTCAGGCAGTCTTGAAATCGATTTTTCGCGTCCCTAGTTTGAGGATACGCGGCCATCGTGCCGCACCTGCAGACCGAAGGAGAGATGCGATGAACCAAGTCACCCGCTGGGACCCGTTCGAAAACCTGTTCAAGGACTTCCGCGGCCTCGTGCTGCAACCGGTGGATATCGCCAACAACCCTGACGTACCGGCACTCAAGGTGGACGTGAAGGAAGACAAGGACGCCTACACCGTGCACGCCGACCTGCCAGGCGTGGCCAAGGACGACATCCACGTAAACATCGAAGGTTCGGTGGTATCGATCAGTGCCGAAAAAAAGCGCACGGTCGAGAACAAGGACGGCGAGCGCGTGCTGCGTTGCGAGCGCCACTACGGCAAGGTGTCGCGCAGCTTCCAGCTCGGTCAGGAGATCGACGAGGGCAAGGCGCAGGCGCGCTTCGCCGACGGCGTGCTGGAACTGACGCTGCCGAAGAAGGTGGTCGCGTCCTCGCGCAAGCTCACCATCCAGTAAGACAGCCGGCACGGGGGCATCCTTGTTGCTTGTGTGGGGGTGACAGCGACCGCATGTCGCCAAACCCGCACAACAAGGAGCCTGCCGTGCCTGCACTTGTCGCAAACAGTACATTCATCGAAATCGCCCCCGCCAAGACCACCGGCCTGAACGATCTCGGCGTGCCGCTGGTCGAGGGGACCCTGGTGAAGAAGGGCAAGCTCGGCGAGTTCTCGCAAGTGCTGGACGACGGCAAGATTGGCCGCATATACCAGAACCTGCGCGCCATCGCGGTAAAGACGGAAGAAGGCGGCGAGCCGTCGGCCAGGCTTTTCCTGCTGTTCGAGGTGTTCGGCGACAACAACGCACCGCTCGCGCCGAATGTCGGTTTCGCGCTGCGCGTGCTGGCCGGCGCCGACACACTGCTGGAACTGCGCCAGCCGACGCTCTTCCTGCCCTACGCCTGCGCCTGGTACGACAACCGATGCGTGTTCGATCTGCCGCTCGACGCCTTCGAACGTACCGACAGGATCGAATTCCTCACGCTCGACGAAGCAGTGCGGGCGATCTGATCCGGCACCCGCCCACGTCTCACGACACCTTGAAGGCAAACAGATCCGGCATTCGGAAGCGGTACTGACGCAAGTGAAGTCCGGTGGGCGGAAGCCATTCGGTAATCGCCGTCCATACCCGCTCCATCCGCTCGGCATTGTTCGGCGGCAGTGCCGACGCCAGGCCAGCCCAGGCGTCCCAATCGACCTTGGGCATCTGCTGGCGGACATCCTCCGGCAACGCTCGGGCGGTGTCAGCCATGGTCCGCAGATGGCGCTCTATCGCCGGACGCGCCAGCCGCGATGACAGGTACTCTCCGCGATCCATATCGCCCAGCAGCACCTGTATCGACCAGCCGGCTTCGAAAAAATTGGCCAGAAGCGCGGCCGTAAGCATTGCCGGCGCACTCAGGGCTCTTCTCCTGACTGCGGCACCGCCTCGATCTCCGCACGGATCTCATCCATGTCCAGTTCGCGCGCGAACCGGATCATGTCCTCCAGCCCACCCGTCGTCGTGGCGCCGGATTCGCGCATCACCAGAATGCCTTCGCGGATGATCATCAGCGTCGGCACAGAGCGGATGGCGAACGATTGCGCCAGATCGGCTTCAGCGTCGGTATCGATCTTGCCAAACGCGACATCGGTGTGTCGGTTAGCCGCCGATTCGTAGATCGGAGCGAATCCGCGGCAGGGGCCGCACCAGGTGGCCCAGAAATCCAGAATCACGATGGGATGGTCGCGGATGAAGGACTGGAAGTTGTCGCTGTCGAGGGTGTGTACGGTCATGGCGGATACCGGAAAGAGCTGCGCGAAAGGACAGCAAGCAAAGGGCGCGCCCGTGCTTCCGTCGAGCCCGGTCGGCGACACGCGTACGCCAGCACTTGCATATTCGTTCGGGCGAAGCGATAGAATCCGGCCCCATTGCGTTCCTTCGCGGCGGCACAGCCATGTCCACTTCCATCGATCTGACCTCGGGAATCACGCCCCACGCCAAGGCGGCGGTACTGTCCGAGGCATTGCCCTACATCCGCCGCTTCCAGGACAAGACCATCGTCGTCAAGTATGGCGGCAATGCGATGACCGATCCCGCGCTCAAGCTGGGCTTCGCGCGCGATGTGGTGCTGCTCAAACTGGTCGGCATGAATCCGGTGGTTGTGCATGGCGGCGGCCCCCAGATCGACGAGGTGCTGAAGAAGGTGGGCAAGCAGGGCACCTTCATCCAGGGCATGCGGGTGACCGACGAGGAAACGATGGACATCGTCGAAATGGTGCTCGGTGGCCATGTAAACAAGGAAATCGTCAATCTGATCAATCAGGCAGGCGGCAAGGCCGTCGGCCTGACCGGGCAGGACGGCTCCTTCATCCGCGCCACCAAGCTCATGATGCCCAACAAGGACAAACCGGAAGAAATGCTGGACATCGGCCTGGTCGGCGACATTTCGTCCATCGATCCGACCATCATCAACTTCCTGGACAGCGGCGACTTCATTCCGGTGATCGCGCCGATCGGCGTCGGCCCCGACGGCGAGAGCTACAACATCAACGCCGACGTGGTCGCAGGCAAGCTGGCGGAAATCCTGAAGGCGGAAAAGCTGATACTGCTGACCAACACACCCGGGGTGCTGGACAAGGCGGGAAATCTGCTGACCGGCATCACACCGCGTGACGTCGATGAAATGGTGGCCGACGGCACCTTGTCCGGCGGCATGCTGCCAAAGATCGGTTCCGCGCTTGACGCCGCTCGCAGTGGTGTCAAGAGCGTGCACATCATTGACGGCAGGGTGCCGAACGCGCTGTTGCTCGAGGTGCTGACCGACGACGGTGTCGGCACGCTGATCAAGAGCAAGTGACCCGGCTCGTGAAGCGATGCCCGGTCTGGATCTTCGATCTGGACAACACGCTGCACGATGCCAACCCGCACATCTTTCCGCACCTCAACCGGGCGATGACCGCCTGGCTGATGACCGAACTCGGTCTGGACATGGTCGAAGCGGACCGCCTGCGCGTGCTGTACTGGCACCGCTACGGCGCCACTCTGCTCGGCCTGATGCGTCACCACGGTACCCGCCCCGCACACTTCCTGCACGGCACGCACGACGTCGCGGCCTTGCGACCCGGCATCGTGTCCGACCGCGCGCTGCTGCACGTGCTGCGCCGACTGCCCGGCCGAAAGATCGTATTCACCAACGGCCCGCTGCACTACGCCGAAGCCGTACTCGACGCGATCGGCATGACCGCGCTGTTCGATGGCATCCACGCGATCGAACATTCACGTTACGCGCCCAAACCGCGTCTGGCCGGCTTCCTGCACCTGTTGCGCGACTACCGGATCACGCCCTCGCGTTGCATCATGGTCGAGGATACGGTGACCAATCTGCGCACCGCCAAGCAGCTGGGCATGCGCACGGTATGGATCAGCCGCGATGCCGCCCACCACGGCTATGTCGATCTGCGCTTGACCTCGGCGCTGCAGTTGCGCCGCGCGCTCAGGCTTCTCTGAGCCAGCGCGCGGCGTCCAGCGCGTAATAGGTCAGGATGCCGTCGGCACCGGCGCGCTTGAAGGCGAGCAAGGCTTCCATCGCGGTCGCGCGCTCGTCCAGCCAGCCGTTGGCGACCGCCGCCTTGAGCATCGCGTACTCGCCGCTCACCTGATAGGCATAGGTCGGCACGCCCAGTTCGGCTTTCACCCGGCGCACGATGTCGAGGTAGGGCATGCCCGGCTTCACCATCACCATGTCGGCGCCTTCGGCGATGTCGAGCGCCACTTCGCGGATGGCCTCGTCGCTGTTGGCCGGATCCATCTGATAGGTTTGCTTGTTGCCTTTGCCCAGATTGCCGGCGGAACCGACCGCGTCACGGAAAGGCCCGTAGAAGGCTGAGGCGTACTTCGCCGAGTAGGCGAGGATGCGGGTGTGGATGCGTCCGTCGCCATCCAGGGCGGCGCGGATGCGCGCAACCCGGCCGTCCATCATGTCCGACGGCGCCACCACGTCGGCCCCCGCCCGTGCGTGACACAAAGCCTGCTTCGCCAGCGCTTCCAGCGTTTCGTCGTTCATCACGTAGCCGGAGGCATCGATCAGTCCGTCCTGGCCATGACTCGTGTAGGGGTCCAGCGCCACATCGGTGATCACGCCAAGATCGGGAAAGCGCTGCTTGAGCGCACGCACGGTGCGCGGCACCAGACCCTCCGGATTCCAGGCCTCGGCCGCATCGTCCGTCTTGAGGCCGCCATCGATGACCGGGAACAGCGCCAGCGCCGGCACGCCCAGTGCAATCGCCTGTTCAGCCACCCCCATCAGCAGATCGATGCTCACCCGGCTGACGCCGGGCATCGAAGCGACCGTCTCGCTGCGGTTCGCGCCATCGAGCACGAAGACGGGATAGATCAGATCGTCCGCCGACAAGCGGGTCTCGCGCATCAACCGACGCGAAAAATCGTCGCGACGCATGCGACGCATGCGGATCGAAGGGAAGTGGCTGGCGGAAGCGGACATCGTCTGACCCTGCGAAAAAACAGATGGCGCGATGATATTACGCGGCAGCCGCCCGCCAGGCCGATCGGCTCGTCGATTCGCGCGCGACGCGCACGGAACTTTGAAAAAGAGGCCCCGGTCAGAGCGTTCGACGGTGCGAGCCGTTACCCGCTTCACCTCCCTGAGCGGGTGCTTCGCGTGCGAGGCGTTTCAAGCCCACGGCTTCATCCCCTTTAGCCGTGGGCTTTTTCTTTTTCAGGCAGCAGGCGCATCCGGGGGCAACAAGGCCGCCGTCAGCCACGGCGCAACCACCTTCTCGACCTCGTCAATGCCCGTCTTCTTGAGGCTGGAAAAAAGTTGCACCGTCACCTGCTCACCCATGCCCGAAAGTTGGCGGCGTACATCGGCCAGCGTGGCAGCCTGGGCACTGCGGGTGAGTTTGTCGGCCTTGGTCAGCAAGACATGCATCGGCTTTCCGCTCTGCGAGAACCACTGGATCATGTTCCAGTCCAGTTCGGTCAGCGGATGACGCGAATCCATGATGAGCACGAGTCCGCAAAGGCTCTCGCGCTCTTTCAGATAACGCTCGATCAATCCGGCCCAGGCACGCCGCACTTCGACCGGAACCTGGGCGAAGCCGTAGCCCGGCAGGTCAACCAGGAAGCCGCCCTTGACCAGACTGAAGTAATTGATCAGCTGAGTGCGGCCCGGCGTCTTGCTGACGAAAGCAAGACGCGTATGGCCGACCAGCGTGTTGATGGCGCTGGACTTGCCGGCGTTGGATCGCCCGGCAAAAGCGATTTCGGGACCGGCGGGCGCCGGCAGACCCGATGGCTTGGCGACCGAGATATGGAAGGATGCGCCGCGGAACAAAGAGGACAAATCGGATTCGCGCAATGCGCGCCAAGGAAAACACGGTAAAATGAGGAGTTTAGCGTATCACCGTAATTTTCCCGGACCTTTGCCGGGCACCATCGCTCAAGGATAGTCATGCGCCACCTCAACGCCCTCGGTTTCGCCCTGTCTCTGACCCTCGTTTCCGCCAGTGCGCTGGCTTCCGAAGAAAAAGCAGCTCCCAAGGCCGACGCCGCTGCCGGCAAGACCATCGCCACCCAGGTGTGCGCGGCCTGTCACGGTGCCGACGGCAACAGCAGCATTCCGGCCAACCCGAAGCTGGCGGGCCAGCATCCGGAATACCTTTACAAGCAGCTGATGAATTTCAAGGGCAAGGACGGCAAGCCGGCTGAGCGGGACAATGGCATCATGGCCGGCATGGTGGCCGGCCTGTCCGATCAGGACATGCGCAACCTTGCGGCCTATTACTCGGCACAGAAGCCGTCCGGTGGTCAGGCCAAGGGTTCGCGCGAGAGTATCGAACTGGGCCAGAAGCTGTGGCGCGGTGGCGACCAGAGCAAGGGTCTGCCTGCCTGTGCCGGGTGTCACGGTCCGGCCGGTGCGGGCCTGCCGGCACAGTACCCGCGCATCGCCGGTCAGCACGCCGATTACACCGAAGCGCAACTGAAGACCTTCCGCGTCGGCGAACGCGCCAACGATCCGGCCAAGATGATGCGCATGATCGCGGTGAAGATGACGGATGCCGAGATCAAGGCGGTCGCCGACTACGCGGCTGGCCTCAAATAGGTTTCGCCCGATCGGGCGGCAGCCTGGCCGCAGCCAGCCCTGCCAGCTCCCGTTCGGAAAAGCCCGCCGCCAGGCGGGCTTTTTCGTTGACCGGCGGCTGCAGTCGCGGTGCCGCAAAGGCATTGAACAGGTCGAGGAAGGTGGATTCCGGTTCCACTCCGCGTGCGGCGCACAGATGGCGGAACCAGCGATCGCCCACGGCCACATGGGTGATTTCGTCGCTCAGCACGATGTCCAGGATGCCGAGTGCAACCCGATCGCCGATGGTGCGCAGCCTCTCCATGATGGGCGGTGTGGCGTCCAGCCCGCGCGCTTCGAGCACGCGCGGCACCAGCGCCATCCGCACCAGCGGATCGTGTGCGGTGCGGCGCGCCATGTCCCACAGGCCCGCGTGCGCCGGAAAATCGCCGTAATCGTAGGCCAGAGAACGCAGGTGCGCGCGCAGCAGTCCGAAGTGGCGTGCCTCGTCCGAGGCAACGCGCAGCCAGTCGCCAAGATAGTCATCCGGCAGATCGCGGAAGCGCCAGGCCGCGTCGAGTGCGAGATTGATGGCGGTGAACTCGATATGGCAGAGCGCGTGGATCATCGCGCCATGGCCCTCGCGACTGCCGATGCGGCGCGAGCGCAGTGCCGACGGCTCGACCATCACCGGGCGTTCCGGCCGGCCCGCGTCTTCCAGCGGGTGAGGTGGCCGTCCATCGCGTTCGAACACGAGTCCCGCCTGCCAGTCTCGCCACAACGCGGAAACCAGCGCGCACTTGTTGCAGGGATCTGCACACATCAGTGCAGCATGCAGTTCGTCGAAAATCTTTCGGCTCATTCGCGGTCTTCGGTAAGGACTGGCGACCGGGCACGGTCTGCACAGACATCAAGCCAGGAGTGTACCCATGCTGATCAAACGCCAGACGGACATCGTGCCGTCCGAAATCACCCCGCGCGCGCTGTTCGACAGCCGTCGCGACTTCATCCGCACCGCGGGCCTCGGCATCGGGGCAGCACTGCTGGGCGCTGGCCGGTCGGGCGAGACGCTGGCCGCCGGCTACGGCGGCCAGCCGCTCGGCCCGCTGGGAAGAAGCCCGTTCTCGACCGACGAAAAGCCGAACGACTACAAGGACATCACCAGCTACTGCAATTTCTACGAGTTCGGCACCGACAAGGGCGATCCATCGCGCAACGCCCACCGCATGTCGACCCGACCGTGGACCGTCAGCATCGAAGGCATGGTGCAGAAACCGAAGACGCTGGCGATCGAAGACGTGTTGAAGCTGGCGCCGCTGGAAGAGCGCATCTACCGTCTGCGCTGTGTCGAAGCGTGGTCCATGGTAGTGCCCTGGGTCGGGCTGCCGTTGTCGGCCTTGCTCAAACAGGTCGAGCCTCTGGCCGGGGCGAAGTACGTCGAATTCACCACGCTGGCCGATCCGAAAACCATGCCTGGCGTGCGCAGCGGTGTGCTGGACTGGCCCTACGTCGAAGGCCTGCGGCTTGACGAAGCCATGCACCCGCTTGCGCTGCTCGCGGTCGGCCTCTATGGCGAAGTATTGCCGAACCAGAACGGCGCACCCATGCGCCTCGTCGTGCCATGGAAGTACGGCTTCAAGAGCGCGAAGTCCATCGTCAGGATCCGCTTCACCGACAAGGAACCGGTCAGTTCATGGACACGGGCCGCCGCGCGCGAGTACGGCTTCTACTCGAACGTGAATCCGGAAGTCGATCACCCGCGCTGGAGTCAGGCGCGCGAGCGGCGCATAGGTGAATTCACCAAGCGCAAGACACTGATGTTCAACGGCTACGGCGATCAGGTCGCCTCGCTTTATTCGGGCATGGATCTGAAGAAGCACTATTGACGATGGGCATGCGCTTCACGCCTGACCGCGCACAGTTCGCCTGGATATGGGGAGCCCTCTGGGCAGGCTGCCTGCTGCCGCTGCCGCTGCTCGCGGCAGACGCATTGCGCGACGCGCTTGGTGCAAATCCGGTCGAATACATCACGCGCGCAACCGGAGACTGGACCTTGCGCCTGCTGCTGCTCACGCTCGCGGTGACGCCGCTGCGCCAGCTCACCGGCTGGCACTGGCTGGTGCGGCTGCGCCGCATGCTCGGTCTTTACGCCTTCTTCTACGGCTGCCTGCACCTCGCCACCTATGTCTGGCTTGACCAGTTCTTCGACTGGCCGGGCATCGTCGCGGACATCGTCAAACGCCCCTTCGTCACGCTGGGATTCGCCGCCTTCACGCTCATGGTGCCGCTGGCGCTGACCTCGACTCATGGCATGATCCGTCGCCTTGGCGGTCGCAACTGGCAGCGCCTGCACCGCAGCGTGTACGCGGTAGGCATACTCGGTGTCGCGCACTACGCGTGGTTGGTCAAGAAAGACCTGACCGAACCCGTTCTCTACGCGGTCGTGCTCGGTCTGCTGTTCGTGCTGCGCCTGTGGCACGGTCACCGCATGAAACGCACGCTCGCGGTACAAGCAAGCTGAGACGGATGCACGCGGGCAGTCGGTCAGGCGCCGGTATGATGGCGCCCGATCCTCTTTCGGAATGGTCCCGGTGAACATCTTCTCTCCGCTGTACGCACGTGCCATGCAGTGGGCGCGCCACCGCCGCGCGCCCTGGTTCCTTGGCGCGATGAGCTTTGCCGAATCCTCCTTCTTCCCCATCCCGCCCGACGTCATGCTGGCGCCGATGAGCATGGCGGCACCGCGTCGCGCGATGCTCTATGCGCTGATCACCACGCTGACCTCGGTAGCCGGCGGCCTGTTCGGCTACCTGATCGGCGCCTTCGCCTTCGATCTGATCGAGCCCTGGTTGCGCGAGAGCCGCTATTGGGGCAGTTACGAAACCGCGCAGCAGTGGTTCGGCGAGTGGGGATTCTGGGCCATCTTCGTCGCCGGCTTCTCGCCTATCCCCTACAAGGTGTTCACCATTGCGGCTGGCGCCATCTCGATGGCCTTGCTGCCCTTCACGCTGGCATCGGCCATCGGCCGAGGTGCGCGCTTCTTCCTGGTCGCCGGACTGATGGCCTGGGGAGGGGAGAAAATGGAGGCGACGCTGCACCGCTACATCGACCGCCTCGGCTGGGCGACCGTATTGCTGGTGGTCGCAGGCGCCGCGATCTGGAAGATGCGCGGCGCCTGAGCAAGCGGAGAAAGGGGACGGCGGGCGCGCTGTCCGACCGTTCCGTCCGCCCTCCCAATCACATGCGGCGACGGGCGATCGCGCCGGTAAGCAGGAGGCCGCCCGCCATCAGCATCCAGCCTTCCGGCTCGGGCACCGCTGGCGCGAACACCAGCGAGCCGGCACCCGACAGGCCGGAGGCGCTGTCGTAGGCGCTGAAGGCTTCGGACAGATCGAACTGACCGGCGACCAGCGTGATCAGCGGATCGCCGGTACTCACGCTGTAACCGACGCCGAGGAAGACGCCGTCCAGAAATGCCGCTTCGGCCGTCGCGGCCGCATCGGCCAGGGTGTAGCTCTTGCCCAGCAGCGTCATGCTGAAATCGCTCAACGCGATCCAGTCTTCGCCGGTGCCGGACAGCATGGCATCGTCAAAGGCTATCGAGCCGGAATAGCTGGCACCGTCGAATACGCCCGAATCGAACGCTCCGTAAAAGTCCCAGACCTGGAGCGCCGCCTGCGACTGGGCGGAAAAAGCCAGCGCGCCGGTGAGCAGAGCCGTACGCAATACCTTGTTCATCATTGTTTCCCTTGCAAGTCCGAAAGAAAGTTTCAAAGCCCGAGATCGCGCACGGCGTCGATCTGCGCGGCGCGCACGCCACGCAACGTCACCAGGGCACGCGCGGCAGCGCGGCCCGCACTGCCGTCGGCATCGATCTGCAGCGACACGCCTGCGCTGCTGTCGACCAGACGGACGTGACCGGCACTCCAGGCCAGCGAGCGATCGACACCGAGCGCGGCGAGCACCGCAGTCAGGTCGATGCGGTCGCTACCCGGTACGAAGTCGGTCACCGCATCGATGCCATCACGCAGGCTGCGATATACGAAGGTGTCGCTGCCGGCACCGCCAGTCAGCGTGTCCGCGCCTTCTCCGCCGACGATGAGATCGTCCCCGGCGGAACCCACCAGCGTGTCGCGACCGGCGCCACCCTGCAGCGTCTTCAGCAGCGAAAGTCCGATCACGACCGGATCGTGGTCCGACGACCGGTAGGCATGCGGTGCGTACAGATCCTGTGGCTTGAACTCGGTGTTGTAGTCGATGACGAAGGGCTCGTCGGTATTGATGTGCCAGTGCGCGACACCGGTCGTGTGCGCTGCCAGCGCAGCCGTCGCCAGCGCGTGGTCGAGCGCGCCGCTCTCGCCGTCGAAGGTGTAGCTGTAAGGCAGATCGATGCCGGCCGTCAGATTCACCATGCCGGCTGCGGTCAGCGCGTTGACCGGGTCTTCCATCGAATAGGCGTTCAAGTCGCCGATTACCAGCACCTTGCCGGCAGCATTGCCCGACGCCAGTTGCTGGACGAAGGTGTTGAGCGCACCGGCCTGCTGCACGCGCAGCGCGTTCCAGCAGCCCTGACCGTCGCCCTGGTCGGCTTGCGCGCCGGCGGCCTCGCCGCACGACTTGGACTTGAAGTGATTGACCACGACGCTGAAGCGCTCGCCGTTGGCGGCCGCAAAGGTCTGCGCCAGCGGCGGACGGTTGTGGATGGCCGAGGTGTCGCTGAGCGCGGCGCCCACCGTCGTCAGTCGCGCCGGCTTGTAGATCATGGCCAGCCGGATCGCGTCGGTACCACTGCCTCCGACCGGCGCTCCGACCGCGGCGTACACGCTCGCGCCATAGGCAGCGTTCAGCGCCGCGACCAGATTGTTCACCGCCGTCTGACCGTTGTTCTCGATCTCGATCAGACCCACCACATCGGCATCCATGGCGCGCAGCGCGGCGACGATCTTGGCCTGCTGACGCGTGAATTCGAGCGCGCTGTCGGCACCACGGCAGTCGCTGCGCGTACCGGTCGGGTAGCAGGATGCGCCCGACTGATCAAGGGTGGTGAAGTAGTTCAGCACGTTGAAGCTGGCCACCCTTACATTGCCACCGACCGGCTCCGGCGCAGCGGTGCGCGGATGGGTGCGCTCGAACACCGGCGTCACCGTCGGATGTATCTTGTAGTCGCGCGGACCATCGCTGGAAGCGGTGATCAGGCCGTGGTCGATCACGCCGGTCAGCATCTGCACCGTATCGCCCGCGCGCAGCGTATTGTCTTCGCCGATGAAGGGTATGGGGTTGGGGTTCTGCGCCGTCGAACCGTCGTCCAGGACGATGCGGCGGCGTGCATTGCCGTCGCGCAAGGCGATCGCCTCCGGCGTGCCGGCGGCGTAGCGGTTGGTCGGAATTTCCAGCCGGCCATCGACCGACAGCGTCACCTGCCCGTAACGACCCTGGAAGTAGTTCTGCGACGCGACCAGCGGCGACACGATGCGCACCAGCATGCCTTCGTATCGTTCCAGCTCGCCCTCGACCGCTTCCGGCAGCACGATGTCGGTCGGCTGCACGGTCACGCCGTTGCCCAGCACCTGGACCGAGGTCGGAGAAACCAGTTCGGTCACCGTGTTGAACTCGGTGACGCTGGCATTCAGGCGCAGGCGCTGGCCGACCTGTGCGACATTTCCCGGCGCATAGACGAAGATGCCGTCCGAAGTGCTCACGTCGCCGTCGCCCGACTCGTCCTGCAGGTAGTAGCCGGACAGGCCGGGGAACACCGCGGTCACCACGCCTTCTGTGGTGACCGACTGGCCCGCCAGGGGGCTGGCGCTGCCGCTGCCCTGGATGGCCGGGATCGGCGTAATGGCCGCCACGCTTGCGATGGTGATGTCGACCGTGCAGTCGGCACTCTGCGCGTCGTCGTTGGCGAAGCGCAGACCGACCGGATAGCTGCCCGAAGCCGTACCGGCCGCAATGCCGATGGTGGCCGAAGCGCTGGCACCGTCGCCGGAAGCCGGCGTCAGCGCGCCAAGCGTGATGCCATCGGGCAGGCTGCCGGTGAGGCTGAGCGCATTCACCGTGCTGTCGGCGTCGCTCGCCGAGACATTCACGCTACCGCCTTCGCCGGCCTGCAGTGCGAGCGCCGGGCAAGTCGTGACGATGGGCCGATTCACGCCGCCATCATTGCCACTATCGACCACGATATTGTCAACGCCCACCCACTCGTCGTTGCCGGCCGCGTTGGTGGTGATGATGCGCAATTGCAGCAGCGGCTGGTTGTCGGCTTCGCTTGGCAGCGTGACCGACACCGAACTCACCTTGCCGGCCAGCGAGGGGCCTGTCGTTGCATCGGCGACGTAAGCGTCCGGCACATTGGTGAAGCTGCCGCTATTGCCGACCCGGTACTGCAACGCCACCGGCTGCAGCGCGTCGTCGGTCGAGCCATCGAGGTCGCGCAGGTCGTAACGCACGGTGATACCGCTGCGTCCGGTGGTATTCAGCGACAGCAGCAGGAAGGGCGCGTCGGCGGTGCCGGAGCCGTTCAAGGCCACCGTCGGATCGGTCAGATGGAATTCGCCGACGCCACCTGTGGTGAAGGTATTGGGGCTGGTCTGGTTCGCGTTCACGTCGAGCACGCCCGTACCGTCCGCAGTGATCGTGCGCGGATCGGTTCCGGTAGCCCCGGTCAATGAATCCCCGCGATAGCCGAGTACGCCCGGCACACTGCCCCAGTCGTCACTGGCGGTGATCAGACCGATGTTCGACCAGTCCTGCGAGAACGGCAGCGTCTGCGGCACGGCGTCCGCTTGCACCGTCGTGGAGAAAAGTCCGGCGACGGCCAGAACGAGCGCCAGGCGTTGCACTGGCGGGGTATGAAAGCAAGTCATGGATTGTTTCCGGCAATGACGAAAGGGTAGTCGATGCAAGCTGCGTCTGCCGACACCGGCGGCATCGGGTTCAGACAGCACGGCCGCAGGCCAGAGAACCGGTCGGATACCGGGTCACGAGCGGCACTGCCCGGGTGGCGGCTTCCGGCATCGGTTCGGCATGAGCATCGGCCCGGAGTCCGGCGCTATCCGGCAAGTCGGCCGCGCCACAGCGGACTCCGGGTGATCATGTTCGAACCTCCGTACGCGGGACGTGCCGCCATCCTGGGTACACAAGGGCACAAGCCTAGACAGTGAACATGACCGGGGCGTGGCCCCGGAAAACCTTCCGCATGGTCCGAAAGAACTACACACTCCGCCTCGCGAAGACAGCCCACGCGAGACAACCGGCGCCCAGAGTGCCAAAGGCGCCCATCCACGCCTCGGGGGCGGTCGCGCCCCCGCCGAGATCGAGCACTGCGCCGAATACGAGCGGCGCAATGAACCCGGCACCAAAGCCCCCCAGCGAGTAAAGGGCCATCGCGGCGCCGCGCTGCGCGGCCGGCGCGGCATGCACCAGCCCGGCCGTCAGCGAGGCTGAATCGGCCATCACCGAAACGTTGTAGAGCGATACGACGATGAGCAAGCACCACCACGGAGCTCCGATCGTCGCGCCGGCCAGCCAGCAAAGCAGACCGGACGCGATCATCGTCCGGACGATCCAGCGCTGGCGCCCGAACCGGCAGGCGGCTTCGTTGCCAAGTATGCTGGCGGGCTGGCCTAGCAACATTACCAGAGCGGACGCCTCGGTCGGCGTCAGCCAGGGCGCTGACACCGACTGCGTCCAACCGAAGGCGATGAATGCAACCAGCCATGACCTCAGACCGAACAACTCCCAGCAGTGCACCGCGTAGCCACTGACCAGACTGCGCACACGGGGATGCGCCAGCACGGGACCAAAACGCGGCAGCCAGCGCGCCTCGTGTGCGGCAGGCGGCTGGACCCGGGCGACGCACAGCCAGACGAGTACGGCGGCCAGCGCCGGGCCGATCGCCATCAACGCCACCGCGACATGCCAGTCCACGAGAAGGCGGAGCGCACCGGCCAGCAAGAGCGCGGCACTGGTGCCGATACCGAAGCTCGACGTGTAGAAGGCAATGTGGCGGGTGCCGGCGGCGTGCGGCACGCGATCCGCCAGTACGCGCAGGCCGGGCATGTAGCAGCCGGCGAGTCCGGCGCCGCTGAATGCCTGGAAGAACGCAGCGCTCCACAAACCGTGCGCCGCGAACGCGAAACCGAGCATGCCGAGTGCCATCAGCAGGTTGGACAGCGCGAAGACGAGGCGTGCATCGACACGGTCGGTGGCGCCGGACAGGAAGGGGACCGCCACCATGTAGCCGAAGAAGAAGGCGCCGCCGATAAAGCCCGCCTCGGCGCCGCCGAGCGACCACAGGGCGGACAGTTCGGTCAGGAAGGACGGGTAGGCGGCGAGGCTGGTCATCCCCAGCACCTCCGCCAGACACATGAGCAGCGTCAGGCGCACGGTGCCGGCAGTGGCGCTCACTCGTCGCGCGACTTCAGCCATGCCGCCTTCTGGCGGGCACGACCGGCCTTCTTGTCGGTGCGCGCGTGCTCGCCGCCCTTGCGCATCAGCGCTGCCACGGCCAGCGGATTGCGCGGCTTCAAGGTGCGCCGCTTGCTGCTCAGCCGGGCAGCCGACTTCTCGTTCATCGCCGACCTCCGCGCTCGAACCTGATGATGGCGCGACCGTCTTCGCTCTGTTTCGGCTCGCCGCGCCAGGCGTGTCCGTAGATGATTTCCATGGTTGCCGGCAGACGCCCGTCGTCCAGCCGGCGCATCAGCGCCGCGTCGAGCCGGCGCCGCGCGCGCGGCGTCAGCAACCCGCGCGGGCGCGTCGCCAGCGCGCCGAAACTGCCGGTGTCGGCGAGGTCACGATAGAGGTCGGCCGGCGACGCGAAGGTGAGCGTGATGTGCTCCATGTCCATCACCGGCTCGGCGAAGCCGGCCTCGACCAGCATGTCGCCCACGTCGTGCATGTCGATGAAGCGGTGCACGCGGCCTTGCAGGCCGGCTTCGATCACGGCGGCCCGCAGCTCCTGCAGCGTGTCCGGACCGAGCATCGAGAACATGAACAGACCGCCGACCCGCAGCGTGCGCTGCACCTCGCGCAATGCGCCCGGCAGATCGGGCAGCCAGTGCAGCGCCATGTTGGACCACACCATGTCCTGGCTGCGCGGCGCGATCGGCAGCCGCGCGATGTCGGCCTGCACCACCGCGGTCTGGCTGCCGCCCAGCACGCCCGGCAGCCAGCGGCGCCAGCGCGGCGTGCGGGTAGCCGCTTGTGCCAGCATCGCCGCCGATCGGTCGAGGCCGGTCATCAGTGCGTCGGGATAGCGCGCGCGCAGCGGCTGCAGGTCGGCGCCGCTGCCGCAGCCCAGATCGAGCAGGCGATGCGGTTTCAGCGTGACCAGATCGAGCCGCTCGGCCATCCGGCGGGCGACTTCCCGGTGCAGCACGGCGGCGCTGTCGAAACGATGGGCAGCACGCTCGAAGCCCCGTGCGACGGCACGGGCGTCGAGCGCGAAGTCTGGCGGTACTGAAGAGGTCATCGCCACCCGCTGCGACATCAGACGACCCTCCTGACGCTGCGCGACACCTCCCCGAGGGAGGGCTGAGCGCCTTCGGGCGGCCGGGCGGCGCTCACGTCGAACGGATACCCAGCCGCTCGAAAAGGCGGCGATCGTTCTCGGCCTGCGGGTTGCCGGTGGTGAGCAGCTTGTCGCCGTAGAAGATCGAATTGGCACCGGCGAGGAAACACATCGCCTGCATTTCGTCGCTCATCAGTTCGCGCCCGGCCGACAGGCGCACGTAGCTCGTCGGCATCGTGATGCGGGCGGCCGCGATGGTACGCACGAATTCGAACGGGTCGAGGTCCGGCGTGTCGGCCAGCGGCGTGCCTTCGACCTTGACCAGATTGTTGATCGGCACCGATTCCGGCGGCGTGTCCATCGACGCCAGCGTGGCGATCAGACCGGCGCGCGCGCGGCGCGATTCGCCCATGCCGACGATGCCGCCGCAGCACACATTCATGCCGGCCTCGCGCACCGCTTCAAGCGTATCGAAACGGTCTTCCTGCGTGCGCGTGCCGATCACCTCGCCGTAGTAGTCGGGCGCGGTATCGATGTTGTGGTTGTAGTAGTCGAGGCCGGCTTCCTTCAGCTTCTCGGCCTGGCCCTCGCGCAGCAGGCCCAGCGTGGCGCAGGTCTGCAGACCGAGGCCCTTTACCGCCGAAATCATTTCGGCCACCTTCTCGACGTCGCGGTCTTTCGGGCCGCGCCAGGCCGCGCCCATGCAGAAGCGGGTGGCGCCGGCATCCTTCGCGGCGCGGGCCGCTGCGAGCACTTCATCGATCGGCATCAGCTCCTGGCTGGTGACGCCGGTGTCGTGGCGCACCGACTGCGGACAGTAGCCGCAGTCTTCCGGACAGCCGCCGGTCTTGATCGACAGCAGCGTCGAACGCTGGATGGCATTGGCATCGAAGTGCTCGCGATGTACTGTCTGCGCGCGGAACATCAGATCGGCGAAGGGCAGTTCGAACAGTGCCTCGACCTGGTCGGTGGTCCAGCGCCGGGGCGCTTGCGAAAGGGAGGACGGCGGCAGATGGATGACCTGGGTGTGCATGGGTACAGGGCGGGCGCACGCGAATGCGCCGGAACGGCGAAGCTGCCATTTTCTTCGAAAACGGGTCCTTCATGTTGCGGCGCGTGATCCGGGACGCCACTGGCCGCATGCTGGATCTGCTCCTGCCTCAGGACTGCCGGCTGTGCGGCCTGCCTTCGGGCAAAGCGCTGCTGTGCCCCGCTTGCCGCGACGATCTGCCCCGCCTGCCGGCCGCTCACTGTCCGGTGTGTGCGCTGCCGGTGCCCACCGCACAGGTGTGCGGCCGTTGTCTGAAGCATCCTCCGGCCTTCGACGCGACGCTGGCGGTTTGGGCCTATGCGGAGCCGGCCGATGGTCTGATACACGCGCTCAAGTTCCGCGCACAACTGCCGCTGGCCGGCTTCTTCGCCGACCAGCTGGCCGCCCTCGGTCTGCCGCCCGTGGATCGGCTGTTTGCAATGCCGTTGCATCGGCGTCGTCTGGTCGAGCGCGGCTTCAACCAGTCCGTCGAGATCGCGCGAGCTCTGGCCAGGCGCAGCGGGATTGCGTTCGATGCCTTCGCTCTGGAGCGCGTCCACGACACGCCGCCCCAGCGCGACCTCGCGTGGTCGCAACGCCGGCGCAATGTGCGGGGCGCCTTTGTCCTGCGCGCCGACGTTGCCGGACGACATGTCGCGGTCATCGACGACGTACTCACCACGGGCGCCAGCCTGCACGAAGTTGCGCGCGTACTGAAGGCGGGCGGCGCACTGACGGTCACCAATCTCGTTCTGGCGCGCACACCGAAGCTGCGAGGGAAGTAGCCGGTCCGCGGCAGTGGCGTTCGCATGCCCGCCACGGCCGCTTCCATCCTGCGAGTCGGCCGCGGCACAATCGCGCCTTCGCCGGAATGCGCGCCCCCATGTTCCACATCGTCCTCTACCAGCCCGAAATTCCGCCCAACACCGGCAACGTGATGCGTCTGTGCGCCAACGGTGGATTCCGCCTGCATCTGGTGAAGCCGCTCGGTTTCGACATCAGCGACAAGCACCTGAAGCGCGCAGGCATGGATTACCGCGATCTGATCAACGTGACCGTGCATGAGGACTGGACGACGCTGTCAGCCGCTCTCGCGCTGCAGCCGGACGACCGTCGTCTGTACGCGCTGAGCACGCGCGGGCGGACCGCACACACGACACCGCGTTACCGGGCCGGCGACATCTTCCTGTTCGGTCAGGAGACCGCCGGACTGCCCGACAGCCTGCTCGACACGGTGCCGGCGGCGCAACGTCTGCGCATTCCGATGCGCCCTGAGTGCCGCAGTCTGAATCTGAGCAATTCGGTCGCCATCGTCGCGTACGAAGCGTGGCGACAGCACGACTTCGACGGTGCGCTTCAGCCGGACTGAGCACCCGGTTGCGGAACGCCGAGGTCGGCCTCGTCGGCGCGTTCGAGCACGGCTTCCTGCTCCACCTTGGGGTCGCGCGCAAGCAGCCGCTCGGCGGCCTGTGCCGCGCTCAGGCGACCGTCAAGCACGTCGGCAACTGCACGAGTAATCGGCATATCGACACCCAACCGACGCGCCAGCGCAGCGGCTTCACGCGCCGTCGATACACCTTCGGCGACGTGGCCCAGCTTCTGCAGCACGGCATCGAGCGAGAGGCCTTCCGCCAGCATGAGGCCTACACGGCGGTTGCGCGACAAGTCGCCGGTGCAGGTCAGGATGAGGTCACCCATGCCGGCCAGACCCATGAAGGTGATGCCGTGGCCGCCGAGCGCCTCGCCCAGGCGGGCAATTTCGGCCAGACCGCGGGTGATCAGGGCGGCCCGCGCATTCAGACCGAAGCCCAGACCGTCGCAGACACCGGTGGCAATGGCGAGCACATTCTTGACCGCTCCACCGACCTCGACGCCGGTCAGATCGTCCTGCGCGTAGAGTCGCAGGCGAGGATTGTGAAGTTCGGCCGCCATTCTGGTGGCAAAGGCCAGATCCTTGCTCGCCACGGTGATGGCGGTCGGCTGGCCGCGCGCGACCTCGATCGCGAAGCTGGGGCCGCTGAGCGCGCCACGGCTCACCGTGTCCGGCAGTTCCTCCGCCGCGATCAAGTGCGGCAGCTGGCCGGTACCGGCCTCGAAACCCTTGCACGCCCACAGCACCGCCGGGATCCCGGCGCGCGCGACCGCCCGCAACGCGTCGCGCAGTCCGGCGATGGGGGTGACCACGAGTGCCAGATCGCAGGCGTCGAGCGCGCGGGCGATGTCTGACTCGATACGGATGCCGGAGGGCAGATCGACCCCGGGCAGATAACGGTCATTGCGCCGGGTGCTTGCCAGCAGGCGCGCATGTACCGGGTCTCGCGTCCACAACGTCACATCGTGGCCCGTCGCATAGGCAACCGCCAGCGCACTGCCCCATGCCCCCGCCCCGAGCACGCAAAGCTTCATGGGCAAGCCCCGCTCAAAGGCCCCACACCTCTGAAATGCGCAGATAGCCGGATTGACCGTCGCGATGCTTCACCCGTGCCCAGCCAGCAGGCGCGGCCTCGCTGACCGGTTCGAGCACTACCCGCCTTTCGGCCTCGAACACCAGTGGCGCCGCCTCTTCGGGTCTGGCCAGCACGCGCGCCTTCTCCGCGGTAACGATGAGCGTGCGTTGCGGAGAGAGGGCGGAAGCTTCGACCCAGGCGAGCATGCCACCGGGCTCGCGCACCTTGACCCAGCCGGCCTGGGTACGTACCACCTCGACCGGCGTCTGGCGCGCAATCACGTATTGCTGGCGCGCCTGCTTCGACGGCGCGTCATACATGACGGCCACGTCGACAAGCGAACGATATTCGATGCCTGCCGCAAAGGCGGCGGGCGCCAGTGCGGCAGCCAGGGCCGCCAGCGCCCGTAGCCGCTTCACTGTACCGTCGGCGCGCCGCTCTGGGCCTGCGCGGCCTGCTGCGCGCGCTGCTGGTAAAGCGCTTCGAAATTGACCGGCGCCAGCACGACCGGCGGGAAACCGGCGCGATTCACGGCATCCGATACGCTCTCGCGCGCATACGGGAACAGGATGTTCGGGCAAGCAATGCCGAGGATGGGCTGCAGATCTTCCTGCGGCACATTGCGGATCTGGAAGATGCCGGCCTGACGCACTTCGACCAGGAACATGGTCTTTTCGCCGATCTTGGCGGTGACGGTGACGGTGAGCGTCACGTCGAACACGCCGTCCTGCACCGCCTTGCCTTCCGTCTGCAGCTGGATCTGGACGTTCGGATTCTCCCGGGTCAGGAAGATTTCCGGGGCATTCGGTACTTCGAGCGACAGGTCCTTCACATAGACCTTCTCGATGGAAAAAACCGGGCCCTGGGGCTGTTGGGGTTGCACTGCTTCGTCGGCCATTTTTCGCTTCTCGGTTGGTGATGAACGCCGCAGGTCAGGCCTGCAGCAGAGGGTCCAGCTTGCCTTCGCGGTCGAGCGCGTAAAGATCGTCGCACCCGCCAACGTGGAATTCATCGATGAAGATCTGCGGCACAGTACGCCGCCCTGTTTTCTCCATCATTTCAGTTCTCCGCGCCGGATCGGTATCGATCCGAACCTTTTCGAGGTCGGACACCCCTTTTGACGCGAGCAGGCGCTCGGCCTGAGCGCAATAAGGGCAGTGTCCGCTGGTGTACATCAATACGCGCGCCATGGCATCACTTCCTGGTCAGGGGCAGACCGGCCTGCTCCCAGGCACCGACGCCACCGTCGAGCGCGAAAACCTGCGTGAAACCCGCCTTGCGGAGCGCGGAACAGGCACTGGCCGAACGATGGCCGCTGGCGCAGACGACGATGAGCGGCTTTTCCTTGAACTTCGCCAGTTCGCCGATCCGCTGTTCGATCTGACCGACCGGGATGTGACGCGAACCGGCAATACGACCACTTGCCCACTCTGCCTGTTCGCGCACATCAATCACCAGCGCATCTTCGCGATTGATACGTTGTGTCGCCTGCGCAGGCGACAGACGCGGTCCGGCCGAACTCTGGCGCAAGGTCATCACGAGCAGCGCCACGCCGCTGATCAGGGCCGAAATGGCCCACAGATAATTGTTGTTCTGAGTAAGGAATTCCATGGGAAGCAACTGGCAGGCCGGCAGGCCCGCGACGGTCAATCCGTTGTGACGGGGCCCGCATCATCGCCGGGATCGCGTCGGCCGGCAACGCGGATGTTCCGACATGCCTCGGTCTGTCGAATTTTCACGGGGCCGGGCACGGTGTTTTCTGGGAAAATGCGCATTTTAGCCCAAGCGCGGTCCGTCCAGCTGCGGACCACGAGTCCGCAGAGCAGTTCGACTCACCCGGGCGCCGCGCCTCTCACACATAGCCCACCCGATATGTACAAGATCGTTCTGCTGCGCCATGGCGAATCCGTCTGGAACAAGGAAAACCGTTTCACCGGCTGGACCGACGTCGGTCTGACCGACAAGGGCGAAATAGAGGCCCGCGAAGCCGGTCGCCTTCTCAACCGTGAAGGCTACCGCTTTGACGTCGCCTTTACCTCGGTGCTCAAGCGCGCCAACAAGACGCTCTACGTCGCGCTCGAACAACTGAACCTGATGTGGATCCCGATCCGCCCGACCTGGCGCCTGAACGAACGTCACTACGGCGCGCTGCAGGGCCTGAACAAGGCACAGACCGCGCAGAAGTTCGGCGAGGAACAGGTGCTGGTATGGCGCCGTTCCTACGACACCCCGCCGCCCGCCCTGGAAGAGGACGACCCGCGCCTCGACCGCAAGAACCCGCGCTACGCCGAAGTGCCGGACGCGCAGTTCCCGCGTACCGAGTGCCTGAAGGACACCGTGGCCCGCGTCATCCCGTTCTGGGACACCGAGATCGCGCCGCAGATCAAGGCCGGCAGGAACGTGCTCATCGTTGCCCACGGCAACAGCCTGCGTGCGCTGATCAAGTATCTCGACAACGTGTCGGAACGGGACATCCTGGGCCTGAACATCCCGACCGCCCAGCCGCTGGTGTATGAGCTGGACGAAAACCTCAAGCCGATCCGCCACTATTACCTCGGCGACCAGGACGCGATCCGCGCCGCCATCGACGCTGTGGCCAACCAGAGCCGTGCGGTGCCGCAACGCCAGCGCCCGCCCATTCCCGAGAGCGAAGAGCCGCAGCCGGCCGAACAACGCGCGCCGTGGATGGAGTGACGAGCTGGCTGGTCCGTGCGCTGCTTTGCATGCTGCCCGGAGCCGCTCTCGCCGAGCGCGCGGTCCAGCCCAGCCCGGAACAGCTGCGCGCGCTGCAGCAGCGCATGGAAGCACTGCGCGACGAACTGAACCAGTCGGAAAGCGCGCACCGCGAAGCCCGTGACGAACTGCACAGCTCGGAAAAAGCCATTTCCGACGCCACCCGCGCCCTGCGCGACATTGCCGCGCGCCGCAAATCGGTCGAAACCGCGCTGGCACAGACGCGTCGCGATGTAGCGGCGGGCGAAGCCCAACTGCGCACCCAGCAGGCGCAACTCGCGCAACTGCTGCGCGGCCACCAGCGCGCCGGAGAGGGGGACGCCTTGCGCCACCTGCTCTCCGGTACCGACCCCAACCAGGGCGCGCGCGACCTGCACTACCTGCGCAGCCTGTCCCGAAGCCAGATCAGGCTGATGGAGGAGCACCGGGACGCCCTCGACCGGCAGCGCGAACTGCTGGCCCGTCAGGATGCGCAGCTGGAAGAACTGCGCCTGCTTGAGTCCGAGCGCGAACGCGAACACAGCTCGCTGCAGGCGGAGCACAACGTGCGCCGCAAAGTGCTCGACCGCATCGCGACGCAACTGCGGACCGAGCGGAAGGAACTGGCCCAGCTCAAACGTGACGAGGCACGCCTGAGCCGGCTGATCGAATCCCTGTCACGACGCAGCGCGCGCTCCACGCCCAGACCGTCCGCTGCTGTCGCCGACGAGACACCGGAAAAACCGCGCGACAGGGAGAGCAGCGGCCCGCTGGTGCACTCGGCGCCGGTCGATCATGGCGGCGCTCCGTTCTCCAGCCTGCGAGGCCGGCTTCCCTGGCCTGCCAGCGGCGAACTTGCGCGGCGTTTCGGTGCCCAAGCGCCCGATGGCGGTACGCCGCTGCGCGGCATTTTCATCCGAGCAGCCTCCGGTGAGGTAAAGGCGGTCGCGGCCGGCACGGTGGTGTTCGCGGACTGGCTCCGCGGCTTCGGCAATCTGGTCATCGTTGACCACGGCGACAACTATCTGAGCGTGTATGGCAACAACGAAGCGGTGCTGAAGACTGTCGGAACCGTCGTACGCGCGGGCGAGGCGATCGCCTCCATCGGCGCAAGCGGTGGGGCTCTGGAATCGGGTTTATACTTTGAATTACGGCATCAGGGACAGGCGCTGGACCCGCTCAAGTGGGTTGCACGCCAGGCTTCCGGCCGTTAGACGCGGAGCACAATGGATGCATAAGAAGCTGCAGCAAACCGGGCTGGTCATGATCGGGCTGTGTGCCGGCGTACTGCTCAGTCTCAATTTCTCCGCCAACGCGAATCGCACGGCTGGCAGCACATTGCCGGTCGAGGAGTTGCGCCAGTTCGCTGACGTGCTCAATGCCGTGAAGTCGGGCTATGTCGAGCCGGTTGATGACAAGAAGCTGATCACGCACGCCATCAGCGGCATGCTGTCCGGGCTTGACCCGCATTCCGCCTATCTCGACCAGGACGCCTTCAAGGACCTGCAGGCCGGCACCCAGGGTGAATTCGGAGGCCTGGGCATCGAGGTCGGCATGGAAGACGGCTTCGTCAAGGTGGTGTCTCCGATCGAAGACACCCCCGCCTTCCGCGCCGGCATCAAGGCCGGCGACCTCATCATCAAGCTGGACGACACTTCGACCAAAGGCCTCACGCTGGGCGACGCCGTCAAGCGCATGCGTGGCAAGCCGGCCACCAGCATCCGCCTGACCATCGCGCGCAAGGGCGAGACCAAGCCGATCGAAGTGACCCTGACGCGTGAAGTGATCAAGGTCCAGTCGGTGAAATCCAAGGTGGTCGAGCCAGGATACGGCTACCTGCGTCTGACGCAGTTCCAGGAACAGAGCGCCCCTGACCTCGCCAAGCACATCAACAGACTGTACAAGGATGGCGAGCTGAAAGGTCTGGTGCTCGACCTGCGCAACGATCCGGGCGGACTGCTGCACGGTGCGGTCGGAGTGTCTGCGGCCTTCCTGCCGCCGAAGGTTCTCGTGGTGTCCACCGATGGTCGCACCGAGGACGCCAAACGCAAATTCATCGCCTCGCCCGAGGATTACCGCGCCACCCAGGATGACTACCTGCAGACCCTGCCGGCTGGCATCAAGTCGGTACCGCTGGTCGTGCTGGTCAATTCGGGTTCCGCTTCGGCCTCCGAAATCGTGGCGGGTGCACTGCAGGACCACAAGCGAGCCGTCATCATGGGCACCCAGACCTTCGGCAAGGGATCTGTTCAGACCATCATGCCGCTGGCCAACAACACGGCGATCAAACTGACCACAGCGCGCTATTACACGCCGAACGGCAGGTCGATTCAGGCCAAGGGCATCGTGCCGGACATCGTCGTCGAAGAAACCCCCAACGGCAGCGTGGGCGGTCTGCGCCTTCGTGAAGCCGATCTCGACCGACACCTGGGCAACGACAAGGAGCCCGAAAGTGGCGCGGTCACCCCGACGGATGGCAAGAAAGCCAAACCGGCCCGGGACGAGGAGGACGAGGCAAAGCCGGCCGCGGCGTTCGAATTCGCCACCGCGTCGGACTATCAGTTCACCCAGGCCTTGAATCTGCTGAAGGGATTGCAGATCATGCAGAAAAACTGAGGCTCGCGCGACGCGGGCCGGGTGGTGGCCATACGGCTGCCGCCGGTTGCAGGAGCTGAATCATGGTCGCACACGCCAGCCAGCGTCGTTTCGGTCGCGAACACCGTGCCCCGCGCAAGCCAGGATTCGGCCCGCAGGCCGGCTTGTTGAAGCACCGAGAATTGCGCTTCTGCAAACGCTGTCCGCGCACGCTGGACGAAGCGCTTCAGCTGCTCCAGGCGCTGGGCGGCATCACGGTGACCGGGCATCGCGACCGGGCGGTGGCCATCGAGTACCGGCTGACCGATCACAGCTTCCGCAGTATCGAGCGGGCGTTCCGGCGCTGCGGCTTCGTGCTCGACACCTCTGCGACCATGCGCGTGATGCGCGGCCTGCTCTACTTCTGCGAAGACACCCAGTTGCGCAACCTGAAACAGCCGGAACGGCTGATCAAGAAATCGAACGAGATCTACGTACAGGCCTGGCAACATCATCGGCACGGCGATCACGACGATACGCCGAACGAACTGCGCGACTACCGCTGATACGCCTCTCTCCACCTGCCGCAATCGTCCCCGGACCGGACGATGCCATTTCGGGATATCCGACCCGCTCCGATGAATGACCAGCAACTGCTGCGCTACAGCCGCCACATCCTGCTCGACCCGATAGGCATCGAAGGCCAGAACAGACTGCTTGCATCGCACGCCCTCATCGTCGGCGCCGGCGGCCTGGGCTGTCCTTCGGCACTCTATCTCGCTGCGGCCGGCGTCGGCACACTGACCATCGTGGACGACGACGAGGTCGATCTGACCAATCTGCAGCGCCAGATCCTTCACCGCGAAAAGTCGGTGGGCCGCGCCAAGGTCGAATCGGCGCGTGACGCGCTGCACGACATCAACCCGGGGACGGAGGTGATTGCGCTGAGGAAGAGGCTGTGCGGCGACGAATTGCTTGAACAGGTCGCCGCCGCCGACGTGGTGCTCGACTGCAGCGACAACTTTGCGACCCGCCATGCGATCAACCGTGCTTGCGTGGCATCCCGGACGCCCCTGGTATCGGGTGCGGCCATCCGCTTCGACGGTCAGGTATCGGTATTCGACAGCCGTCAGCCCGACGCCCCCTGCTACCACTGCCTCTTCCCGGAAGGGGGCGAGGTCGAGGAGGTACGCTGCGCCGTGATGGGTGTGTTCGCACCGCTCACCGGCATCATCGGTACCGTCCAGGCCGCCGAAGCGCTGAAAGTACTTGCGCAGACCGGCCGCACGCTGGCCGGCCGCCTGTTGCTGCTGGACGCGCTGGGCATGGAGTGGCGCAGCATCACGCTGCCGCGCGACCCCGGCTGCGCCGTCTGCGGCGAGGGGGCCGGAGCCCCTGGCCCCTAAAAAGGCTAATGCAGCTTCACGTGCGGCTCGGTGCTCTGTTTGATGAAGCGCGCAATCGCGTCAAGCGAACTCTTGATCCAGCCATGCAGCGCGATCTGGTGCATCTGGTAGAGCGAGCGATACATCATGCGCGCGACCAGCCCCTCGATGAACATGCTGCCGCCGACCACGCCACCCATCAGATTTCCGGTGGCACCGCCCTTGCCAAGCGATACCAGGGAGCCAAAGTCCTTGTAGCGGAACGGCCCGGGATCGCTCTTGCCTTCAAGTCGCACGGCAAAAATCCTGACCAGATAGCTGGCTTGTTGATGCGCCGCCTGGGCGCGCGGCGGAATCGTCCCCTCGCCACCGAGCCAGTTGCACGCTGCGCAGTCGCCAAAGGCGAAGATATCCGGATCCTGCGTGGTGACCAGATGATCGTCTACCACCAGCTGGTTGATGCGGTTCGATTCAAGGCCGCCGAAGCCTGACAGCATGTTCGGTGCCTTGATACCGGCCGCCCACACCATCAGGTCGCCGCGGATGAAATGACCGCTGGCGGTGACCAGACCGTCGTGCCGCACCTCGCTGACACGTTCCGACTTCAGCACGTCTATACCCATGCCGCGCAGCAGTTCTTCGGCGGACGCCGATATGCGTGCGGGAAGCGCCGGCAGCACCCGGTCAGCTGCCTCGATCAGCGTGATTCTCATGTCGCCCCGCGGATCCATGCTGTGCACGCCGAAGGCGCGCAGCACTTTGCTGGTATGACGCAGTTCGGCCGACAGTTCGACGCCGGTCGCGCCGGCACCGATGATGGCAATCGACACTTCGTGCGGTTCGCCGCGTTCGGCCCTGGCATCCGCGCGCATGCACGCAGCCACCAGCTTCTGCCGGAATCGCTCCGCGTCATGGGTGGTGTCCAGCGCCATCGTGTGTTCGTCTGCACCCGGAATGCCGAAAGTGTTCACGGTGCTGCCGATCGCGATGACCAGGTAATCGTAGTGCAGTTCGCGCTCGGGCAACATCGGCTCGCCGTCGCAATCGGGCACGGCCTCGATGTGCAGGGTCTTGCGCGCCCGGTCGATGGCCGTCATCCGGCCGAGCTGGAACTCGAAGTTGTGCCAGCGTGCCTGTGCGACGTACTCGAGCCTGTGCATGTGCATGTCCATGCGCCCTGCTGCGACCTCGTGAAGATGCGGCTTCCAAATGTGTATCGGCGATGCGTCGACCAGCACGATGTCGGCCTTGCCGGCGACACCGTAGCGGTCGCCGAGTCGAGTGACCAGCTCGAGGCCGCCGGCGCCGCCGCCGACCACCACGATCACGGGTTTCCTGGAATTGTTCATGTTCTCCTCGGAGCGTTGGGAGCTGTCTTGAGCGGCCTCCATCCACCCGGCACAGGAGTGGACGGCGCATTCTGCTACAGCGATCGGCACTTGTCCGCGCCTGAGCTCCGAGTGTTATCGGCGCGGAACAGTCCGCCTGAACTGTTCAGCGCCGACGCAACGAAAGCAGCACAGCGACGAGGGCAAGCAGCGCCAGCCACAGCAAGGACCACTCCGGAATGTCCAGGCCGAGTATCGGCGGCAGCTTCGCGCCGCAAGCTCCGTCGGCGAAGAAAAGCTCCGGCAGCCATTGCGCCGGCGGCAGACTGTTTACGAAGTCCTCGACCGGATCGAGGCCGCAGCTGACCGAAGGGTTGTACAACACGTAGACGTGACGCGCCGCGACGGCGGCACCCAGCGCCGACATCAGCGCCGACAGCCACAGTCCGCTGCGCGCCAGCGCGCCGCCGAACAGTCCGCTCAGGAGGAAGAACAGTCCGGCGCCAACGAAAGCGTAGCGCTGCAGGATGCACAGCGGGCAGGGGGCCAGGCGCTCGACATGTTGCAACCACATCGCGAAAGCGACCAGGCCGAAGCAGAGGTAGGACAGCATGAAACAGGTGCGCGTACTGGCGATGGGCGTCATCGGAAGTTCATTGTCCTTGGTTTGTCAAAGCGCGGTCAGAGCACATAGCGAGCAAGATCCTCGCTCTGCGACAATTCGCCGAGCCGGGCGTCGACATAGGCTGAATCGACCGTAAGCGAGGCCGCCCTCCGGTCGGCGTCGAAGGATACCTCTTCAAGAAGCTTCTCCATCACCGTATGCAACCGGCGCGCACCAATGTTCTCGGTGCGCTCATTGACCGACCAGGCCACCTCCGCCAGACGACGGATTCCGTCGGCAGAGAACTCCAGCGTGATGCCGTCGGTCGCGAGCAGCGCTGAGTACTGACGCGTCAGGCAGGCGTCGGTCGCGGTCAGGATGCGCTCGAAATCCTCCACCGACAGCGATTCCAGCTCGACCCGGATGGGAAAACGGCCCTGCAACTCGGGAATCAGGTCGCTCGGTCGCGACAGGTGGAAGGCGCCGCTGGCGATGAAGAGGATGTGATCGGTCTTCACCATGCCGTACCTGGTCGTGATGGTCGTGCCTTCCACCAGGGGCAAGAGGTCGCGTTGCACGCCCTGACGCGACACATCCGCACCTCCATGGTCGGAACGCGATGCCACCTTGTCGATCTCGTCCAGAAACACGATGCCGTGCTGCTCGACGGCGACCAGGGCCTGCTGCTTCACCTCGTCCTCATTGACCAGCCGGGCGGCCTCTTCATCGGCAAGCGCGCGCATTGCCTCACGTATCGTCATCTTGCGGGTGCGTCGGCGCTGGTTGCCGAGATTCTGGAACATGGACTGCAGCTGACCCGTCAGTTCCTCCATGCCGGGCGGCGTCAATATCTCCATTGCCGCTGGCGCAACCGCAAGTTCGATTTCGATCTCTTTCGCGTCCAGTTCTCCCTCACGCAGCTTCTTGCGAAACTTCTGGCGCGTGCCGCTCTCGTCCGTCGCCGGTGCATCGACGCCGAAGCCGACCGGGCGAGCCGGCGGCAGAAGCACGTCGAGAATGCGATCTTCCGCGGCGTCCTCGGCGCGCGTGCGTACCGCCTTCATCGCACGCTCGCGCAGGTCCTTGATCGCGATCTCGACCAGATCGCGGATGATGGTGTCGACGTCGCGGCCGACATACCCCACTTCGGTAAACTTCGTTGCCTCGACCTTGATGAACGGTGCATTCGCAAGCCTCGCCAGTCGACGCGCGATTTCCGTCTTGCCGACACCGGTCGGGCCTATCATCAGGATGTTCTTGGGCGTGATTTCGCTGCGCAGCGGCTCGGCCACCTGGGCCCTGCGCCAACGGTTGCGCAGCGCGACGGCCACCGAACGCTTGGCGCGCCCCTGTCCAACGATGTGCTTGTCGAGTTCGGAGACGATCTCCGAGGGAGTCATGACTTGAGTGGATTCGGACACGCCGGTGCTCACCATTCGAGGGTCTCTATCGTGTGACTGTGATTGGTATAGATGCACAGGTCGCCAGCAATGCCCAACGACCTCGACACCACTTCGTTCGCCGGAATGTCCGTGTTCTCGACCAACGCACGCGCCGCGGCCTGAGCGTAGGCACCGCCGGAGCCGATGGCGACAATGCCGCCTTCCGGTTCCAGTACATCGCCATTGCCGGTGATGATCAGCGAGGATTCGCGGTCGGCAACGGCCAGCATGGCCTCCAGCCGGCGCAACATGCGGTCGGTACGCCAATCCTTGGCCAGCTCAACCGCGCTGCGTACCAAGTGGCCCTGATGCTTCTCCAGCTTGGCCTCGAAACGCTCGAACAGCGTGAAGGCATCGGCCGTGCCGCCGGCAAAACCCGCCAGGATGCGACCCTGATACAGTCTGCGTACCTTGCGTGCTGTGGCTTTAACGACGATGTTGCCGAGGGTGACCTGACCATCGCCGCCGAGGGCGACCTGATTTGGGCGACGCACCGAAAGTATGGTGGTGCCGTGATACTGTTCCATGGCTATTCCCGAAAGTGCCGCGCAGGGTGGGCATTCTAGGGGCTGCAGGTTTGCAATTCGTCGTTTGCGACAAATTCCGCTTCGTGCGCCTGCCCTCAGAAACGGCGCTGCTGTATCTCCGCGACGGCCGCCACGCCGATCATCAGCAACAGGGCGGCCACCATGGGACGCACATCGACCAGTCGGGGCTGCCGGCCCGTCGCCTGCATGGCCGTGATCACGTTGAACAACAGACCCGCGCTGATGAAGTCCATGCGGCTGAGGTCCGAACAATCGATCCTCGTCACCCCCTGCGGCAGATCGGCCGACTGCAGCGCGGAAAAGGCATCCTGCCGAGCGCCCACGATTTCCCCGCGCAGCGCGATGCGCCCTCCCTTTTCCGGTTCGACCGGTGCGGGCATGCGCGGCACCAGCTCGGACGACACCCAGCGCACATCCCAGGACGGTGGCGACAGCTCGAACGTGATTGCGTACTGGATTGCGAATTCCTCGAACCCGGCTTCGTCGCCAAGCTGCTGCAAGGCTTCGAGATAGAGCAGCCACTGCGCGGGACCTTCGGCGGTACCGGGCGCAATGCGCGGTGCCAGCAGGTCGCGCAACACACCGGCGCTGACAATGGCCACGCCATGCCCGCATCGGCGCAGCGCGACCAGCGCGTCCAGCAGCAGACGCGCGCCTTCTTCATCCACGTGCTGCAAACGAGCCACATCGACCCGTACGACGTGCGCCTTGCTGCACAAACGGTCGATCTGGTCGATCGTCGAACGGCTGGCCGCTGTGAGCTTGCCCGAGAGCGTCAGCATCGGTGGCCCACCCGCAGCGCCCTTGGCCGGAGATGAAGGCCAGGTCGGAGCGGACCGTTCGAAACGTTCCGCGTAGGCCAGCGCATGCGCTTCGAAGGCGTCGACCCGTCCCAGCGCGTGACACAGGTCGAACAGCATGGACCACACCTGTTCGGTCGAGCTGCCCATATCATCGAAAGTGGCTCGCTCAAGCACCGACAGCGCGGCTTCGTCGTCGCCATTCGCGAACAGCATGGCGGCTTCCTCCACCACCGGGTGCAGGCCGCTTGACACGTCCTGGACCTGCAGCTCGCCCTTTCCGGTACGACGAGCGCCGTCAAGCGGATCGCGCGAAGCAAAGTCGAGCGATATCAGGCCCGCCGAAGAGGGCGGATCACCGATCGCCTCGCTTTCCAGCGGACGCGACTCTTCTGCCGGCGCCGGAGCGGGCGTCGACGGACGCGCAGGCTTGCGGTTTTCGACCTGGGATGCAGGTGCTTTCTTGAAAAAGGAAAAGGCCACGGATAAGTCCGGATCGGGCGCGAACCACAGTTAACGGCTGTCTTGCACGTAACTGCAACAATCGGCAACTTTACCTTTCATCCCGCGTCGGTGGCACCCCCGAAGGCGTAAGCAGACGTGACAAGGTGCTGCCCGGACATGATTCGTCCGGACAGCGAACGATGCGACGCGGACTTCGGTCAGAACGTGGCGCGCAGACCGGCCATGACGCTGCGACCGGCCACGGGCGCAATCTCCTTCAGGAAGGACACATGGTTGCGCGCCTCGGTATCGAACAGGTTGTTGCCGCGCAACCAGGCTTCCCAGTTCACTCCGGCAGCCTGGAAGCCGTAGCTTGCGAAGGCATTCACCAGCGCGTAGCCGGCGGTCGGCGTACCGAGTTCATCGACGCGGTCCTGGCGGCGCGCACCCTGCACCTCCAGCCGCAGGTTCAGTGCCTCGCGATGCCAGTTCAACGCGGCCATACCGCGCATCGGCGAGATGCGCGGCAGTGGCTCGCCGGTGTCACGGTTGGCAGCGCGGACCATGTCGGCCTGCAGGTCGAGGTGCAGTTCGCCAGCGCAATGGCACAACAGCAGATGGGCCTGCGCCTCCAGACCGTAGAACTTCGCCGGCACCGCCTGGTATGCGAACTCGGGCAGTTCGCCGGCGGGATCGATCAGACCGTCCTCCTCGCGCCGGTTGCCGGTGTCGGCGAGCGCAATGAAATTGCGGAACCGGCTGTGAAACACACCTATGCTGCCGCTGTGCTCGCCGTGTTTGACACGCAACTGGGCGTCGATCGAGTTCGACTGTTCCTTGTCCAGCGAGGCATTGCCGAGCTCGTAGTTGCCGGTGGCCGCGTGCGGCCCGTTGGCGAAAAGCTCATAAAAGGTCGGCGCGCGCTCGGTGTGCGCCAACTGGGTGGCAATCGAGAAGGTGTTGTCAATCGGATAGACCGCACCGACGGCGGCACTTCGCGCGGTGAAGCGACGCTCCTGCGCCGGATCGAAACGCGGTGTGCCCGGGTTGTTCGGATCGTCCGGACCACCGCCGTCACTGCCGACCTCGACGCGCTCCACGCGACCGCCGAAGGTGAGCTTGAGGTCGCCGATCCGCGTTTCCTCGAACAGGAAGAACGCGCGCGTGTCGGTATTCGTGCCCGGCACGAAAGCCTCCTCGCCCAGCGCAGAAAAGTCGCTGCTGTCGACCTGCACGCCGAGCACGCCGCGGAAGGCGCCGATCTGCGCGTGACTGGCTTCCAGGCGTACGTCGGTACCCTTGCTGAAGAAGCGTGTTTCCGGCGAGCCATCGTCCAGTTCGACGTGCTTGTAGTCGGTGTGGCCGGCGCGGAACTTGAGGCCGGTAATGAAGCCGTCGATATCGCGCAGTTCGCCGGCAAGGTCCCAGCGCTCGCTGCGCATGTCTATGGTGATGGCCTCCTCCGCCACCGTGCCATAGGTCGAGTCGAACACGCCGTAAGAGGCGCCGACATAGCCGCGCTCACCGGCAAAGGAGGCACCAAAGCCGCCACCGTCGGTATCGGCCGCCGAATTGCGCAGCCGGCCACCGGGGATGCGCAGATCGGAGGTCGAGCGGGTGAAGCCATCGGCGTGCAGGTTGAGTCCGTTCTTGCCGAACTCGACGCGACCGGCCAGCGCGCGCGTCGAATCGGCGCCGCCGACGATGCCATCCACCCGGCCGCTGGCGCCGTTCATCGGCGACTGCGGAATGCGGTTGTCCAGCGCATTCACCACGCCGCCGACCGCATTGCCGCCGTACATCAGCGCGGCTGGGCCGCGTACCACCTCGACCCGCTCGATCGCCAGCGGATCAATGGTCGTCGCGTGGTCGAAGGACAGGGCGGAGGCGTCCACCGTCGCGCCGCCATTGCCGAGGATGCGCACCCGGTCGCCGTCGAGACCGCGGATGACCGGACGACTGGCGTTCGGTCCGAACCAGGTGGAACTGACGCCCGGCAAAGAGCCCACGGTTTCACCCAATGTACTGGCACTGCGCAGTTTCAGATCGTGGTCGTCCATCACCGACACCGGACTGACCAGATCGGACAGGTCGCTGCCGAGCGGGTTGCCGGTCACGACGACTGCGGGGAGATTCTGCAAGGTCTGGGCGAATGCGGGAACGGAAAACGATACGGCGGCAAGCGCCGCAATGGCGCAGCCTGGCTTGGTCTTGAATGGCATGAAAACTCTCCCTGCACGCGCCCGCGGAGCGGACGCGCGCCTGCTCCGCCGAAGCGGGCATGACTGATACGGAAATGCGCCCTGTTCGGGCGCGCTGGATCAGGCGCGAGAGAGGCCGGGAGGGTCGAGCACGCGCGGCAGGGGCGGCTCGGCATGGATGGAGGCCGGCAGAGGCGGCAGGCACAGCATGTGGGAGGAAGCGCTGCCGCAAGCGGCACCTTGTCTTCCCGCATGCAGCGAACCGAACCCGAGGGCGGACAGACACTCGCCGCACACCTGGGCATGTACCGGACTGCTGTCGTCGTCGTCCAGCGACGGTGCAGCGGTCGACGCAAGATGTTCGAATCCGTGGGCGAGCGCCACCTGCTGCGCGCCCAGCAGGCAAAGCAGCAGTACAAAGAGCCTCAACAGGGAATGACGTCGGTCCATTACAGGCTGAATGGCATCAGTCGCCGTAGAGCTTCTGCATGCGTTCGCGGCGCTCCTGCGCCTCGATGGTCAGCGTCGCGGTCGGGCGCGCGAGCAGGCGGCCAATGCCTATCGGCTCGCCGGTCTCGTCGCAGTAGCCGTATTCGCCGGCATCGATGCGGTCTATCGCCTGCTCAATCTTCTTCAGCAGCTTGCGCTCGCGGTCGCGGGTGCGCAGTTCCAGCGTGTGCTCCTCTTCCACCGTGGCACGGTCGGCCGGGTCGGACACATTATCGACCTCGCGCATGTGTTCCACTGTTTCATCGGCCTTGCGCAGGATGTCGTCGCGCATGCGCACGAGCAGTTCACGGAAGAAGGCGAGTTGCGCCTCGTTCATGTAGTCCTTTTCCGGCATCTTCAGGATGTCGGCTTCGGTCAGCGGCTTGTCGGCCTTGCTGGCGTTCTTGGTGGCCATCCGCATGAACTCCCCGGGGTTGGAAAGGCGGAGAGGATACCAATGTTTTGCTGAAAAACAGTCGACGCGATCGCGTGCCGACGACAAGCGGTCCGGAGAGCGCGCCACGCTCAGTCCGCTCGCAGCAGCAGACCCTTCAGATACTCGCCTTCGGGAAAGGCCAGACCGACCGGATGATCGGCCCCGGCCGAAAGCCGGCGCAATACGCGTGCCGACACGCCGGCATCGGCCGCCGCGTCGGCCACGATCTTCTGGAAAAAGTCAGGATCGACGCCACCGGAACAGGAATAGGTCATCAGCAGACCGCCTGGCGCAAGCAAGCGGAAACCGAGCAGATTGATGTCCTTGTAGGCGCGCGCGGCCGCCCTGGCGTGCGCGGCCGATGGCGCGAACTTCGGCGGATCGAGCACGATGAGGTCGAACTTCCGGCCTTCGCTGCGGAAGCTGCGCAGCGCCTGAAACACGTCGGCTTCCATCCACTCCGCACGGGATGCATCGATGAGCGGGTTGTGGCCCGCGTTGCGCCGTGCGGTCGCCAGCGCCGGCCCGGATGAATCGATGGACAGTACCGACGCCGCGCCGCCCGCGAGCGCGTGCAGCGAAAAGCCGCCGGTATAGCAGAAGCAGTTCAGTACGCGCCGACCGGCCGACAGCTCGCCACACAGCCGGCGGTTGTCGGTAAGCGTCCGACCGCCACCGCCTTCCTTTCCCTGATCCAGCGCGCAATGAT
>CAZKRN010000029.1:0-60205 GCA_964555165.1 uncultured Methyloversatilis sp. | reverse complement strand
TCAGCACCATGTGCTTGTCGCGCAGTTCGACCAGCATGCGGCGCAGGTCGGACGCGTCGCGCACCGCGTGCACGGGCACGCCCAGGATGCGACCGTAGATGCGCAGTTGTTCGTGCGCGCCGATCCGGTAGCCATCCGTGGTGAGCAGCGCCACCTTGTCGGCACCGTGGCGCACAACGCAGCGCGCCGCCAGCTTGGCGGTCGTGGTGGTCTTGCCGACCCCGGTCGGCCCGACCAGCGCATAGACACCGCCACGGTCGATGATATCGGCGTCGGAGTTGAGCGTAATCAGGTCGCGGCCGATCAGCGCACGCAGTTCATTGCGCGCAGCGGCCAGAGAATCGGACGCAGCCAGCCGGTCGAGCAGGCGATAGGTGGTGGCCGCACTGAAACCCGACTCCAGCATTTCGGCGGCAAGCGTGGTCTTCATCGGGCAGTTGCGCGACATCTCGCCCCAGGCAAAGCCAGCCAGTTGCTGTTCCAGCATGCGACGGATGCTGCCCAACTCTTCCCGCAACGCGGCGTCAAGTTGCGGCGCGCGCTCGGGCGTGGGCGTGGGCGAGGACGCCGGAACACGCCGCGATGCGGCTTCCGGCTCGGCGGCAGGGGCTCTTACCGGCACGGCGGCGTGCGCCTCGATCCGTTCGTTCGCGGGCACCAGTCCCTGACGGGTACGCGCCATCTCGCGCAACTCGCTGGGAGTCGCCGGGCGCGGCCTGTAAGGCTGCCACGGCTTCGGCGCACGGACCTCCTCACGATCCGGCGGCGCAACGGACGCGCTCTGACGGGTCGCCAGTCTGGACGACAGCGTCACCGCAAAGTCCTCTCCCGCAGCCACCTCACGCGAAGCGGGCGCCGCCGGAGCCGGCGCCGTCTCGGCCGCAGGCGGCCTTTTCGGCTGTGCGCTCATGGCCTCCAGCGCATTGGCCGGCAAAGCAAGGATTTCCACCCCGCCATCGACCGGACGGTTGGACAGCACGATGGCGTCGGGACCAAGATCTTCCTTGATGCGACGCAGTGCGTCGCGAGCGCTGGCGGCCAGGTATTTGCGAGGCGTCATGACTTGACTCCGATGACAGAGTTCACCTTGATGGTGCGTGTTTCAGGAACTTCGGAATTGGCGAGCACCTTGAGACTGGGTACCGCGCGGCGCAGGAAGCGCGACAGCAGCCAGCGCAGCGGCGACGGGACGAGAAGGACCGCCGGCAGCCCCATCTCTTCCTGATTCTGGGCACAGCGGGCAACTTCATTCATCAAGGTATCGGCGAGACCCGGCTCGATCACCGAACCGTCGCCGCCGGCGCCAAGCGCTTGACCCAGCAGGCGTTCGAGGCCTGGATCGAGCACCATGACCTGGACGTCGCCGTTGCCCGGGAACAGTTGCTGCACGATGGCGCGTCCGAGTGCCACGCGCACGCGGGAGGTCAGTTCCAGCGGATCCTGGCTGCGCGAAGCATGCTCGGCCAGCGTCTCGACGATGGACCGCATGTCGCGGATCGCCACGCCCTCTTCCAGCAAGCTCTGCAGCACACGCTGAACGCAGGCCAGCGGCAACGTCTTGGGTACCAGATCCTCGACCAGCTTGGGCTGTTCGCGGCCAACGTGCTCCAGCAAGGCCTGCGCTTCCTGCCGGCCGAACAACTCCGCGGCATGGGTCAGGATGAGGTGATTGAGATGGGTCGCGATGACGGTCGACGCGTCAACCACCGTATAGCCGAGCGCGTGCGCCTGCTCGCGCAAACCCTGTTCTATCCATACCGCCGGCAGGCCGAACGCCGGATCGCGCGCTTCCCGACCGGGCAGGACACCGGCGACACGACCCGGATTGATCGCCAGCAGGCTGCCCGGATAGGCCTCGCCGCTGCCGACATCGACGCCCTTCAGCGTGATGCGATAGCCATTGGGCTTGAGTTCGAGATTGTCGCGGATATGAACCGGAGCGGTCAGGAAGCCGACTTCGGCGGCGAATTTCTTGCGCAAGCCACGGATCCGCTTCAACAGCTCTCCGTCCTGACCGCGATCAACCAGCGGAATGAGGCGATAACCCACTTCCAGGCCCAGCGTGTCGACCGGCACCACATCGCTCCACGCGGCCTCCTGCTGTTCGGGCGGTGTGACCGACTGAGCCGCCGCCTGTTCGGCAGCCTTCCTGTCGGCAGCCTCCTTCACCTTCGGCGACGCGGCACGCTTCATGCCGCGCCAGGCGAGATAGGCCAGAAAGGACGCGAGCAGCAGGAAGACGAAGTTGGGCATACCGGGAATCAGGCCCATCAGACCCATGATGCCTGCCGAAATCCCGAGCACACGGGGATCGCCGAACAACTGGGCGATCACCTGTCCGCCCACGTCGCCGTCGCTGCCGACGCGCGAGACCACGAGACCGGCGGCGATCGATATCACCAGCGCCGGAATCTGCGCCACCAGGCCGTCGCCTATGGTCAGCAGCACATAGGCCTTGGCCGCACCGCCTGCGCTCATGTCGTGCTCCATCACGCCGATCAGCATGCCGCCTATCATGTTGATGAGCAGGATGAGGATGCCGGCGACGGCATCGCCGCGCACGAATTTCGACGCACCATCCATGGAGCCGTAGAAGTCGGCTTCGTCGGCGATTTCCTTGCGGCGACGGCGTGCTTCGTCCTCACCGATCAGACCGGCATTCAGGTCGGCGTCGATGGCCATCTGCTTGCCCGGCATCGCATCGAGCGTGAAGCGCGCGCCCACTTCGGCAATCCGGCCCGCGCCTTTTGTAACGACGACGAAGTTGATGACGGTCAGGATGATGAACACGATGATGCCGACCGCGTAGTTGCCGCCGACCAGGAAGTGACCGAAAGCCTCGATCACCTTGCCGGCCGCGTCCGGGCCGGTGTGGCCCTCCAGCAGCACGACCCGGGTGGACGCCACGTTGAGCGACAGGCGCAACAGCGTCGTGACCAGCAGCACGCTCGGAAAGACCGAAAAATCAAGCGCTTTCGTCGTATAGAGCGCCACCAGCATCACCATCACCGACATCGCGATGTTGAAGGTGAAAAACACGTCCAGAACGAAGGTGGGCAGCGGCAGCACCATCATCGACAGGATGAGGACGATGAGCAGCGGTGCGGCCATCTGGGCGATGTTCGGAGAGCCGATGACCTGACGGAACGATAGGGACGTAGCCATGACGACATTTCAGCGCAGGCCGCGTCGATCAAACCGGAGAAAGAAGAGGGGTTTTCCCCGGCTATTGGGTCGACCGGATTGTTACGCGGGGCAAAACGCCCTTACAAAGCCGGATCCGTCCGATGCACACCTGGGTGCGTTACTTGCGGCATGGTTGTAGCCATCCGTCGAGGAGAGTCCGAATGAACACCCAGGCCGTCGCCAGACAACGCGCTTCGCTGCATCCTGCCGCGTGGGTGGCTGCGCTGTCGATCGCAGCGTTCAGCGTGGCAGGCATCGCGAAGATGACCGGCGTCATTGAACCGGATGCCGCGGTCGACACCCCCGAAGCCGCTGTATCCGGCATTGGCCCGGTCACCCCGCCGGTGGCCGTTCCAGCGTTGCCGGAAACGCTCGTACCGGCCGCCACGACGCCTGTCAGACCAGCGGAACGAAAGGAACGGACAGCCAGTCCGGCCGCGAAGGTGGTCAAACCGGTGGCGGCCGGACCCACGGAAGCGCACACGATCAGGGTGGCCGAGAAGACCTACGATCCGGGCATAGACATCATTCCAGCCAGGCCGCAGATCGCGGCCGAGCAGCCGCCGGCACCGGTCGCCGCCGAAGCGCCTGCACCGGTGTGCGCCGACTGCGGCGTAATCGAATCGGTGCGCGAGGCAAAGGTGGCTGCCGATCCGAGCGGGCTGGGCGCTGCGGCAGGCGGTGTGGTCGGAGGCCTGCTCGGAAACCAGGTCGGCAAGGGCAGCGGCCGCACCATAGCGACCATCATCGGCATCGCGGGCGGTGCATACGCAGGCCACGAAGTCGAAAAGACGCAGCGTACGACCTCGCGCTGGAATGTCGGCGTACGGATGGAAAACGGCGAATACCGCACGATCTCGCTGGATGCCGAACCGGTCTGGCGTACCGGCGACCGGGTTCGCCTGCAAGGCGGCCAGCTCGTCGCATCCGATCACTGATTACCGCTTTCCTCCCTCCTCTCTCTGAGGACCCCTTTCGGGCACCCGCACGGTGCCCGTTTTTTTTGCCGCGCCATTCGAACAGTCGGCATCGGACGGCTGTGCAGGATCGCGCCATTCCGGTCGGCAAGCCGCATCGGTCGACGCGGCGGGAATCGGCATATCTGTCCGGCGATCAATCGACACCGGGATCGAGATCCTCCGGTACCGGCAGATCGGAAGGCGCCCTGGGGATGGCGCCTCCCTGAGCGAACGCTTCGTTCAACTGATAGACATAGGCAAGCACCTCGGCCACCGCACGGAACAGACGGGCCGGCACTTCCTGCTCCAGTTCGCAGTGCTTGTGCAGGGCGCGCGCCAGAGGCGGCGCCTCGACCAGCGGAACGCCGTGTTCGGACGCCACGGTACGGATGCGCAGCGCCACTTCGCCGGCTCCCTTGGCCACCACGCGCGGTGCACCGCCGCGCGCCGCCTCGTAGCGCAGCGCCACGGAGAAGTGCGTCGGGTTGGTCACCACGACGTCGGCCTTGGGCACGTTGGACATCATCCGGCTGCGCGCCATTTCGCGCTGCTGCTGGCGGATACGTCCTTTCACCTTCGGGTCGCCCTCCTGCTCCTTGAACTCCTGACGCGCCTCCTCCTTGGTCATCTTCAGTTCGGAGTGGTAATGCCATATCTGGAACGGCACGTCGATGGCGACGATAAGCCCCATGCCGGCGACGAGCAGCAGGGACGAGGTGATGATGAGGTCGCCGGTGGCGCCGAGCGCGACATCCACCGGTGCGCCGAACAGGGCAAACAGCATCTCGTGATCGCGCATCACCACCCATACCGCCACGCTGCCCACCAGCGTCGCCTTGCCCATGCTCTTGCCCAGCTCGACCGCTGCCGTGCTGGAAAACATGCGCTTGAGGCCGGCGGCCGGATTGAGCTTGGAGAACTTGGGTTGCAGTGCCTTCGGTGCGAAGTTCCAGCCGGCGACCAGGAAAGGCGAGACAAAGGCGGCCACCATCAGCGCAATGAACAGCGGTGCCAGCAGGACCAGTGCATCGGTGGCGCGCTCGATCAGCAACGAGAACATGGCCGCCGGATCGAAAACGGCGCGCCTGTCGATGTTCAGGCCGTCTCGCAACAACTGCGCGCTGCGCGGCCACATCCAGCCCGCCATTGCATACATGCCGGCAACACCGGTAATGGTGACCAGAAAGGTGGCCAGCTCGCGAGAATTCGGAACCTGGCCTTCTTCGCGCGCCTGCTCCAGACGCCGTTGCGACGCTGGTTCGGTCTTTTCGAGATCGCTTTCTTCTGCCACGGGGCGCAGATCCGGTACATGGACCGGACCAATCTAGCGCCCGCGCCCACATCGCGATCCGTGGAACAGCAGGTCAAGACGGCCTCATCTCGCGCGCGCTCGGGCCAGTCCGCGCTGAAGCGAAGGGGTGACCTCGCGCCCGGCACGTCCTGCTGCGGCGAGGCTCAGGGCGCTCCGCGCAGCCCCTGGCGCAACGAGCTCTGCAGTGCCGAGGTTTCGCGGTGCAGGGCCATCAAGCGCTCGGACAGCGCCAGCAGGTAGTCCTCCATCATGCGCGACAGATCCCGGACCGACTGATTGGGAGAACCGGCCATCGCCCGGCTGGCATCGATGCGGCCCTGGAGGTCGCGCAGCACGGCCTGCTTGTCCGGTGGGCAAGTACTGATGAAATTCTCGATCACGCGCCGTCTCTCCGCGAAATAGGTTCCGGGGTCGGAATGAGCGAGCTCCTTCCAGACATCGAAATCAAAGTCCTGCTCATCGTTGTTGTTCGACACTCGTGATCCTCGGCCGCAAGTCGATACGGCAATTGGAGCAGAAAGAGCCGGACTTCAGCGCGGAAGGGTTTCACGTGCGGCAACCAGGCGAGCCGCTTGCTCGACGCCCTGATAGGCGAGTTGACCGGAGAGGTCGGGGCACAGCGCATCGGTGTTCACCATGTCCAGCGTGGTCTGAACCCAGGCGCGTACTTCCTGCGCACGCATGAACAGCCCCCGGGTGTCCGCTTCCGATGCTTCCCCGGCGAGGTTCAGCGCAGCCACCATAGCTTCGTTACCCAGGGTTTCGATCGCATCCATCAGACGCATGATCTCGGCGTGATGCGCCTGCACGCTGGCAGCCGGCAGCATCGCTGCAGCGGGAAACGGAGACGAAATCGGCTGGATCAGGGTTGCTTCGGCCATGGTGTGACTCCCTCTTTTTTGCGGCGAAATGCCGGCGATGTGTATTTATCGACGTCTCGACTGAAGTCTTTAGGGGCAGAGACCTTGTCTGGCACCGTCCCGTACAACCCGATCCTGAAATGTGCGGGGCCCGGCCGGCTTGCGCACGGTCGGGCCCCGTCGGTGAAGCAACCGGACAACCGGTCAGGCTGCGCGCGCAACCGCTCCAATCAGCGTCGAGCGCGACACGCCACGCGAGTCGCCAAGCGAACCGAGCAGTTCCTTCATGTCGAGGATCAGCACGATCTGGCCGTTGGACAGCGTGGTCACGCCGGCCACGCCCTTCGGACGGAAGTCGTCCAGACTCTTGATCACCGCGTCTTCCCGGCCGGCGAAGTTGTCGATGGCAAGGATGAAGGAGGACTCCGCGGACTGCATCAGCACGCCATACTGCGGGTGATTCTTCTGCGGCCAGCCCAGCAGGCGGGCCAAAGGCAGCACCGGCATCACTTCGCCGCGCACCACCATGGTTGCCCGGCCTCCGACCTCCTGGATGTCAGCGGCCTGGATGGGCAGGATTTCACGCACCATGGACAGCGGCACCGCGAAATGCTGCTCGGCCAGACGCACCAGCAGCACCGGCAATATGGCCAGGGTGAGCGGCAGCGAAATGACGAAGGTCGTGCCCTTGCCCTGTATCGAACGGATTTCGATCGAGCCGTTGAGCTTCTGGATATTGGTTTTCACCACGTCCATGCCGACACCGCGGCCGGATACGTCGGACACGGTCGCCGCAGTCGAGAAGCCCGGCAGGAAGACCAGATTCAGGCTGGCGCGCTCGTCCAGCGTATTGGCTTCCTCGTCGGTGATGAGGCCCTTCTCCAGCGCCTTGGCACGCAGGCGCTCGGCGTTCATGCCACGGCCGTCGTCGGCCACCATGATGACGATGTGGTCGCCTTCCTGGCGTGCTTCGAGACGCACGACGGACTTTCCGGGTTTGCCCTGGGCCATGCGCTCGTCCGGTGTCTCGACACCATGATCGACCGCATTGCGTATCAGATGGATGATCGGGTCCGACAGATCCTCGATCATGGTCTTGTCGATCTCGGTCTCTTCGCCGACCAGTGCAAGCTCGACGTCCTTGCCCAGATTGCGGGCGAGGTCCCGGGCAATGCGCGGGTACTTCTGGAACAGGCGGCCGATCGGCTGCATGCGGGTCTTCATCACCGCGTTCTGCAGATCGGACACCAGAAGATCGAGCTGGCTCACGGCAGCATCGAGGGCATGCAGGGTGTCGCTGTCGCTCTTGCCGGCCAGGATGTCGGCGCGCAGCGAGGTCAGGCGGTTCTTGGTCAGGCCGATTTCACCGGACAGGTTCAATACCTGGTCCAGACGCGAAGTATCGACGCGGATCGAATTGTCGCGGCCCTTCTCGGCATCGCGACGACCGCTGGGCGCGGGCGCCCCGGGACGATCGCTGGTACGCCGCCCGAAGGCCGCGTTCACGACGGCAGCCACGTCGCCATCGTTGGCCGACCGAGCGGCGGCCGGTTCGGGCACTGCCTGGGGAGCGGTCGGCACGACACCGGTCACCGCCTGATGCAGCGCCACCCAGTCGGGTTCGGCGCCGACCGGGGCAGGCGTCGCGCTTTCGACCGGCCTGGCAACAGGCGCTGCCGGAGCCACCGGAGCCGCCGCCTTCGCCGGCTCGGCCGCCAGTTCGCCGGCCAGAGCCGCACGCAGGCGCGACATCACGCCGGTATCGGCAGGCGCGGGTTGCATGCCGCGCTCAAGCGCACCGAACATGTCGCGCACGATCCCGGTCGCGTCAAGAATGACGTCCATCAGCACCGGCGTCACATTCATTTCGCCATTGCGCAGTTTGTCGAACAGGTTTTCGGTCAGGTGACACAGCGCCACCAGTTCCGCCGCGTTCAGGAAACCGGCCCCCCCCTTGATCGTATGGAAGCCGCGAAAGATTTCGTTCAGCAGGCCACGGTCGCCCGGGCTCTTTTCGAGGTCGACCAGCTTGTTGTCAACACCGGACAGCAGGTCGGTCGCTTCGACCAGAAAGTCCTGCAGCAGATCTTCCATACCCTGAAAGTCACTCATCTTTCGCTCCTGTGGCGCCGCCGCTCGGGGCGCGTCCTACTGCACCTGTTGTCACGACCGGGCCGATACTCTGTCATCGGCTGGCCGACCTTTTCGTGCGTACCGCTCTGCTGTGAAGAATGCGCGGAACAACCGGCGTCTTCCTGTGACCCCGAGACGGGCATGCTGGACACGGTCCGCCCCGGTGCGCTCAAAAGCCGAGGCTTTCAAGCAGATCGTCGACCTGCTCCTGACTGGTCACCACGTCGCTTCGGCCCGCGGAATTGATGACCGGACCGTTGAGCAGGCCTTCGGGCGCCACCGCACGCTTTTCCGCCGGCATGGCCTCGATCAGCACCTGCAGCAGACCGTTCTCCAGCTTTTGCGACATCTCGACGATTTTCTTGATGACCTGGCCGGTCAGATCCTGAAAGTCCTGCGCCATCATGATTTCGTTCAGCTGCGCACGGGTGTCGCGCGCGAATCCCGGCACATCGCCCAGAAAACCGCGCGTCTCGGCGGCCAGAGCCTTGAATTCGTCGACCGACAGTTCGTTGCGGTAGAGCCTCTCCCAACGATCGTGCAGGGAACTCGAACGCTTCTCGACATCGTCCTGCATGGGAATCGCAACGTCGGTAGCGTTGAGCACCCGGCTGGCCGCCTGCTCGGTCATCTGCGCAACATAGGTCAGGCGGCTGCGCGCGTCCGGCATTTGCTGCGCGACATCCTCCAGCGCATGGTCGTAACCCAGTTCCCGCAACGTGTCGTGCAACTGTCGCGCCAGATGGCCGACCTTGTTGAACACGTTGTCGCAGCTGTGATCGCTCTCCGGCACCGCGTCGACGAGCGGATGCGCGGTGGCGTACTCGGTCGCCACGTTGTCGAACAAGGCTTCCAGGTCGGGACTGTCGCCGCACACACTGTTGCTCGCCTCGGGCACGACTTCCAGTCTCACCTTCTGCGGCGTCTCGCTGGCGATGCTGTCGAACAAGGCCTGCAGATCGTCGGAATCGCCGGCTTCGTCAAGCTTGAGCTTTTTCACGGTTAATTCTCCCGAAGCAGCCTCATGCGGCCTTTTGATTCATCTTTTCGAAGATCTTGTTCAGCTTCTCGCTCATCGTCCCGGCGGTGAAGGGCTTCACGATGTAGCCCGAGGCCCCGGCCTGAGCGGCTTCAATGATGTTTTCCTTCTTTGCTTCGGCCGTGATCATGAGTACCGGAAGGCCTTTCAGTTCGGCGTCGGCGCGGATCGCCCGCAGCAGCTCGATGCCGGTCATGTTGGGCATGTTCCAGTCGGTCACCACGAAGTCGAAGTCTCCGCCTTTGAGTTTCTGCAACGCGATCACGCCGTCCTCGGCCTCATCGACGTTGGTGAAGCCGAGTTCCTTGAGCAGATTGCGCACGATGCGGCGCATGGTCGAGAAGTCATCGACGACGAGAAATTTCATTTTTGGATCTGACATGGGTCACTACCTCTCTCAGGCTTTGTGTGTTGCCAGCAGCGGACGCAGGGTATCGGCAAGAATTTCAGCGTCGAACTTCGCCACATAGGCATCCACGCCGACGCTCTTGCCCATTGCACGGTTCGCCTCGGACGACAGCGACGAATGCATGACAACGGGTATGTCGGCAAAGCGCGGATCGTTCTTGATGTTCCGGGTCAACACATAGCCGTCCATCTCGGGCATCTCCGCGTCGACCAGGATGAGGTCGATCTCGTCGGTCAGCGGGTTGCCGGTCGCCGTGGAGTGTGCCGCCATGCCCTGCAGGCGGCTCCACGCCTCCGCGCCATTGGTGGCGTGCTTGTGGCGGATGGACAGCTTTTCGAGGACTTCCGCGATCTTCTTGCGCGCGACCGCGGAGTCGTCGACGAAAAATACATTGGGCTGGTAATTGCCGCCCAGTGGCGGAATTTCGGTAATGGCCGCCTCGCCGAAGGTGCCCGCCATGATGCTTTCGACGTCCAGGATGGACACCAGGCGGCCGTCATCCAGTTCGGTGATGGCGGTGATATAGAGCTGTTCGCTGGTGACCACCGATTCCGGCGCACGCACGCGGTCCCAGTCGACGCGGATGATGCGGTCGACCTCGTGCACCAGGAAACCCAGTGTGCGCTTGCTGTATTCGGTCACCATCATGGCGCCGCCCATGCCCTCCGGCGCACCGTCCAGATTCATGATGCGCGCCAGTGAAAGCACGGGAATCACGTTGCCGCGCAGCGAGATCAGGCCTTCGACGCCACCCGGCATATTGGGCGTCGGCGTCACCGTCGGCGTGCGGCTGACTTCCCTCACCTTGAACACATTGATGCCGAACAGCTCGTGCGTGCCGAGCGAGAACAGCAGGATTTCCATCTTGTTCGAGCCCGCAAGCTTGGTGCGGGCGTCAACCTGTTCGAGCAGGTTCTGATCGGTTCTGTCCATCGTCTGTCTCCGGTCTCGTTCAGGCGGCAGCGCGGCTGCTGCCATTGCCGCAGCGGATCAGGCGGCTGATCGTTTCCGCCAGGCGCTGGGCCTCGAACTTCGAAACGTATTCGTCGACGCCGACCGAGCGGCCAAGCTGCTGGTTCGACCCGGAGGACAGCGACGAATGCATCACGACCGGAATGCCGGCAAAGCGCGGATCGGCCTTGATGTTCTTGGTCAGGATGTAGCCATCCATCTCGGGCATTTCGACGTCGGTCAGGATCATGTTGACCAGTTCGCTGACCTTGCGACCGGACGACTCGGCGTAGCTGGCCACCTTCTTCAGTTCGGTCCACATCTGGCCACCGTTGATCGCGCTGACGTAACGCACACCCATCAGGTCCAGTGTGCGGGTGATCTGGTTGCGGGCCACCGGCGAGTCGTCGCAGAAGAAGACCGTGGCGCCCTCGATGCCCAGCGGCTGGATGTCCTTGAAGGCCAGGTCGTTGTCGATGTCCGCCGTCTCCGACAGGATCTTCTCCACATCCAGCATCATCACGAGCCGACCATCGGCCAGTTCGGTGACGGCGGTGACCAGTCCCCCCAGATTGGCGGTCAGCATGGCCGGCGGCACCCGCATCTGCGACCAGTCCAGGCGCAGGATGGTGTCGACCGACTCGACCAGGAATCCCTGGGTGTGGCCGTTGTACTCGGTCACGATCATCACGTCGCGTGGCGTGTCGCTCGGAAACTGGGCGAACTTCGCAAGATCGACCACAGGAACCAATGCACCGCGCAGGCTCACCATGCCTTCGACGGCCGGCGGCATCTCGGGCGCGGCCGTCACGGCCGGCGTACGCATGACCTCGCGTACCTTGAACACGTTGATGCCGAAAGTCTCGCGCTTGCCGGTGCGACTATCGACGCCGAGCGAAAACATCAGGATTTCGAGCTTGTTGGTGCCCGCAAGCTTGGTGCGGGCATCGATATTCTTCAGCAACTCGGACATGTCGGCCTCGTCAGTGTGTTCAGTAGCACGATAAAAACCGGGGTGATGCTCGATTTACGGCAGGCGACGACAAGTCTTGAACCGGAAAGCGGCCCTCCGCTAGCGGGCGCCTTGATGAAAGTCATGCGTCCGGCGGGCATCGTCGCCTGTCAGCCAGCACCGTGGACGTTTCCGACCGAACGCACCCTTCCGGCGACCGCGGCATCAACCGTCTATGACCGATGAGAACTTGCTCACCGCCTGTACCACTTCGCGCGCCCCGGTACTGATGCGTTTGATCGCTTGCCCGGCGCTGCCCGCCAGTTCGACGCCGCTGCCGGCCTTGACCAGGCTGGACTCCATGCTCTGTATGGCGCTGCGCGTTCCGTCCTGGATGCGTTGCACCATGTCGCCGATCTCCTTGGTCGACAGGCTGGTACGCTCGGCCAGCTTGCGCACCTCGTCGGCCACCACGGCGAAGCCGCGGCCCTGTTCGCCTGCACGCGCCGCTTCGATCGCCGCATTCAGCGCCAGCAGATTCGTCTGATCGGCGATCTCGCGTATCGTCTTGACGATGCTGGTAATCTGATCCGACTGCTTGCCGAGTTCGCTCACACGTTCCGACGTGAGCTGTACGGTTTCGGCAATGGCGCGCATTTCCGACGACGCCCGTTCGATGATGGCCGCACCTTCCGTGGCGATGGCGTCCGTTTCGCTGGACACCCGCCAGGCCACGCGGGCGCTGTCCTGCTCGGCAAGTTGCTGCAGTTTCTTCTCGGTGATGTCGGCAGCGAACTTCACCACCTTGTAGAGCTTTCCGGCAGGATCGAACACCGGGTTGTAACTGGCTTCCAGCCAGATCACCCGGCCGTCGCGCGCCACGCGCCTGAAGTCGCCGGCGACGAACTCCCCGCTGGCCAGGCGCTGCCAGAAAGCCGTGTAGTCAGGCGAGGCGACCAGATCGGCCTCGCAGAGCATGCGGTGATGACGCCCGACCACATCCTCTTTCGAATAGCCCACCGTTTTCAGAAAGTTGGGGTTGGCATCGAGTATCGTGCCGTCCGGCGTGAAGGAGATGACGGCCATCGAGCGGTTGATCGCGTTGAGCAAGGCGATGGATTCGCTTTCGGCGCGCACCTTTTCGGTAATGTCGCTGGCCACCTTGACCACCTTGACCACCCGGCCGTCGCCACCCAGCACCGGGTTATAGCTGGCTTCAAGCCAGACCTCGCGTCCGTCGCGAGCGATCCGGGGGAAACGGCCGGACACGAAGTCGCCACGTCCCAGACGCGACCACATGTCGCCATAGGCCGCCGAAGCCGCGTAAGCGGGCTGACAGAAGCTGCGGTGGTGCATGCCGGGGAGTTCGCCCGTGCCGTAACCCATGACACGCGAGAAGTTCGCGTTGGCCCCGATGACCTTGCCGTCGGGTTCGAACTCGATGATGGCCATGGAACGGTCGATCGCATCGATCAGGGCCTTCGCCGCCGCCGCTCGTTGCTCGCACTCGCCAAGCTTCACTTCGATCTGTCTGCTCCGGTTTCCAAACATGGTGTCTGCTCCCCCAAACCCGTCTCCAGCACGCTGGACGTATGAAGTTCACCCGGTCTGCGCCGGATGGCCGCGGCGTCTGACGCCGCCGGCAAGGGAATAACGCCCGGTGCCGAGTACAACTTTAGTAATACTTCAGACCCGGCTTGAACAATGCGCGTCGCCGAGCGCATGCCGAGGGGCGTCGGTACAAGGCCGCTCATGCCCGGCCATGCGCCGGAACGGCGAGCCGCAGGTCGAGGGGCCGAAGCCCCGCCACGTTCGGGTCCGCAGGCGCCTCACGCCGACGCCCCGACTCCTGCAGCCTGTAACGTCCCTGTAACGCACGGCTTGAGGGTCAAGCGTGCAGGAACTTTGCGGGCACCGCCGGAAGGCTAGACAGGACCGAGCCGGCTGCGCATGTGCGGGGAACGCTCTATCCGTCTCGCGTGCAAGGCTCCGGAAGCCGACAGGATCCCGCGCGCGCGGGAGACTCAGACGCGGAATCGCGCGCCGGCATCTTCGAGCGCGAGGGCCAGAGAACGCAGGTGCTGCGCCTCGTCGGCCATCGAAGCGATGGCCGAGCTGTTCTCCTCGCTCATCTGGGCGATCCGTTCGACCGAACGCGCCACTTCGTGGCTCGCGGTGGTCTGCTCGCCGACCGATTCGGCGATACCCGAAATGCCGCGCGAGGTCGAGGCGGCCGCCTCGGCTGCCCGACCCAGCGCGCCGACCACCTGCGACAGCTGGCTGCGCGAGTTGTCGATCGCCTCCACCCCGCGACTCACCACGTTTTCGACGCCATTGGCGCGCGCGTCGAGTGCGCGCGTGACCTCCTCGATCTGCTGCGCCGACACGGCCGACTTCTCGGCCAGCTTGCGCACTTCGTCGGCAACCACGGCAAAGCCGCGGCCCTGCTCGCCGGCCCGCGCAGCCTCGATGGCCGCATTCAGCGCCAGCAGGTTGGTCTGGTCCGCGATGTCCTTGACCTGGCGCGTCATGTCGCCGATCGCGCGGGTACTTTCGATGAAGGCGGCTGCGGCGGAGGAAATCTCGCCCACGACATGCGCCACGGCATCAAGTCCGTGACTGGCCGCATCGATCGCCTGATGTCCGCGAGTCGCCTCTTCAAGGGTGGTCTCCGCGTGGCAACGCATGCCGGTCGCGCTGTCGGACACGCTGTTGATGGACGCGGACAGTTCCTCGATGGTCGCCGCCATGGACGACGCCGACTGACTCTGGCTGTTCGAGGCCTGGCTGACTTGTTGCGTCGCGCCGGCCAGCGCCAGGGTGACCTGACCAACCTCACTGGCCGAAGACTTCATGCGCGAGATCAACGCGGACAGACTGTCCGCCATATTGTTGAAACTGTGAGCGATCTCGCCGAACTCGTCCTGCGACGACACCTTCACGCGCGTCGTCAGATCGCCGTCCGCCAGACTGTGGCCGCCGGCTATCGTGGCCTCGATGGACTCGCGCAGCGAGGCATACAGGCCGAAGGCCATGTAAAGGGCCAGTGTGACCGTGAAAAGCAGCGCGGCCATGGTCAGCCAGAGTTCGCGCAGGACAATGTCGCGATGGCGCTCGAGCGCACCTTCGAGCGCGTCGAACAGCGTTTCCATCGCTCTCAGCGACGCGTCGACCGGCGCCGTGGCGATGCGGAATATCTCCGCACCCGAAGTCGAGAACTCACCGCTCAGCACCGAAGACTGGATGGACAGCGACGCGGTCGAGAAGCTGTCGCGCAAGGATTCGACCTCCACCGACAGCGCCGCAGCGGCCTCCGGCGCGTTCATCAGTACCCGTTCCAGTACGCGCTCCATCTGGCCGATCTGGTTGCGCGAAAGGATCATCAGCGCGTTCAGATCGGCCGCCACCTCGGGTGCGAGGTTCTTCGATGCGGCGACCGATGCGGCACGCCCGCGCAGGCGGCCGAGATTTTCCATGGTGGGTGGCGCCACCGACACCGCGGCTTCCATCAGGGTGTAGCTGTCCGGGTAGGGATCGAAGGAGAGGCCCGAGGCGTCGGCAACGACGCGGAAGTCATTCAGCAGGCCATCGATCATCGCCGAATGCCGGCGGAAGTTGTCGGCGCCCGCAGAGCCCGGCATGAGTTGTCGAACCGCGACCCACTCCTCGCGCAGACGTGCGATGGCTGTCTGCTGCCCGAGCAGCCCGGCATGCTGACCGGCAAGAAGTTCAAGCGCGGTCATCGCCTGTTCGACCTCGCCGCCCTTCGCTTCGACCTTGGGTGCCAGCGATGCGTCTCCGTTCAGCCAGGTCGACGAAAGCCCGCGATGCTGTTGCATGCCGACCAGCACCTTCACCAGCGACCGGATGTAGGCCGAGCCGATACGCTCGTTGTCCATCTGGCGGACGGCGGCCAGGCGGTGGGTGACGAGCAGCGTCGACAGACCGGCCAGAGACAGCATCAGGATGCCGAAAACCAGCATCATCTTGGGCGCGAAGCGCATGCGCGACATCAGGGCGCGGGCGGGATGCAGCAGGACGTTCATTGATTTCTCCAGGGTCGGCAGCGGCATGCGGCACTGCATGCATGAGCCGTCAGTGGGTCACGGCAGGCTCCCCGGGACTTCATCCCTTCTCGACCCGCCAGATGGAACTACGGAAGCGCCGGGAAAAACTTGAACGTCATCGCCAGAGCACGCTTTCGGGACCGGCAAGACAAAAGGGGCGCCCGGAGGCGCCCCTTTTGTCTTGCCGCGAGCGTTGCGCGATCAGGCCGCGTAACCGATGCGGAATCCGCCCCACTGCCGCCCGTTCACGTAGATGGGTGCCGAAATGTCGTGCACCACTTCACCGGTATCCCGGCGATACGTCTGGATCAGGAAGGGCTGGCTGTGTGCGCCACAACGTCGGCCCACCGGGTCGTCGAAAATGCGCTTGGTGCGGTTGCCGACGATGTCCTTCTTCTCGTCGCCGGTCAGCGGCTGAGTGAATCGCTTGTTGTGGGTCGGGAAGTAGCCTTTGCGATCGACCGCGCCCGCATAGATGAGGCCGGCATGGCGTTCGAGAATGGGCTCCTGGATGGCCGGGAAGAGCCGGTCGGTCAGGCTGTCGAAACGGGTGTGGTACTTCGCCGGCCGGGTGTTGGCAATCGGCTGGTAGTTCTCGTCGAACAGATCTTCCAGCTTGATCTCGCCGCGCTTGACCGCCGCTTCGAGACAGGCACCTATCTGCTGCGCGGCGGCGGCAACGATGTCCGGCATGCGGGCGTGCGAGGCCACGGCCTGTTCGCCGTAGCTGCCAAGCCGGAACACCTGCGCCAGTTCGGCCAGATTGCTGGAAAGCACGTCCAGGCGGGCGGCTTCGGCCGCCGTCGCGCAGGACACATCGCGGTTCGATTCGGCCATCGAGAAGATGCGCTGCACATGGCGCTCGACCTGTTCGCCAAGCGCACGGTTCTGGCGCATGGCCTCGACCGTGCCGCCGACGCGCTCCAGCGTGGCGTCGGCGCAGGCACGGATGTTCTCCAGCGTGACCACCGCCTCGCCCGTCAGTTCGGCACCGCGTTGCGCCTCGTCCGCGCTGGTGCGGATCGCCGCCGCGGCCTCGGCCGTTTCGCGCTGAACCGCGGAAATCATCGTGTGTATCTGCCCGGTCGACACGGCGGTACGCTCGGCCAGCTTGCGCACCTCGTCGGCCACCACGGCAAAGCCACGGCCCTGTTCGCCGGCACGCGCGGCCTCGATGGCCGCATTGAGCGCCAGCAGATTGGTCTGGTCCGCAATCTCGCGGATAACCTGGACCACCGAGCCGATCTCTTCCGAACGTTTGCCCAGATGTTCGATCTGGCGAGCGCTGTCCGATACGCTGTCCGCAACGCGGGCCATTTCGTCGGCGACCCGGCGCACCACCTGCGCCCCCTTCTGCGACAGCTCGCGCGAGCGGGTCGCGTCATCGACCGTGCCGGCGGCGGCAACGGTTGCCGACTCCATGCTCGACTTCATGTCGCCCACGTCGCCGCTGGCCGCGCGCGATGCCGAGCATTGCTCTTCCGCGGCCCCGGCTACGCGTTCCGCCCCCTTGCCCAGACCGCTGCACGTGTCCTGCAGACGGCCGGAGGTAAACAGCATCTTGGCCATGGCCGCGCTGAACTCGGCAACCAGACCGTTGTAACTTTCGGCCAGACGCGGCAGTGCACCGGAACCGGCCACCTCGATGCGATGCGTCAGATCGCCCGAGACCCGGGCCCGCTCCATGCCACCGACCATCGATTCCAGCGGGCGTTCGAACATGACATAGCTCAGGCCGCGGGCGGCCAGTGTGCCGAACATCGCCAGCGCAGCGGCGATCATGGCACCGGTGGCGGCAAAGACCGGCGCGGCAAGCGAATAGACGCCAAGGTGGGTGATCAGCAGAGCGGCGAACAAGCCCAACCAGGGCACGACGCCGCGCTTGTCTGCGCGCGGGCTTCTTGTCATCGGTGTCTCCTATCCGGTAAGTGCGGCGTGCGGCAGCCAGACCCTGCGCCTGTCCGAACCGTCACCCGTCACTGGGCATCGTGTGCCTGTCCGTGGTGGAAGGTGTTACGGCGGGATGTGTCCGAACTTGAGACGCCCGGACGGACGAGTGTCGAACGCGGATGTCGCCTGGCGCCGATGACCCCGGTCGAGCGGCACCGCGGTCGATACCTTCTGCGACGGGCGGAGCCGGAATGCCCGCGCACCCGGCAACCGCAAGTCGGGGCGGCCTCGCCCTTCCTGCACCGGAGGCCGGATCGAACCGTTGCCCGCGGGGACTCAGACCATGGTGAACAGCTTCTGGAAATTCGCCACATCCAGAACCTGCTTCACCGCGTTGCTGCAAGACGCAAGCCTGAGCACGCACCCGGCCGACTGCGCCTTGTCGCGCAACATCAGCAACATGCCCAGCGCCGAACTGTCCAGATAGCTCACTGCGCCGAGATCGACATCGAGTTGCTCCACTGCGGAACGGCCAAGTATCTGTTCGGTCGCTTCGCGAAAGCTGCGATGAGACGAGAACTCGAATCGTCCGGCGAGAACGATGCGAGCGGACGATTCTTCCAGCTGGGTTCGTATTTCCATGATGAGTCCTGTCCTGCCTTGTTGTCGGTTGCGTGAAAGGTCGGATCGGCGGTCAGGCCAGCGCAGCCACCTTGCGGCCACCCTGCAGTGCGGCGACGATGCGCTCGGCAATCTGTGCGACCGGAGCCACTTCGCAGCAGGCGCCGATCTGCGCCGCTTCACGCGGCATGCCGTAGACGACGCAGCTTTCCTGGTCCTGCCCCACCGTCCATGCGCCTGCCTTGCGCATTGCGAGCATGCCCTGCGCGCCATCCTTGCCCATGCCGGTGAGCAGCGCGGCGACCGCGCTGCCGCGCGCGTGCTGCGCAGCGGAATTGAACAGCACATCCACCGCCGGACGATGACGGTTATAGGGAGGCGTCTGCAGCAGTTCGCAGACATAGCCATTGCCGGCGCGACGGATCTCCAGATGCGAATGTCCGGGTGCAACGTAGGCATGTCCGGGCAGGATGCGCTCCCCCTGCTCCGCCTCCTTCACGCGCAGGGGTGCGAGCGAATCGAGGCGGCGGGCGAAGCTTGAGGTGAACATCTCGGGCATGTGCTGAACGATGGCAATGCCCGGCATGTTCGCCGGCAGGCGGCACAGCACCTCCTTGATCGCTTCGGTACCACCGGTGGAAGCACCGATGCACACGATCCGGTCGCCCCAGGCCGTGCCGGCCGGTGCGCAGGTCTGAAGCGTCTGCATCGACGCCGCAGGTCGGGCCGACGGGGTACGCGTGGCCTTGAGCCGGGCACCATGAGCGGCACGGATCTTCTCGTGTATCTCTTGCGCATAGCTTGCCGGCAGTCCGACGGGCGAGCCGCGAGGCTTGGCGACATAGTCGACCGCGCCCAGCTCAAGCGCCTGCAGGGTCGTTTCGGAACCCTGCGCCGTCTGGCTGGAAATCATGATGACCGGCATCGGACGCAGCCGCATCACCTTGTCGAGAAACTCCAGCCCGTTCATCTGCGGCATCTCGACATCGAGCGTCAGCACGTCCGGCGACAGCTCCTTCACCCGCTGCCGCGCGAGCGCCGCGTCGGGCGCCGCGCCGACGACTTCCATGTCGGGAGCCTGATTGATGATCTCGGTCAGTACGGCTCGCATGACCGCCGAGTCGTCGACAACAAGTACCCTGATCTTCATTGAATGCACTCCCCGCCGCTCACGAGAACAGTTCGATGTCGCCCGATGCATCGTCGCGCGACAGTCGCTCCCGGTACTCGCGTTCGCGGCGAACCAGCGTGTCGTTGTTCACGCGTGCCAGCTTCTTCATCAGCACGCGCCCGCCATGAGGAAAGAAGTAGATCTTCCTGGCATGGCTGTCCAGCATGTCCTGCGCGACGACGGGTATGCCCTCGCGATCGAGATAGTCCAGCACGAATCCGGCATTGCGTTCGCCGACGTTGGCGTTCGCCAGGGATGCCATCACCCGGCCGCCGCCAAACACCTTGGCCACCAGCGCCGACCGGCGCGCACCGGCCTTGATCAGTTCGTTCACCAGCAATTCCATGGCGTAGGCGCCATAGCGCGCCGAGCGACTCGTCGCATCGCCGCAGGCATCGGGCAGCATGAAGTGGTTCATGCCGCCGATCCCGCGTTCCGGGTCGCGGATGCAGGCCGCGACACAGGAGCCGAGTACAGTCACCAGCAGCATGTCGCGGGTGGTGACGAAGAACTCGCCGGGCAGGATCTTGACCGCCTCGCGCGAGAAGTTGCGATCGAAGTAGCGCTGCGCAGCCTGATGCTCGATCAGGCCGGGGCCCCGCTCAGCGACTGCTGTCAGCGCGTGCATACACCGTTCTTCCGAGATTGCGGAACAGGTCGACAGCGTGCGAGAAACTTTCCGAGTGGCCGGCAAACAGCAGCCCGTCCGGACGCAACAGCGGCACGTAGCGCTTGAGGATGCCGTATTGGGTCGGTTTGTCGAAATAGATCATGACGTTGCGGCAGAAGATGGCCTCCAGCGGACCACGCACCGGCCAGTTCGGCTCCAGCAGGTTCACCCGCGTGAAACGGATGAGCTTCTGCAGCTCCGGCCGCACGCGGACGTCGCCGGCGCGGCTTCCGGTACCGCGCAGAAAGTACTTGCGCACCAGTTCCGGCGACAGCTTCTCGATACGCTCTTCACCGTAGACACCGGCCTGCCCCTGACCCAGTACCTGGGTATCGATATCGGTGGCGACGATCTCCACCGGGGGCGTCATCGTGCCGTACAGCTCGCAGCAGGAGATGGCGATCGAGTACGGCTCCTCTCCGGTCGAGGCGGCGCTGCACCAGATGCGCGCATCCGGTTTGCCGAGCTTGGTCAGATGCTGCTTCAGGATGTCGAAGTGATGCGACTCGCGAAAGAAGGAGGTCAGATTGGTGGTCAGCGAATTGACAAAGGTTTCCCACTCGGTACGGTCGTTGCGCTCCAGCCGGCGGATGTAGTCGGCAAAGGTGGCGTCGCCGGTCGCACGCAGTCTGCGCGCCAGCCGGCTGTAGACCATGTCGAACTTGATCGGCGAGAGCGAGATGCCGGCGTACTGGTGGATCATCGTCGCAATACGGTCGAAATCCTCCCGCGTGAAAGAGAACTCCCGCGTGCTCGTTGCAAAGGTCTTCACTTCCGCCAGCTGACGGGTGATTTCCGCCGCTGCGTGCGTGGCGCTGCCTGCTCTGCTGCTTGCTGTGTTCACGATGTCTGGCCCATTCCGATCATGACCGTCCGACCGTCGCCGGTCAGAACTCTTCCCACTCTTCCTCGGCGAAGGCCGGACTGGCCGCCGGTGCAAGGCGCTTCACCTTGCCCAGCGCCCCGCCGCGCGAACGCGGCAGCACCGGCTCGCTGTTGGCCGCCTCCCTCGCCACTGCGGGCGATGCCGCGAACGGCTGCACGATCCGCCCGCCCCCATCGTTCAGCCTGAATTGACCCACCGCGCGCATCAGCGACCTCGCCTGCTCTTCCAGACTTTCCGCCGCCGCCGCCGCCTCTTCCACCAGCGCCGCGTTCTGCTGTGTCACGCTGTCCATCTGGCTCACCGCCTGCGTCACCTGCGCAATCCCCGACGCCTGCTCCTGACTCGCCGACGCAATGTCCGTCACCAGCCCCGTCACCTGACGGAAACTGTCGACCACACGCTCCATCGTCTCGCCCGCCTCCGCGACCAGCTTCGCGCCTCCATCCACCCGCTCCACCGAATCGGCGATCAGACCCTTGATCTCCTTGGCCGCCTGCGCACTTCTCTGCGCAAGATTCCTCACCTCGCTCGCCACCACCGCAAAGCCGCGACCCTGCTCCCCCGCCCGCGCCGCTTCCACCGCCGCGTTCAGCGCAAGGATGTTCGTCTGGAAGGCAATCGAATCGATCACCCCGATGATGTCCGCGATCTTCTTGCTCGAATCCTGGATGTCGCTCATCGTGCTCACCACGCGCTTGACCGTCTCCGCCCCGCGCATCACCGCCTCGTTGCTCTGACGGCCCAGTTCGTTCGCCTTCTGCGCGCTCTCCGCGTTCTGCTTCACCGTCGCGTTCAGCTCTTCCATCGAGCTGGCCGTCTCTTCCAGCGAACTGGCCTGCTCTTCAGTGCGCGCACTCAGATCGCTGTTGCCCGCCGCAATCTCCCGCGCCGCCGTATTGATCGCTTCCGTCGACTCCTTGATCTGCCCCACCACCTCGCGCAGACGTTCCACCGTCGCGTTCGTGTCTTCCTTCAACTGACCGAACGTCCCCGCGTAGTCGCGCTCGATGCGACGATCGAGGTCTCCGTTGGCCACCGCATTGAGCACCTGCGCAACGTCCGAAAGACTGACCGAAACCTGCTCCACAAGACCGTTCAACCCTTCGGCCAACTGGCGGAAGAACCCTTGCTTGTTGCCCTCGGAAAGCCGCCGGCTGAAATCGCCACGACCCGCGGCCGCCACCAGATCGGTCACCTCCTGCTCGATCGACACCTCGTTGGTCCTGTCTATCCATTCGCCGACCGTACCGATGCGCTGTCCACCCGCAGCGATCACCGGCGTCGATACCAGCTCGATCACATGCCGCCCGATCGCCAGTTGCGCACGATAGCCGCTGGCTGTGGTTTCCGAGCTGCGGACGAGGTCCGGATTGGTGCAGATGGCCGAAATGTTCGCGCCAAGGAACTTCTCGGGCATGAAACCCGGAAGATGCTTGCGCAAGTCCTCTGCGATGCGCACCACCGTCGCCTGCATCGCGCGGTTGGCATACAGCACCTTGCCGTCGTCGTCGGCGATGCGCACATTGGTGGTGACCGCATCCAGCGCCGCGCGGATGCGCAGGTTCTCGTCGGCGATGCGGCGCTCCTCCGCCATGTCGGCGCCGAGCTTGATCTTCATGGTCTTCATCGCATCGAGGATGTGCACCATCTCGTCGCGGCGGGTGGTATCCACCTCGACATCCAGCCGGCCCTCGGCCATGCGGCGCACCATGGCCTTGACCTCGGCGATCGGCTTCGTGATGGCTCGCAGCAGCATCCAGGCGCCGGCCAGCGCACTCAGCACGCCGCACACGAGCAGGGCAGCCATGGTCGCGACGCTTCCGGCCGATTCTTCGCGCACGGCTTCGATCTCCCCGCCGGCCACCCGGATCTGCAGGTCCACCAGTTCGCTGATCTTGCCGGAAATCGGGTCGATCACCGGATAGAGGTCCTGCACCGTGTAGGCGCTCAGCGCTGCCATGTCTTTCGCACGCATGATGGCCGCCAGTCGTTCCACCGAGGTGTCGGCCGCCTTCATGAGCGGCACCGCCTGATCGACCAGGCCCTGCTCTTCCGGCGTCATGCTGCTGGTACGGTAGGCCTCCCAGTTCTTCGCGATCGCGGTGCGGGCATCGTCGATGTTCTTCAGGCCCTGCACGAAGTCGATATTGCCGTTGCGCGTCTTGTGCGCAGTGTCCACGATGTTGACCGCATACATGTCGGCCACCACCTTGAGTTGCTGGGTCGGCACGACACGGTCCGCGTACACCACCTTGAGCGTGGCTTCGCTTGACAGCATGGACAACATGCCGGTGGCGGCAATCGCCGTCATGGTCAGACCGAGCACGCCGACGATGCCGTACATGCGTGCCTTGATGCTGAGACCTGCAATGAAACCTGCCGGCGAGAAGCCGGTTTTCACCACCACGCCGTCGCGGATCGCCAGCCCCTGTGCCCGACCCTCGCGGAAGGCACGGTAAGCCGCTTCGGCGGCGGCGATCTGCTCGCGCGTGGCCTGCGTGCGCACCGATACATAGCCCGTCGCGACACCGTTCTCCAGCAGCGGCGTGGCGTTGGCAAGCACCCAGTAGTGATCCCCGTTCTTGCAGCGGTTCTTGACCACGCCAGTCCATGGGCGCTCCGCTTTCAGGCAGCGCCACATGTCCTCGAACGCTTCGCGCGGCATGTCCGGGTGGCGCAGGATGTTGTGCGGCTGACCGATCAGTTCGGCCTCGTCATAGCCGCTGATGTCGATGAAATCGCGGTTGGCAAACGTGATCTGACCCTGGAGGTCAGTGCGCGAAACAATGTTGTGGCGCTCCGTCACCTGGACTTCGCGGCCGCTCACCGGTGAATTGATACGCATCGATCCTTCTCCATCTGTTTCGTCTGTTTCGACCCGCGCCCGAAAGCTTCGGGTCGGTCAGCGTTCGTATTTCCGGAAATTCGCAACTCTTCCCACTCTTCTTCGGCGAAAGCCTGGGTGGCCGCCGGTGCAAGCCGCTTCCCCTTGCCCCGCAATCCGCCGCGCGAGCGCGGTCGTACGGTCATTGCGGCGAACCGGGCGGGCGTGTGTCCGGTCATCGATGCGGCCTCAGTGGATCGGCTCATCGACCAGCGCCATATCGGCCGACAGCATGAGCTTCTCGATATCGACCACGATGAGCATGCGCTCGTCGATGGAACCCAGACCGTGGATGTAGCGGGTGTCCAGACTGGACGAGAAATCCGGCGGCGGAAGAACCTGCGAGGACTGCAGCGCAAGCACGTCGGACACCGAATCGACCACCATGCCGACGACACGGCCGCCGACATTCAGAATGATGGTGACGGTGAAGGGTGTGTACTCGACCTTGCCGACGCCGAAACGGATGCGCAGATCGACGATGGGTACGATGGTGCCGCGCAGATTGATCACGCCCTTTATGAAGGGCGGCGCATGGGCGATGCCGGTGACGGCATCGTATCCGCGTATCTCCTGCACCTTGAGAATGTCTATCGCATATTCTTCATCACCCAGCGTGAAGGTCAGGTACTCCTGGGCATAGCCGCCCTCTGCGCCATCGCCCGACCGGTGCGAAACCGCCTGTGCCGCCTGAATCATCATGAACTCCCTGTCTGCCTTGCTTGAGGTGTAACGGCATCTTGCGGACATGCCTTGAGGTCGGGAAGCGCCCGGACCGCGATCCGCGGGTACCGCGTCCGCCCCCCCACGCGTGCGATGCCATCGCGTCGGTGCGACGCGATGCGGGCAGGCCGGAGGGGAAGCGGGCCGCCGTTCAGGCGGCTGCGGCGAGACGGCCGCTTGCCGACGCCACGAGCGCCGGCACATCGAGAATGAGGCCGACATGACCGTCACCCATGATGGTGGCGCCGGAGATGCCGGCCACCTTGCGGTAATTGGCCTCCAGGCTCTTGATCACCACCTGGTGCTGGCCGACGAGTTCATCGACGAACAGAGCGATCTTGTCGCCATCGGACTCGAGCACGACCAGGATGCCGGACTGCAGATCGACCGTTCCATCCGCCAGTCCGAGCGCGTCGCGCAGCGTGAGGATGTTCAGATACTCGTTGCGCACCTGCACCAGGCGGGGCTCACCACCGACGCACTTGATCATGGCAGCGGTCGGCTGCAGCGACTCGACCACATAGTTGAGCGGAACGATGTAGGTTTCGGCGCCGACGGCGACCGACATGCCATCGAGAATCGCCAGGGTCAGTGGCAGACGCACGGTCATGCGGGTTCCGACTCCGGTCATCGACTCGATCTCGACGCGACCGCCCATGGCCGTGATGTTCTTCTTGACCACGTCCATGCCGACACCGCGGCCGGATACTTCGGTGACCTGGTCGGCCGTCGAGAAACCCGCCTCGAAGATGAGCGCCCAGACATCGGCATCGCTCATGCCGTCGCCGACCGCCAATCCGCGCTCGCGCGCCTTCGCCAGGATGCGCTCGCGGTTCAGACCGGCGCCATCGTCTCCGACCTCGATCACGATGTTTCCGCTCTGATGCGAAGCCTTGAGCGTGATCGTGCCCTCGCGCGGCTTGCCACGCGCCTCGCGTACATCCGGCGTTTCGATGCCGTGGTCCAGACTGTTGCGGATCAGGTGCGTGAGCGGATCGGCAATGCGCTCGATCAAGCCCTTGTCCAGTTCCGTCGATTCGCCGGTCGTGAGCAGGCGAACCTGCTTGCCGAGCTTCTGGGACAGATCGCGCACGACGCGCGGAAAGCGCGAAAAAACGGTGGACATCGGCATCATGCGGATGGACATGACCGATTCCTGCAGGTCACGCGTATTGCGCTCCAGCTGCTGCACACCACTCATCAGCCGTTCGAACTCCACCGGATCAAGCTTCGATGCCGCCGATGCGAGCATGGCCTGCGTGATCACCAGTTCGCCGACCAGATTGATGATCTGATCCACCTTGTCCACGCCGACGCGAATGGACGTGTCGCCGGCTGAACCGGCCCGTGCCCCGGAAGGCCGGGGCGGCTGCGCGGCAGGCGCCGGCACCGCCCTGTCCGGAGCGACCGGTGCCGGATGAAGCTCGGTGACCTTGGCCACAAGCTCAGGCTGCACGGCCGCGAGGGTCTGTGGCTGGAAGAAGCCGTGGTCGACGGCCGCCGCGTCCGGCGTCGGCGCGTGCCCTTGCGGAACGCCCGGTGCATCGTCGAACAGGCCGAACGCGGCGTCCGGCTGCTCCGGAACGGACACTCCGGTGCGTGCGCCCGCAGCGTCCGCAGAGGCAGCCGGCTGCACGGCGAACAGCCCCCAGCTCTCGTCGTCGGCCACCTGCGCGGTGACACCTTCGTCGTCGAACAAGCCCCATTCAGCGGATTCGTCGCCCGACGAACCGGGTGCCGACGCGGCGTCCTGTTCGCCATAGCTGCCCGGCACGGCGACGAAATCCACGATGTCGCGCACCGCTGCGGCATCGGCATGGCCCTCCATGACGCATTGCCAGCGGCCCGACGCGTCGATGAACAGGTCAAGCACGCCCACACCCTGCGCCTGGAGTTCGCCCCGGAGGTTTTCGATCACACCGGCGGCGTCGGCACAATCCTGCGGCAAGCGGAAGTTGAAGCGGAAGGACGATGTGCGCGAGCGCTCCGGCGAGACCTGCGGGTCCGTCGTCGATGCGACAACCCCGTGCGAGTAGAGCCGCTGCAGGGTCGCGCACATATCGCTCACCCGTTGCTCGTCGGCCGCGCCCTCGCCGCGATGGGCCGCCACCAGATCGCGCAGCAGATCGCCCGCCTCCAGCGACGCATCCACCATGGCGGGCGTCATCACGACCTCGCGCTTGCGCACGAGGTCGAGCAGGGTTTCGAGTTCGTGCGTGACCCGGGCGAGATCCTGGAACCCGAAGGTGCCGGCACTGCCCTTGATCGAGTGAGCGGCGCGGAAGATGCCGTTCATCTCCTCGTCGTCCACGCTGTCCAGATCGATGTCCAGCAGCATCTGCTCCATGTTCGCCAGGTGCTCCGCCGCTTCTTCGAAGAACACCTGGTAGAACTGGCTCATGTCCACGGTCATGGACTGTCTCCCCGCATGCGAAATCAGAATCCGAACGTCAGCCGATCACCTTCTTCACGACCTCGACCAGCTTCTGCGGATCGAAGGGCTTGACCAGCCAGCCGGTCGCACCCGCAGCCCGTCCTTGCGCCTTCATCGCGTCGGACGACTCGGTCGTGAGCATGAGAATGGGCGTCGCCTTGTACTGCGCCATGCCGCGCAGGTTGCGGATCAGTGTCAGTCCGTCCATGCGCGGCATGTTCTGGTCGGTCAGCACGAGATTGACCGACTTGGTCTTGGCCTTGTCCAGCCCATCCTGACCATCCACTGCCTCGATCACTTCATAGCCCGAGCTCTTCAGCGTGAACGCCACCATCTGGCGGATGGATGCCGAATCGTCGATAGCAAGTACGGTTTTTGCCATGGCCCTTCCCTTCTTCAAAACAGTTCGATTTCGCCTTCCCGGTAGGCCCTCTGGGCGACCGGATTCGTGCTGTCCACCACGGCCAGCTGAGCCAGCGCCTCGCCGACCCGACTGGCGGGCACCTGCCCCGACTGACCGCCCGCGGCGGCGCGACCGAGTTCCCGCGCGCTGCCCATCACCTGTTCGATTGCGCGAATGCGCTTCTGCACGTGTGCGATCAGCTGCGAAGTCATGTCCTGGAACTGGAGCGAGGTGACCGCACCGGCGACCGCGCCATTGACGCGCTCGGCCGACGCGCCCAGTTCGGCGATCGATTGCTGACGCCGCTGATGCAGCAGTTCCAGTCCTTGCACGACCGCTTCGATGCGCGTCTTCGACTCCAGCGCGAAGGTCATGTCCTGACCTGCCATGCGCGCAAGCGCCGATTCCGTCATCCTGATGCTGGACTGCACGCCATCGACCAGCGTGGCGATCTGCTGGCTGAAATCGTTGGTGCGCGCCGAAAGATCGCGGACCTCGTCGGCGACGACGGCAAAGCCGCGGCCCGCTTCGCCCGCCCGCGCGGCCTCGATGGCGGCATTCAAGGCAAGAAGATTGGTCTGCTTCGAGATGCCGCCGATTTCGCCCAACAGCGCACGAACCCGCTCCGTTTCGCGCGCGATGCCTTCGGTCAGCTCGACCAGTTCCATGCCGAGCTTGCTGTTCTGCACCACGCTATCGACCACGCGCTGCATGGTGCCGGACGTTTCACCGACGAAGGACTCGAAATCGAACGCCTGGCCACCGTCGTCGACGGTAAGGGCCATGGCGGCCTCCCGCTGGCCGGTGGTCTCGTCGTGCATGTGGTGAAAGCTGGCGGTGAGCCCGGCGATGGCCTCGCTCAGCAACTGGAGCACCCGGTCGAGTTCCTCGCTCATGCGCGCGCACTGCGCATGCACCGACCCGGAAGTCTCGACGAATACGTCGAACGACGGCGCCGGCTCCGTTCCGGCCGTCGCCGCCTCATCCTGCGACACGTGCGGATCGCGGCCCGAGAAGAGCAGCGCAGCGGTCCAGATCGCGCCGCTCAGCACACCGCAGATGACGGTCTCAAACAGGGCAGACGGCGTCATCGCGGCTGTCGCGGCAATACACAATGCGGAAAGTATCCAGCCGATAAGCAGTGCGACGTGTCTTGAATTCATGTTCGGGCCAGATTGTGGTCTGCAATTCTGATGCGGGATAAATGTCTTACGGCCGACGGCAGCGAAACTTGACTCGTGACCCCGCTCACTGAGGGCGAGCGGCGCCGATCGCGTCGGCGACCTCGTCGGCGTTGACCGAGCGTCCGTCGGACAGCATGGCCTGCTCGGTTTCGCGATTGAGCACGACGATGCTGATGCGGCGGTTGATCGGATTGAACGGGTCGTCCTTGTCGAAGGGCACGATGGAACTCATGCCGACGACGCGCAGCACCTTGTCGGGATCCATGCCACCGGCAATCAGCTCCCGGCGCGACGCGTTCGCGCGGTTGGCCGACAGCTCCCAGTTCGAGAAGCCCCCCAGCCCGCCCGCGAACGGCGTGGCGTCCGTATGGCCGGAGAGAAAGACGCGATTGTCGACCTGATTCAGGATGAGGCCGATTTCGCGCAGGATGATCTGGGTGTATGGCTGCAGGCGATCGCTGGCCGACGTGAACATCGGCCTGTTCTGCTCGTCCACGATCTGTATGCGCAGGCCTTCCGCCGTCACATCGAGCATGAGCTGGTTGCGGAAGGGACGCAGATCCGGACTGGCCTCGATTCGCGCCTCGATCTGGCTCTTCAGTTCGATCAGCTTGGCCCGTTCCTGGCGCTGCTGTTCGAGCTTCATCTCTTCCGTCTTCTGGTCTTCGCTGCTGGCGTTCAGACTGATCGAGCGGCTCTTGGTCTCGACCGCGCCGTACTTCACCTGTCCGCTCTGCCGCGTCAGGTCGCGGCCGCCGCCCTGGATGACGCTGGAGCTGTCGCCCGAGCCGGAGCCGCCCTGCTGAGCCACCTTGAGCGGGTTCTCGAAGAATTCGGCGATGCCCTGCAGATCGCCCTGGGCCGTCGACCCGAGCAGCCACATCAGCAGGAAGAAGGCCATCATCGCCGTCACGAAGTCGGCGTATGCGATTTTCCATGCGCCGCCGTGCGCGCCACCGCCGCCCTTCTTGATCTTCTTGACGATGATTGGCTGCTGGGTATCGTCGGACATGATTCAGTCGATGATTGCCGGTGTCAGGGGAAGGCCGTGCGCCCGCTCACTTGCCCTTGCGGTTCTTCACCTCGTCCTCAAGCTCCTTGAAGCTGGGACGGTCCGGCGAGTACAGCACCTTGCGGCCGAATTCGATCGCCACCTGGGGTGCATAGCCGTTCATGCTGGCCAGCAGGACCACTTTCATGCATTCGTAGATCTTGCCGCCCTCTTCCATCTTCTGCTCAAGCTGCGAGGCAATCGGCGCCACGAATCCGTAGGACAGAAGAATGCCGAGGAAGGTACCGACCAGCGCACCGCCGATCATCTTGCCCAGCACTGCCGGAGGCTGACCGACCGAACCCATCACGTTCACCACGCCCATCACCGCCACGACGATACCGAATGCCGGTACGCCGTCGGCCACCTTGGAGACGCAATGAACAGCGACATGCTGCTCCGTGTGGTGGGTTTCGATCTCGGCATCCATCAGGTCGGCAATCTCGAATGCGTTCAGATTGCCGCCCACCATCATGCGCAGGTAGTCGGTCAGGAAATCGACCGCGTGATGATCGGCAAGAAACTTCGGATACTTGGAAAGAATGGGACTGGCTTCCGGGTTCTCGACATCCGCCTCGATCGACATCAGCCCTTCCTTGCGGACCTTGGCAAGGATCTCGTAGAGCATGGCGAGGAGGTCGATGTAGAAGGCCTTGTTGTAGGCGGACCCCTTGAACACCGACGGCAGCGCGCCCACGGTCGCCTTGATCGCCGGCATGCCGTTGCCGGCAACAAAGCCGCCGATCATCAGGCCGATGATGGCCACGTACTCCGCCGGCACCCAGAGCGCCGCCAGGCTGCCGTGAAGTGCGTAAGTACCGAGCGATGCGGCGAGGATGATCACGTATCCGATGATCAGAAACATGGACTTTCCCTGTGTTTGACTCGAGTTCGCGGCGGTGTGCGCTGCCTGCCTGCCGGTCTAACGGCACCGGGGGACGAAACTTGACCCGTTCCGCAACGCAGGCGGACGCCCCCCGCCGGCACGAAAAAAAGCCGCCACGGGTTGCCCCGTGGCGGCGAGCCCCTTGCTTGCGCAAGGAGGAGGTCAGACAGGAGAGAGAAAACTGTTCAGGCCGCGATGAGCGCCTCGCGCGCACGGCGCGTCTTGCCGGCGCGGGCCGGGATGTTGCACAGGCCGCATACGTAGCTGGCCTTGGGATCGTAGGCATGGGAAACGAAGTGACCGCCGCAGCAGGTGCATTTCGTGTGCTGCAGCAGACGGGCGTCGAAGAAGCGCACCAGGGTCCATGCACGGGTCAGGCTGAGAACTTCGTCCATGTCGTGTGTCTGCACATGCTCCTGATAGAGCCGGAACGCCTTCACGATGCAGTCGAGCTGGTTCAGCCTGCTGTTCTGCTTGAAGAAGTTGAAAAAGGACATGAAGAGCGACGCATGGATATTGGGTTGCCAGGTCATGAACCAGTCGGTCGAGAAAGGCAGCATGCCTTTGGGTGGCGACACCCCCTTCACTTCCTTGTAAAGCTTGAGCAGGCGCTCTCGCGAAAGATGGGTCTCGGCTTCCAGCAGCTGCAGGCGCGCGCCGAGCTGGATCAGATTGACGGCCAGCGCAATCTCGCGACCTTCCGACACAATGCTTTTGTTCTTCATGACCTTGACTCCGCGAATCAGGAAACGGCTTCGACCGGCTGGGCGCACGCGAGGATGGTGGCGTGCAGATGGGACGTCGAACCATCGCGTCCGTGGCTCGACAGCAGACCGAGCAGAACCCGGTCGTCAAAGCGCAGGCGACACAGCATCATGTTCGCGCCCGCCATCTTGAGTACCTGTGCCGGAGTCAGCGACTCGATCATCTCCGCCACTTCCTCGCTGACGCCCAGACGGAACATCGCAGCATCGCGGTCCTCGCGGATCATCTGCTGCGCGAGCATCAGATAGGCGAGATTCAGTTCGCGGATTTCGTTGAGCAAGCCGGTTGTTTTCATGCTGCGTCCCTCCGAACATCAGGCGCCGACGGGGCCTGTCCATGGGGATGCATTCTGCCGAGCGAGGTGCCGAAGCCCAATCAGGGGGCGGCGAATCTTGATGTACGAACGGACGAACGGCGTCCTGTAGGAATTATTCCTACAGGACGGACCGGACCTGCAATCGGGTCGAAGCCGCGGTTATCGGCCGGCTCGGCAGGAACTTGAATCCTGAGTGGCGGGCGATCCACGCCGCGGCCTTGTCCGGCGGGGTTCAAGGACAGGCGCGAGGACGCCGCAGGCGGGCTTGACGAGGGTCACCCGGGGCAGGGCTTTGCCCTGCCGGCCCGTTCCGGCAAGGGTCTGCCGAACGCGCATTGCGCCTTGCGCGACTCGATGCCGACAGACCCTAGAGGAGCAAGGAACCATCGCGGATGCGCTGGCTGAGCAGTTCCGCGTCGACCGGACGCGAGAAGATGTAGCCCTGGAAACGGTCGCACTGTTCGCGCCTGAGGAAGCCAAGCTGCTCCGGCGTCTCGACGCCCTCGGCCACCGTGGTCAGACGGAGGCTGCGCGCCAGCGCGATGATGACGCGAATGATGGCGGCATCGTCCTCGTCCTCGTTGATGTCGCGTATGAAGGACTTGTCGATCTTGACGATGTCGATCGGAAAGCGCTTCAGATAGGACAGCGAGGAGTAGCCGGTACCGAAATCGTCCATCGAAATCCGCACGCCCATGTTCTTGAGCGCCTTGAGCATGCCTATGGTGGTCTCCGCATCCTTCATCAGTACGGATTCGGTAATTTCGAGCACCAGCTTGTCGGCCGGGAAGTCCGTGTCCTCAAGCGTGGTACGCACGGTTTCCAGCAGGCGCGGCTGCGCGAACTGGACGGCCGACACGTTCACGGAGACGGACAGGTCGTCCAGTCCCTGCTCATGCCAGCGCCGTCCCTGGCTGCACGCCTCGCGCATCACCCAGGCACCGATCTCGACGATGAGACCGCATTCGTCGGCCAGCGGAATGAAACGATCCGGCGCCACCACACCGCGCTGCGGATGTTTCCAGCGCAGCAGGGCCTCGACGCCGGATGTCCGCCCGGTCGCGCCGTTCAGGATGGGCTGGTAATTCAGGAAGAGTTCGCCGCGCTGGATCGCGTGGCGAAGGTGCGTCTCCAGCACCAGCTTTTCGGCCGAGCTCGCGCTCATCTCGCGCGCGTAGAAGCTCATGCCGTTGCCGCCGCCACGCTTGGCACTGGCCATGGCCGCTTCCGCGTTCATGATCAGGGACTGAGCCTCGTCGCCGTCGTCGGGTGTCATCGCGACGCCGACCGAGGCGGTCAGGAAGAGCTCCAGACCGTCCTTGATGATGGGCGAGGCGAAAGCGTCCATCAAGCGCTGCGAAAGGCTGGTGGCGAGCGCGCGCGTCGTGCACGCCGGCGCAAACACGCAGAAGCGGTCGCCGCTCAGACGGGCGAGCATGGCTCCCTCGCCCGCTCTCTCTATCAGCCGGCGTACCGCCTCGCGCAGCACTGCGTTGCCGGCTTCGTATCCGAAGCTCGTATTGATGCGCAGGAAGCGGTCGATGTCGACGACCAGCAAGGTCGCGTGTCGCGCCTCGGCACTTCGCCGCGCGCTGTCGAGCCAGTCGTCGATCTGCGCGCGCAGCAAGGTCTGGTTCGGCAATGCCGAAAGCGTGTCGAAGAAGGCGAGCGCGTGGATGCGGGCGTCGGCCGTCTGCACCGCACGACGTGTTTCGACACCGCGCAGCTCGCGCTCGATCACCGGTACCAGACGGGCAATATTGCCCTTCTGCACATAGTCGGCCACACCGTTGCGCATGGCCGAGAAAGCCATGTGATCGGAAATCTTTCCCGAATAGATGATGAAGGGGATGTCGCGACCGCTCCTGCGGACGACTTCAAGCGCGGAGGCGGAGTCGAATCCCGGCATGGCGTGATCCGAGATGACCAGATCCCATTCCCGCTCCTCCAGCGCGCGCGCAAGATCGTGAGCGCTGTCGACACGCTCGGAATAGGTGTCCAGGCCGCGGGCGCTCAACTGTGCATTGAGCAGGAAGACATCGTCTTCATTGTCCTCGACCATCAATACCTTGATGGTCCTGAACCCTCCCATCCTGTCCGAGTGACGGTCCATCAAATGTTCCTGAAAACTTCATCTGACCGCTTCGCGCCTTCACGCGAGCAGCACGTTTCTGGGTTCCTGCCGGTTCGGCCATGCCAACCGCACGCGACGTGTCGCGGCGACGCCGCGCGCTCGGCGGCTCGCACGTCCGGCCTTGCAGCGGGCCCGCCCTGCAGACAGGCACCCCGCATCCGCATACCCGGCCGGATACGCCATCACCTGTGTTCGCGGCACGGATCAGCCGAGGTTTCCAGAATGATTCCGGATCGCGAACACGATCAACGGAAGCAATGGACGGCAAGAATTGCCGAAACTTGAGCGGCCGATTCTTGCCGGGCACGGGAAAAAGTCTCGCTCCGGGCGCATTCAACCGGCGGTCTGAACCCTGTTCCGCCCTCCCTTCTTGGCCGCGATCAGGGCCTGATCGGCCAGCGTGAGCAGCGCGTCCGGACCGGGCATCGCAGCCAGCCGGGTGGCGACGCCCACGCTGATGGAACTGCTCAGACGCAGGCGGCCGGCCTGCATCGGCACGGCCGAGACGCCGGCACACACGCGCTGCGCACAAGCGGCCGCCTGGGCAAGATCGGTATCCGGGCAGACGATCAGGAACTCGTCGCCGCCGGTGCGGCACACCACGTCCTGCGCCCTCATGCACTCGCGGATCGCCTTTGCAGTCTGTTCGAGTACCTGGTCGGCCACATCCCGACCATAGGTCTCGTTGATCTGACGGAATTGATCGATGTCGATCAACATGCAGGAGAGCGGCCGCTCGCTGCGCTGGGCGATGGCCCACTCCTGCCCGAGCCGGTTCATCGCGTAGCGACGGTTCGGGAAGCCGGTCAGTGCGTCGGTCAGCGCCACCTCCTGCAATCGGCGGTTGCTGACACCGAGTTCAGCCGCGTAACGACGGATCTCCTCGCGTTCGGCCTCTAGTTCCTTCTGCATGCGCACCAGCCTCTGACCGGCGCGCAGACGCGCTTCGAGCACCCGCGGACGCAGCGGCTTGACCATGTAGTCGTCGACACCCGCCTCGAAGGCCTCGATCAGTCGCTGATCCTCCTCCTGACTCGTCAGAACGATGATGTAGATGTTGCGGCCCATCCGCGTCTGGCGCAGCGTGCGCGTCAGTTCGAGTCCGTTCATCTGCGGCATCATCCAGTCGGTCACGATGATCTGCGGCTGGAACTCGAGAGCGCATTCCATGCCGCAGACGCCGTCTTCCGCAGTCGCGACCTGATAGCCGCCGCGCGTGAGCAATGCCTGCAGGGTCAGGCGGGTCGCGGCGTCGTCCTCGACCACAAGCACGCGCAATCCTTCGCCGGTCGGTACTTCGTTCGCGGCAGGCCGCGCCGGCGCAGGTTGCACCGACAGTGCCGGTGCGGGCACCGGCACGATGCCGTCCAGACTGGGCAGGGCATAGGCATCGACAGGCAGCATCTGCGACCAGTCCTTCCAGTCCTGCGCAACTTCGTCGCACAGGGCGGCGATCTGTTCCGGCACCCACTCCATGCGGGCAGCCAGCGCGCGCGCGGCGTCCATGTGCTGTGGGCGGGTCGATTCCCCGGCCATGCACACGCTCTCGATCGCCCGCGCCAGTCCAAGCGCCAGAGTCAGGCCGTGTTCGCGCGACCCCGGTTCCGCCTGCGAGGTCAGTGCCGACTCGTGACCCAGCACAGCGACGACGAAAAAGCGCGGCATGCCCCAATCGAGCAGCATCGCTGCACTCAGCTCGACATGGGTCATGGCAAAGGCCTGCCGCTCCAGATCGAGCAGACCGGTCTCGTCGCTCCGTGCCTCGTCGAGCACGCGCGAGTACTGGGCGGGAAACACACTTGCCAGACCAAGCGCGCCAACGGCCGAAAGCAGTCCGACACTGAAGCTCTCCTCCACACCGGCGGTGCGCAGGCGCATGGCGATCTTCTGCATCGCGATGGCACGGATGACCGAACCGGTCCAGAAGCGTGCGTAAGGGAAACTTCGGCACAGGCCCTGGCCATTGCTGGAAATGAGCGAGAAACCAAGCGCCAGATTGCGTACCGCGGCCATGCCGAGCACTGCAAGCGCGTCCCGCAGCGCGACCACCGGCCGGGAACCGGAGGCCTGCGTCCCGTTGGCCGCGCGCACCAGACGACCGACCAGAGCCGGGTCGCCCTGGACCAGACGCGCCAGCTCAGCCAGCGACGCGTCGCCGCGCTGACTCATGCGCGCGATCGCCAGGGCGATCCCCTTGGGCGACGGCAGTTCGCCCGCCGCCTTGATCTCCTCGAATCGGCGTGTATCGATGGGCTCATTCATCCTGGAAACCCCGGTTGATCGACACCGTGCGTGCACACCACGGATGCGGCGGCACGATGACGCGCCGCCGGACCGGACGAGGCGGACGAACGCTCCCGCGCCGCCCCGCTTCGGGCCGCGAGCGGAGTCGGCACGGGAACGAGCGGCCGGCAGCGGTCGGACTGCACTGATGCACTGATTGCGTGGTCTTTCATTGACGAAGCGGACTGTCGGGTGGCGTGTTCGGATTCATGCCCGGGTCAAGGGTTGCGGTGGCACGCATGCGGCCTGCAGGCCGGCCGCCCGTCTTGCCGAAACAAATGTCATTGACTGCGCTTACGGCCGGGAGCCTGCGGACTTGAGGGCAGAAGCAAAATCCTCACCTGTCGGGCGCAGAATGCGGCAGCGGCGCTAAACTCGTGCCCGGCCTCCGGCAGACAGCCTGGAGGCCCCGGTCATCTCCTGCTTCCATCCGGGAGGCGGGCAAGTCGACGCCGGACTCTGGGCGTCCGGAATACACGGTGCGAGATCCGAACATGAAGTACTGCGCTCATTGCGGCAGCTTGGTCGAACTCAAGGTTCCGGCCGGAGACAACAGGCTGCGGCACGTCTGCCCCGCCTGCGGCAGCATCCACTACGAGAATCCGCGCATGGTGGTGGGCACGCTTCCCGTCTGGGAGGAAAAAGTGATGTTGTGCCGTCGTGCGATCGAACCGCGTCACGGCTTCTGGACGCTGCCCGCAGGCTTCCTGGAGAACGGCGAGAGCGCGGCTGAAGGCGCCTTGAGGGAAACGCGCGAGGAAGCCTGCGCCCGGGTGGAACTGCTGGCGCCCTACACCCTGGTGAGCGTGCCCTTCATCGACCAGATCCACCTGCTGTTCCGCGCTCGCCTGCTGGATCTGGATTTCGCCCCGGGTACCGAATCGCTGGAAGTGAAGCTCTACGACGAAGCGGATATTCCATGGGAGCACCTTGCCTTCCGCAGCGTATCGCTCACCTTGCGCACATTTTTCGACGAAAGACGCAGCGGCCATTTCGGCGTACACCATTTCGCCCTGCCCGCCGTGGGATAGAAAGCGACGCGCGCCACCCGGAAGTCAGGAAGCCGCGCCGGGCATCTCCGCCGCACCCAGACTGAAGGTGAAAGTCGCGCCCTTGCCCGGCGCCCCTTCGGCCGACACCTGCCCGCCATGCAGCCGCACGATGCGCTGCACGATGGCCAGACCGATGCCGCTTCCGTCGTAATCGCGGGTGTTGTGCAGGCGCTGGAAGGGCGAGAACAAGCGGCCGACATAACTCATGTCGAAGCCTGCGCCGTTATCGCGAACGAAATAGGCGGTCTGGTCGCCGAGTACGGTCTGCCCGATCTCGATGCGCGCGTGCGGTTGCTGCTTGCTGAACTTCCATGCATTGCGCAGCAGGTTCTCCATCACGATGCGCGCCAGACCTGCGTCCGCATCCACCCACAATCCCTCCGGAATGAGCCACTCGACCTCGCGCGCGGGCGACTCGCCATCGAGCTCTCGCGCAATATCGCGCGCGATGCCGGAAAGATTGGTCAGCGAACGGCGCACCTCGGCACGCGACACGCGCGACAGTTCGAGCAGGTCGTCGATCAGCTCGCCCATGCGCTGGCTGTTGCGCCGGATGCGTGCGAGATACTCGCGACCCTGTTCGTCAAGCAGGTCGCCGTAGTCTTCGACCAGCAAGCGCGAAAAACCGTCGAGCGCACGCAAGGGCGCGCGCAGGTCGTGCGACACCGAGTAGCTGAAGGCCTCCAGTTCCTTGATGGCCGATTCCAGCGCCGCCGTGCGCGCGCTCACGCGACGCTCCAGTTCGTCGTTCTGCAGCTTCACACCCTCCACGTGGAGCGCCTGTATGCGGGCCGCTTCACGCTGTGCGGTCACTTCTCGACGTACCGACACCAGTCCGTTGAACTGCCCTTCGTCGTCGGTCAACGGGATGACGCTCACCTCATAGGTGCGGGGATCCTGTCCGGTCAGATCGATCACCTGCTCTTCGTAGTGCGGCTTGCAGGTGCGGGCGACCTCCTGCGCGATATCGTGATTGCGCCGCAATACTGCGGACAGCGACGGCAGATGGGCAGCCAGTTCCTCGCTGGTGGCCCCCAGCCAGGCCATCTTCTTGAGCCAGTGCGTATCGAGCAACGCCTTGTTGGCAAGACGCCACCGCAGGTGCTTGTCCTTGAGCACGATGAGGTCGGGCAGTGCATCGACCAGCGCGCGCAGGCGGAACTCCTCCTCGCGCAAGGCCTCGCGCGCCTGCATCTCCGCCGTGATGTCGCGGCTGACGCCGCGATAGCCCTGGAATGCGCCGCTGGCCTCGAACACCGGTTCGCCGGACGAAGCCAGATAGCGCCAGCGCTGTCCGTCACGCCGCCGGGACAGGAAGTCGCGGAAAGCCTCGTGCCGTTCCAGTGTCTGCCGCAAGAGCCCCCAAGGCTGGGTCAGCGCCTCCTCACCGGCAATCTCCCAGGGCGCGCAGCCGTCGAGTTCGGCATCGCCGAAATGAACGCCCGTCAATTCGCCCGGCAGCCGGTGATAACGCAATTCCGCATCCAGTTCCCAGTGCCAGTCGGCGGACAGAAGCGTCAATGCCCGGAAGTGCGCCTCGCGCTCGCGCAACGCGCGACGCGCGACCTGCTTCTCGGCCATCGCCGCACCGATGAACAGGGCGGCTGCAGCGGTAAGCATGATCAGGCCGTGCAGCACCAGCAACTGCATCTGCATCGGATGGGCGCTGAAGGGCGAACTTCCCTGCGCGGTCCCGGCCAGCGCGATCAGCGAACTGAACATGAAAGCCGTCCAGCCGGTACGCGGCGGAAAGCGCAGCGCCACCCACACGACGAGAGGCAACGCAACGTAGATCTGCAGCAGCCGGTCGGGCAGCAGCGCGACACCGGAAAAAGTCAGACCGAGCAGCAGCAGCAGGCCACCGACGACCAGTATCTGCTCGCTCAACCGCCGCGTCATCGACGCGATCGGGCGCCTGGATGACCAGGCGAGCAGGGGCAGCAGCGTGACGATGGCGCCAAGCGCGTCCCCGAGCCAGGCTGCGGAGCCGGTCTCAAGCCACCGATCGGGCGGCAGCTCGTGCAGCAAAGCATGTCCGGCCACCGTGAACACGGCACCGGGTATCGCGCACAGATAGATGACGGCGAGCAGCTTGAGCGCGCCATCCGTGCGTTCGAGCAGATCGGCCGGTTGCAGCGACGCGCGACGCAGCAATGCGGCGCCCGACGCTGCGGCAATCAACTGGCCGGCGGCGAAGAACGTGGCCATCTGCAGCCCTTGACGCGCCAGCAGCGCCGACGCCAGCACGCCGGCCAGCACACCCGGCACGGCACGGACGCCACACCGCAGCAGCGCGAACATGGCCAGCCCCATCGGAGCCCACATCGGTATCCGGCCCGACGCCTCGTCGCGCAACTCGACGCTGAGCGCAGCCAGCAGGCAATAGCTGACGGCAATCAGCAGATTGATGGCGACCAGATGCCTCGACGCGGCCGACCTGCTGGCAACCGGTGTCATCTGCAACAGCGCGTCGACGGGCTCCCCGTGCTTCACCGCCCGCTCCCTTTGCCTTGACCCGAACGGCAACTGTTTCTAAGTTTCAACGACTGCCGCACAAATATTTCCTGTGGAGCCTGGTGATGGAAAGACGCCAATTCGTGGCCGCATGCACTGCGGCCTGTGGACTAGCGGGACTGAATCTGCCGGCAGGTGCCGCGGTCGCGAGACCGTTTCCCCGCAGCACGCTGACCGACGAGCAGGACCGCCCGCTCAAGGCCTCCTCGCTCAGGGCAGGACGCAATTATGTCTTCCAGTGGCCCTATCCGGCCACGCCCTGTTTCCTGCTGGATCTTGGCAGAACGATAGAGGGCGCAAGGAATCTGCGTACCGCCGACGGCAGGCACTATGACTGGCCGGGCGGCGTGGGTCCGGGCAAGTCCATCGTTGCCTACTCGGCGATATGCTCGCACAAGCTCACGCATCCGACACGCGACATCAGTTTCATCGCCTATCGTGACGCGCCGTCGACGCACAGCAAGCGCAGCAAGGTGATCCACTGCTGCTCCGAGCACAGCCAGTTCGATCCGGCTGCCGGGGCACGCGTCCTCGAGGGCCCGGCGCCGCAGCCGCTCGCCTGCATCGTGCTCGACTATGCGCCGGAACGCGACGAACTGAGCGCCGTGGCAACGCTCGGCGGCGCGATGTTCGACCGCTTCTTCGAAAGCTTCGGCTTCAGGCTTGCCCTCGATCACGGCGGCGAACGGGCGATGAAACCGGTCGGCGCGAGCACCCGCGTGCTGGCCATGGACAACTACTGCAGACAGCAGGTGCAGTGCTGAACCGAAGCGCGACCCGCACGCGTTCATCCGGAAAGAGGCGGCTGCGCATCGCCCTGCCGGTCGGCATCACCGGCTTCCAGTTCGAGTTCGACCGAAAATCCGTGTTCCGGAAGCGCGTTCGGCATCGCGATGCGCGCGGCCGCCGCCCTGAAGGCAGCCAGCACGCGGGCATCCGTTTCCGCGCGGCCGCTGCTGCGTGCGATCGCGACACCGACCACCCGCCGGGCGAGCACGTGAAGCTGCAGCGTCATTGAAAAGGCGGCGGTGTCCGCGTCGCCTCGTTCCATCGTCACGCCCTTCGCCAGGGCATAGCGCAGGGCGCGCAGCGCGCCTTCCGCGGGCGGAACAGCCGGTGCGGGCAGATCGGCGGCGCCCCCCGGCGGCGGCGCGGCACGGGAAAGCGCCGACAGACCCGCCGCGCCGCGAGAGGCCCGCACAGGTTCCACGGCAGCCACCGGCCCCCGCTCCGGCTCCTGCACCGGCGCGGCCGGGCGCACCGCGGCACGCAACGACACGCTCAGCCGTGACGGGACCGACCGCTCCGTGCGCAGCGGCGGCCCGGGCCACAAGAGCAGCCCGTGCAACACCACGGACGCGGCGACTGCGGACAGCAGGGACCACCGTCCCGCAAGCGTTTGATGCGGTTGCAAATTCATCTTCCTTTGCTACAGTGTGCGGGCACCTTGTGCTGCTGACTGCAACAGCGTATCAAGGATGCGTGACGACACTCGTTTCACTTCGCCTGACCCCATTTCAGAACGAGGACGCGTAGTACGATCATGCTGGAGCATCCCTACCGGAACATCCTTCACGAGTCGCGTCGGCCGGCGCATCCGTGGATACTGACCCTGGACGCCAATGGCGTGCCGCACCGCTGGGTCAGCTGGCAGCACGCCGTGTTCTATCACTCGAAGGATCTGGTCGCATGGGTCGCGGGCAGTCACGAATTCGAGATTCGCGGTGGCATCAACCGCGTGACCGGCGAACAGTCCTTCATCCGCACCAACAGCATCATCGCCATCAAGGGGCGCAGCCATGCGCACAAGCTTCAGGCGGCGGTGCCCCCCCTGAACAATCGCGAACTGTTCCATCGCGACCGCTCCGTCTGTGCGTACTGCGGCGGCGAGTTCTCGTATCAGAAGCTGACGCGCGACCACATCCTGCCGGTGTCCCAGGGCGGGCGCGATCTGTGGATGAACGTCGTGACCTGCTGCCGCCCCTGCAACCAGCGCAAGAGCGGGCGCACGCCGGAACAGGCCCGGATGCAGCTGCTCTACGCACCCTATGTGCCGAACAAGGCCGAATACCTCATCCTGAGCAACCGCAACATCCTGGCCGACCAGATGGACTTCCTGGCCCAGCACGTCAACGCCAACAGCCGCTGGAAAGCGGCCTGAACCCCGGATCGCGATTCAGACCGGCTGAGCGCTGGCGATACGACGGGTCTGTCGCGGCAGCAGCAACTGGAACACGGTGCCCTGCCCGACCGCGCTCTTGCAGGAAAGCGTACCGCCGAGGCTACGTACGAGCGAGAGCGCTTGAGCGAGCGAGCTGCGGCCGTCCAGACGGCCGTCCGGCGAAAACAGTGCCGCCACGCGCGCAGCGTCCATGCCGCGACCGAAATCCCGCACCCGTATCTCGGCAAACAGCGTTCCGTTCAGATTCACGCCGTCGGCCGTACTGACCGCGATGCGACCGGTCGTGCCGACCTGTTCGGCACTGGCGACGAGCAGGGTCGACACGATTTCGCGGAGCTTGCCCAGCGGCAGATGCAGAGGCGGAAGCGCCGCGTCGAGATGCAGTTCGGTGGAGATCGAACGGGCGCGCAGCAGCCTGTCTTCGGCCTCCGAAACGGACTGTTCGATCAGCAGGTTCAGATCGACGCGTTGAGCCTCGGCCGACACATCCGGCGGGCGAGCTTCGAACTGTCGCAGCACCGTATCGATACGCTGGATCTGGTCGCCGACGACGGACAGTTCCGAATCCACCATGGAGTCGGCACCCATCTTCAGCCGCATCGACTTGACCTGATGCCGCAGCAAGCCGAGCGGGGATTCCAGATCGGCGCGCAGTTGCCGCGCGTTGAGTGCGACCTGTTCGGCCATGCCCAGCCGCAGTTCGCCCAGTTCGCGCGCCTGCACGGCGCGCTGACGCAATCCCCTGCCGGTGGCTGAGGCCAGCGCGGCAAGTTCAGCGGTGCGCGGCTGGAAGGTCGCCGGCAGCGTGTAGAGCGCCAGAGCCTCGATTCCGCTCTCGCTCATCAGCGGCTGCAGAAGACAGCTCCAGCCGTCGCGCAGTCCGAGCACACGCTGCAGCCCCACCGGCAAGGCAGCCGCCTGCCGCGGATCGAAACAGCGCCACGCGAGGCCTTCGGCCAGGGTACGGGCAATGATCGCAGCGCCAGGTTGCGCCATGTCGAGCACCTCGGCCGTGCTTCCGGAAGGCGCACCGACCGGCGCGAAAACCTTGGCTCCGTTGCGTGCCCTGAACAGAAGCGGCGCGGGGAGATCAAGGAGCAGCCCGGAAGCCAGCTTCATCGAAGAGACCAGCAGCGCTTCATCGCCCCGCGCGCACATCCGGTCGAGCAGACCGGAACGTGCGATATCCAGCATCGCCGAACCGCCGTCGGTCACCGGATCGACACGCTGCAGCGCAGGCCGGAATATCCGGTCACCCCCCGCCTCCAGTCCGGACTCGCCGAGATCGAGCAGCAGGCAACGTCCGTGCGTCCGGGCCCGGGCAAGCTGCATCGCCGTGTCGAGCAAGTCGGGCGTGAGATTGGCCAGCCCCATCGCCAGCACGGTCGCTCGCGCGTCCTCGACGCCCGACGCCAGCTCCTCGGCGGCCCGCGCAACACGCAGGAATTCCGGCGCGTCACCGAACTGACGGGGATCGGTATGCGAAAAACGCAGAGCCTCAGCCAGATCCGCCGCCCAGCCCGAAGCGAGCAGCGACGCACCGAACTCGCCATGGTTCAGCCCCGAAGCGGCACTTTCCCGCACCGCCAGCTCGTGTTCATTGGCGGCGTCGTCGACGCCGCTCAGCGAACCCGCACGCAGCGGCAGGCCGACGTCCAGCAGCAGGCCCGCGATGAACGCGTCTTCCGGATCGCAGGTCGCGCCACGCAGCGCGAGCTCGCGCGCGATTTCGGCGGTCAGCAGCGAGTGCGCCCAGAAGGCGCGATAGCCGGCGGGCACTTCCGCGCCCGCCTGCGCGCGATCGTGATCGCACAACAGCGCCGCTTGCAGCATGGCCTCGCCGCAAGCGTCAATCACCGCATCGATGCGTGCCGACAAGCCGCCGTGCGCCGGTGCCGCGACGCGATCGGCAGCGCGGAGCAGACGCAACACCCATAGCGGATCCAGCCGCAGCAGCGCATTCAGCGAGGGGATGCCAGCCGGCAGCGCACGCCTCCCGACAGCCACCTCCGCGAGCAGGGGAAGCGATGGCAGTCCGGAGGGCATGGCACAAACGATCGAGCGATCGACGGGGGCTGTCATGCGGGGAACGCTCTTCTGTCACCGGTGCATCCGGCGCTGACCTCTTTGGTTTATCGGCCGTTCTGATGACGGTATGCCGCGCGATGATACCGCAGCGGATCGCCCGAAACCCGCGCCAATATTGGGATGCGAAACGGGTCACGGCATCGTTGCAGGCGAACGTCACCCGTTTTGCCCGCAAGTCGAATACCGGCGCCAGACTTCCTTTTCCCGGGCCGACCTTTACAAATCGTTACGCGACACGAAACGAGGGTTTACAGCAAGCGGCGAAGCTGATCCTGCTGCCGGAGCATTCCGGCCCAAGGAGATACGAGACATGAAATCCACCGAACGATCGCCCAGGCGCAAGCGCCTGCTTGCCACCCTTGCCACTGCCAGCGCCTTCGCCGGGCTGGCCGCCATCAACCTGCCGGCACATGCCAGTCCGTCAGGCGACGGCCCGCGCCATGAAATGAAACATGGCGACCACGGCCCGCAGGCAATGGGAGCACGCATGGAAAAGATTGTGGAACGTGTGTTCGGCAAGGTGGGCGCCAGTGACGAACAGAAGGCAAAGGCGCGCGACATCGTCCGCGCCGCCGACGCGGAAATGAAGAAACTGCATGAAAGCCGCCCTGACGACCACAAGGAAATGCTGGCCCTGCTGTCCGCCGACAGCATCGATCGCGCTCGGATCGAGCAGCACCGGGCCGCTCGTCAGGCGCACATGGAGCAGGCATCGAAGCTGATGACCCGCACTGTGGCCGACCTCGCCGAAGTGCTCACACCGGCTCAGCGCAAGGAGGCTGCCAAGGCACTGGCCGCCATGGGTGAGCGCCACGGACACCGCGGCAAGCACCACCTTGGCAACGGCCCGCGCCCGCCGGAGCCGCTGCGCGGCTGATCGTCACGCGGTACCGAACAGGCGCGCCAGTTCGGCCCCCGGGTCGGCGGCGCGCATGAAGGCTTCGCCGACCAGGAAGGCATGCACGTCGCGAGCCCGCATGGCCGCGACGTGTTCCGTTGCGAGAATGCCGCTTTCAGTGATCACCACACGGTCCGCCGGGATGCGGTCGAGTTGCGACAGCGTGAAGTCCAGCGACACTTCGAAAGTGCGCAGGCTGCGGTTGTTGATGCCCATCAGCGGTGTATCGAGCTGCAGCGCGAGGTCCAGTTCGCCGGCGTCGTGGCTTTCCACCAGCACCGCCATGCCCAGTCCGTTGGCCAACGCCTCCAGCGCGCGCATGTCGGCCACCGCCTGCGCCTGCTGCGCGGCATCGGCCTCGCCGGACGGCGGCAGAAAGGCGGCCACGATCAGCAGGATGCAGTCCGCGCCCATCGCCCGCGCCTCGACCACCTGATACGGGTCGATGATGAAATCCTTGCGCAGCACCGGCAGTCCGCAGGCGGCGCGCGCCTCGACCAGATAGTCCGGACTACCCTGGAAGTACTGGCGGTCGGTCAGCACCGACAGGCAGGCCGCGCCCCCCGCTTCGTACGAGCGGGCGATGTCGGCTGGCCGGAAGTCGGCGCGCAGCACGCCCTTGGACGGGCTGGCCTTCTTCACTTCGGCAATCACCGCCGGCTTCTTCGCCGCCACGCGCGTCTTCAGCGCAGCGACGAAGTCTCTCGTCGGCGTCTGCGCGTCGGCCCGCGCGCGCAGCGCTGCCATCGTTTCGGCGGCTAGACCGGCGGCGATTTCCTCGCGCTTGGTGGCGAGGATTCTCTGCAGGATGTCGGACATGGCTTGCCTCAGTTCGCGAACGAGCGCGACAGCTCGACCAGCTTGTCGAGACGCTGCCGCGCCGCGCCCGATTCGACGGCTTCGCGCGCGCGGTCGACGCCGTCGCGCAGGCTGTCCGCCACACCGGACACGCAGAGGCTCGCGCCGGCATTGAGCAGCACGATGTCGCGCGCCGGCGGGAGCGTGCCGTCGAGCGCGGCCAGCAGCATGTCGCGCGAGGCCTGCACGTCGGCAACGCGCAGCGTGTCGAGCGCATGCACCGCCAGACCGACGTCCGACGGATGCACGGTGTATTCGCGCACCTCGCCGTCGCGCAGTTCGCCGACGAAGGTGTCGCCGCTGATCGACAGTTCGTCCAGCCCGTCGCGGCCGTGCACCACCATCACGTTGCGCGAACCCAGTTCCTTCAGCACGCGTGCCAGGATGCCGACCAGATCGCCGTGGAACACGCCCATCACCTGGTTGGCCGCCCCGGCCGGATTGGTCAGCGGGCCGAGGATGTTGAACATCGTGCGCACCGCCAGCTCGCGCCGCACCGGTGCGGCGTGCTTCATCGCGCTGTGGTGGTTGGGCGCAAACATGAAACCGACGCCCACCTGTTCGATGCAGGTCGAGACCTGGGCCGGCGTCAGGTTCAGATTGACGCCCAGCGCTTCCAGCACATCGGCCGAACCGCTCTGCGACGAGCTGGCGCGGCCGCCGTGCTTGGCCACACGTGCACCGGCCGCCGCAGCGACGAACATCGACGCGGTCGAAATATTGAAGGTGTGCGCGCCGTCGCCGCCGGTGCCGCAGGTATCGACCAGGGTCTGGGTGTTGTCCACCGGCACCTTCATCGACAGCTCGCGCATCACCATCGCCGCGGCGGCGATCTCGCCCACGGTTTCCTTTTTCACCCGCAGGCCGATCAGGATGCCGGCGATCAGCGTCGGCGACACCTCGCCGGTCATGATCTGGCGCATCAGTGCGGTCATTTCGTCGCGGAAGATTTCGCGGTGCTCGATCACGCGTTCGAGCGCCTGCTTCGGAGTAAAGCTCATGCGCCGGCCCTCCACTCGTCGAGGAAGTTCTTCAGCATCCGGTGACCGTGCTCGGTCAGGATGGATTCCGGGTGGAACTGCACGCCTTCGACCGCCAGCGTCCTGTGGCGCATGCCCATGATTTCGCCGTCGTCGGTCCAGGCGGTCACTTCCAGGCAGTCCGGCAGCGTGTCGCGCGACACCGCGAGCGAGTGGTAGCGGATGGCGGTGAAGGGGTTGGGCAGACCGCGGAACATGCCTTTGTCGAGGTGGTGGATGGCCGCCGTCTTGCCGTGCATCACCACCTTGGCATGCACCACATCGCCGCCGAAGGCCGCACCGATGCTCTGATGGCCGAGGCACACGCCGAGGATGGGGTACTTGCCGGCGAAGGCCTTGATCAGCGGCACCGATACCCCCGCCTCGTTCGGCGAACAGGGGCCGGGCGATACCACGATGTGGTCAGGCTTGAGTGCGTCGATCTGTTCCAGCGTGATCTCGTCATTGCGGAACACGCGCACATCCTCACCGAGCTCGCCGAAGTACTGCACGAGGTTGTAGGTGAAGGAGTCGTAATTGTCGATCATCAGCAGCATATCGCGGCTATCCTTTTGTTCTGTATGGCTATGATTCCAGTGAATCAGCCTTGATACCCGCTGAGATACCCGCTATTTCTTTTGATACCCCCGCGCCGATGGTCTGGAACCGAATGCACGAAAGCCGCTATTGTCCCCCATATCAGCCCCGACTCAAACCACCCCCGCACCGCTCAGTCACGGCGCTTGCACCAGAAACAGCAAGCCCCGCGCCTTCGCTACCGTGTCACTGACTGAACCACGCCGAAGGCTTTGCCATCGGCTCTTTCTCTCCCGCTACCGCCGTCCCTTCTAACCCGCCCCGCTTCGCCACAGCGCAGGCCAGCGATAAAGCCGCTCGCCAGCTTGCGGCTTGCAGGGGCTACCGTCGGGGGTGTCTGAACCGCCGCCGCCCTTGCGCCCGGTGTTCATAGTCAGTTGAACGATGCGCGGCTACGGGGTAAATCGCTAGCGATTCAACATAACAGCGCATTACCCAAAATGTGCCAGTCGCTTCGCAGGGCTTCGCTTGGTTGCCCATCGCTTCGCGCCCTTCGGGTTCGGGTAATGGTCTGTTATGTCTTGCGCCCCTTCGCCGCTCACCCCGCTATTCAGCGCGTCCGCGCCTTCACTGCATGGCGCAAGGGTGTTGCTTCGCTCCGCTGGCGCTTCGCTGTCAGGGTCGCCAGTTGCAAAGCGCCGTCCCGCCAGCGCCGACTTTCTAGCCGATGCGTTCCAGGGCTTCGGCTTGCTCTCGCAGCATCCGCCCCAATTCGCGCAGCATTTCCCGCGTCCCACCTTTGAAGCCGCGCATTGCGGATCGCGCTTTACCTTCGGGGGATTTCGGCCCGGTCGATTTCTCCCATGGTTTCCAGCGCCGGATTAACTCGGCTCGCATAGCCCGATGCTCGGGTGTCCGGTAGTAGCTCATGGATTCCCCCTGATAGTTGGGTTTGCTCGGTTTCGATTTCCCGCGCCCGCGTCGGTGCCGCCGTGCCGTTGTTAATTTGTTGCGGCCCGGTTGTCACGTTCGCTTGTCGGGCATAGACAATCGGCGGGTTCTTGATCGCGGCCAGTGTTTCCATTGTTGCGCGGCATTGCGATTGCGCCCGTAGCGCCAGCCGCATGAATCCCTCAAGGTTCGGCATTTGGGTTTGCTCCATTGCCCGCTCGGTAAGCCGCACAAACAATGCTTGCAGCGAAGATGCCTGATTTATCAGCATCGCCTCAGCATGGGCCAGGTCGCCGGTTTGAACCGCCGCCGCTTGGTCGCGCAAGGTTGCCAGCAATGTAGGGGTGTCAATTTCATCGGCCAGATTCTTCGGTTGCATCACGCCTATGACTCGATACGCCGCCAGTTCCGCCGACGTGATTAGCTTCGCGTAGTTGCGCCCTTGCTCATCAATACTCGGCCCGGACTGGCAGGTAACAGTTTTTCGCGGGTATTTCTCGGCTTCCGGTGCCGCCGGTTTTTTCGGCTTGCTCGCCATCATTCGCCCCTTTTCTGGATCAGTCCCGGCCAGCGTTCCCGGCCATGCCGCCTATCTGGATCGTCCGCCCCCGGTGCATAGCCTTCACAGCGCCGGGGTAGGTCGCGGATTGGTTCATAGTTCCGGCTCGCCACAATCTCGCCACGCTTCGCCGCTTGGCATCGCCGGGCTATCAGGTTCGCGCATTGGTCGCAGGTGCGCCGGTCATCAGGGAAGGGGTCAGGCTTCGGCAGTTCCGCCGCCGCCCGCCCGGTGAAGTAGTCCCGCGCATCCGCATCCCGCTGGCACTGGCCGATCACTTCGGCAATGGTCGCCGGGTCTGTTTCCTCGATCAGTGCCAGCCATGCCCGGATCGCCGTTTCTTCGCTGGCGGTCAGGGGTGCCGATGGTTGCCGGATGGTCGGGGTAAAGGGTTCCGCCGCTACCGCGTCCGGGTGCCGTTCCAGAATGTCGGCATGGGTCGCCTCGGGACAGCAGGCCACTTCCAGCGGATCGCGGTCGGGGTAGTGGATCAACCACCAGCGGGAAGCGGTCGCCGTGTCGCCAGCGCCGACTTTCAGGGCTTCGATGATTTCCGCCTTGCGCTCACGGATCACGGCCAGCCAGCGATTCACCGCCGCGCCGTCGCCGGTCGCCTTGATGGTGCCAGCAGGGGAAAGCGCCAGTCTCACCCCGTCCGCTTGCGCCTCGCGGATGATGGTCGCCGGGGTCATATCTCCACCTCCACCGCGCCCGGATTACCCCGAAGGTGCTCAATTTCTCCGAAGGTGCTCACCTCTTTTTGTTGGGCATCTTCGGGATTTTTGAGCATCTTCGCGTTTTCAAGGATCGCTTTCGCGGCATCCTGCCCAGGCATTCGCCATACCCATCCGGCTTTCATGCCTTCCTTCGCTGGCTCAATCCCAAGCGCCTTTTGCGCCCGCCGGATCGTTGCCCAGGAATACCCCGCGCCATCCGCATCCGCCTTGATGGTCTTGGTTGGTAGCGGCCCATCCGCCAGCAAGTCGGCAAGGAATCGCTTGGCATCGGCCAGGGTGCCGCCCTCGCCATCGTCGCCGGTCGCGTCCGCCGTCGCCAACAGTTCCCGCGCCGCGCCTTCCACCGCCTCGCCCCACAGCACAGACGATGCGAAGATGCCCGGATGCGTTTTCAATTCGGCCTGGTGCAAGTCGTATTCAAAGCCGCCGTCATCCGGCCCGATGTTCGATTTCGCCCGGCAGAAAAGCCGCACGGTGCGCCCATCCTCGCCTTCCTCCTGGTGCTTCGCTGCCACCAACACCACGCGGGCCAGTGCGCCGAAGGCCAGGCTTCCGGTCAATCGCTCTACCGGATCGCGCCCGCCGGTTCCCTTGGAAAAGTGCGTGATGCCCAACAAGGCGCAGCGCATCGAACCGGCCAGATCAACCAGCGGTTGCAGCCCGCGCCGCACTTCCGCATTCTTGTGACTGTCCCCGGCAATGGCCGAAACGACAGGATCAACGATCAGCAGTCGCACGCCGCCGATTTCTGCCAGCTTGCGCCGCAGCGGTTCCATATCGCGGGCAGGGTCGAAGGATCGCCGCTCGTTGCCTTCCCGAATGTCGGCGATGAAATAGACGCGGGACAGATCAGCGCCCGACAGCGCCAGCCGGGGAATCAGGGTATCGGCGGGATCATCCTCGCCGCTCCATATAACGACATTCCCGGCAATGGATCGGGTGCCATCCGGCCAGCGTCCGCCGGTTGTCACGGTCGCCGCTAGTCCCATGCTAATCGTCGTCTTGCCGGTGCCTGGTGCGCCCCCAAAGACGTGCATCTTGCCCGCCGCCAGCCAGCCATTCCAAAGCCAGGCAATCGCTTCGGGTGTTACGTCACTGGCCCGGATCAGGCTCACGTCCCGCGCATATTCGCCCGCTGGCGCGTCATCGTCGCCGGGTTGATGCTCACCCCTTGCCGGTGCCGTTGCGTTCGCTATGGCCCGCGCTACGGCTTCCGGCCCGCATATCACGGCCATGTCATTCATGTCCGTCATGTCGGGATCGCGGTCGCTTCCGAAGTCAGGGATTGCCGTCCTGCCACCGCCGACTTTTGCGGCCTCGATTGCATGGGGATCGGGTTCGCCGGTCGCCTTCACCAGATCAGCCAGAATCACCAGCGCCGCCGCCGGGTAGCGTTCGCGCATCGCCTTCGCCACCGCTGGCAGGTTGCCCGACGATAGCGCGGCAATGGCAGGGTGTCCGGTTGCTTCCGATGCGGATAGCCCGGTCGCCACGCCTTCACCTATCAGCAGGGTCAAGCCGTTGCCGTCGCCATCGGGCAGGCGTTCGGTTGCCCAATACCCGCCCACCTTGCTACCGCGCCCGGCCAGTGCCGCCTTGCGCTTGTCGCCGTCAATCAGTTCCAGCGTTGATATGCCATCGCCTTGCTTGACGGGAACCACCAGCAAGCGCCCGGCCAGTTGATCGCCGCCCGACTTCGGGGGATAGCCCAAGATCGCCACCGCCGCGCCCGCGTCAATCTCTCGCAGGGTTGCCACAGGGGAAACCCGCTTGCGCGAAAGGTAGGGATGGTCGGCTTTCGCTTCAGCCGCCGCCTTCAGGATCGCCGCCGCTTTCTTCGCCGTGTCGGCGCGTTCGCGGGCTATCTCGGCTTCCTCTTGCGCGGCCCGTTCCGCTGCAATGCGCCGCCGCTCGGCAAGCTCTTCCGGTGTCGGTTTCTGGTGCATTCCATCATCGCGCCAGCCGTTCGCCTTCGCCTCATAGAACAGTGTCCCGATAGTCACCTTGCCGCCCGCCCGGATGCTCTTCCACACGTCCCGTGCATCCTTGGTGTTGAACGATTCGGCTTGCAGGCTCCACGCTTCCCACAGGTCAAAGCCGGTGTCGGCAAGTTCGGACTTGATCGCCATGCCCATGCGTAGCCATGTTTCGCGGTCGCTTGGGTCAATGAATTGCAGGGCTTCGCGGATGCGGTCAAGATCATTCGACATTGCCGCCCCCTTCCTTGCCCGTGACAAAGCCCGGATAAGGCCACTCGGGAACCCCAAGCGAATACAGCGCAGCATTGCGCCGGATGCGCCCGCGAAACTTCACCGACGGCACAATCCGGGTAATGATGTTCCAGCCCATGCAGCGCAGATCATGCACACGCGCCGCCGCTTCGGGGATCGCATGGTCGGCAGTCAGCACGAACGACAGCAAGGGTTGATGCTGGCGAATCAAGGTCAGCACTTGGGCGCATTGCCCGGTCACGATAGGGGGCTTCATTTCCGCGCCCCTCTCTGCCAGCCGCGCTTTTGCTGGCGATTGCGTGAAGGCTTGGCGAGATTGAACCAGCCTATCAGCGGGTCGCTTCCGGTATGATTGTGGCTATCGGTAGTCTTTGGGGTCGCGTTCCGCTTGGGGGCGCGGCCCTTGTTGTTTTTGGTCATGGCCCGCCCCCTTATGCCGATGCAATCAGGGCGCGAATATCCTCGACTCGCCACGCGGTCACACGCGGCCCAAGTTTTACCGGCTTGGGGAAGCGCCCGGATTTGACGCCATCCCACCAGCAGGATTTTTTTACCGGGATGATCGGGGGAATTGGCGGTTCCGCTTTGGGGTCGCCAATGATTTGCGGCAAGCGAAGAAAGCCGGTTTCAGGAAGTTGGTAGTTCATTTGCATCCGTCCTTATCCAAGTGGGAACGGGTGCATCCTCCTTTTTCCGCTAATGCAAATCGAAGATACTCCGCAGGTTTTCAGGGGTTGAGTTTTCCGCCATTCTGGAAAAGTCGCCCGCTATTTTTCGCCCGAGTTTTCCAGCCGCTCACCGCCTAGCTTTGCAAGGGCTTTCCGCACGTCGTCATAGGTCACGTCAACGTCGGGCAGGTTGATAACGACATTCGCCACGATTGCCATTGCCTGCATGGTTGGCGTTGTCAGTGCGAATCTATGAACATCGGTCAGCAGGTTCCCGAAGGCCCGCAAGTATTCGGTTTTCGGGCTTCGCTGCCGGGACTCAATCGCCGCGCCAATCATCCCGGTTTCGCTCGGCTTGAAAGCTCGCGCCGCATTCGCCATCGTTCCAAGCAATGCGGAAAAGTCGGGGGCGGTTCCCCATGCGTAGCGCAGCATATTCCGCGCCTCTTCTACCGGGTCGATTTCCGCTTTCTCTCCCGGTGCGAGAAATACCCTCACTATTTCCACGGTCGGCGGTTCGCCGCTTCCTTCCGCTGGCTTGACTTCTGGAGCATCCTCCCTTGGCAGGTCGCCTAAAACATGCCGCCGCATGGATCGCCACATAGCCAGGTTATGCCCCTGCATTTCATGGTTATCGGTTTGCCGCAGTAGTTCGGGGATTGAATAAAGCTCGCTTGGCCCGCTAATGCCGGTGTCCGCAAACTGGTGGATCAGCTTCGCCAGCGTTTCCGCCGCGTCGGCGATCTCGCCTTTCAGTTCCGCCGCTCGCCTCAATCGGTCGCGGTATTTCGCAAAATCTACCCGCGCCGCCCATGCCGCATAAGTGAAATTGCGCCATTGCCCATCGTCGGTAAATTCGCGGGTCAGTAGCGCGAAGGCATCGCGCATCCGCGCATCGTGCGCCAGCCGTCGCAAGCAATCCACTTCGCCCGCCAGCATGTCCCGATGCGCTCCCGCTTCGGCCTTTTGTATTCTCAGACTCGGCAGATATTCATGTTCGCCGCGCCGGGTCTTGCTTTCTATCGCGCCTTCGATTTCGGCTAGCTGGCGCTCGGCACTCGCCAAGGATGCCGCCCATCCTTGCGGCTCCCGAGAATCACCCTCGATCAGTGTCGTTATGTGCGCCCGGACTGCCGCCGGGACATATGCCGGAAAATCCATCATCGCGCCCTTTCGCGCCGCCCTTGATTGGGTGCCACGCCAGCCGGGTAAGGGTGTCCCGGTTTTCGCCCCGTCGGGCTAGGCGCGGCAAACCTTTATGCCGCCGCTTTCTTGATCGGCGTCACCTTGTCGTCATCCTTTGCCATTTCGTCGGTCAGGTCTGCCCATTGCTGCATCATGGCCCGCCGCTCTTCCAGATATTCGGCTTGGTTGTAGCTGGCCCTTACCTTGTTGCGCTCGGCATGGGCTAACTGGCGTTCGATCACGTCAGGCCGAAAGCCGATTTCATTCAGGATGGTTGAAGCCGTCGCCCGGAAGCCATGCGCCGAAAAGCCGATGCTGTCTTTGCCGTTGAAGCCCATGCGTTCCAGCGCCCGATTCAATGTTGTTGCCGTCATGCAGGTTTTCGGGTTGCGGTAATTGGGGAACAGCATCCCGCGCCCGCCGGTATGGGTATGCAGTTCGCGCAGCAATTCCACGGCTTGCCGCGACAGGGGAACAATGTGCGGCTCCCGCATCTTCATCCGCTCGGCAGGGATGCGCCATTCCGCCCGGTCAAGGTCAATTTCCGCCCATAGCGCCCCTCGCAATTCCACGGTGCGAACGAAGGTCAGCAGCATCAGGCGCAAGGCGATAACCGTTGTCCGATACCCCGCATAGCCTTCCAGTGCCTTCACGAAGTCGGCTACTTGGTCGCGGGTCATGGGTTTGCGATGCACCACCTTGGGCCGATGGATCGCGCCCCGTAGTGCCGCCGCTGGATCAATGTCCGCCCGCAGGGTTGCCACGGCATAGCGGAAGATGGCCGATGCCCATTGCCGCACCAGCAAGGCCACGGTTTCCGCGCCGCGCCCTTCCACGCGCCGCACGATTTCCAACAGGTGCGCCGCCGTCACGTTGCGAATGGGCAGGTTGCCGACGTAGGGGAAAACGTCCGCCTCTAGGAACCGCTCGACTTGGCGCAGGTAGTAGGGTGTCCACCCCGGCTTTTTCTTGGCTATCCATTCCCGCGCCACGGCTTCAAAGGTGTTCGCGTTTCTGGCGGATTGCTCCATTCGCGCCGCTTGCCGATAGTGCGCCGGGTGAATGCCTTGCTTCACCAGCGCCCGGCACTCTTCGCGCCTTGCCCGCGCCTCGGAAAGTGTCAGCATCCCCGCATTGCGCCGGGATTGGGTTTGCTCTTTGGTTTCGCCGCTTGGGGCTTGGACATACTCCCCGACGGCAAAGACGTTTTCCTTGCCCGCGATGCGGTAGCGGTAGCGCCACAGCTTCGCGCCGGTCGGTCGCACTTCCAGATATAGCCCGCCGCCGTCGGTCAGCTTGATCGGCTTTTCGCCGGGCTTGGCGTTGCGAATTTGGCTATCTGTCAGGGGCATGGCAGCGGGTATCGGGACTTGATACCCGCCACGATACCCGCATTTTCTTCGGATGGCAATGGACTATGCCGATTGCTACCGGACACTAAAAGCCCATGAATGCTAGGCTTTACGTTGGGTATCGGGTGTTGCCGGATGCTGTCGGATTGCGATGCCGCTTTTCGATCATCAACAGCATGTCAGTTCTCCCGCACCAGCCCGGCCTCGGCCAGCTCCGCCGCGCGCAGCACGGCGCGTGCCTTGTTCAGCGTTTCCTGCCATTCGCCTTCGGGTGTCGAATCCATCACCACGCCGCCGCCGGCCTGGGCGTGCAGCACGCCATCCTTGATCACCGCGGTGCGCAGCGCGATGGCGACGTCCATGCCGCCGTTGAAGCCGAGGTAGCCGACGGCGCCGGAATAGATGCCGCGCTTGACCGGCTCCAGCTCGTCGATGATTTCCATCGCCCGCACCTTGGGCGCGCCGCTGACGGTGCCGGCCGGGAAGGTAGCGCGCAGCACGTCCATCGCGGTCAGGCCCGGCTTCAGCACGCCTTCGACATTGCTGACGATGTGCATCACGTGCGAGTACTTCTCGACCACCATGCGGTCGGTCACCTCGACCGTGCCGGTGGCGGCGACGCGGCCGAGGTCGTTGCGGCCGAGGTCGACCAGCATGATGTGCTCGGCGCGTTCCTTCTCGTCCGACAGCAGATCGTCGGCCAGCGCGCGATCTTCCTCGGGCGTGGCACCGCGCTTGCGGGTACCGGCGATCGGCCGCACGGTCACCTTGTCGCCTTCGAGGCGGGCCAGGATTTCCGGGCTGGCGCCGACGATGTGGGTGTCGCCCAGATTGAAGAAATACATGTAGGGCGACGGGTTCAGCGCGCGCAGTGCGCGATAGACCGCCATCGGCGTGGTCGCCAGCGGCTTGCTCATGCGCTGCGACGGCACCACCTGCATGATGTCGCCGTCGAAAATGTAGCGCTTCGCCTTCTCCACCGCGGCGCAGTACGCGTCGTGGCCGAACCCGGATTCGGCCGCCACCGATTCGCCGCGCGGGGTATCCGGCTCGCGCAGCGGCGAGCGCAGGCGCGCGGTCAGGGCCTCCAGCCGCAGATGGGCGTTGACCAGCGCCTCCGGCTTCGCCGGATCGGCATAGACGATGAAGGTGAGCCGGCCGGACAGGTTGTCGAACACCGCCAGCTCGTCCGACAGCAGCAGATGGATGTCCGGCACGCCCAGCGGGTCGGCCTTGTCCCAGCCGGCGGCAAGGCGGTGCTCGACATAGCGCACCACGTCGTAGCCGAAATAGCCGACCAGGCCGCCGGAAAAACGCGGCAGGCCCGGCAGGTCGGGCACGCGGTAGCGACCGAGGAAGGTCTGGACGAAGGCCAGCGGATCGCTGCTTTCCGCCCGCTCGATGACCGCGTCGTCACGCAGCACCTCGATCCGGTCGCGGCGCACGACGATGCGTGTCTGCGCCGGCAGACCCAGTATCGAGTAACGGCCCCAGCGCTCGCCGCCCTGCACCGATTCCAGCAGATACGAATACGGTACATCGGCCAGTTTGAGATAGGCGGACAGCGGCGTGTCGAGGTCGGCCAGCGCCTGGCGCGACACGGGAATGCGGTTGTAGCCGGCGCGTGCAAGCGCCTCGAATTGATCTTGATTCATGGACAGACCGGAGAGCGGGGTTTGAACGGGCGCCGCGACATCACCGCGCGCGCCTGACCGGGAGCGGACTCAGGCGGCGCGCCACAGGTACCCGTGCAGGGGCGCGGGCGCGCGGCTGCGGGCGGGTGTCTCCTTGGAATTCGGGCTGTCCATTCAGTGTTCGGTCGGAAGTGCGACCCGCGAGAGCAGATCGGAGAGCGACGATAGTAGCCCATCGCAATCTTTTGCGTCCAGCACGCGCCCTTCGCTGTAGCCCCAGGGCACGCCCAGCACCGCAATGCCGGCATTGCGCGCGCAGTCGATGTCGTTGTACGAGTCGCCGACATGCAGCGCGGCCGACGGCGCCACACCCAGTTCGCGCACCGCGTGCAGCAGCGGTGCGGGGTCCGGCTTCTTCTGCGGCAGGGTGTCGCCGCCGACCACGCTGCCGAAGTAGCGGGTCATGCGCATCTGTTCGAGCAGCGGCCGCGTGAAGTCCATGGCCTTGTTGGTGACGCAGGCCAGCCTGAAGCCGGCCGCCTGCAGCGCCGCCAGCGTGTCGTGCGCGCCGTCGTAGGGCACGGCGCGCTCGCCGTTGCGCGCACGGTAGCAGCGCTTGAACACCTCGATCGCCTGTTGCAGGAAGGCCGCGTCCTGCGCCCGCTCGCCGAGGCAGCGTTCGACCAGATTCGGAATGCCGCGCCCGACGAACACGCGCACCTCGTCCTCGCGGCGAGGCGGGATGCCCAGTCCGGCCGCCATATCCTGCGCTGCGGCGGCGAGGTCGGGCACGGTGTCGAGCAAGGTGCCGTCCAGATCGAAGGTGATGGCGGCGACCGCGAAACGCTGCACCATGCTCAGACCGCTTCCAGTTGCTCGCGCAGCGCCGCGATCACGCTGTCGTAGCGGTGCGGGTCGCTGTCCTTGCCGGCACCGAACACGGCCGAACCGGCAACGAAGGTGTCGGCGCCGGCGCGGGCGATCTCGGCGATGTTGTCGATCTTGACGCCACCGTCGATCTCCAGCCGGATGTGACGGCCGGTGCGCGACACGTATTCGTCGAGCCGGGCGCGCACCGCGCGCAGCTTGTCCAGCGACGACGGAATGAAGCTCTGGCCGCCGAAACCCGGGTTCACCGACATCAGCAGCACGAGGTCGAGGCGGTCCATCACGTGGTCGAGGTAGTGCAGCGGCGTGGCCGGGTTGAACACCAGGCCGGCCTGGCAGCCGTGGTCGCGGATCAGCGACAGCGTGCGGTCGACGTGCTCGGACGCTTCCGGGTGGAAGGTGATCACGTTGGCGCCAGCCTTCGCGAAATCGGGAACTATGCGGTCCACCGGCTTCACCATCAGGTGCACGTCGATCACCGCCTCGGTGTGCGGGCGCAGCGCCTGGCACACCAGCGGGCCTATGGTCAGGTTGGGCACGTAATGGTTGTCCATCACGTCGAAATGGATCCAGTCGGCGCCCGAGGCGATGACGTTGCGCACTTCCCGGCCGAGTTCGGCGAAGTCCGCCGACAGGATGCTGGGGGCGATCAGATACTCGAGATTGGTGGTGCTCACGGTGCGGCTCCGAAGGTCGAAGTCGCGATTGTATCGGGTCGGGCCGGCTTGCCGTCCGCAGGCCTGCCCTCCGCGAACCTCGCCAGCCAGGTGCGCAGAGGCGACGCATCTACCCGCCGGCAAAATCGACGCTTGCCGCGTCACCCGAGTTCGGTTAAATAGCAGTCATGGCCGAATCGAAAAAATACGAAGTGACGGTGAGCGTGCAGGCACGCTATATCGAAGACCAGTCCGATCCCGAGGACAACCGCTTCGTGTTCGCCTACACGGTCAGCATCGCCAACAGCGGCACGGTGCCGGCACAACTGATCAGCCGGCACTGGATCATCCGCGACGCCAACGATACCGAACAGCAAGTGCGCGGCCTCGGCGTCATCGGCCAGCAACCGCTGCTCAAAGCCGGCGAGAAGTTCGAATACACCAGCGGCTGCGCGCTGAATACCCCGGTCGGCACCATGCGCGGCGGCTACCAGATGGTGGCCGAGGACGGTACACAGTTCGAGGCCGACATTCCCGAATTCACGCTGGCCATGCCGCGCGTACTGCACTGAGCCGCGGGGCGATGTCGCTCGCCTCGTCCTACACGCGCCTCGCGCCGATCTATGACGGCGTGGTTGCGGCCGCCTCGCGCCGTGCGCGCCGGGCCAGTCTCGAGCATCTGCCGCGCACGGCGTCCGACGTGCTGCTGGTCGGTGTCGGCACCGGTCTGGATCTGCCCCATCTTCCGGCCGGGCATCGCTACGCCGCGGTCGACTTCAATGCGGCCATGCTCGCACGCAGCCTGCCGCGCGCGTCCGGCCTGAACTATCTTGCCGTCCGCGGCGACGCCATGCGCCTGCCCTTTGCCGACGCGCAGTTCGATTGCGTGGTGCTGCACCTGATCGTCGCCGTGGTGCCCGACGGCGCCGCCTGCCTGCGCGAGGCGGCGCGCGTGCTGCGCCCCGGCGGCGCGGCGCTGGTGCTCGACAAGTTCCTGCGTCGCGGTCGCCCTGCCCCGCTGCGGCGTCTGCTGTCGCCGCTGGCCGGCCGCATCGCCACCCGGCTCGACGTCGTGCTCGAAGACGTTCTCGACGGTCTGCCTTTCGGCGTCGTCAGCGACCAGGCGGCGGCCTTCGGCGGATGGTTCAGGCAGGTAAGGCTGTTGCGCACCTGAACCGGTTCAGTCCGCGTCGCGGCCAAGACGCCGCATCCGTGCGTGCCAGCGCGCGCGGCTGGCGTCGGTCATCGCATCGACACTGCCGATCAGTGTGCTGTGCACCGGCCGGATACTGACGAACTGCAGGATGTTGCGCTCGAAGCACCTCACGCCGTGCGCCAGATAGAAGGTCCGGAACAGCCAGGCAGGCATGCCCATGGTCACCACCAGCCGTGCCGAGCGACCGGTCAGCAGAGGTGTGAAGGGCTGGCGTCCGCGTCCTTCGCCGATGGCGAATCCCGGGCAGAACACGAGCTCGAAGAACGCCTTAAGCATCGCCGGCAGCGTACCCAGCCAGAGCGGAAAGAAGACCACCAGATGTCCGGCCCCGGCAATCAGAGACTGGGCCTGGGCAATGTCCCCCTGCGCCGGCACCGACCATGCGTCTTTGGAGCGCAGCAGCGGAAAGGAGAGCCGGCTCACGTCGATCACGCTCACCACATGCCCGGCCTCGCGTGCGGCGGCAACATAGCTGTCGGCCAGCGCGCGCAGCAGTCCGGGCCGAGATTCCGGGTGCCCCTGGATGACAACGATGCGGCTCATGAGCGGACTCCAGCAGTACAGAGACCTTCATCATGAGCAACCCGCGACACGCCTCGTTTGAGCAGGATCACGTGTCGGCCTGCAAGCACTCGGGAGAAGGACGCCGCACCACGGGGCCGGCGCCTTCCAACCCTCGCCCGCATCAGCGGGAGAGGGTGGCGCGCAGCGCCGGGTGAGGGCGGCGGCCGCACATCGCACGCCGAACGCCGATCACCGCCGTTGCCCTCACCCCCGGCCCCTCTCCCGCTGATGCGGGAGAGGGGAGCAA
>CAZKRN010000028.1:0-61354 GCA_964555165.1 uncultured Methyloversatilis sp. | reverse complement strand
CTGCCCGGGTGCTCGCGCACTACATGCCGGAGCGTGCGGAGCGCTTCACTGCGCAAGCGGAAGAGGCGGCGATGTCGCGCCTGTACGGCGGCATCCATTTCCGCCACGACAACGAGGACGGCCTGGTGCTCGGTCGGCGCGTTGCGGACGGCGTGCTCAAGCGGGCCGGATCAGCCGAACAGACCCAGCGCCATCAGCAGCGGCAGTGACAGCCAGAACAGCAGCGTGCTCCAGCCGATCAGCAACGCCGAGGCCGCGGCGTCGATCTTGAAGCGCTCGGCCAGCAGCAGCGAGGTCATGAAGGTGGGCGTGGCGCACTCGACCAGCGAGGCGCGTTGCGCCTCGTTCGGCGCATCGGACACCAGCAGCACCAGCCCCCAGATCAGCAGTGGCGCGCCCAGCAGCTTGACGCCCGACGCGACGAGGATTTCCCGGCGCGGCACCAGCCGGCGCCAGGGGATGGTCATGCCGAGCACGAAGATGATGACCGGAATCGCCGCCTGGCCGACGAAGCGGGCCGCCTGCACCAGCGGCGGGTAGGCCAGTCCGGTGTACTGCGCGCCCAGGCCGAGCACGAAGGCCCAGATCGGCGGCATCATCAGCACGGTGTGCAGCACGTCCGGCCGCTCGCCTTCCGCGTGCGAACCGAGGCGGGTGGCGATCCACACGCCCAGCGTCCATACGAAAGGCATGGTCATGAACATGTCGTTGAAGATGGCGTAGCGCATCGCGCCCTGACCGAAAAAGAACTCCAGCACCGGCGCGCCGACATTGAAGGTGTTGCCGAACATGCCGCCCAGCATGATGGCGGCGCGCGTGGTGTCGTGCAGATTCGCGCCCAGCCGGGTCTTCCAGAGCAGAAGGTAGAGCAGGGCGCCGTTGGCCAGCGTGCCGATGCCCACCAGCAGCGGCACGGTGAGCAGATCGGGGCTGATCGGCGTGCTGGCCGCCACCGCGAACAGGATGGCCGGGTAGAACAGATAGAGCACCAGCCGGTTGAGCTGGCCGCGCAACAAGGCCGCGTCGTTGCCCTCGCCCATGCGCGCCGCCCACCAGCCGCCGGCCGCGACCAGCAGCGACAGTGGCAGCATCACCTGCACCATCAGGCCGATCAGGGCGTCCATCAAGTCTGTTCCGTCTGGTTGCGGCCCCGCGTTTCGCGGACGAAGCAGGCTGCAATCAGGCCGCTCGCCGCAGCCAGCAGAAGCACGCGCATGCCGTCGGTCACCGCCTGCGGCGTGGCTTCGGCAATGGACGGTGCGGTGAGCTGTATCACCCAGCCGACCAGCGGCTGCAGCAGCGCCGCGCCGAGAAAACAACCGACATTCACCAGGCTGGTGGCCATGCCGGACAGCGCCGGCGGGTTTACCTCCTTGGCGCAGGCCCAGGTCAGCGAGAAGGCGGCGGCGGATGCGCCGATCAGCGCGCATGCGGCGTAGCTCGCAACCGGCGGCAAGGGGATGCCCAGCGCAAACGGTACCCAGCCGGCGACATAGACGGCGGCATAGGCGAGCATGACCGGCTTGCGCCGCTGAAGGTGGTCGGACAGGCGGCCGATGAGCAGGCAGCTGCACGCGAACACGACCAGCAGCAGCGTAGTGTGCTGCGCCGCGACCGCGCGTTCCATGCCGTGTGCCGCCATCAGATAGGGCACGCCCCACAGCCCGGCGAACGAGAACAGGCTGCCGGCGATGCCGGCATTCACGAACAGGCCGGGCCAGCTCGCGGGGTTGGACGCCACGCGGCGCAGCCCTGCCTTCCAGTCGCCGACCGGCATCGGCGGGTGGGCCGGTCTGCCGTCCAGTTCGCGCATCGTAGGCAGACCTGCGTCTTCCGGACGGTCGCGCACGCGCAGCCAGGTGAGCAGGGCAAGCAGCATGGACAGCACGCCAAGGGCCACGAACACCGTGCGCCAGGACACCAGCGTGACCACCCAGGCCAGCGGCAGCGCTGCGCTCGCTGCGCCCAGATTGCCGATGAACATGGTGATGCCATTCAGCGTCGCGAAGCGGCTTTCCGGAAACCAGGCGGCATTGATCTTGAGCAGCGCGATGAAGGGGAAGGAAACGCCGAAGCCGACAAGCGTGCGCCCGACCACGGCCATCGTGAGGCTGTCGGCCTGCGCGAACACGATGGAGCCGATGCCGGCGACCAGCCCGCCGAGCGCGACGATGCGGCGCGGCCCGAGGGTGTCGGCCAGTACCCCGGTCGGAATCTGCATCACCATGTAGATCCAGAAATAGCTCGACGCGAGTGCGCCGAGCGAGGCGGGGCCGACGTCGAAATCGCGCGCCAGTTCGCCGGCGATGGCCGCCGGCGCGGTGCGGTGGAAGAACACCAGCACGTAAGCGGCGGCGAGCAGGAAGAAGGCGGTCCAGCGCAGGCGGATCAGCAGGCGGGTGTGTTCGGTGGAGAGCATCGGGAGGATTCTACGTTGCGGCGCAAAAAACGACGGCGCCGCAGCGCCGTCGTCGGATCTTCTGTACCGCTGCGATCAGTTGTACAGATAGCCGGGCAGCCACAGACCGATGCCCGGGAACAGGTAAAGCAGGATGAGCGCGATCACCTGTATGCCCATGAAGGGCAGCATGCCGGCGAAGATCTGGTTCAGCGTCACGTGTGCCGGCGCCACCCCCTTCAGGTAGAAAGCCGACATTGCCACCGGAGGCGACAGGAAGGCGGTCTGCAGGTTGATGGCAACCAGCAGGCCGAAGAACAGCGGGTCGATGTTGAAGTGCGCCAGCAGCGGAATGAAGATGGGCATGAAGATGACGATGATTTCCGTCCACTCCAGTGGCCAGCCCAGCACGAAGATGATGAACTGCGCCAGGATCATGAACTGGATCGGCGTCAGATCCAGCGACAGTACGAACTTCTCCACCAGTTCCTGTCCGCCCAGCAGCGCGAACGCGGCGGAGAAGATGGCGCTGCCGACGAACAGCCAGCACACCATGGCCGAAGTCTTGGCGGTCAGGAATACCGATTCCTTCACCACGCCGAAGTTGAGCTGTCCATAGGCGGCCGCGAGCAATACACCGCCGAACGCACCGACGGCTGCAGCCTCGGTCGGCGTGGCCAGACCGAACACGATGGTGCCGAGTACCGCCAGGATGAGCACGGCCAGCGGGAAAAAGGACGACAGCAGCATCTTGAAGATTTCCAGCCGCTCGAAGCTCAGCATCGCGTAGTAGGCGACCAGCAGCGCCGCGCACACGGCCACTGCGATCCAGAAGCCGCGCGGTGCCGATTTCGCCCCGGCCGCCTCTGCCGACGCGGCCGGAGCCGCGGCAGCCGCGGGCTCGGCCAGCGACGGCGCCGCGGGCTCGGCGACGGTGGGTTCTGCGCCCGGCGGTTCAGCCAGGTCTCCGCCGGTCGACGGCGGTCCTGCAAGGCCGTCGGCTGCAGGCGGTTCCTGCAGCCCGCCTTCGTCGGCCGGCGGCTCCTGTAGGCCGCCTTCGTCAGCCGGTGGTTCGGCCAGATCGCCACCCGAGGAATAGTCGCTGTCGAAGGACTGCAGGCTGTCTGGCAGCACGTCAGCCACCGCATCGGCCTGGGTCAGGTTGCCATGGATCGCCACCAGCGCCACCGCGACCGCGACCAGCGGCAGCAGCGTGACGAACAGCTGGCGCATGATCGTACCGGCGGCCACACCGGCGTCGCGCGGACCCTTCAACGCGGCCAGCAGCGCCGGCAGCGCTCGCGTGCCGTACTGCTGCGCCACCCCTGCCGTGGACGGCGGCAGTTCGACGTGGCGTTCCGCGTCGGGCAGCGGCGGCGCCATGTCCGGGCGCAGCTTGGCCACCAGGATCACGTACAGCATGTAGAGGCCGGCCAGCATCAGGCCCGGGAAGAAGGCGCCCGCATACAGCTTCACGACCGACACGCCGGCGGTCGCGCCATAGACGATGAGCATGACCGAAGGCGGGATCAGGATGCCCAGGCAGCCACCCGCGGTGATCACACCGGCCGACAGGCGCACGTCATAGCCCGCGCGCAGCATGGCGGGCAGCGCGAGCAGACCCATCAGCGTCACCACTGCACCGACGATGCCGGTGGCGGTGGCGAAGATGGCGCAGGTCACCAGCGTGGCCACCGCCAGCGAACCGGGCAGCCGGGCCATCGCCAGATGCAGGCTCTTGAACAGCTTCTCGATCAGATTCGCGCGCTCGACCAGATAGCCCATGAACACGAACAGCGGGATCGAGATCAGCACGTCGTTGGTCATGACCGAGAAGGCCCGCTGCACCATCAGGTCCAGCGTCTGCCGGGTGGCGATGTCCGGGTTCTGCATGCGGTAGGCCAGCCAGGCGAACAGCACGCCCATGCCCATCAGCGTGAAGGCGGTCGGAAAGCCGAGCATGATGGCGACCACCACCAGCGCCAGCATGAGCAGGCCGAGATGGCCACCGGTCCATTCGGACGGCGCCGGCATCAGCAGGGCGGTGGCGGCGACGATGATCGCCATCAGGGCGAAGCCGAAGCGGAGTTCCTTTCTCATTTCGTCACTCCCGCTTCGTTGTCCGGCAGGTCGGCATGCACCATGTGGCGCAGCTTCTCGACGTCCACCTCCTCGACATCGTGCGTGCGCGAAGGCCATTCGCCCTGCCGGATGCAGACGATGCAGCGCAGTATCTCGACCACGCCCTGCAGCATCAGTACCGCACCGGCCAGCGGTATCACGGCCTTGAAGGGGTAGATGGGCGGGCCATCCGAGGTGACCGACGAGTGTTCGTTGATCGCCATCGATTCGCTGAAGAAGTCCCAGCCCGCCCAGCACAGCGCGAGCACGCCCGGAATGAAGAACAGGAGGTAGAGGATGAGGTCCAGCGTGGCCTGGGTGCGTGGCCGGAAGAAGCCGTACAGCACGTCGCCGCGCACGTGACCGCCGGTGGCCAGCGTGTAGGCACCCGCCATCATGAACAGCGTGCCATAGAGCATATAGGTCGCATCGAACACCCAGGCGTGGGGCGAATTCAGCACATAGCGCGAGAAGACCTCCCAGGTGATGAGCAGCGTGAGCCCGACTATGGTCCACGCGAAAGCGTGGCCGACCAGCGTGTTGAACCGGTCTACGCGCAGGAGAAGTTTCTGCATGGCACCAAGCGGACACCTGCAGGTGCCCGTCCTTTTCTTCTGGAGTCAAAAAAGCCGGCAAGCCTCATGGAGGCGCCGGCTCGTTTGCAGCGGTGCGGCCTCAGCCCTTCTTCGAGAAGAAGTGGTCGTAGGCCATCTTGAAGTTCACCGTCGTGTCGTTCTGCCACTTCGCGGTACGACGGGCAAAGGCGCGCTGCGACTCCAGCACCTTCTTGAACATGGGGTTCTCGGCCGCCTTCTTCTCGGTCACCTTGTCCCAGGCGGCAAGCTGTGCCTTCAGGATGGGGTCCGGTGTCTTGTAGAACTTGACGCCCTGCTTTTCCTGCATTTCCTGGTAGGCGGTCGAGTAGCGGTCGATCGCCTTCCAGGACATTTCGGCCGAAGCGGCTGGCACCGCATTGTTGATGATGCTGCGCAGATCGGCCGGCAGCGCTTCGAGGCGCTTCTTGTTGAACAGGATCTCGAACTGTTCCGAGGCCTGGTGGAAGCTCTGCAGCATGCACACCTTGGACACGTCCGGGAAGCCCAGCACCTGGTCGGAGGCGGCATTGTTGAATTCGGCGGCATCCAGCAGGCCGCGGTCCATCGCCGGCACGATTTCACCGCCGGGCAAGGCGTTGACCGACACGCCCATGTCGGTAAACACATCGATCGACAGGCCGACCGTGCGGAACTTCAGCCCCTTCATGTCCTCGGCCTTGGTGACCGGCTTCTTGAACCAGCCCAGCGGCTGGGTCGGCATCGGGCCGTACATGTAGGACACGACGTCCATGTTCAGGCTCTTGTAGATTTCGTCCAGCAGCGCCTTGCCGCCGCCGAACTCGTGCCAGGCCAGCAGCATGTTGGCGTCCATGCCGAAAGCCGGGCCGGAACCCCACAGCGCCAGCGCGGAATTCTTGCCGTACCAGTAGGCGATCACGCCGTGGCCGCCGTCCAGCGTGCCCTTGTTGACCGCGTCCAGCAGGTCGAAGGCCTTGACGACCGAGCCGGCCGGCAGCACCTCGATCTTCAGGCGGCCGCCGGACATGTCATTGACCAACTTGGCGTAGTCCTGGGCGAACTCGTGAAAGATGTCCTTCGCCGGCCAGGTCGACTGGAAGCGCAGCGTGATCGGGGACTGTGCAACGGAAATGCCGGGAAATCCGATGGCTGCCGTACCCGCGGCCGTGCCGGCAGCCCTGGCCAGGAAACTGCGACGGGCCGATCGAGTATTGTTGTTCTGTTCTGACATGGTTGGAACTCCTCCTCGTGGTGGTGGGCGCGACGCACGGCCCGCATCCGGGGGGTGCCCGGGCAGGACAGAACGACGCCGCGCGATGCTAACCCCGCGGGTTGGCCCTCACAAGGCGCACCGCAGCGTGACAACGGAATCGGCACCCACCCGCCGGCGAGCCGCAAAGCCCGCCCCGGCCGGCTACTTCACCATGCCCCAGGCCTGCAGGCGCTGGAACGCGAACTGGGCCTGCGCATCCTTGTTGCCGCTCCGGATGTAGGCGGCGTAATGCTGGCTTGCGGCACGCTTGTCCTGCATCGTTTCGTAGGCCACGCCCTTGAGGAAGAGGGTGGTGGGATTGCCGGGCAAGGCCTTGTCGTATGCGTTGAAGGCGGCCAGGGCCTCGGGCGCGCGGCCGAGCGCCAGCTTCGACACGCCGCGTTGATACATGGCCTGGCCCTCGCCCGGATAGATTTCGGTCGCGCGCGAGAAATGCCGGTCGGCATTCGCATACTCCTTCTGCGCGAGCAGGCACTTGCCCATCAGCACATGGCCGCAGTAGTCGTCCGGCGCGACTTCGAGCGCGCGCGCGAAACGCTTCTCCGCCTCGTCCAGCGACTTCTTCGCCATCAGCGTCTCGCCGTCCTGCTGCGACTTGATCGCAGGTGCGATCCTGCGCAGCCCGGCGGTGCGGTCCATATAGCGCTCGCGCGACAGTTTCTTGCCGCGGAAGCTGCCGTAGGCGTCCTGCGCTTCGCGCTCGGCGGTCGCATAGCGTTCGTCCGACATCGGGTGGGACGAGAACATGGTCTGCAGCAGGCTGGGTTGTTCCTTGTGCTGGCTGCGCAGCATGTCCATAAGATTCACCATGCCGTCCGGGTTGTAGCCGGCACGCGTCATGTAGTCGAGGCCGAGCGCGTCCGCCTGGCGCTCGTCGGCGCGGGAATAGCCGGCCAGCAGCGCGCTGGCGCCCACCTGGCTCGCGATATTGGCCAGCGGCGCAGCACCTCGATAGTCGGACATCGCCACCGCGACATTCACCGCCAGGGCGCCGGCCTGGGCAATCATGCCGCGGCCGGCCTGCTTGGCACTGTGGCGGGCGTTCACGTGGCCGGTTTCGTGACCGAGCAGCGCCGCCAGTTCGTCCTCGCTGTCCATGTCGAGCAGAATGCCGCGCGTGCACGCCATGCTGCCGCCGGGAAAGGTGTAGGCATTGATGTAGTTGGCATTGACGACGCGCGCGCTGTACGGCACGTCCGGGCGGTGCGTGCCCTTGGCCAGCGACTGCTCGACCTCGTTCACGTAGCGGTTCAGTTCCGCGTCCTGCACCGCGCCGTAGTCGGCCGAGAACTGCTGCGCCGAGTGCTTGCGGTCGATGCCTATCTCCTCCTGTTCGGACATGCCGACCAGCACCTTCCTGCCCGTGATCGGGTCGGTGGCACAGCCGGTCAGGGCCGGCAGGGTCACCGCGGCACCGGCGATGCCGGACAGCCAGAGAAAGTCGCGGCGGCTCATTTCGCGGCGGAAAAATCTGTCGTGCGACATGGAAACTCTCCTGCAAGTATGTACGGCCGAGTGGTGAGGAACGTTCTCCCGGCACCGGGCGAGGACAGCATTTTCGGTCATTCCGCGACCTGGCGACCGACCTGCCTTGCCCGATCCGGCTCCGCATGGCCGGCAGGGCCCTTCCCGCGGCCGCTCAGGCAGGCTCCGCGTGTTCCACCAGCAGTTGCACGCGGCGCACACCCTGGTACTCGTTGATGTCCAGCCGGTAGGCGGCAGTCACGCGCGGCGGCAGCGGCTCGGCACGGTTGAACCAGATGGCGTCGAATGTCGTGCCGTCCTTCACCAGTGCCAGTTTCAGATGCTTGTCCTTGAGCAGACGCTGGTTGCGCACCTCGAAGCGGTCGGCGAACACCGGCGGAGGAAAGCCCTGGCCCCAGGTTTCGGCTTCCATCAGGATGACTGCGTGCAGATTCATCAGCGACGCTTCCAGCGCGCCATCGGTTTCTATGGTGCGGGTGAGCGCCGAAGGTTCCACCATGTCGGTGACCGCCTGTTCGAAGGCGTCACGGAAACGCGCGTAGTCGTCCTCGCGCAGCGTCAGACCGGCCGCCATCGCGTGGCCGCCGAAGCGGACGATCAGTCCGGGTTCGCGCTTGGACACCAGATCGAGCGCGTCGCGCAGGTGCAGGCCCGGTATCGAGCGGCCGGAGCCCTTGATTTCGCCTTCGCCGCCGCGCGCAAAGGCGATGGTCGGCCGGTGCGCGCGTTCCTTGACGCGCGAGGCGACGATGCCGATCACGCCCTGGTGCCAGTCCGGGTGGAACAGTGCCAGCGATCTCGATTCGCCGATGTCGATGCCGGCCAGTTGCGCTTCCGCCTCTTCCTGCATGCCCTGTTCGATTTCCCGCCGCTCGCGGTTCATCGCGTCGAGCTGCTGTGCCAGCGACAGCGCGCGCGCGAAGTCGTCGGTGATCAGGCATTCGATGCCGAGCGACATGTCCGACAGCCGGCCGGCGGCATTGAGCCGTGGTCCGATGGCGAAACCGAGATCGAAGGAGGTGGCGCGCTCCGGCTCGCGCCCCGCGGCAGCGAACAGCGCGCGCAGGCCGGGCGTGAGCTTGCCGCTGCGGATGCGCTGCAGGCCCTGGGTCACCAGCACGCGGTTGTTGTGGTCCAGCTTCACCACGTCGGCCACGGTGCCGAGCGCAACCAGATCGAGCAGATTCCCCAGATTGGGCTCCTCGCGGCCGGCGAAGGCGCCCCGCCGGCGCAGTTCGGCGCGCAGCGCCAGCATGACGTAGAACATGACGCCGCAGCCGGCGATGGCCTTGCTCGGGAAGGCGCAGCCTGGCTGGTTCGGATTCACGATCACGTCGGCCAGCGGCAGTGCCTCGCCCGGCAGGTGGTGGTCGGTGACCAGTACCGACATGCCCAGTTCGTTGGCGCGCGCCACGCCCTCGACGCTGGCGATGCCGTTATCCACCGTGATGATGATGTCCGGCTCCGCGTGCGCGGCGAGATCGACGATTTCCGGCGTCAGTCCGTATCCGTACTCGAAGCGGTTTGGCACCAGATAGCTCACGCTGGCGCCCATCGCACGCAGCGCGCGGATGCCGATGGCGCAGGCGGTGGCGCCGTCGCAGTCGTAGTCGGCGACGATGAGCAGACGGGCGTCCGCCTCGATCGCGTCGGCCAGCATCTGCGCCGCTTCGGCGGTGCCGGTCAGTGCGTCCGGAGGCAGCAGTGCCTTCAGCGAATAGTCGATCTGTGCGCGGTCCTGCACGCCGCGCGCGGCATACAGCCGGGCCAGCAGCGGATGGATGCCCTGCTGTTCGAGCAGGGCGGCGCTGCGTGCGGGAACGGGACGGTCGAGGATGAGGGTCACTGTTTTTTCTAGAGGCCAGGGGCTGGGGGCAGGGGGCTCGGAGTCAGGGGCTGCGGGCGGCGCCAGAATTTCCACAGGTCGCGGCGTTCGGTGGTCACGGCGATGGTGGCTTCGTCGCCGCTGAGGCGCACGGTGACCGACTGCACGTCGCCGCGGCGCAGCGCGTCGACCGCCGGCGCGATCCAGTCGCGATCGAGCGTTTCGACCGCCTCGGTCCAGGCTGCGGCGTCCAGGTAAAGGGCCGGCACGAGCGCGTCCTGCAGCAACACGAGATTGCCTTCCTGCAGCGCGACGCCGTTACGGTCCGGCAGCGGCGCGGCGCGCACGCCGGCGGCCTGGGCCAGGCCGTGCGCCAGCGCGTCATCCGCCCAGAGCTGCATGCAGGGGGCTTGCGCCTGTACCGGCAGGCTGCCGGCCCCCCAGAACCACAGACTGTTGAGGGTCGGGCGTCCTGCTTCCTCGCGTGCGGCGTTGACCGGGTGGGCGTGGAAGAGCATCTGTGTCTCGTTCATCCACTGGCGCAGCTTCGCGCCGTCGCGGCCGGACGGCATCGAGGCGTCGATCTTGCGGCCGAACGCGGCGCCGGGCGGCACCGTGTCCGCCTCAAGCGGCTCCAGCAGCGACAGGTGTCCGTGGCCTCCGGCCGGCAGATGCAGCCAGCCTGCGCTGGCGAAATGGGCGTTCCACGATGCCGCCAGCGCCAGCGCTTCCTGTGCATCCGGGGCGACGTCCGGGCGGGCGGTCAGCATCAGCGCGTCGCGCGCGAAGCGCAGATGGCAGGCGTCGGCTGCCAGCCAGCAGCGCGTGTCGGCGACCTCCCCGGCACCGGCCCGGCGCAGAGCGCCGAACGGCGCGCCGGCGTGCAGTCCGAACAGGCCGGCCAGCAGGTCTTCAGGTGCCAGGGCGCCTTGCGTGGTCTTCCGGCCACGGCCCAGCAGCAGGGACAGCGCGGGTGTGCGGGGCGGCGGCAGCGCTGAAGTCGTGGGCCAGAGCAGGCCGGGCAGGACGAGGTGCAGGGACATGGCACCAGTTTACCCGGCTTGCGGCAGGACGCGAGGCGCACGGGCGGAGGCGGTCGCCACGGTGTCGCCGGTTGCAGTGCCGCCATCCGGTACCATGCCGACCCCATGAACTACGAAATCCTGCTCGGCCTGCGCTATGTGCGGGCGAAACGGCGCAACGGCTTCATTTCCTTCATTTCCCTGATCTCCACCTTCGGGCTGGCGCTCGGGGTGGCGGCGCTGATCACGGTGCTGTCGGTGATGAACGGTTTCCAGAAGGAGTTGCGTACCCGCATCCTCGGTGTCGCCTCGCACATCCAGGTGACCGGCTACGACAGCGAACTGCCCGGCTGGCAGCAGGTGGCCGATGCCGTGCTGAAGAATCCCGAGGTCAAGGCGGCCGCACCCTACGTGAGCGAACAGGCCATGCTGTCCTTCGACCAGACGGTGCGCGGCGCCATGGTGCGCGGCGTGCTGCCGGCGGCCGAGGACGGTGTGGCCGATTTCAGCCAGCACATGCGCGCCGGCCGGCTGACCGACCTGCAGCCGGGTCGCTTCGGCGTGGTGCTGGGCATCGAACTGGCGCGTGCGCTGCAGGTGCAACCGGGCGACAAGGTGACGCTGATCGCGCCCCAGGGGCTGGTCACACCGGCCGCCGTGCTGCCACGGCTGAAGCAGTTCACCGTGGTCGGCGTGTTCGAGGCCGGACATTTCGAGTACGACGCCAGCCTCGCGCTGATCCACATGCAGGACGCGCAGACGCTGTACCGGATGGAAGACCGCGTGTCCGGCGTGCGCCTGAAGCTGGGCGACCTGTTCGACGCGCCGCGCGTGGCGCGCGAACTGCATGCGCAACTCGCCGGGCAGGATCTGCTGGTGGGCGACTGGACGCGTCAGCACGCCAACTTCTTCCGTGCCATCGCGATCGAGAAGAACATGATGTTCATCATCCTGTCGCTCATCGTCGCGGTGGCAGCCTTCAACATCGTGTCCATGCTCATCATGGTGGTGACCGACAAGCAGGCCGACATCGCCATCCTGCGCACGCTGGGCGCCAGCCCGGCCAGCATGATGGCGGTGTTCGTCGTGCAGGGCGCCATCATCGGCGGCTTCGGCCTGCTGCTGGGCGTGGCCGGCGGCGTGCTGCTGGCCGGCAATCTCGACGTGGTGGTGCCCGCCATCGAGAAGATCGCCGGCGTGTCGCTGTGGTCGTCCGAGGTGTATTTCATTCCGGAACTGCCGTCGGAAATCCTGATGGGCGACGTCGTGGCGGTGACACTGATCGGCGGCGTGCTGACCCTGGCCGCCACGCTGTATCCGAGCTGGCGCGCTTCGCGCGTGCAGCCGGCGGAGGCGCTGCGCTATGAGTGATGTCGTATTGAGCTGCCGCGGGCTGACCAAGGTATTCCACCAGGGCAAGGTCGAGGTGCCGGTGCTGTCCGGCGTCGATCTGGACGTGATGCGCGGCGAGCGCGTCGCCGTCGTCGGCGCCAGCGGCTCCGGCAAGAGCACCTTGCTGCATCTGCTGGGCGGGCTCGATGTGCCGAGCGCAGGCCGCGTGTCGCTGCTCGGCCAGGATTACTCGTCGCTCGGCGAGGCGGCGCGCGGCGCACAGCGCAACCGCTCGCTGGGCTTCGTCTATCAGTTCCACCATTTGCTGGCCGAGTTTTCCGCGCTGGACAACGTCGCCATGCCGCTGATGATTCGCCGCGAGACGCGCATCCGGGCCCGCGAAGCCGCCGCGGCCATGCTGGCCGAGGTCGGGCTGGCGCACCGGGTCGAGCATCAGCCGGGCGAACTGTCCGGCGGCGAGCGTCAGCGCGTGGCCATCGCCCGCGCTCTTGTGACGCGGCCGGCCTGCGTGCTGGCGGACGAACCGACCGGCAACCTCGACAGCCGGACCGCCGAGAGCGTGTTCGACTTGATGCTTGGCCTGAGCCGCATGCACGGCACCAGCTTCGTCATCGTCACGCACGACGAGCGGCTGGCGGCGCGCGTCGACCGCATCGTGCGCCTCACCGACGGCCGTCTCTGACCCGCACGCGATCACCGCCTCGGCTCAAGGAACGCCGCCCGATGCGCCTTTCCGTCTTTCGGCGCGGCGCCGCCAGTTGCGTACCAGATGCCAGCGCCAGATGCCGAGTACGGTCAGGTAACCCAGACCGGCCAGGGTGAGCGCCAGCAGAGGCAGTCCGACCAGCAGCGGCTCGCCGAGGGCGAAGAACCAGTCCGCCAGTGCGCGCATCCAGCCGATCAGGTCGGCACCGTCGGGAATGACCGGAGCGTGGAAGCGTGCGCCCTCGGGCACCGCCATGCCGAGCAGCGGCATCGCCTGCTGACCGTAAGCCCAGGCGAGCGCATACAGGGGCACGATGGTCAGCGGATTGCTGTAGACCGTCATCAGCACGGCAAGCGGCAGATTGACGCGCAGCAGCATGGACAGCAGTGCCGCGAACAGCATCTGCAGCGGCCCGGGAATCAGCCCGGCGAACAGACCGACCGCAACGCCACCCGCGCAACTGTGGCGGTTGAGCCGCCAGAGCCGGGGATGGCCGAGCCGGTCGGCAAACGGAGCGAGCCAGCGGTTGCGGCGCAGGCTGTCGCTGTCGGGCAGATGACTTCGGATCAGTTTCTTCATGACGGGTCGCGGGTGGTTCGCCGCACAGGGACGGGCGGTGGAAGAGCGGCGGAGCAAGCCGCATTCTCTCCCGAAGCGGCCGGCTGTCTCGCTGCCCGGCAAGGATGTTCAGGATCAGGGACCGCATCCGCATGCGGACGTTTCGCCGGAGTGCCGGAAGCGAGGTTCCGGTTATGCGAAATGAATGTTGGCTGCAATAATGCGGCATGACCTTGCTATCCGCATCCGGCCTCGTGCTCGGGGCCCTGATCGCGGCCCGGCTGCCGGCACTGCCGACCCCGCTGCTTCTGCCGGCACTTGCACTGCCTGCGCTGTGCGCCCTCGGCCTGCCGCGCACCGGACCGTACGTGCGAGCGCTCGCTGCCGTCGTCGCCGGCTTTTGCCTGTCCGCCACCTGGGGCCACATGAAGCTCGCGGATCGGCTCGTGCCGGCGCTCGAAGGGCGCGACATCGAGGTGATCGGTGTCGTGGCGACACTGCCGGCAAGGGTGGATCGGGGACTGAGGTTCGAGTTCGACGTCGAGAGCGCACCGCCTGGCGTGCCGGGCCGCATTGCGCTGACCTGGTACGACGCCCGCCCAGCCGGTCATGCCGAGCCCGGTGCGGATGCCCGGCCACCGCTGCCGGCCGGCAGCCGATGGCATTTGCCGGTCAGGCTCAAGCGGCCGCACGGCAACATGAATCCGCACGGTTTCGACTACGAAGGCTGGCTGTTTGCGCGCGGCGTCGGCGCTACAGGCCATGTACGTGCGCGCATCGACGGTGCGGCCGCGCCGCGCCTGATCGATGCCGATGCAAGCGGCTTGCGCTACTCGATCCAGCGGATGCGGGCCGCGGTTCGCGACCGATTCGAACGCGTCCTCGACGTGCGCGACGGCGTGTCGGTCTCCTGCCCTTGGGCGGGCGTGCTGATCGCGCTGGCCATCGGCGACCAGCGTGCCATCCCCGCCGCGCAATGGACACTGTTCGAGCGTGCCGGCCTGACCCACCTCGTGTCCATCAGCGGTCTGCATGTCACGATGGTGGCGGCGCTTGCCGCCTGGGTCTGCGCCGCACTGTGGCGACGCACGCCGGTGCTGGCGCTCCGTTGTGCCGCGCAGCGCGCAGGTGTACTGGCCGGCCTGCTCGCGGCCATTGCCTACTGTGCGCTGGCCGGCTTCGGCATCCCCGCACAACGCACGCTGATCATGCTGGCCGTTGGCTCGCTTGCACTGCTGGGAGGGCGCTTCTCGTCGCCCTTCGATGCGCTGGCGACGGCGGTATGCGTGGTGGTGCCCGTGCATCCGCTGGCGGTGATCGATCCCGGTTTCTGGCTTTCTTTCGGCGCCGTGGCCCTTCTGTTCTACGTCGCGGCGGGCGAGGTCGGAACGATCCACCCGTTGCGCCGCTGGTCCGGCGCGCAGGCGGCGATCACGATCGGACTGGCGCCACTCACGCTGGCGCTGTTCGGCAGGATTTCGCTGCTTGCTCCGCTCGCCAATCTGCTGGCCATTCCGGTCATCGGCCTGGCGGTGACGCCGCTGGTGCTGGTCTCCGTGCTGCTTCCGGTCGATGCCTTCCTGTGGCTTGCGCACGCGCTGACAGCCGCAACGATGGCTGTGATGGCGTGGCTGGTCACGCCTGACCGGGCGCTCTGGCAGGGTGCGGCGCCGCCCGCCTGGGCAGTCCTGACCGCCTTGTCCGGCGCTGTGTGCGCGCTGGCCCCGCGCGGATGGAGCGGGCGGGCACTGGCCCTGCCCATGATGCTTCCGTTGCTGCTCTTGCCGCCGCGCCCGGGGGCGGGCGAGCTGACGGTCACCGTGCTCGACGTCGGGCAGGGACTGGCGGTCCATGTGCAGACGGCGATGCACGATCTGGTTTTCGACACCGGCCCGCGCTACGGCGTCGAGGCCGATGCCGGCGAGCGGCTGCTGCTGCCCTATCTTCGCGCGCAGGGCGTGCGCCAGCTCGATGCACTGGTGGTCAGCCATGCGGACAGCGATCACTCCGGCGGCGCCGCATCGCTGCTCGACGGGCTGCCCGTTCTCCGCGTGCTGTCGTCGGTACCGGCTCACGACGGGCTGCGGTTGCGGCGACCGGATACGGAGGACTGCGCGGCCGGGCAGGCATGGGTTGCGGACGGTGTGCGCTTCGAACTGCTGCATCCACCGCCGGGTGCCGTGGCACTCGGCGGGCGCTCGGCCAACGCGCTGTCCTGCGTCCTGCGCGTCCACTCGCGTCACGGTGCGGTTCTGCTGACCGGCGATCTGCTGGCGGAAGGCGAAACGGCGCTGGTGGAGGCCGGTGCGCCGCTGGCCGCGGATTTGCTGGTCAGTCCGCATCATGGCAGCCGGACCTCGTCCTCACCGTCTTTCGTCAATGCCGTGGCGGCGCGCGAGGTGGTGCATACGGTGGGCTACCGCAACCGCTTCAACCATCCGCACCCTGCGGTCGTGGCACGCTATCGGGAGGCCGGTACCCTGCAGCGACGCAGCGACCGGGACGGTGCGGTGCGCTATCGCTTCACCGCCGATGGCATGGCCGTCGAGCGCAGTCGGGAAACGGATGCGCGCTACTGGCACAATCGGTTCTAGGGTCTGTTGGCCCTGGATCGCGCACTTCGGGGTTTGCGACGCGCAATTCAAGCCCGACAGGTGCAAAGGGTCAGGAACCGGCGCAGCGGGAAAGGAAACCGAAATGGGAGTGATCGAAAAGCTGGCCGGATGGCTGGGGCGCACACGTGCGACGGAGCAGGTCCGGCAGAGGCATGTGCAATGCGCCAATCCCAAGGGCCTGCACCGCATGGCATACGTCGAGTGGGGCGACCCCGACAACCCGCGCGTGCTGGTCTGCGTGCATGGACTTACCCGGGTCGGCCGCGATTTCGACTTCCTGGCACAGAGACTGTCGGCGCATTACCGCGTCGTGTGCCCGGACGTCGTCGGGCGCGGGCGCAGCGACTGGTTGCCCGATGCGTCCGGCTACGGCGTGCCGCAATACGTCGGCGACATGGTGACGCTGATCGCTCGCCTGGGCGTGGAGCGTGTCCATTGGTTCGGCACGTCGATGGGCGGGTTGATCGGCATGGCGCTGGCGGCCCTGCCGGATACACCGATTGCCCGCATGGTGTTGAACGATGTCGGGCCGGTGGTGACTGCGGTGAGTTTGCGCCGGATCGCGGAATACGTCGGCAAGGCGCCGAAGTTTGCGTCGCTCGACGAGGCCGAGCGCTATGTGCGCACGGTCAGTGCGCCCTTCGGGCCGCTGACCGATGCGCAGTGGCGTCACCTTACGGTGCACGCGACGCGGCCCTCGGCGCAGGGCGGGTTCGAGATGGGGTACGACCCGGACATCGGCAAGCCTCTGGGCGCGATGCAGTTCCTCGGCGACATCGAACTGTGGAATCTGTACGACGCGATCCGTTGTCCGACGCTGTGCGTGCGCGGCGCCGACTCCGACCTGCTGACTCGCGATACCCTTGCACAGATGGCGCAGCGCGGCCCGAAGGCGCGCACGCTGGAAATACCCGGTGTCGGTCATGCGCCGATGTTCATGGACATCGCGCAGACCACACCGGTCGAACGATTCCTGACCGAAGATGCCGATCAATGAACCCGGACGAAGTCGTTGCCGCCACCCGGCACTGGATCGAGCAGGCCGTGATCGGCCTCAATCTGTGCCCGTTCGCAAAAGCCGTATATGTGAAGGAGCAGGTGCGCTACGTGGTGAGCGAGGCGAAGCATCTGGATGGTTTCCTGGAAGACATCGACCGCGAGATCGCCTTTCTGGCCGGGGCCGACCCGCAGCAGATCGATACCACGCTGATCATGCACGCCTCCCTGCTCGCGGACTTTCTCGATTTCAATGACTTCCTCGACATCGTCGACCAGGCGGTGAGCGACCTGGGTCACGAGGGCGTGATCCAGGTCGCGGCCTTCCACCCGTTGTGGCAGTTTGCCGGAACCGAGCCTGACGACATCGGCAACTACACCAACCGGGCGCCGTTCCCGACCGTACATCTGCTGCGAGAGGCGAGTGTCACGCGCGCGGTCGATGCGTTTCCCGAGGCGGAAAGCATCTATCAGCGCAATATCGATACGCTGCACCGGCTGGGGCTGGACGGATGGCGTGCCCTCGGCCTGCCCGATGGCCGACGCTCAGGCGCTTGAGTGCCTTCTCAGTCGAATTCGGATTCCGCGTCGAGCGCGGCGCGCAGCGTGGCCCAGTCGCATTCCTGATGGTGCGGCCCGGCAACGGTCGCGATGTCGAGCGACAGGCGGCGCCCGTCCGCGCTCAGAACGCCGGTTCCGTGCATGGGCGGCCCGTCGGGTTGCGCCGGGTCGCGCACCACCACCTTCATCGGTCGGCCGGGCACGGCGGATTCCAGGCGCAGACGGTTGGAATGGTTGCCCAGATCGATGACGAATCCGGACGTGCGGGTTTCGCTCATGACTCACCTCACGACGATGGTTCGAGTCCGCAGTATAGGACCGCCGGCGCGCGGCCGGTCGTCATGGACGGAGCATGGCCGCTCTTGCGGCGATACCGCGCGGCGACAGCAGGCGCATCCCGCGGACAGCCTTTCCCGGCGCATCATGCGCGGCCCGCACAAGATCTCCGGCCATGCTCGACATCCTCTACCGCGACGACGTGATGGTCGCGATCGACAAGCCTTCCGGCCTGCTGGTCCATCGCACGGCGCTGGACCGGCACGAAACCGAGTTCGCCGTGCAGCGCCTGCGCGACCAGATCGGCCGCCGCGTATGGCCGGTACACCGGCTGGATCGCGGCACCTCCGGCGTGCTGCTGTTCGCGCTCGACGCCGACAGTGCGCATGCGCTGGCTCAGCAGTTCGCCCGCCATCTGCCGCAGAAGCGCTACCTCGCCGTGGTGCGGGGACATCCACCCGAGCACGGCGAGATCGATCACGCGCTGCGTCGCGTGGACGAGTCGCTCGACCCGCGTTCGGCGCGCGAAGGCGTGGAAGCGGTCACCGCGCAGCCGGCACTCACCCGCTACCGGCGGCTCGCTCTGGCCGAAGAGCCGGTCGCGACCGATCGCTACCCGACCAGCCGTTATGCCCTGGTGGAGGCGCGGCCGCTGACCGGACGCACGCACCAGATCCGGCGTCATCTGAAACACATCGCCCATCCGGTCATTGGCGATGCCCGGTACGGCAAGGGCGTACACAACCGTTACGTGGCGGGCCTGTGCGGCGACACGCGCCTGCTTCTCGCCTGCGTGCAGTTGCAGATCACCCATCCGCAGACCGGCGAGGAAAAGGTGCTGGCCTGCCGGCCGGGCCGCGCCTTCGATCTGCTGGCGCAGCGCTGGCACTGGCGGACAGCCATGGACGACGTGCTCGACGAAGCCGGCTTCCGGCTGCCGGCGTAGAAGGAAAGAGGCCGCCCCGAGGGGCGGCCTGTTCAAACGGAGACCGGGCGCAGATCAGCGGCGCTCGCGCACGTGCACACGCACACGGCGGGACGCGACGGTCAGCAGCATCAGGCCGGCCAGCAGCATGGCCCATTGACCCGGTTCCGGCACAGCGGCGATGGCGCTCATGGTCAGCCCGGTGGCGCCCGGCGTGAAGTCCAGCCAGGTCGGGAAGGCGAGCGGGTTATCCGGATCGACCAGCGGAGAAATGCCGCGCAGTTCGAAGCGGGTGAGGCCGGTATAGCCGGCCGCGACGAAGTCGAACAGCTCGCCCGGATCGAGTTCGGCCACGACCATGCCGTCGATCACCAGCGTCACCGTGCCGAAGCCCAGACTTTCGGGTGGCGCACCGACAGCGATGAAAGAGCCGCCGGCCAGCGAGTAGACGAAGCCATCGACCGACGGGGGATCGAACCAGCGCTGCGGTGTCGGCGCGTCGAAAGTGAATTGTCCCGGCGCCGGCACGAAAGGCAGTATGGGCAGTTCGGGCGTGAGGCCCGGCTCGATGCCACCCACCCCGCCGAACGCGAAGATGAACGTGACCGGAGACACCGGTTCCGAAGAGCCGCCTTCGTCCGCCGTTGCGGCCATCAGGGACGCCAGTTCCACGCCGCCGCCTTCGTCCCCGCCCCCTTCGTCGCCACCGCCTTCCTCAACGCCGATATAGGGTGCGGACTGGCCGAAGGAATACAGCGTGGCGCCGACCTGGCTCACCATCGCGTGCGCGGTCTGTTCGTTGGCAGCGGAGCCGTAGTAAATGTTGAAAATGCGCGAAGCGCCCGGAGCCAGAGACCCGAACGAGAAATCGAACACCGAGCCGTGGTCGTTCGGACCGCTGCGGTAGAAGTCGGTGTCTATCGTGCCGGGGTCGATGGGTTGCGCGGGTGTACGCGGATCGACGATGGCAAAGCCATCGTCACTGGCGTACTTCAGATTGCCGCCATTGGCCACGAGATTGGCCGTGACGCCACCGTGCGTGACGTACTCGTTGAACTCGGTCGGCGGTACGTCCCAATCCATCGCACGGCGATAGGTCAGGTCGCCGAGTGTGGCGGTGCCGGTATTGGTGAGCGTGACCTGCACCTGGAACAGGCCGGCGGCCAGCGAAGGGCCGAAGGCGTGGCGGATGGTGAGCGGCAGGTCGGAAGCCTGCACCTCCGAAGTGGCGGTATTCGCGCTTGCCCCGAAAGTGCCGCCGGTCAGCCCGGATATGCCGCCGTTGTCCAGACTGGCCCAGGCGGCAAAGCTCTGCTCGTCCAGCGTGGCCGAGACGCCCCAGCCTTCGCAGAGACAGCCCGGGGAGATCGCGTCGCCCAGGCCCGCGCGGTAAAGGCCATAGGTGATCGCGCCGCCCGGCCCGCTCTCGCTGTAGAAGTTGAGGTGGCCCTCGTCATTGACACCGAGCGTGGTGCCGCCATAGGTGATCAGCGCGCCGGCGCTGGCGGTCGATGCCGCCAGAACCAGAGACAGCGCAGCCAGCGCTCTTGCCGCTGGACGCAGCGTGAATGCAGTCATCGTTCGAATCTCCATGCTGGATCGGGACGGTCGGCAGACCGCCGTCCCGACGCGTGGAAGCAGGAAGCGTTCCGTCGTCGTCGTGCAGGGCAAAAGAGACGGTGCGTGAGCCGTTTGCAAGGGGGGCGACGTCGGCTATCGACGGTGCGTGTCACAATTCTGTAAAAACCTCCGACACCCGCGTCCAGCCGGGCTGTGACGGATGTCACGGATGTCCGGCATAGTCCGTTCGGACTATGGAGGTCCATATTTCATGTCACGGCAAGGACACGTTGGGCCGCGAGAATCCGGCCAGATTTCTTCCTTGCCTGCCATGAAAAACATCTTTGCCCTCGGCGCCCTGCTGGCGCTTGCCCCCTCTTTTGCCAACGCCTGGTGGGACGAGGCATGGACCGTCCGCCGTACCGTCACGCTGGACACCTCTGCCACCGGTGTCGCGATCGCTGCGCCGCAGTCTTCCGTGCCGGTTGCCGTCCGGCTGCACAGTGGCAACTTCGACTTCACGGCCGCGAAGGAAGACGGCTCCGACCTGCGTTTCGTGGCCGCCGACGACAAGACGGTGCTGAAGCACCATGTCGAGCGCTACGACAGCCTGAACGAACTGGCCGTGGTGTGGGTGCACGTTCCGCTCGTGGCGCCCGGCTCCGCCGACAACGCTCTTTACGTCTATGCGGGCAATGCCGCGGCAGGGGCCGTGCCCGACGCGAAGCCCGGATACGACGCATCGACCCTGGCGGTCTGGCATTTTTCCGATCCCACGCCGCTGGTCGATCTGGTGTCGGGTGTCACCGCTTCCGGCAACATCACGCATCAGAAGGCCGCGCTGCTGGGGGATTCCGCCGTGTTCGCCGGTTCCCCGGTCTCCGTGTCCGAGGCCGCCGGGCTGGCCATGCCGGCTGGCGGAGCCTGGACGGTATCGATGTGGGCCAAGCCGGCTGCGCCGCAGAAAGCCACGCTGTATGGACAAGGCAGCCTCGCGGTCAAGGTCGAGGAAGGCAGCTACGTATTGAGCGTCGGGTCGGTGCGGATATCGGGCGGCGCGCTGAAGGCGGGCGCCTGGCAGCATGTGGCCGCGACCGTAGGCGCCGGCAAGGCCACGCTCTATGTCGATGGACAGGCTGTCGGCAGTGCCGACGCGAATCTGGATGCCGCAGCCGGTGTGTTCGGCGTGGGCGATGGCTATTCCGGCGAACTGGACGAACTGCAGGTCGCATCGACCGTGCGCAGTGCCGACTGGATCAAGCTTGCCGCGGCCGGACAAGGCGCCGACTCGACCTTCGTTGCCGTGCGCGAGGACGTTGCCGAAGGCGAGGGCGGTGGTCACAACTACTTCGGCATCCTGATCGAGAACCTGACGGTCGATGCCTGGGTGGTCATCGTCATCCTCGCCGTCATGTTCGTCATCAGTTGCTGGGTGATGATTGCCAAGGCCGTGCTGGTCGGTCGCATCGATGGCGACAATCGCCGCTTCCTTCAGCGTTTCCGCGAGGCGCGCGCCGATTTCCTCAAACTCGACCAGGGTGCGGCGCATCCGAGTTCGTCGCTGTTCCGTCTGTACGGGGCGGGCCTGCGGGAGATACGCAAGCGCTTCGAAGCGCAGGGCGAGGCCGCCGGACTGACCGGCGCGTCGATGGATGCGATCAAGGCCTCCATCGACGCCGATCTGGTGCGCGAATCGCACAAGCTCAATTCGCAGATGGTGCTGCTCACCATCGCCATCTCCGGCGGCCCCTTCCTCGGGCTGCTCGGCACGGTGGTGGGGGTCATGATCACCTTTGCCGCGATTGCCGCCGCCGGCGACGTGAATGTGAACGCCATCGCCCCGGGTATTGCCGCCGCGCTGCTCGCGACCGTGGCCGGGTTGGCCGTCGCCATTCCGGCGCTGTTCGGCTACAACTACCTCGCCTCGCGCATCAAGAACATCAGCGCCGACATGCAGATCTTCGTCGATGAGTTCGTGACCCGCGTCGCCGAGGCGCACGGCCGCTGAGGACCCGGAGATGGCTTCAAGCACACTGCAGCGCGCGGACGCTGCCGGGCGGCGCTGAACATGTCCGCCGACGTCAAGGAAGAGAACCAGCCCTACGACGAGATCAACGTCACCCCGATGCTCGATCTCGCCTACGTGCTGCTGGTCGTGTTCATCATCATGACCACGGCCTCGGTGCAGGGCATCAAGGTCGATGCACCGCAGACGCAGGCCGGCGGGAGTCTGGCCAAGCCGCAGACCAAGGCCATCACCATAACGGCCGCTGGCGACGTATTCCTCGATGCCTATCCGGTCGACATGGCGACCCTCGAAGCCAGGCTCGGCCAGTACAAGAGCGCGAACCCGTCATTGCCGGTGGTGCTCAAGGGCGATGCGGCGGCCCACTACGAGAAGGTGTCGGCCGTGCTTGAGATATGCAAGCGGCTGGACATCACCGAAGTCGGTCTGGTGACCAAGAAGGTGGCGGGGTGAACGCCTCGGTGCGTTGCGCGTCCTTCGGGGTCGAGGGCGCATCCGTCGCGCCGATGGCGAACGCAATGCGCTTGCCGTGTGCAGGCGTCGATGCGTGCGTCCGCGCTGTCGTCCGCCCTCGAAGCATGTGCGGAATGTACTGAGGCCACGCTCAAATGCAGATCAATACCGAAGCCAAGCCCTACGACTCGATCAACGTCACGCCCATGCTGGATCTGGCCTACGTGCTGCTCGTCGTATTCATCCTGATGACCACCGCGGGCGTGCAGGGGCTGACGATGAATCTGCCCAAGCCGTCGAACAAGCCGAGCACCGAACAGCACGAAGTGAAGATCGTGCAGGTGATGGAGAGTGGCGCGTTGATGGTCAACGGCGTCGGCCTCACGATCGACCAGCTCGAAGGCCAGCTCAACGCTGCGCGCGCGCGCGATCCGAAGTTCAGCGTGATGATCCGTGGCGAAGCGCGTGCTCCGTACAACGGCGTCATCCAGGTGGTCGATCTGGTGAATCGCATGGGCATCGAGAACGTCGGTCTCATCACGTCGCGGATCGGTACCTGATGGGCGCGCTGGCTGAAGATTCGATCGCCGCAAAGAGCTGGGGGGAAAGGCTCTGGGTGGTCGTTGCCGTCGTCGTCGGCCTGTCGGTCGCGAGCGCGCTCGCCTACTGGCTGTTTACCACGCTGTCGAAGCCGTCGCCGCCGACCCGCCAGGTGACCCGTATCGCCATCATCCCGGACACGCCGCCCCCGCCGCCCCCGCCGCCGAAGGAAGAGAAGCGGCCCGAGCCGCCGAAAGACCAGAAGGAGGTGAAGGTCGAGCAGCCCAAGCCGGTCGAGGCACCGCCGCAGCAGGCCGAGCAGCTCAAGATGGAAGGTGCGGCCGGAGACGGCCCCAGCCCCTTTGCCGCAGGCAGCGTCACCAATGAGTACAAGGGCGGCGATGTGGGTACCGTGGGCGGCGGAAAGGAAAGCACTCGCCCTGTCATCAGTGCGGCGATGAAAGAAAGCTATTTCCGGAGTGTGCAGCAGTGCATCGAGCGGCAGTTGCGCCTGTCGCCCGACCTCAAGGTGGCCGAGTACGACCTTGTCGTTGACGTGGCCATCGACGAACGTGGTCGGCTCAAAGTGCAGCGCATGCCGGATGCCGACAAGGCGGAGCTGACGCAGAAGATCAGGGGCCGTATCGAGGCGATGGGTTGTCCGCCGCCCTCTTTCCCTCTCAGCGATGCACGTCAGTTCCGAATCAAGAATACCTATGAACGCTAGCCAGGAGCCATCGGCTTACCGGGTCCATCCATGAGAAATGTCATTGTTTCCGCCTTCCTTGCCGGCGCGATCGCACTGCCGGTTCAGGCCAACGACGCTGCTGCGGTAGATTCGCTGCGCCAGACCACGATGAACCTGATCGACGCCTTGGTCGAGACCGGTGTGCTCACCCGCGAGAAGGCCGACGAACTGATCAAGACCGCTGAAGCCAAGGCGGCGAAGGCCGCCGCCAGGGCCAAGAAGGACAACACCGTGCGTGTTCAGTACGTGCCGGAATCGGTGAAGGCGGAAATCCGCGAGCAGCTCAAGCAGGAAGTGCTGGCGCAGGCCCGGACGGAAGGCTGGGCCGCACCGAATGCGATTCCCGAATGGACGGAACGTATCAAGATCGAGGGCGATCTGCGTGTTCGCTACCAGGAGGACAGCTTTCCGAACGGCAATTCGGACATCGCCGGCTACGCGCCTGGCGCGGCCGGCAACGCTTCCGCCACGAACCAGGATTTTCCGCTGGCGACACGCTTCCCGGCCGGTGTGGATCTGGACGACAACGGTTTCCCGACCGGCAATGCATCCGAGGAAGTCAACCGCATGCGCTTGCGTGCCCGCATCGGCCTTCTTGCGAAGATCAACGACACGGTGAGTGCCGGCGTGCGACTGGCTACCGGCAATGTGCGGGACCGCGTCTCGACCAACCAGACCCTGGGCGACAATTTCAACAAGTTCAGCTTCCTGGTGGATCGCGCCTACATCAAATACGATCCGGTCGAATGGGCCTCGGTCAGCGGTGGGCGTATCCCCAATCCGTGGTTCGCCACCGATCTGGTGTGGGACGAGGATCTGAATTTCGATGGTGTCGCACTCAGTCTGCGCAATGTCACGCCGACCCGGACCTTGCGCCCGTTCGCCACGGTCGGCTGGTTCCCCTTGCGTGCCGACGCCCCTCCGAACGCTGACAGCCAGTGGCTGGCCGGTGCGCAGATTGGCGCCGAATACGAACTGAACAGCAACACGCGTCTTCGCCTTGGTGTCGCACGCTACGACTATCACGGACTGGAAGCCTACACCGACACCCGTTATGACCTTAGCGGGCCGCTTGCCGGCTACGGCGGCTACGAGCAGTCGTCGGCGCTGCGTGCCAAGGGCAACACACTGGTTCGCACCAACAGTACGCTCGATACCACCGAAGGGCCGATTTACGGGCTGGCTTCCCGGTTCGAACCGTGGGTGTTGACGGCGACCGCCGATCTGGCGCATTTCGATCCGGTACATGTGCTGCTGTCGGCCGAATTCGTCAAGAACTCCGGCTTCGATCGGTCCGACATCCTGCGCCGCACCGGCCTTGATCTGACCGACGGCAAGGACAGCGCATATCACTTGCGGCTGCAGGTCGGCATGCCTTCGGTGCGGCTGTTCCGCGATTGGCAGGCCTTCGTCGCCTACAAGTACATCGGTTCGGATGCACTGATCGATGGATTCACCGATTCGGACTTCGGCCTGGGCGGTACGAACCTCAAGGGCTTCGTGGTCGGCGGCAGCTATGGCCTTGCCCGCGACACGGCGGTCGGACTGCGCTGGTATTCGGCGCGCAATATCCAGGCCATGACGTATGACCCGACGGTGCTGACCGGTCAGCGATATGAGGTCGACACCGTGATGGTCGATATGAACGTGAGGTTCTGAACATGAAGCGCGCGTTCCCCCTCCTTTCCCTGTTCGTCGTCACGCTGATGGCGACCGGTCTGGCCCAGGCCCAGCAGAATGCTTCGCGCGAGCAGGAGCAGTTGCGCCGTCTGCGCGCCCAGGCGCAGCAGCTTCAGCAGCAGCAGCAGCAGGTCCAGCAGCAACTCACGGCTGAACAGCAGGCGCGTCAGGCGGCGGAGAGCGAGCGGGCCAGGCTTGGCGCCGAGAGCGAGAAGCACGCAACCGAAGCGCGTGCGGCAAGGAACGCGGCGACGGCTGCGCAGCGTCGCATCGCCCAGCTCGAGGCCGACCTGGATGCGGAGCGAAGCGCGCGTGCTCAACTTGCGGCCAAGCTGGAGGGAAGTGTCGGCGCACTGGCCCAGCGTGACCGGGAGCTTGCCGAGTCACGGGGGCTGGCGGCGGAGCGGCAGCGGGAACTTGAAAGCGCTCGCAACGAAGGCAGAAGTCTGGGAGATCGACTGGCGCAGTGCAGCAAGGACAATATCGCGCTGTACCGGACCGGTATCGAAGTGCTGGATCACTACCGCAACCGTACGCTCGGGGAGCGCATCGGACAGAGTGAGCCTTTTCTCCAGACAGGACGCGTGCGGCTGGAGAACCTGATCGAGAACTGGCGCGACCGTCTGGACGAGAAGCTGACGCTCGGAGCGACCGGCCAGGCCCGGTGATGCGGCGCGGAAAGTTGGTCTATTGCTGCTCTGCAGCGTAGTCGGATGCCCAGGGGGACCATGTCCAACAGGGCGTCCATGCGGCGTTTCGCGGGCGGGGACTAGGAAAGATAGTCCGAACGGCTCATGAAACCCGCGTTTTGCTGAAACAAATCTGTCACGCTCGGTCGATAAGTTCGCAGTTGGAAACGGACGGTTTTCTTTACACCGCATGATCCGTTCGGCTCATTCAAATGCGTTTGCTTTTGTCGGCGCGTGTAACGCGGCGTCACTAGACTTCGATTGCTTCCTCGTGGAGCAGGGAGGTTCGGAGCGCAAACCGGAATCCACCCACGAAACCCTTACAGGAGATTTACATGTTCAAGACCAAACTGATGATCGCGATCGCTGCGGCCGGTTTCTCGGCTGTCGCCAGCGCGGATATCGACGGCAGTGCGGCCAATGGCGAGTTCACCTTCTCGGCCTTCGACGCCACCAATGGCGTTGGCTATACCTATGAACTGACCGACGCCGGCTTCAGCGATCTGTTCGGCAGCGATGTCCGCATGAACAGCCTGATCGGCAGCACCAACACCTCGTCGGCGGTGGGCAACGACCTGCTGCAGAACCCGGTCGGTGGCATCGTGTTCGACGCCGCCCTGCCGTCCTTCACCGACTTCCTGTCGGGTGCGGTGACTTCCACCGTCGTCTGGAACATCACGTCCATCGACACCAGCGGCAGCCGTCGCATGGTGCAGACCGTCGATGTCGAACCGTCGGCAAGCCCCTATACGAATTCGTCGCTCAACGCCTCGGCTGCCAAGGTCAACGAGTACGCGGCTGCGGTGAATACCAAGATCACCGACAGCGATGGTTACGCACTGACGGCTGCGAAAGACGGCGTCGCATACGCTGGTTTCAACGGCCAGAATTTCCTGAACAATGGCTACGACAGCTTCGGTACGCTGGACCAGACCATGGCGCTGTACGTGGCGGGCGGTACGTCGTCGGCTTCCAATTCGACGAAGTCGCTGTTCGAACAGCTGCTGGGCGAGAACGGTAACGATGTCGTGGCCAAGGTTTACATGGGCAATGACGGTTTCTACCACCTGCAGATCGCCGTGGTGCCGGAGCCGGAAACCTACGCCATGCTGCTGGCTGGCCTGGGCCTGATCGGTTTCGCCGCCCGCCGCAAGAGCGCCTGATCGACTTCTGATACCGGGTGGCCGGTACGCGCGATCGCGGCCGGGCGCCCCATGAACACACGGAGATATCCATGAAATTCAAGAAACTCGCACTGGCGGTCGCCGCCATGTCCGTCGGCTTCGCCGCCCAGGCTGCCGGCACCGTCAACATCGGTGGTGTTGCGCACAATGTGGTCTATCTGGCGGGTGCTTCGGCGCCGGACAACTTCCTGGCCGACATCGCCGAAGGCATGATGACCGGCATCACCTACTACACGGCCAGCAACTACCGGGCGTTTGCCGGTACGACCAACGGTCTGGCCGACGCGGGCCTTCCCGACGGCACCAAGGTCCTGTTCATCAAGCGTTCGGCCGGCGGTTCGGTGTTCGGCGTGAACCCGGTTGCCCGTGCCCAGCGCATCAAGACCATCAATGTGAACAGCTGCACGGGCGGTGCCGGCACCAAGGCGTCGCCCTTCACCTGCGCCATCGTCGGTGTCGATCCGGGCGAAGCCGGTCACGCCGAGACGACCAATGCCGGTCTGGTTGCCGACTTCGGCGTGTCGGACGTCGAGCCGGCCATGTTCCAGGGCCCGTACAACACGGAAAACGACACCGAAGCGTTGTCTGCGGCCGAAACCGCCCGTCTGGCGGCGACCCCGATCAACCAGATCATGATGGGCATCGTCGCCACCAACAATGTGCCGGCGTCGACCTATCTGTCGCGCGCGGCCTACGGCGCCATGCTGTCGAACCAGATCCAGACCTGGGATCTGGTCGATCCGTCGCTGGAAGGTGATGTCGTGGTGTGCCGTCGCGTCGAAGGTTCGGGCACCCAGACCTCCTACAACTGGTATTTCAACAACTTCCCGTGCTCGCCCACCGGCGCGACCGAACCGGCCCGCATGACCGACAGCTACGGCTGGAAGGAAGGCGGCTCGGGTACGTCCGAAGATCCGTACATCATCAACCCGCGCGCGGGTTACACCGTGGTCGAGAACTCGTCCTCGGGCGATGTGCGCAACTGCCTGAAGGCCGCCAATGCCGGTACCGACCACTCGTTCAGCGCGTGGGATCCGGACGAGCAGAAGACCAACTTCTTCAAGGTCACCTTCGGCCCGCAGGGTGAAGAGCCGGCCGCGCCGCGCAAGGCCATCGGCGTGCTGTCGCTGGATTCCTACACCAGCGCCACCTCGGCCAACGGCTGGAGTTTCCGCCCGATCGACGGCGCCGGCACCTACTCGTACGACTCGGTCGCCAAGACCCTGAACCTGTCGGCCGGTGCGACGGGCGTTGCCCCGACCAAGTCCAACCTGATCGAAGGCAAGTACGACTTCGTGGTTGAACTGTCGATGCAGAGCCGTTCGGTTGCCGTGGTCAACGAACAGGGTGACAACGTGGCTCCGATCGCTGGTGTGCAGGCCGCTTTCGGCGCCGAGTTCATCAAGCGCGCTGGCTCGCCGACTTTCACCGGCAACTTCAACAACACCGGTACCAAGGTCAGCACGCCGGAAGCGTTCGCCTCGCTGCCGCAGTTCTGGGCCGGCACCGACAGCTCCAGCCTGTACGTGTCGAAGTACACCCGCGAAGCCAACACCTGCAAGCCGCTGCAGTACAAGGGCAACTAAGCAGTGTCCCGACGGAGCGCCGGTACGGCGCTCCGTCCGGGTAAGTTTTGTTCGGCCCGCCCACGGCGGGCCGTTTTCATATGCGGGGTGGCGTGGCCCCATCAACCTTCAAGGCTTGCATGTTCCGTCCTCTATCAGGATTCCTCCGGCGCATTGCGGTGCTGATCGCAGTCGCCGCGAACCCGGCTCTGGCGCAGGTCGAAGGCCGTTTCGACATTTTCGAATTCGTGGTCGAGGGCAATACGGTGCTGTCCGCCGAAGCGATCGAACAGGCGGTCTACCCTCTCCTCGGCCCGCAGCGCACGGCCGATGACGTCAATGCCGCCGCAGCCGCACTTGAGAAGGCGTATCAGGACGCCGGTTATCTCACCGTCGCTGTGGGGATTCCGGAACAGTCGACGTCGTCCGGCGCCATCGTGCTGCAGGTGACCGAAGGCAAGGTGGACCGGCTGCGTGTCACCGGGGCCGAGTACACATTGCCCAGCGCCTTGCGCGAGGCGGCACCCGCTCTGGCGGAGGGGGCTGTGCCCCATTTCACCGAAGTGCAGGAGGAACTCACGCGCCTGGGCGGAGCCGACCTGCAGGTGACGCCGCTCTTGCAGCCCGGCCGTGTACCCGGTTCGGTCAATGTGGAACTGCGGGTGGACGACAAGTCGCCCTTCCATGGCTCGGTGGAACTGAACAACAAGCGCAGTGCCGATACCGAAACCGGACGGCTCGAAGCGTCGCTGCGTTATGACAATCTGTGGCAACGCCGCCATTCAATCGGGCTGGCCTATTTCAGCAGCCCGCGTAATCGGGACGAGGTCGAGGTATTCGGCCTCAACTATGCGGCACCGCTGGGCAAGGGCATTCTCGCCGCCTTCTACGCGCGTTCGAACAGCAATATTCCGACCCAGTTCGACATCGCATCCCTTGGCCGCGGCGAAACCTACGGCATGCGATACGTGCTTCCGCTGCCGGACCGCAATCTGGGTGTCTATCACTCGATCAGCGTCGGCCTCGATTACAAGGACAACGAGCAGGATACGGTGCTGCTGGGTTCCACGCCCTTTACCTTGAGCCAGCCGGTGAAGTACTGGGTGATGTCGGCGCAGTACGGACTCAATATTCCCGTTGCGGCAGCGACCAAGCTGCGCTTCGGCACGACGCTGTCGGCGGGATCGACGGCGATGAACGAGAAGTTGATCGAATGCAACGGTTCGCGGCTGGAACAGTTCGCCTGTCGTCGCGGGGGCGCCACGCCTGGCTTTCTGGTTGCACGGTTCGAAGTCGAAGGCAGTTACGGTTTCGCGGGCGGATGGCTGGCCAGTGCCCGGACCGACATCCAGCGCAGCAGCGATCCGTTGATCAACAGCGAACAGTTTTCCGCTGGCGGCGCCGATTCGGTGCGGGGTTATCTGGAGTCCGAACGACTGGGCGACGAAGGCGAGCGCGTGCGCCTTGAGCTTGCCACACCGGGACGCCCGCTTTTCAGCGACGCATTCGTCGCTTCCGGCCTGCTGTTTTACGACTGGGCCGGACTGCGGATACGCCAGGCGGTGACGGGACAGGACCCGCGCGCATCTCTTGAAAGTGTGGGCCTGGGCTTGCGGGTGACCAGTCCGCGCGGCATCCGGGTTCATGCCGACTGGGCGCTGGCGCTGCGCGACGGGGCGTCCGGCAACGGTCGTACGCGTGAAGGCGATCAGCGACTCCTGTTGAAGGTGGCTTACGAATTCTGACCGGACGGGCAGGACTTCTGCAGGCGTTCTGACCGCTCCAGGTCAGGGTTCGTCGTACAAGCGTTGCAAATCGTATCTTGGCCGCGTTTTTCACCGCCACGTCATGGCCGGGCGGAACACTGGTCGCGAGTCGCCCTTCAAGCTCGGGCCTGGGAGTTGTCATGAACCGAAATCGATACCGTCTGTTGTTCAATGAGTCCACCGAGAGCTGGGTGGCCGTACCGGAAACCGCAGCCGCGCGGGGCAAGCGCAGCCGACCCGCGAATGTGCGCGCGCTTGTTGCCGCCTTGTCCGCCGTGTTTTCCACGTGCTCGCTCGCAGCCGGTGCACTGCCGGTGGCAGCGCAGAATTTCGTTGACGCGCGGGTGTCGGGCAGCGCGACGGTCAGCCAGACCGCCAATCGAATGGTGATCAACCAGACCGGCAACAATGTGTTGTTGAACTGGCAGAGCTTTTCCATAGGCAAGGGAAACTCCGTTCATTTCGATCAGGCCAGTGCCTCCATGCGCGCCATCAACGTGGTCGCGGCTGGGGGGCCGCGCAGCGATATCGACGGCTCGCTCACGGCCAAGGGGCAGATATTCCTGTTCAATCAGGCCGGCATCATGTTCGGGGCGAACGCCCGCGTGGACGTCGGCGGTCTGGTGGGGTCCACGCTCAAACTCAACGATGCGCTGCTGGAGAGCGCGTTGAATTCCCTCGGTGCGCAGACGCCCGCTTTCAGCGTCTACGACGATGCCGATCGCGCCGGTCTGGCGACCGGCGATATCGCGGTCGCGCTGGGTGCCCGTATCGTGGCTGCGAAGAATGGCCGCGTGCTGCTCGCTGCACCCAATGTGACCAACGGCGGCCGTATCGAGGCGGAAGAAGGTCAGGTGGTGCTGGCTGCGGGCGAAAAGATCTACATCGCCGATCCGATCGACAGCCGTCTGCGCGGTTTTCTGGTTGAAGTGAGTGACGGTGGCAAGGTGACCACCGAGGCGGCCAGCGAATTGCTGTCGGATCGCGGCAACATCACGCTGACGGGATTGAACATCCGCCATGCCGGTGCGGCGCGTGCGACGACCTCGGTGACGCTTAACGGCACGATCTATCTCAAGGCACGGGACACCGTGGCGCAACTGGATCGCGACCCCATGTTTCCCGATGCGGAAACGCTGGAAAAGGGCGAAACGATTCCGGTCGGACAGCGCACCGGGCGCATCGAACTGGCTGCGGGTAGCGAACTCGACATCGGACTCGACGAGGAAACCGCCGCCAGCACGGTGCGCGACGATGTTCTGTTCCGGCCGTCCGAAATCAATCTGTACGGCCGGCAGATCGTGCTCGAAGATGCCGTGGGCGACCGCCATGCAAGCATCCGGGCTCCGTCCGGCACGCTCCGCATGAGTGCGGTGCGCGATCAGGGTGCCGACAGCAATCCGACCGTGACGCCGCGCGTCTATGTCGGTACCGGGGCCACGATAGATCTGTCCGGCGTCGATGCAACGGTCGATGCCGATCATGAAGTCGTGCGCGTGGAACTGCGCGGCGACGAAGTGTCCGATTCGCCCCTGTTGCGGGACGAGGAATACGGCAAGGCGCTGTTCGGCGAGGAAATCTGGGTCGATACCCGCATCGGGACCCAGCTTGTCGATATCTCCGGTTATCTCGACAGCATTGCGCGGACCATAGACGAAAAGAGCACCTCGGGCGGCAACCTCACCATCGTGTCCGATGGCGAGGTGCGCATGCAGGGGAGCAGTTCCATCGATTTGTCGGGCGGTACGGTCACCTATCGCGCGGGCAAGGTGGATTACACACTCGTGAAGTCGAGCGACGGGAGGACACAGGCCGTCGAATCGGCGCTCGCCGACCGCGTCTATCTGAGCAAGCAGGACAGAACCCGCACGGTGGGCCAGGTCGTCGAAGGGCGCAACGCTGGCAGCATGAGCGTGACGGCGCAGTCCATGGTGCTCGACGGGGGTATCGTCGCGACGCGCACTTCCGGGGTGACACAGCGCGCGCTGTCCAGCCGCTGGACCGGCCCTGGCGTGAGCGAAACCATCGGTCTGCCACGGGCAGGCCGGCTGCTGCTCACCTTGAGCAATGGCGATGCGCCCCAGGACGTGCGTTTCGTCAATCCGGGCAGCTCGCGATCATTCGGTGAGACAACGGCCATGCCGGACGAACTGTGGCTGAGCGCCGACATGTTCGCCAGCGGGGGCGTCGGCAGTTTCGAACTGAATGGCGCCGGTGCGGTCACCCTGCCGGCGGATGTGAATCTGAACGTCACGCCGACCGCGCTGTATGACAGCGACAACGCCAAGTGGTCCGATGGAAGCCGGTTCGCGATCAGCGCGTCAGCGATGCAGATCGACGGAACGATTACCGCGGCTGGCGGTGCGGTCGAACTTCGCACCGACGCCGACGCACCGGCCGACGTGACACTGGCCGACCGCAGCATCGTCTTCGGCAGTTCGGCCTCCATTTCCGCAGCCGGGCGCTGGACCCGGGACGAGCGCGGCAATGCGGGCTATGTGGCGAAGGACGGCGGAAGCATCACCATCGACGCTCTGGGGAATCTGACCTTCCCGAGCGGTGCGTCCTTCGATGTGTCGGCGGGCGGCTGGAGCGAGATGAGCGGTCGGGTTCATGTCGGTGACGCGGGAGAGCTCTCGTTGCTGGCCGGGTCGCGTATTGCCAACGGGTCCGGAGTGTCCGGTTCGGTGGGCGATTACTATGGAACGCTGACCCTGGGAGGAAAGCTTTCCGGATACGGGGTGCAATGGCAGACCGCCGTGGGTGGCAGCGGTTCTCTGTTCCTGCGCAGCGCGCGTATCGCGATCGACGGCGGGGATACCCGCAACGAAGGCGATACGCTCTTCATTTCTCCCGAACTGTTCTCGGCTCATGGCTTCGAGAAGTTCGATGTGACCGGTGGCAACGGGGTCGTCATCGGACGTGACGACGGCGCTGCGGTCGAGGTCGTTCCGCAAGTCGATGTACGTGTCCTGCCCGTGCTTCCGCGCGCTTCCCTGGCGTCTCTGGACGGCACGGGTGACATTGCGTCGGTCGATCGGAACTTGAGGGGTCAGGGCTCATCGCTCGCATTCTCGGCACCCTCGAATCTCAGCGGTGTTGTCGAGGTGAAATCCGGTGCGGTCCTCGGCGTCGATGCGGGTGGCGCGATTTCGCTGCTCGGCAATCGCGGCATCACGGTCGCGGGTTCGCTGAGCGCCCCGGGCGGGCGCATCACGCTGGATCAGGATGCACCGGCAACGCTGGACTCCGAACTTGGCGACTACTACACCGGCGCAACCGTCTTCCTCACTCCGACCGCTGTGCTCGATGTGAGCGGAACCTTCCTGCGTACGCCATTCCTCAATTACGCCGACGGAAGCGTGCTTGATGGCGGCGATATCGGATTGCATGCGAGACGCGGGTATCTCGTGGTGCAGGAAGGCGCGACACTGAAGGCCGACGGGACGAGCGAGGTGTTGAGACAGGCCACCGAACAGGGCCGCAGTGACACGGTCGTGTCCAGCAACGGCGGGAGTATTTCGCTCAGCGCGCGGGAGGGGCTCTATGCCGATCCGACGCTTTCGGCCAAGGCAGGTGGCCCGGGCGCCATCGGCGGATCGCTTTCGGTACGGCTGGCATTCGACGGCCTCGACTGGGCGGATCTGCAGTCCTTGCCGGCAGCGTTGAGCGGAGCACGCACGCTTGACATCCTGGCCAGCGGTAACAGCGGTTCGTCCACACTGGTCGCCGGCGGTACGCCGGATGCCGCAAGCTATGCCGGTCGCGGCGCCTTTGCGCTCAGCCGGCTCACCGACTCCGGCATCGTCGATCTTGAACTGGGCGCTGTCGGCGGCACACAGTACGGCGCGCTCGCCTTCGGCAGCGATCTGTCCTTTGCCGTCACCGGGCGACTCAAGCTGGATTCGGCGAACATCGTCGGTCGCAATGGCGCAGATGTGCTGTTGACGGCGGCTTCGGTGGATTGGCGAAACGACGACAACGCAACGAAGAATCATGCCCAGCCGACTTCCGTCTCCAGTGACGGGTCGCTCACCCTGAGTGGAGATCTGGTGTCCGTCACCGGCAATCTGGCTGCGGACGGCTTTGCGACGGTCGAACTGAAGGCTGCCGGCGATCTGCGTGCCAGTGCGGCATCCAGCTACTTCGAGGAAGGCGGCACGCTGGCCACCAGCGGCAACCTCACGCTTACGGCCGCACAGGTCTATCCCACCACGGCGTCCGACTACAGTTTCGAGGTACAGAACAACACCGGCGGCGTACTGACGGTCCGGCATTCGGGTGCGACGCCCGGTCTGCCCTATTCGGCGCTCGGGCGTCTGACGCTGGCGGCGCCCACGGTGCGCCAGGGCGGGCGGGTCGTGGCGCCGCTTGGCAGTATCGAGTTGCTGTCGCAGGACATCGTGCGCACCAGTGGCCTGATGTCCTCCTCCAGCCGAACCGGGGCCAGCGGGGGAACGGTGGAACTGGAGGCCGGCAGTCTCACCTCGGTTTCGGCGTCCGGACTGCTCTTGCCGTACGGGCAAACCACCTTGAGTGGTGGCGAGTGGATCTATCTGATTACCGGCCAGACTTCGCTGGCGCTGGACGCAACACCCGAACCATCGATCAGGGTGAATGCCGACAATGTTCTGGTACGCGGCGGCAACGGCGACACGCCTGCTGCCCGGCTGGATCTGGCGGGTGGGGGTGACCTGCAGGCCTGGGAATGGATTCCCGGGACGGGCGGATCGAAGGATGTGCTTTCGGCTGCGCAGACCCGCGACGTGTTCGCCATAGTTCCTTCGCTCGGCAGCGGCTGGGCGCCCTATGACGCGGCGATCTACGCCGAGGATGCGAACGGTCTGCAGGCGGGAGACGCGATCACCCTGTCGGGTGGCGTGTCGGGTCTTCCTGCCGGAACTTATGCTCTGCTTCCTGCGCGTTACGCGCTGTTGCCGGGTGCTTTTCTGGTGCGTGTGTCGCGTGGCGACCAGAGCGTCGTGGGTAGCAAGGTGGTCAGCCTGGCCGACGGTTCGCGCCTGATGTCCGCCCAGGATGCCCGCATCACTGCCACCGGACCGGTCGCTGCCGGAGGAAAGAGCTACGTAGCCCGGATCTATACCTCGGATCAGGTCGGCTCCCTGTCGGAGTACAAGCTGTCGACGACGGGCGACGTGTTCGATGACGGCCGAAGCAGCGGCGATGCCGGACGTCTCTCGTTGCAGATCGGCAGATCGCTCTTGCTCTCCGGTGTGCTCGATACCGCCCACTCGGCGAGTGCCCGTGGTGCCCGCGTCGACATCACCGCGCAGGCGCTCGCCGTGCTCGGCGAAGGCGCCGAGGCGCGTGACGGCGAGGTCGGACTGTCGGTTGATCAGCTCAACGCCCTCAATGCGGAAAGTCTGGTACTGGGGGGTACCCGTCGTGAAGCGGGTGGCAGTACCGAACTCGATATGCGCAGCGTCGATGACGACGGACTGGCGCTTCATGGCGCCTCTTCGGTACGGATCGACACCCGTGGCAGCACGCTGTCTGCGCCCGATATCGTGCTGGCAGCACGCGACTCCGTTTCCGTCGAAGGCGGCAGTCGCATTGCCGCCAGCGGCGAGGCGAGTCCGGAAGCGCTGGCCATTCTGGGCAGCGGTGCGGCGGCCGATGGCGCGCTGCTGCGCGTGAGCAACGGCAACGTGGCTTTGCCCTTGCGGGATGCGCCGACCGGCCAGCGAGGATTGCTCACGCTGGGCGATGGCGCAGCGATATCCGGTCGTTCCGTGGTGCTGGACAGCACGCTGAACACCGTGAACAACGGCGCGCGCATCAGCCTGCCGTCGGCCGGCGGGGCGCTTGCACTGACCGGCGCGACGATCAGCGTAGGAGAGGTCAGCGGCAACGAAGGCGGCCTGATCTTCGACACGGAGGCACTGGCTGCCCTCGGCGACCCCTCAAGCCTGATCCTGAAGTCCTATGGCAGCCTGAACCTGTACGGTGCAGTGAACCTCGGTTCGTCCTCGCTCAAGACGTTGACGATAGATGCGACGGGTATCGGAGGCTATGCCAACGACGGCCTGACCCAGTCGATCACCGCGAGTACCGTGAATCTGTTGAACTCGAACGCCGTCGCTTCTGGCGCCGACGCGTTTGCGTCGGGACTGGGTAACGGTACGCTCTCGATCAATGCCGGAACCGTGCAGTTCGGCAGTACGCCCGAGGAAGGAAGCACGACGGCCGGGTTCGCGGTGCGTGGCTTCGGAGCGCTCGACGTGAATGCTTCGACAGGTGTCGTCCTGGGCAGCGACGGACACTTCGAATTTGCGGCGGACCGGGTGGACATCACGACGCCGCGCGTGTCCGCGCGTGCCGGTGCCGATGTGCGGATCGACAGTGCCGGTCGTTTCGTGCTGGACGGCAGTGGCGGCGTTGCGGGAAGCGGCGAGGTCGGTGGCTTGCTGTCGGTCAGCGCGCGCGATATCACGATGTCCACGCTGATCGACATGCCCTCCGGGCAGATCAGTCTGGCCGCCGACGAGGACATTGTGCTGAACGGCCGCATTGTTGCGGCGGGCGTCGTGAAGGACTATCTGGGCAGGAAGGTCGCTACGCCAGGTGGCAGCGTTTCCCTGTCGGCAAAGTCCGGCAACCTTACGGTGGCTGAGGGCGCCTTGATCGACGTGTCGGCTGCCGCTGCTGGCGGCGATGCGGGTTCGATCGCCTTGAGCGCTCCGGGCGGCACGCTCTCCGTCGCGGCCGGCAGCCTTGCGGCGGAGGCCTCCGGGGATGGCTTGCGCGGAGCCATTGATTTCGATGTTGCGTCGGCTGCGACGCTGGATGGTCTGATCGCGGTCAGCGCAGACTTCACCCGCCGCTGGAGTGCGCGCGTGCGCAGTGGCGACAGCCGGATCGATGCGGATATGCGCGCGGACGAAATCCAGATCGGCGTCGATGCGGGCACGCTGACGGTGGGCGGCACGCTGGACGCGTCCGGGGCGGAGAAGGGCGGTCGCATCGAATTGAGCGCGCGTCGTGCGGGAAGCTATACCGGCAGCGGGCCGGGTGCCGGCGATCTCGTGCTGGAGTCGGGTGCCCTGCTCGACGCCCGCGCCACGACCTGGGTGGCGAGTGCCGAAGGCAGCGTCGGCGAGGGCGGCACGGTGGTACTTGAAGCCAGTCCGTTTGCGGCGGGTGGCGAGACCGGCAGCGCAAAGGGCGGCACGATACGCATTGCCGCCGGTGCCGACATACAGGTCGGTACGGCATCGGCAACGGTCGACGGTATCGCCGTGGAAAGCGCTGCGCGCAAGGGCGAAGTGACGCTGCGTGCCGAACGTGTCGGCAACAGTACCGTGTCCGTAACGGGCAATCTGGGTGATGCGGTGCACGGAGCACGCAATCTGTTCATCGAAGGTACGCGCATATATGGCGGCAGTACCCTGGACATGGCGACGGCTCACACTCACTCGACCAGTTTCATGACCAACGCCAACGTCAGTGCCTTGCGCGCCGCGCTCGGATTGCCGTCGGCGAACGTGGCGGGCTCCACCCAGGTGCACATTCGCCCGCATGTGGAATTCCGTACCGACGGAAACTTCACCATCGCGGCGACCGACCTGGCGACCCGCACGTATCTGGGGGGCACCGAGGCTGGCACGCTCACCGTGCGTGCTGGCGGTACGCTGTCCGTGAACGGCACCTTGAGCGACGGCTTCGGCCGAGCTAAGACCGGATCTGTCACGAATCTGCTGGGTGCGCTGACCAGTGCAGGTCTGGCCAACACCACTTTCTTCGATCTTGGCACGCGCGATACGGCCTGGTCCCTCCGCCTGGCTTCCGGCGCGGATACCGCGGCGTCCAGCGCACTGGCGCTGCAATCCCTTGAGACTCTGGAAGCCGCTGGCCGCGGCGATCTGGTGGTTGCCACGGGTGCCCAGATACGTACCGGCGCCGGCAGCATAGAAATCGCGGCAGGCCGGGACCTCACGCTTGCCGGGGCCAAGTCGGCCATCTACACCGCCGGCTATCAGGATGCGCGGGGCAGTGCTTTCGATGCATCGACCCAGCTGAACATCAACAGCTCGGGCAACCGGCGCGCCGAATATGCGATGAATGGTGGCGATATCGCCATCGTTGCGCAGCGCGACGTGAAGGCGTCGGAGAGTACCCAGACGGTGGGCGCATGGCTGTTCCGGCAAGGCGATCTGGAAGACGACGGCAGCTTCAGCGGCACCGGCAGTTCGGCGCGCAACCCGACCTGGTATGCGCGGATAGACCAGTTCGATCAGGGCATTGCCACCTTTGGTGGCGGCGACATTTCGCTGCGTTCCGGCGGCGATGTGCGCAACGTCGGCGTATCCACGGTGAGCAACGGTCGTCTGTCCGGGAATGCCGGGACGCAAGCCGACATCGCAAATCTGCGGGTGCTGGGCGGTGGCGACATTTCGGTGGCCGCGGGCGGTGACATTTCGAGTGCGAGCTTCTATGTCGATCGCGGGACGCTGCTGGCGCAGGCGGGCGGCGACTTTGGCAGTGCGCGCAGCGATGGTGCCGGCTCGGTGCTGGTTCTCGGCGATGCAAGTGCGACCTTGCGCGCTGCGGGCGACATCGACGTCGAAACGATCGCTTCGGCCACCATGGCCCAGCAATTGGCGGCGAGTACGACGAGTTCCCGTGAAACCTATTTCGTGAGCTACGGTTCGGACAATCGGGTCGACATCCTGAGCTACGGTGGGTCGGCCACGCTGAAGAACACCACGACGCCATGGGGCAACCTCGCGCTGTTCGGCAAGGGAGCGGTCGCGGGTGCTTCCGGAAACAGAACCATGCTGCTGCCAGCCTCGCTCTCGCTGGTGGCCATGGGTGGCGATGCGACCGTGGGCAATGGCATGGTGCTGCTGCCCTCGACCTATAACGACGTGCTGATCGCGGCTCGCGACAACATCCTGCTCAGCACGGCGTCCGGCGCGGCTGCGCAGATCAGGATTGCCGATGTCGCCCCGGATTCGGTTCCCGGAGTCGCGAATCCGACGGTCTCCATCAACGATGTCGGTTTGACCCGCCTGCTCAATTTTTCACTGGTGTCGGGCACGATTGCGCACGATGCTGCCTTGAATGCAGCGCGCACCGTCGAGCCGGTTCGGCTGATCGCCGAAACCGGCAATATTTCGGTTCCCTACAATGGCGTCAATCTCCCGCTTGTCGTCTACTCGCCTCAGCCTGTTCTCGCGGAAGCGGGTGGAGATATCAACAACCTCACCCTGCGTGCACAGCACTTCACCGCCGACGATCTGACACGTGTCCGTGCCGGTGGCGACATCACCTTCAGTGCGGTTCTGGACGCCGATGGCGTACCGTCGGGCGAGGTCAAGGAAGGCGTCATCGTTGGCGGTCAGGGCAAGGTGGAGATGATTGCCGGCGGCAATATCGATCTGGCGAATTCCTTCGGCATCGTCACGCGCGGAAACTACGACAACCCGGCGCTGCCTGAGGCAGGAGCATCCATCCTGGTACAGGCAGGCAGCCGCGATTTCGACAGCGACGCCTTGCTCGCCTTCTTGCGCAGCGATGCCTACGACGCCGTCATCGTGAGCCAGACCGGTGCAGAATCGGTGTCCGACTTCCTCACAGTGAACGAAGGCGAAGACGCTGAACGTCAGAAACTGAAGAGCGACATTGCCGCAGTGCGCGACAAAGAGGGTGCCCGTCTGAATGGCCTGCTCGGACGCATGGACAGCGCCATCGCCGGCTGGATGCGCAGCACGCAGGGCGCGACGGGCAGCGACGCGGAGGCGCTGGCGGCATTTTCCGCCCTCCCTTCCGCCACCCGTGAAGCCTTCTACGAAGGACAGCACCCGCTGCTGGCGGAACTGCTGAATGCCAGCTTGCGCTATGCCGGGCTTCTGGGCGATCTGCTCGGAACCGGCAAGGACAGTTTCAAGCCGGGCTATGACGCCATCGCGGCCGCTTTCCCGAACGCGGGGGCCGGCAACATCGATCTGTTTGCCAGCCAGATCAAGAGCGAACAGGGCGGCAGCATCAACGTGTACGCGCCGGGCGGCGAAATCAATGTCGGTGTGGCCGGTTCGGGGGCAGCGGCCGTGGCTGCGTCACGTCAGGGCATTTTTGCCATCGGCGAAGGTGAAATCAACGCCGTCAGCGATCAGGACTTCCAGGTCGGTCCGTCGCGGGTGTTCACCATGGGGGGCGGCGATATCCAGATCTGGTCCTCCTACGGCAATATCGATGCCGGCAAGGGCTCCAGCACCGCGTCGGCGACGCCGCCGCCGCAGGTGGTGTTCCGCGGAGACACGGTGGTACTTGATATCAGCGCTTCGGTGTCGGGGTCGGGCGTGCGCACACTGCAGAAGTCGGCCGACGTCGATCTGAGCGCGACGGAAATCCGCGTGTTTGCGCCGGGGGGAGCCGTCATCGCGCAGGACGCCGGTTTCGGCGGTTCGAACATCGTACTCGTCGCACAGGAAATCATCGGCAACAACTTCAAGGGCGACGTCAGTGGCAACGTTACGGTTGCCGCGCCGGCGGCACCGTCGGCGCCGGCTTCGGTGCCGACCGAGGCGAACAAGGCGGTTGACCAGGCACTGGGACCGACGGCGGTCGGCAAGTCCGAAGAACGCGAGCGCAATTCGCTACTGACGGTGGAACTGGTTGGCGTCGGCGATACGGCGACCGCATCGGGTGACGAGGTGTCGGCACCGAGCGATGAGGGCGAGGTTGCGCCACGGCGTCGCAGCGCTGACGAGGCCGGCAACTAGAGTCTGTGGACATTGAATTGCGCGCGGCTCGCAATTCAATGTCGGCAGGCACCGGCCGCTCGAAAGGGGGCGCTGCATTGGCCCCGAAAACCTCAGTTCACCGCTTGCCATGAGGTTCAAAGCCCTGCCCATCAAGGACATTGCTCGGTTTGCATCGCTCACCCTCCGGGTGAGACCGCTTGGACGTCGCGTGCACGGCTGGCGAGGCGCCCGGCCGCGTTGCTCGTCCTTGCAGGGAGCCATCCCGCCGCGTCCTCGCGCCTTGCCGTACACCCCGCCAACCGCACCCACGACGCCGATCAACTGAGGTTTTCAGGATGATTCAGCCCGTCTCCCGCAACTGCCCCAGCGGACTCAGGTCGTAGCCGCCCAGGCGCGCGGCAAGGTCGCGGCTGTCGCTGCTGGCCAGTTCGGCCAGCAGTTGTTGCAGCAGTGCACGGAAGTAGAGCGTGCGCTGCATTACCAGGTCGAGCGCTTCGCTGCCCAGCGGCAGGAAGTGCAGATTGAACTCGCCGGCCGCGGCGCGCGTGCCCGGCGCGCAGTCGCCGGCGCCGCTGGCCACCATGAAGGCGGCCTCGCGTTCGGTCGCGGCGACCTGCACCGCGTCGGGTGCGGCGAGGCCGGCAGCGGTGCAGGCTTGGGCGAAGAAGTGCTGCGAGCCGGCGCCTTCGCCGCGCTGTATCAGTCGTGGCCGGCGCTCGAACAGTTCGTGCAGGCCACCGACTGGCGTCAGCGTGCGCGACAGCATGACGCCCTGTTCGCGCAGCGCGAGTTGCACCATCACCCAGTTGGAGCAGCCGGTGTATTCGCGCAGCAGCAAGGCATGCCGGCGCGTCGCGTGGTGCGCTTCGCCCCAGTGGATGGGACAGGAGTTGGCACGGCGCTGCGCCAGAAGCGCCAGGCCGCGGCGGGTGCCGCAGGGGCTGTAGGCGATCAGCGTGCCGTCGTCGGCGCGCTGCGCCAGCCGCGCGATGCTGTGCGCCAGCCAGGGGTCGTCGCTGCCGGCGATCAGCAGGCGGTCGGCCAGCACGCCGCCGTGCGTCGATTCGAGCAGCCAGTCGTCGAGCAGCTTGCGCGGGAACAGCCACTTGCCGGTCACCTTGGTGGCCGGAATGCCGCTGTCCTGGATCATCGCGTACAGCGTCTTCTCGTTCAGGTGCAGGTAGGCGGCCGCTTCGCGCGCCGTCAGGTAGGGCGAGGGCGTCGTGTCGTCGCCGCTCACGTTCAGATCAGGCCTTCGAACGGGATGACGCCCACCGTATCGCCGACCGCGACGTTGCCGACGTGGTCGTCGAGCACGATGATGCAGTGGGCGTCGCACATCGAGCGCAGGATGCCCGAGCCCTGGGCGCCGGTGACCGTGGCGTGCCAGCGGCCGTCGCGCAGTTCGAGGATACCGCGCTGGTACTCGGTGCGGCCCGGCTGCTTCTTCATCGCGCTGCCGCTGATCGCGTCGAAGCGGATCGGCGCCGGTACCGGGGAGGCGCCCATCAGCGTCAGCAGCGCCTCACGCGCGAAGAAGTAGAAGGTGATCATGGTGGCAACCGGATTGCCCGGCAGTCCGAACAGCAGCGTGTCGCGGCCGCCCTTGGTGAGCCGGCCGAAAGCCATCGGCCGGCCCGGCTTCATCGCGATCTTCCAGAAGGTGACTTCGCCCAGGCTGGCGAGGATTTCGCGGACGAAATCCGCTTCGCCCACCGACACGCCGCCGCTGGTGATGATGGCGTCCACTTCGCCGACTGCCGATTCGAGCGCGCCGGACAGCGCCTCGCGCGTGTCGCGCGCGACGCCCAGATCGACCACTTCGCAGCCGAGTCGCGTCAGCATTGCGGTCAGCGTGTAGCGGTTGCTGTCGTAGATGCCGCCTTCGCGCGGCGCCTCGCCGATGGACATGACCTCGTCGCCGGTGGACAGCACGCCGACACGCACCCGGCGCACCACCGTCAGTTCCGGCACGCCGAGCGAGGCGGCCAGACCGATGTCCGACGGGCGCAGCAGGCGGCCGGCGCGCAGCGCGGCTTCGCCCGCCTTCAGGTCTTCGCCGGCGCGGCGCCGGTTCTGGCCGGCCTTCTGGCCGGGCGGGAGGATGACGCTGTCGCCGTCCACCTTCGCGGTTTCCTGGATCGCCACCGTGTCGGCGCCGCGCGGCATGACGGCACCGGTCATGATGCGCACCGCCTGCCCGGGGCCGACTTCGCCGCTCCAGGCGTGGCCGGCGTAGGCGGTACCGACCACGGTGAGCCGGGTATCGGCGTCGGCCGACAGGTCGGCGTGGCGCACCGCGTAGCCGTCCATCGCCGAGTTGTCGTGCGGCGGTACGCTGACTGGAGAGATGACGTCGACGGCGAGCACGCGACCGAGCGCGTCGCGCACCGGTACGCGCTGCGTACCGCGTACCGTTGTACAGGCGGCGAGGATGTGGGCGCGGGCATCCGCGACCGGAGTGAAGCGATCAGTCATGAGGCGTCGGGCCGCGCTTCGAGCGAGGCCAGTTCGGTGAGCGTGTTGATGTTGGCAAAGGCGTCCGGATTGTCGTCGAAGGGCACTTCGACCACCTTCAGCGCCGAGTACCAGAGGTCGACCTTGCGGCCGCCGCTTTCGAGGAATTGCGTCAGACCGGGCAGCGCGTGCGCGCGCACCAGGCTGAATACCGGATGCGGCTGGTCGCCGGTGATCGCCACCGCGAGGTCGGCGCCTTCGCGCGCCAGCGCCGCACGCAGCCGCGCGACGAGGTCGAGCGGCAGGAAGGGCGAGTCGCACGGGCAGGTCACCAGCAGCGGCGTCGTGCAGGCGCTCAGCCCCGCGTGCAGCCCGGCCAGCGGGCCGGCGTAGCCGGCTATCGCGTCCGCCACGACCGGATGACCGAAGGCGGCGTAGCGTTCGATGTTCTGGTTGGCGTTGATGATGAGCGCATCGACCTGCGGCGCCAGGCGACGGATCGCGTGCGCCACCATGGCTTCGCCCCGGAAGTCCTGCAGACCCTTGTCCACGCCGCCCATGCGGCGGCCGAGGCCGCCGGCCAGCACCAGACCGGTGATCGGCTCGCTCGCGCAGCTTTCCGTCATGCGCCTTCTCCGTCGCGCACGAAGCGCTGCATGCCGGTCAGCAGCAAGTAGTGCTTGCCCTGCGAGCGACCGATCATCGTGATGCCCACCTGCTGCGCGATGTCGTAACCCATCTGCGTGAGGCCGGAGCGCGACACCAGGAAGGGGATGCCCATCTGCGCCGCCTTGATCACCATTTCCGAGGTGAGTCGGCCGGTGGTGTAGAAAATCTTGTCGCCGCCCTCGACGCCATCCAGCCACATGTGGCCGGCGATGGCGTCCACCGCGTTGTGGCGCCCGACGTCCTCGACGAAGTACAGCAGCTCGTCGCCGCGGAACAGCGCGCAGCCGTGCACCGCGCCGGCCTGCTTGTAGATGGTTTCGTGCTTGCGCACCACGTCGAGCATCGCGTACAGCGTGGTTTCGGTCAGCCGCGCGTCGTCCGGCAGGCGGATGCGTTCGATGTCGTCCATCAGGTCGCCGAACACCGTGCCCTGGCCGCAGCCGGTGGTGACGGTCTTGGTCGCCATGCGTGCGTCGAGGTCGGCCACGCCGGCGCGCGTGGTGACCGCGGCGGCGTTCACGTCCCAGTCCACCTGCACCGACAGGATGTCGTCGATGGCCGGCAGCAGGCGCTGGTTGCGCAGCCAGCCGATCACCAGCGCTTCCGGCGCGCCGCCCAGCGTCATCAGCGTCACCAGTTCGCGCTTGTCGAGATACACGGTCAGCGGATGTTCGCCGGCAATCGCGGTCGGCACCGTTTCGCCACGTTCGTTGATGGCGGGAATTTCCATCGTGGCGGGGCGTGCGGCGTCGGTCAGTTCGGGTCTGTGCACACTAGCCACCGATGTAGGACATCTCGATTTTTCTTGCTGCGGCCGTTTCCGCGGTACGGATTTCGGAGTAGCGGTCGCCGCGCTGCTGCCAGATGGCGCCGATGGCCGACAGCATCTCTTCGTCGCTGCGGCCTTCGCGCAGCAGCGCGCGCAGGTCGTGCCCTTCGGTCGCGAAAAGACAGGTGAATATCTTGCCCTCGGTCGACAGGCGGGCGCGCGTGCAGGACGAACAGAAGGCCTGCGTCACCGACGAGATGACGCCCACCTCACCGCTGCCGTCGGTGTAGCGCCAGCGCTGTGCGACTTCGCCCGGGTAGTTCGCATCTATCGGCTCGAGCGGCATCTCTGCGTGGATACGCGCGATGACATCGGCACTGGGCAGAACCTCGTCCATCTTCCAGCCATTGCTTGAGCCCACGTCCATGAATTCGATGAAGCGCACGATGTGGCCGCTGCCCTTGAAGTGGCGCGCCATCGGCACGATGGCGTGATCGTTGGTGCCGCGCTTGACCACCATGTTCACCTTGACCGGCGCGAGCCCGGCGGCGTGCGCCGCGTCTATGCCTTCGAGCACGCGCGCGACCGGGAAGTCGACGTCGTTCATCAGACGGAAAGTCGGGTCGTCGATTGCATCCAGGCTCACGGTGACGCGGCTGAGGCCGGCGTCGCGCAGCGCACGCGCCTTCTGCGGCAGCAGCGCACCGTTGGTGGTCAGGGTCAGCTCGACTGGCAGGCGGGCGAGGCGTTCGATCAGCTTCTCGATGTCCTTGCGCAGCAGCGGTTCGCCGCCGGTGATGCGCAGCTTGTTGACGCCGTGCGCGACAAACAGACCCGCGATGCGCTCGATCTCTTCGAAGCTCAGCAGTTCGCTGCGCGCAAGATAGGGGTAGTCCTTGTCGAACACGCTTTTCGGCATGCAGTAGATGCAGCGGAAGTTGCAGCGGTCGGTGACCGAGATGCGCAGGTCGCGCACGGCGCGGCCACGCGTGTCGAGCAGCGTGCCGGTCGCCGGAATCGGCGTTTCCGGCACCTGGGCCGTCGCGCGTCCGGCGGTGCGGATGTCCAGCAGATGTATGATCTTTTCGCTCATGGGCGGTGCGGCGTGAGCCGTTTCCTTGCTCCGGCTCCGTTTGACAGAAAGGCAGAGGAAGATTTCGTGGAAACCAGCCCCGTCACCCTCAGGTTGGCCGTGATTATGGAGCGCAGGGTACTGCACAACAAGTGGACGGACCATGCCTGGGAAGCGCGTGCGCTTCTTCCCGAAGGCCCGGAAAGCCCTGTTGTTTCTGGGGTTTTTGCTCAGACCGCAGAATCGACACAGTGGATTTTCCCGCCGCTCGACCTGACGCTCTACACCGACGAGGCCGACAACTACCTGCTCAACGTGACCGCCGCCGAGCCGCGCATCTTCGTCATGTGGCGGCCTGACGAAGAGGCCGATCCGCCGGTGCGGCCGATGCAGATCAGCGCCAGCTATGGCGAGGCCGCGCGCTGGATGGATTCGGGCGAGAAGGTCGATGGACTGACCATGCCGGCCGACCTGCGCGACTGGGTCGAGGATTTCGCGCGCCGTTTCCAGAAGCCGCCTGAACCGCGCAAGCCCAAGCGTTTCGCGAAGACCGGCGACGGCAATACGCACTACGGCGGTGTGCATGCAGGCGTCGATGGAGGTGAGCGTGAGCGATGATCCGGTGAAGGGCTTCCTCGGCCGCTGGTCGCGGCTGAAGCGGGAAGCGGCCGCCGCCGAGGCGCCGCCGGTCGAGGTGCCGCCGCCGGTCGAGGCGCCGGCCGCCATCGTGCCGCAGCAGACGCCGGACGCGGGGCAGGCGGTGCCGGACACCGATGTGCCGGCCGAACCGCCACCGCTCGAATCGCTGGGCTTCGACTCCGACTACCGCGCTTTCCTTGGCCAGAAGGTGGACGAGGGGCTGAAGCGCGCGGCGCTGAAGAAGCTGTTCCACACGCCGCACTTCAACACCATGGACGGGCTGGACGTCTATATCGAGGACTTCAACCTTTACGAGCCCTTGCCGGCGTCCATGGTGTCGCAGCTCGCGCACGCGAGGGAGACGCTGAACCCGACGCTGCCCGACAACTGGCTCACTGCGGTGCCGGACGAGGCGCCGCCCGCCGCGCCGGCGCTGACCGAGGCCTCCCCGGAACAGCCGGCAGCGCCTGCGCTGGACAGTCCGGCGGACGAAGACGAGGGGCGCGCGACAGCGTCGAGCGAGATCGAGCGCTTGCCGATCGAGGCGCCCCTGCCGTCATCCGATCACGCGGAAAGTCATTTAAGGTCGGAATAGTCCGTTCTGTTCTCTGGCGACCTGGCACAAAGGCTGCGAAAGCCTTGCAGGAGGAGCCTGACTACATGAACAACGCCCACAAAGCGATCCAGCTGTGCAGTTGCAATGGCACGGTGGAGATCGACATCAGAAGACTGGGTGACGCGCTGGCGCTGGACGCCGCCGAACTGCCTGTCTTCGAACCCGCGAAGCAGCTGTGCGGCCGCGACGCCGCCGCCTTCGCCACCGCGCTCGGCGGCGCGGCCGACGCCATCGTCGGCTGCACGCAGGAGGCGGCGCTGCTGCGCGAGGTCGCCGACGAGGCGGGCGCAGCAGCCGGTCTCACCTTCATCAATCTGCGCGACATCGGCGGACGCAGCCCGCGCGGCAGCGACGCGACGCCGTCAGTCGCCGCACAACTGGCGATGGCCCGCATGGCCGAACCGGCGCCGGTGCCTGCCATCGGCTACGCCTCGTCCGGTCAGCTGCTCATCATCGGCCCGGCCGGTGCAGCGCTCGGCTGGGCACAGGAAGCACAGCGTCGGTACGGCGACAGCATCGCGGTCAGCGTGCTGATCACCGGCCGCGACGGCAGCGAACTGCCGGTGCGCCGCGACTGGCCGGTCATGACCGGCCGCGACGTGACGGTGAGCGGCTGGCTCGGCGCCTTCGACGTGAGCTGGGCGCGCGCCAACGCGATCGATCTCGACGCCTGTGTGCGCTGCAATGCCTGCATCGAGGCCTGTCCGGAGGGGGCCATCGGCTACGACTATCAGGTCGATGCCGCCCGCTGTACCGGCCACCGCGCCTGCGTCAAAGCCTGTGCCGACATCGGCGCCATCGATTTCGCCGCCGTCGGCGCGGTGCGCAGCGAGCGCTACGACCTGGTGCTCGACCTGTCGGAGCCGGCACTGATCCGCATTCCGCATCCGCCGCAGGGCTATGCCTCGCCCGGCCGCGATCCGCTCGAACAGTCGCTGGCGCTGCAGAAGCTCGCCGGCATGGTGGGCGAATTCGAAAAGCCTAAGTTCTTCAATTACAAGTCCTCGATCTGCGCGCACAGCCGCAACCGCAAGCAGGGCTGCCATCGCTGCATCGACGTCTGTTCGACCTCGGCCATCCGCGCCGACGGCGACGGCGTGTTCGTCGAGCCGCACCTGTGCATGGGTTGCGGCGCCTGTGCGACAGTTTGTCCCACCGGGGCGATGCGTTACGCCTACCCATCGGCGTCCGATGTTGCGGTGCGCATCAAGACGGCACTGCAGGCCTGGCGCGCCGCAGGCGGCAGCGCACCGCGCGTCGTCTTCCACAACGAGACGCAGGGTGATGAGGTGCTGGCGCTGGCCGGCCGCCGCCGCGGGCTGCCCGCCGACCTGCTGCCGGTGGCCGTGCATGACGTCGCGTCGGTCGGCCTGGAACTGATGCTCGCGACGCTGTGCTACGGCGCCGCACAATGCGTCATTCTGTCTCATGGCGACGAGCCCGACGCCTACCGCGAAGCGACGACCGGGCAGATCGCGCTCGGTCGCACGATCCTCTCCGCACTCGGCCATCCGGCGTCTGCGCTGGCCGCGGTGGTGGCGGACGACGCCGCTACGCTGATCGGCGCACTCGACGCTGCCGTCGCGCCGGCGCAGTCCTGTCCGCCGGCCAGCTTCGCGCTGCCGGTCGAGAAGCGCGGCGCACTCGAGTTCTGCATCGATCACCTGGCCCGCCACGCGGCGCAGAAGGTCGGGTCCATCGCCCTGCCGGCCGGTGCGCCCTTCGGCGCGGTCAATATCGACAAGGCCGCCTGCACCTTGTGCATGAGCTGTGTCGGCGCCTGTCCGGCCTCGGCCTTGATGGACGGCGGCGAGCGGCCGGCGCTGCGCTTCCTCGAACGCAACTGCGTGCAGTGCGGCCTGTGCGTGAACACCTGTCCGGAGAATGCGCTGTCGCTCGAACCGCGCCTGCTGATCGGCGACGCGGTGCGGCGCGAACGTGTGCTGAACGAGACCGAACCTTTCCATTGCATCAGCTGCGGCACGCCCTTCGGCACCAAGCAGATGATCGCTGCGATGACCGGAAGGCTGTCTGCGCATTCGATGTTCGCCAGTGGCGATGCGCTGCGCCGGCTGCAGATGTGCGCCGACTGTCGCGTCATCGACATGATGAAGGCGAAGGGCGGCGAAACCACGGTGTTCGACACATGAACGCACCCACGCCGCAAACACTCGCTTTCGTTCGCGACCCGGTCAGCGACGAGGACACGGCACGCGCCAATCACTACGCACTGCTGTCGCGGCTGCTGCACGCGGCACCCGATGCTTCTCTGCTCGGCATGCTGGCCGCCTCCGGCGACTGGCCGATCGACGATGCGCCGTCGGCCGAGGCGGTGCTGATGGCACAGGCCTGGAACGGACTGTGTGCGGCATCGGCCGCGATGGACCCGGCGGCCGCGCAGGACGAGTTCGACGCGCTGTTCGGCGGCGTCGGCCGGCCGGAAGTCGTCGTATTCGGTTCCTTCTACCTGGCCGGCTTCGTCAACGAAAAGCCGCTGGTGAAGCTGCGCGACGACCTGGCGGCGCTGAGCCTGGCGCGCACGCAGGGCGAGTCGCTGCCGGAGGACCACATCGCGGCGGTGTGCGACGTGATGCGTCTGCTGCTGACCGACACCACGCGCAGCGCGACCGAGCGAGCGAGCGCGCAGGACTGCTTCTTCGCCACCCACATCCAGCCCTGGTACGGCGCGCTGTGCGACGCGCTCGATGCCGCAGCGGGCGCCAATCTCTACAAGCGTGTTTCGCAGTACGCGCGTTGTTTCCTCGATGTCGAGGCGGCAGCGCTGACCATAGATCGATGAAGTCACCCAGAACTGAAGAGCCAACACCCTGAACCGGGCAGTCATCACGAGGAGGACAGAGCAATGACCGAAAAAGCCAACCTGAAACGTCGTCAGTTCCTGCTGACCGCGGGCGTCGGCGGCGTGAGCGCCGCGGCGGCCGTGGTGGCGGTGCGGTCGACCGGCAGCGATGCCGGCGCGACCGCCACCACCGCGCAGACCGACAGAAGCGGATACCGCATGACCGAGCACATCGCGGCCTACTACCGCACCGCCCGTGTCTGACCCGAGGAGAGCCACCATGACATTGACCCGCAAATCGGCCAGTGGCGCGCGCGCGCAGTCGCGTCTGGCGCGCCCGGCGTCGGCGACTTCACCGCGCACGATGGACCGCCGCTCCTTCCTGAAGCGTTCCGGCATGACCGCAGGTGTCGGCGCCTTCGCAGCGGCACTGCCCTTCTCGATGGTCGAGCGCGCGCAGGCCGCCAACCCGTCGGCGGCCGGCGGCAAGGTGGAAGTGAAGCGCACCGTCTGTACCCATTGTTCGGTCGGCTGTGCCATCGACGCCGAAGTCGTCAACGGCGTCTGGGTCGGCCAGGAGCCGGTGTTCGACAGCCCGATCAATATGGGCGCGCACTGCGCCAAGGGCGCGTCGATCCGCGAGCACGGCCACGGTGAACACCGGCTGCGCTATCCGATGAAGCTGGTCGACGGCAAGTGGGTGCGCATGTCTTGGGACGACGCGCTGAACGAACTGTCGGCGCGCCTGCTGAAGCTGCGCGAGGAGAGCGGCCCGGACAGCGTGTACTGGATAGGCTCGTCCAAGCACAACAACGAGCAGGCCTACATGATGCGCAAGTTCGTGTCGATGTGGGGCACCAACAACTGCGACCACCAGGCGCGCATCTGCCACTCGACCACGGTGGCGGGCGTGGCCAACACGTGGGGGTATGGTGCGATGACCAACTCCTACAACGACATGCAGAACTCGAAGGCGATCTTCTTCATGGGATCGAACGCCGCCGAGGCGCACCCGGTGTCGTTGCTGCACATCCTGCACGCGAAGGAGAACGGCGCGAAAATCATCGTCGCCGACCCGCGCTTCACGCGCACCGCGGCCAAGGCCGACCACTTCGTGCGCATCCGCTCGGGTTCCGACATCGCCATCCTGTACGGCGTGCTGCGCCACATCTTCGAGAACGGCTGGGAGGACAAGCAGTACATCGAGGATCGCGTGTTCGGCATGGACAAGATCCGCGACGAGGCGATGAAGTGGACCGCCGACAAGGTCGAGGAAGTCAGCGGCGTGCCGGATGATCAGGTGAAGCTGATCGCCGAAACGATGGCCAGGAACAAGCCGTCCACGGTGGTGTGGTGCATGGGCCAGACCCAGCACACGACCGGCAACGCCATCGTGCGCATGATGTGCAATCTGCAGCTCGCCCTTGGCAATGTGGGGGTGTCGGGCGGCGGCACCAACATTTTCCGCGGCCACGACAACGTGCAGGGCGCGACCGACGTCGGCCCGAACCCGGATTCGTTGCCCGGCTATTACGGCATCGCCGCCGGTTCGTGGAAGCACTGGGCCGGTGTGTGGGGTGTCGATTACGAGTGGCTGAAGGGCCGCTTCGCGTCGCAGGCCATGATGGAGAAGTCGGGCATCACGGTATCGCGCTGGATCGACGGCGTGACCGAGAAGAATGAACTGATCGACCAGGATCCGAACCTTCGCGCAGTCGTGTTCTGGGGCCACGCGCCGAACTCGCAGACACGCGGCAAGGACATGCTGGAGGCGATGAAGGCGCTGGACACGCTGGTGGTGATCGACCCCTATCCTTCGGCCACGGCCGCGATGGCGGCCAGCGCCCGCAAGGACGGTGTATACCTGCTGCCGGCTGCGACGCAGTTCGAGTGCGAGGGCTCCTGCACCGCGTCGAACCGCTCCATCCAGTGGCGCGAGAAGGTGATCGAGCCGCTGTGGGAATCGAGGCCCGATCACACCATCATGTATCTGTTCGCGCAGAAATTCGGCTTCGCAGAACAGTTCACGAAGAACGTGAAGGTGACGAACAACGAGCCCAGCGTCGAAGACATCCTGCGCGAAATAAACCGCGGCACCTGGACCATCGGCTACACCGGCCAGTCGCCGGAGCGTCTGAAGATCCACATGCGCAACATGCAGGTGTTCGACCCGAAGACGCTGAAGGCCAAGGGTGGCATCGACAAGGAAACCGGCTACGTGCTCGACGGCGAGTATTTCGGTTTGCCCTGGCCGTGCTACGGCACGCCGGAGATGAAGCACCCGGGCTCGCCCAATCTGTACGACACCTCGAAGCACGTCATGGATGGCGGCGGCAACTTCCGCGCCAACTTCGGCGTAGAGAAGGACGGCACCAGCCTGCTGGCGGCCGATGGCTCCGCCTCGAAGGGCGCCGACCTGCAGTTCGGCTACCCCGAATTCGACCACGTGCTGCTGAAGAAGCTCGGGTGGTGGGACGACCTGACGGAGGACGAAAAGAAGAAGGCCGAGGGCAAGAACTGGAAGACCGACGTTTCAGGCGGCATCCAGCGCGTCGTGATGAAGGTTCACGGCTGTCACCCCTTCGGCAACGCGAAGGCGCGCGCGGTGGTGTGGAACTTCCCGGATCCGGTGCCGGTGCATCGTGAGCCCCTGTTCTCGCCGCGTGCGGATCTGGTTGCCAAGTATCCGACGCACGAGGACAAGAAGGCCTTCTGGCGCCTGCCTACCCTGTACAAGAGCGTGCAGGAACAGTTCGCCGATGTCGGCAAGGACTACCCGCTCATCATGACCTCCGGCCGCCTGGTCGAGTACGAGGGCGGTGGCGACGAGACGCGCTCCAACCCGTGGCTGGCCGAGCTGCAGCAGAACATGTTCGTCGAGATCAACCCGAAGGCAGCGAACGATCGGGGCATCCGCGACAAGGACATGGTGTGGGTGAAGTCGCCAAGCGGCGCGCAGATCAAGGTGCAGGCCATGGTGACCGAGCGTGTCGGGCCGGACACCGTCTTCCTGCCCTTCCACTTCGCCGGTCACTGGATGGGCAAGGACCTGATCGACAGCTACCCGGAAGGGGCTGCGCCGGTGGTGCGTGGCGAGGCGGTCAACACAGCCACGACCTACGGCTACGACTCGGTGACCATGATGCAGGAAACCAAGACCACGGTCTGCCAGATCATGAAGGCCTGACGCGGGCGCGATGAAACAACACGGGGCGGCGCGTCAGCCGCGTGTCGCCCCGGAGAACGGAGGACACCATGGCAAGAATGAAATTCATCTGTGACGCCGAGCGCTGCATCGAGTGCAACGGCTGCGTCACCGCATGCAAAAACGAACACGAGGTGCCCTGGGGCGTAAACCGCCGGCGCGTCGTGACCATCAACGACGGGGTACCGGGCGAGCGCTCGATGTCGGTCGCCTGCATGCACTGTTCGGACGCGCCCTGCATGGCGGTGTGCCCGGTCGACTGCTTCTACCGCACGGACGAAGGTGTGGTGCTGCACGACAAGGACCTGTGCATCGGTTGTGGCTACTGCTTCTACGCCTGTCCGTTCGGCGCGCCGCAGTTCCCGCAGGCGGGCGCCTTCGGCCTGCGCGGCAAGATGGACAAGTGCACCTTCTGCGCCGGCGGCCCGGAAGCGAACAACTCGGAAGACGAGTTCCGCAAGTACGGCCGCAACCGTCTGGCCGAGGGCAAGCTGCCGCTGTGCGCCGAAGTGTGCTCGACCAAGGCGCTGCTCGGCGGCGACGCCGACGTGCTGGCCGACATCTACCGCCAGCGCGTGCTCACCCGCGGCAAGGGTGCTGACATATGGGGCTGGTCGACCGCCTATGGCAAGCCGGATGCACCGGCCACCGCTCCGGCGGCGGGAGGCAAATCATGAAGCCGCTGAACGGAGCCGTATGCCTGATCGCACTGGCGGCCGCGCTCGCCGGTTGCGGCGAGAAGGAGCAGGTGGTGGTCTACAAGCAGGGCCAGTACCAGGGCAAGGCCGACGGCAAGCCCTGGGACAACGAGTCCTTCTCCGGCGACAAGGGGAACTGGGAGGCGACCATCAAGGCGCGCAACCAGAGCCAGAACGAATATCGCCGCATCAACGGTTAGGAGAGCATTCATGAGTCATGACATGACTGTACTGAGGCGCCTGCTGTGGATGGTGCTGACGCTGTGTGCGCTGGCGGGCGCACCGGTGTTCGCTGCCGACGCGCCGCCGGTGACGGCGGCCGACCAGGTGTTGCGCCAGCAGTCGCAACCGCTGAACAACGCGCCGGTGTGGCGCGAGGTGAGGTCGGGCGAGCAGCACTACACCACGGTGCAAGGCGTCGAGACCGGCGTGTTGATCCAGTCCGGCGGCCAGACCTGGCGGGCGCTGCGCAACGGGCCGCTGATGCTGTACGGCGGCATCGCCTTCTGCGCCATGCTGGTTCTGCTGGCCGCGTTCTTCAAGCTGAGGGGGCCGATCCGGCTGTCCGAGGCGAAGACGGGGCGCTTGATCCAGCGCTTCAACACGCTGGAACGGACTTCGCACTGGACCATGGCGATCTCCTTCTGCGTGTTGATGGCGAGCGGTCTGGTCATGCTGTTCGGCAAACATGTGCTGCTGCCTGTATTTGGCTACTCGCTGTTCGCGACGGTGGCGCTGGTGTGCAAGAACATCCACAACTTCGTCGGGCCGGTGTTCATCCTCTCGGTGCTGCTGTTCATCGTCCTGTTCGTGAAGGACAACGTGTGGCAGGCCATAGACGCCCTGTGGATACGCAAGGCCGGCGGTCTGCTGACCGGCGAGCACGTTCCTTCGCATCGCTTCAACTTCGGCGAGAAAACCTGGTTCTGGCTCGGTGTCGTGTTCCTGTCGCTGATCGTCGGAATCAGCGGTCTGGTGCTCAATTTCCCGAACTTCGAACAAGGTCGGGCCATCATGCAGACGGCCAACATCGTGCATCTGATCGGCGCTCTGATCGTGATGACGCTGTCGCTGGCCCATATATACATAGGCAGCATCGGCATGGAAGGCGCGCTCGACGGCATGAAGACCGGCTATGTCGACGAAACCTGGGCCAAGGAGCACCACGAACTGTGGTACGACGCGGCTAAGAAGGCTCAACCGGCGGAGAAGCCCGCAGGCGGCATGCCTGCGCCGGCCCGCGTCTGAACGGAGGACTACGCATGAACAGAACGATCGTGCTGCTGCTCGGCGCGCTGTTGTCGACCGGCGCGCTGGCCAAGCTGCCGGAGCTTACCGAGGAACAGAAGGCCGCCGCCGCGGAGAAGAAGGCGAAGGCGGACGAAGCGACCAAGAAGGGCAACGAGCAGCTGGCCGCTTCGCAGGACCGCGTTGCGGCGAAGTACATTGAGCAGATGAAGGCTAAGGGGGTTACGGTGATGCCGACACCGATCGCACCACCTGCCCCTCCGGCTGCGGCGCCAGCTTCGCCTTCGTCTGGGGGAGGGAAGTAGGCGCAAGCCCAATCCCGTCGTATAAAGACAAGAGGCACCGTGAGGTGCCTCTTGTCTTTGGTTCTCCCGAGCGCTGCGGAGATCCGGTTCGTTCGACTCAGCCGCCGAAGCGGTAACGCACGCCTATCCAGCCAGCGCGCGGTGCGCCAGGTGCGAAGAACGTTTCGTCAGTCCAGTCGTCGGAGTTCGTGCGGAAGGTACCATTGGGATTGAACACATTCTCCGCAAGTTGGCCCGCCGTGAAGTAGCGCTTGTCGAATAGGTTGTTGACGCGGGCGAACAGGCTCCAGCCGCCGCCCAGTGAGGCGTTGGCCGTAAGATTTACCACGGTGAAGCCAGCCGTCTTGCCGGCCCCGTCGTGTTCGTTGTTCTCGTTGCCGCGGACGTACACACCGGTGTAGGCAGCGACGTCCGAGCCCAGTGTGAGCCAATCCAGCGCGCGCCAGTTCAATCCGAATTTGAGCGCGTGTTCCGGCAGGCCGGGAATCTTGTCGCCCGGATTGACGCGAATCTCACCGTCCTCGGTGCATCGCGCGTCTGTTTCGGCCGTGCTGTTGGCTTCGGATACAATGCAAGCGCCCGACTCGAAGGTAGCGCGCAGATAGGTGTAGCGCGCATTCCACCCAAACCGGCCGTAATCGGCCGAAGCCCCCAGTTCAAGACCGAGTCGGCGCGTCTTGCCGAAGTTGGTGAAATAACCCAGTCCAGGGTTAGCCGCGCTGGCCGACACAAACAGGATGTCGTCCTGATTGTTCGACCCGAACATCGCGGCATTCCAGCGGATCTGCTCGGTCTTGCCTCTCAGGCCGACCTCTATGCTGCGCGTGACCACCTGTTTGAGCGGCGGATCCGCTTGCATCGCGTTCGGCAGTTTGCAGGCCTCGTTGGGGTCGGAACAGCCCAGTTCGATCGGGCTGGGGGCACGGTTACCCTGCTGTATTGTTCCGTAGAGCGTTACGGCAGGGGTGAGCATGTAGGTTGCGCCGAGACCCGGGTTGACCTTGCTGTAGCTGTAATCGCTGTTCAGGCTGGAACTTGGATCGAGACGATCGACGGTCTTTACCGTGCTGTGGTTGTAACGTGCCGAGAGCGATATGGCGGCGTCGGGCGTGACCTTCCAGGTGCTTGTGCCGAACACACCCCAGCTGCGCGTACTGCCGCGGATCGAGACGTCGAGTTCCTCGTCCTCGGTTGCGACGACGCTGCGCGTGCTGTCCAGAATGCCCTCTTGCTCCGTCTGGCTGAATGTCGAACGACTGCGATCATAGGTCGTACCGAGTGCGAACTGGTGCTCGTCGGTGATGCCGGCGTACTGCAGGCTGAAGCCATGGCCGCGCTGCCGTGTCTTTGTACGGTTGAATATGCCTGTTTCGTTGTTCGCGCCCGCCCCCTGGTTTGCCGTACATTCGGCGATATCGGCCGGGTCGGTGAAGTCGGCCGGGTCGCAGTCGCCATCGTTCACGCTACCTTCGAAGTCGTCGTTGGCATCGCCGTTCAGCGTGCGGGTGTGATTCTGTCGAACATAGACAGTGCCGGACAGCTTGTGGATGTCGTCCAGCCAGTAGGCGCCATTCAGAGCCACCATGGTCATCCGGTTCTGCGAGTTGTCCGGACGTGTGAAGATGGAGGCGCGGCGGTCGTCGTAAAACGACTGCGGCGTCAGACCGTTGCCGATCAGATCACTCTTTGCATGCGTGACGCTCAGATCGAGTTCGTGTTTCGACGAGCGATGGGAAATCTTGCCGAAGTACTGGTTCAGGTCGGACGGTGAATGGTCGCGCCAGCCGTTTTCCTCAAAGCGTGTCGTGGTGAAATACCAGCCGAGTTCTCCATTGTTGCCGCCGTGTTCCGCGGTTACCGCACTGCGGCCGAAGCTGCCTGCGTAGCCCTCGATGCCGGTTCCCGCGTTGCTGAAACCGTCCTTCGTCCGGATTGCCAGCGCGCCGCCAAGGGTATTCAGTCCGAAAAGCGGGTTCGAGCCGGGAACCAGATCGATTGACGAAATCGCGTTGCGTGGAATCAGGTCCCAGTTCACGCTGTCTCCAAACGGCTCGTTGATACGCACGCCGTCCTGATAGACCGATAGACCTTGTGGAGTACCCAGCAGAGGGCTGGCAGTAAATCCACGATAGTTGACATCAGCCTGATAGGGGTTGCCCTGGATCTCATTGACGTTGACGCTCTGCAACTGGCTGCCAAGCAGTTCGGGGAGGCCCGCAGAACCGGTATCGCGCAGCGCGTCCCGACGGATCGACTGCGCGTTCGACGGAATTTCGTCGATCGGACGGTCGAGACCCGGCACTGGCGACGTACCGATGACTTCCACGGCAGGGGCAACAGACTGGGCAACGGCCGTACAGCTCATGCCGACGGCAAAGGTGCTTGCGATCACTCTGGCAAGCGGCGTTTGACGCAGACGTACTGCGCCCGACTTGACTTTCATGGGTAGTGCTCCTCTCGTTGCCGGCGCGCGCACCATTCTGTCGAAGTGCGTCACGGTGAAAGCACGACAGACCCGTCGTGCCCGGAAAACGATAGCCCACTGCGCCACGAGCAGGTTCGGGAAATATTCCCGAGCTCAATCCGTGATTGTTGTTTTCGATTGTTTAGTGAACTTTGAACGTAAAAATACCGACTTATATACCTGACTGAGGGGCGATGCCCCGGGCTCGCTGAGGCGGGATGAAGAGGCCCTTCCTGACCTTCGCGCGTTCGCTTGCCTTTGCTCTGTTTTGCGAACGAGTCGCCGCTTCACCGCGATATTGCGACTCAAGGCACCCGGCGACGCCCTGACGCCCGATCCGGTCGATATCGCGATGTCTTGCCGTTGAGAACAATCTCGAACGTTCCGGCCTGCATATCAACCGCACCCATGACCCCTGAAGTGTTCCCAGTTTCGACTTGCCGGTGCTTCATTGCGAGAGCGCCCGGAGCCGGCAGGAAAGGCCTGAGGGGGTAACGGGAGGAAGCGAAGAACACGAGACCGTGGCGACAATTACCGAACCCGATCCCCGTGCAGAGCGGAAGCAACAGCGCATCCCGGACCGGGTGTTCCCGCCGAGTTGTTATCCGATCAGACGGTCCGATCGGTCACCTGGAACAATGCCTAGGCGTAAAGCAAGGTGAACGAGTGCCGCGGAGGTGGTCACGTTGAGTTTCTCTTTGATCAACGCCTGGTAGTTGGCCACAGTCTTCTGGCTCAGGTTCAATGTTTGCGCACATTCGGCGACAGACAGGCCTTGCGCCAGCAAGCGAAATACCTCGAATTCGCGTGGAGACAGAGAGTTGATGACTTCACGCTCGGCATCCGGTGTCCGCAGTTCGACAACTCGTCGAACATCGTCACTGAAATAGCGTTCGCCTTTCGCAACCGCGCGTACTGCCTCAAGCAGAACATCCGGCGCGCTACGCTTGCTGATGAATCCGCTGGCACCACTCTGGATAGCCTTGTCGACGACCACCGGTTCGTCGTGAACACTGAATACGAGAATCCTTGCCGCTGATTCCCTAGCCCGTATGCGCCTGATGAGCTCGATTCCGCTAGAACCCGGCAGCGACAGATCAGTGACGGTGACCGTGGGGGCGCACTGGATGAATGCGACGTAGCCAGCATCCGCGTCGGCGGCCTCGGCGACTATATGAATGTCATGTCCGCCTTCGAGTAAGCGTGCGTAGCCGGAACGTACGATCGGGTGGTCATCGACCAGCAGTACATTGATCACTGGTGGCAGCTTCCCTGGACAGTTGGCAACGGTATCCGACACTTCACAAGAATGCCGCCTAGCCGACTTTGACCAATGGTCAGGTTGCCGCCGAGCATCGATGTACGCTCCTTCATGCCGATCCAGCCCAAGCCGCCGCGCATTGATCGGGTATCGCACCCGACACCGTCATCCTCAATGGACAGATCCAGGGCTGCTCCGTCCGAACTGCGATTTACTGTGATTCGTACGTGGCTTGCCCGGGCGTGTTTCATCACGTTAGAGAGCGATTCCTGGACGACTCGATAGAGAGCGATGTTGATGGTCTCGCCCAAGTCAGACAGTTCCCCGGAAGGCAATAGCGCACAACTCACCGACGAGCGTTCCTCCCAAGACTCGCACAGTGACTGCAGCGCGCCAAGTAGTCCAAGGCTATCCAGGGCGGCAGGCCTCAACTCATATAGCAGGCCTCTGACAGTCTGGTACAGCTCGTCAGCAGTTGTCGCTATCCGCCTTGCAGCAGCCATTTCGTCGGAATCCAAGGCGAGAGAGTTACACATGCAGACGGCGTCGATCCGGATCGCATTGCAACTTTGTCCGAGGTGGTCGTGCAACTCGTGAGCGATGCGCCGCCGCTCAGCCTCCTGAAGGTCAATCAGAGTGCGGGCCAACTCGCGATTGCGTTCGGCCATATGCTGAAGAGCGAGTTCGGCCGAGATGCGGGACGCAATTTCGACGCGTGCCTCGTGCCAGCGGAGAGCAGAAAAAACGGTGAGCGCCGACAGCATGCTGAGCAATACAAACATGAGCTCATCCGCTTGAAACATTTCATATCGGGCAAGCGTGGCGTGAACAAGCTCATAGAGCTCAGTGCGGGAACTGACAAAAAAAGTCACAAATCCGGTCGCGATGATTGCACCCGCTTCGCGGTGCCTGCGCAGCGAAGTGCTTATCAATGTTCCGGCAGGGATCAGTCGGTCAATGAACATCGGATGAAGCGGGTGGCGGTTGACAGAACGGGATGCTGCCATGGGGCATTGAAGTCTTGGAAACGGAGCCGGGCGCAAATCGTCGCTCAGTGAGAAAGTGGTTGACGTGTCCAGAAAGACAGGTCATAATCTTTTTCTCTCGAACGCGGGGTGGAGCAGTCTGGCAGCTCGTCGGGCTCATAACCCGAAGGTCACAGGTTCAAATCCTGTCCCCGCAACCACCGCGGCAGCGGGTGGCGAGCAAAGTAAGGCTTGCACGATTTCGAAAGTGTGCTATAGTTCAAAGTCTGCACTGCGCGGGTTAAAGTAGTAAATTTTTAACCTGTGGTTAATTGTTCTTTAACAAACAAAACAGCCGATAGGTGTGGGCACGGCATGGTTGTAACGGCGTGTAGCTGTCGTTTCGGGGTAACCTGGGGTGGTGGTGAAGCGCATGACAGCTAAATTGAAGTGCTCATACGAATCAAAGGTTTTAAGCGAGAGCTTATACCTGTGAATTCTGACGAGTTTTGGGAATTAAACTGAAGAGTTTGATCCTGGCTCAGATTGAACGCTGGCG
>CAZKRN010000027.1:0-61567 GCA_964555165.1 uncultured Methyloversatilis sp. | reverse complement strand
GTCGCTCGTACAGCGCCTTGCGGTTCTCTGCGTCGTCGACCACCTTGCCCTTCACGTAGTCGAGACCGACGCGCTCGATGTAATGCACCGTGCGTTCGAGGTACCAGCCCTCTTCGCGGTAGAGCTGCAGGAAAGCGCCGGAGTACTCCATCACTTCCTCGTCGCTGGCCACCTTGCAGAAGAACTGCGCGACCTCGGTCTTGATGCCGCCGTTGCCGGCGACATAGATTTCGTAGCCGGATTCGACGCCGATCACGCCCACGTCCTTGATGCCGGCTTCGGCGCAGTTGCGCGGGCAGCCGGAAACGGCGAGCTTCACCTTGTGCGGGCTGTACATGCCGAAAAGCATCTTTTCCAGCTTCACGCCCAGCCCCATGGACAGCTGGGTGCCGAAGCGGCAGTGCTCGGCGCCGACGCAGGTCTTCACCGTGCGCAGGCTCTTGCCGTAGGCGTGGCCGGACACCATGCCGGCCCTGGCGAAGTCGGCCCACATCGCGGGCAGGTCGTCCTTCTTCACGCCCAGCAGGTCGATGCGCTGGCCGCCGGTCACCTTCACCGTCGGCACCTTGTACTTCTCCGCAGCGTCGGCGATGGCGCGCAGTTCGCCCGGCGTGGTCAGGCCGCCCCACATGCGCGGCACCACCGAATAGGTGCCGTCCTTCTGGATGTTGGCGTGCGCGCGCTCGTTGATGAAGCGGCTCTGCGCGTCGTCCTTGGCCTCGTGCGGCCAGGTCGAGATCAGGTAGTAGTTCAGGGCCGGGCGGCAGCTGGCGCAGCCGTTGGGCGTCTTCCACTTCAGCTCGCGCATCACGGTCGGGATGTCGATCAGGTGGCGGTCGCGGATGGCGGCGCGCACGTCGCCGTGGTTCATGTCGGTGCAGCCGCACATCGGCTTCGAGCTCGAATCGGCCGGCGTGTAGGCACCACCGACGCAGGAGGCGAGGATCTGTTCGACCAGGCCGGTGCAGGAGCCGCAGGAGCTGGAGGCCTTGGTGTGCTTGCGCACGTCGTCCAGCGAGAACAGGCCCTTCTCCTTGATCGCCTTGACGATGGTGCCCTTGCACACGCCGTTGCAGCCGCAGACCTCTGCGCTGTCAGGCATCGAGGCGGCCTGGGTCTGGCCCTTGTGGCCGACGTCGCCCAGATGGTTCTGGCCGAACATCAGATGGTCGCGCACGGCGTGGATGTCCTGGCCGTCCTTGATCAGCTGGAAATACCAGCTGCCGTCTGCGGTATCGCCGTACAGACAGGCACCGACCAGGCGCTCGCCTTCGAGCACCAGGCGTTTGTAAACGCCGCCCGCCGGGTCGTGCAGCACGATGTCATCGCAGCCCGGGCCGCCCATGAAGTTGCCGGCCGAGAACACGTCGATGCCGGTCACCTTGAGCTTGGTCGAGGTGACCGAGCCCTTGTAGGTGCCGATGCCGTACTGGGCGAGGTGGTTGGCGCACACCTTGGCCTGTTCGAACAGCGGTGCGACCAGGCCGTAGGCGATGCCGCGGTGGTTCACGCATTCGCCGACCGCGTAGATCTTCGGGTCGTAGGTCTGCAGCGTGTCGTTGACGACGATGCCGCGGTTGCAGTGGATGCCGGCCGATTCGGCAAGCTGGGTGTTCGGGCGGATGCCGGCGGCCATCACGACGAGGTCGGCCGGAATGGTTTCGCCGCTCTTGAAACGCACAGCGGACACCCGGCCGTCGGCGCCGGCGATCAGCGATTCGGTCTGCTTCTCCAGCAGGAAGGCGAGGCCCTTCTTTTCCAGCGAGGCCTGCAGCATGTCGGCCGAGGGCTTGTCGAGCTGGCGTTCCATGATCCACGGCGCCAGATGCACGACGGTCACCTGCATGCCGCGCAGCGCCAGGCCGTTGGCCGCTTCCAGTCCGAGCAGGCCGGCGCCGATCACCACCGCGTGCTTGCGCGTGGCGGCGGCTTCGATCATCGCGTCGGTGTCGGCGATGTCACGGTAGGCGATGACGCCGGGCAGGTCCTTGCCCGGCACTGGAAGGATGAAGGGGTTGGAACCCGTTGCCAGCAGCAGTCGGTCGTACTCCGCCTCGCTGCCATCGTCGGCGATCACTTTGCGTGCGGTGCGGTCGATCTTCACGACCTTGCGACCGGCGTGAAGCGTGATGCCGTGGTCGCGGTACCAGTCCCAGTCGTTCAGGATGATGTCCTGAACCGTCATTTCGCCCGCCAGCACCGGTGACAGCAGGATGCGGTTGTAATTCGGATGAGGTTCCGCCCCGAACACCGTGATGTCGTACATCTCCGGCGCGATCTTGAGCAGCTCTTCCAGCGTGCGGCAACCCGCCATTCCGTTGCCGACCATGACCAGACGTTTTTTCTGCATGTCACCGATTCCCGCGATAACTGACCGCAAATCGTGCGGCCGACGATTTCCCCACGGCGGCGCTGCCTCGATGGCACGAGCGAGCAACGCGTGGACGAGCGCTTCCCCGCGCCTGCTGCATCGCTGGCACCGTGGGGTAAAAAACATCAAGTGACCGGATCACGCCGGTCGACGAATCTCACTGTCGGTCGAGTCCCGCCGTTGGGAGCCGAAGCCGATAAAACCGGGCCCGGCTGCGCATATCGCATGCGTGCCGTGGCATTGATGGCAACCGTTCCGTCTCGGAATGCGGCGCCTGTGTGTCGCAGGCTTGCGCCCGCCTTGTGTTGTAGAACCTGATTCAGTGATCGAACACCAGCCGGGACACGACGCGACGTTGCGCCGTAAGTGCCTCGACCGCTTCATCCAGACGTCGTGCCAGGTCGATACCTGGCGCGACAGCGTGGTGGGTGGCGATATGAATCAAATCAAGTGGCCGGTTTCCGCAAACACGATAAACCGGTCACGCGTACGTCGAAGCAAGAGGTCTGCCAAGCTCGACGGTTACATCGACTTGTGTGGCAGGATTTGTTCAAGGTATTGATGGAAAATGATTTTTTACTCTGTGTGCAGGCGCGTATCGGGCGTCCTCTCCCCGCCATTCCATGGCTATGCGCACGGATATGGTGCGGGTGCTCCTCGTGGCGGTGCGTCGGTCCGTCCGGTGAGCGAGCGTGCTTTCCTGGCGCACAGTCCTTGAGTCGGGGGAGGGCAGGCGGGTCCGTCGTCGGGCGGCGACCCGTTCGCGAGCTCGTCGAGTATGGTCCGGCGTTCCGGATCGAAGTGCCGTGACGAACCGACCCGGCGAAGCACCCTCGGTAGCGTTGCGCAGCACGGCGCCGGTGGCCCGAAGGCACCGGGGGCGATTCCGCGGGGCCGCGAGCGAGCATTGCCCGCTCGACCGCGCGTCACAGATCACTCGCGTGCGAGCGTTACACAGGCGTCGAACTGCAGGCGCAACGGAGCAGGCAGTTCTTGTCCGCTGTCGAGCGACCGGAGGATCAGGTCGGCGTTTTCGGCCGCTTCAATTCCCGCTTCCGGCTGGCTCAGTGCGGCAGCGCCATCGCCTGCTTCGGCCAGTATGCGAGTCACGCCATCGACAAATTCCGTCATCTGGGGGCAGCGGGCCGGATTGGCGTAAGCCTCACCCTCCGTACCCCGCATCAGCAGCGAGCGGCCGCCATCCAGAAGCAGGAACCGGGTCATCTTCTCCATGTATTCGGGATGCGTTACCGGCACTACGCGCACGCTGCGCCCCGGCATCGGATCAATCATCTTGCTCATCGAGTGGCCTGAGTTACGCACGCCCAGTTGCGGTCGCAGCGACAGCAGCGCGTCCAGGCCGGGCAACAGTCTGTCCGTACCGATGCATGCGATGCGCCGGGACGCCAGCAGTTCGCCGGCCTCGGCCGGGCTTTCCGCCATCGGCAGCCCGAGCACGCGCAGCAGTGCGAACGGGTCGGCCCGGGTATCGAAATCGAAGCGGCCGTGGATCAATACGGGAATGCCCTCGCGCGCCAGCATCATTGCCAGCAAAGGCATCAGATTGGGACGGCGGCGAGCCCCGTTGTAGGTGGGCAGCACCACGGTGCGCGCGCCAGCCGGAGCGGCGATGTGTGCGATACGCTCGTCGATCGCGGCCTTGAAACCCTGCAGTTCTTCGAGCGATTCGCTCTTGATCCGCATGGCAAGCACGATGGCGCCCAGCTGAAGCGGGGGGACCAGGCCGTCGAGCATGTCGGCGAAAAGCGCCTGCGCGTCCTCGCGCGACAGCGAACGGGACCCCTTGGCACCACGTCCGATTTCCTTGATCTGTTTCGTATAGTCCATGGGTACAGGATTATGCCCGCGCCGGAACGTCGTGCCGGCTGCGTTATAGTCGGATCCGCCGCGCCGGGCTGCCGGCGCCCTCCGCGGAGTCCGAGCCGCTCCGCGCGCAGCGATGCACACTGACAAGGAGACGGACATGAAAGCAGGTTTCATCGGACTGGGGCTGATGGGTCGCCCGATGGCCGGCCATCTGGCCAAGGCGGGACACACCCTTCACCTGTGGGCGCGCCGCCCCGAATCGCTCGAACCCTTCCGCAACGGCGGTGCCATCTTTCACGACAGCATCGCCGAGGTTGCGCGGGAGGCCGATGTCGTGTTCTCGATGGTGGCGGACGCGCCGGACGTCGAACAGGTGGCGCTCGGTCCGCAGGGTGTGGCCGAAGGGGCGGCGGGCCGCACCGGTCTCGTGTTCGTCGACATGAGCACCATCGCGCCGGAGTCCGCCCGCACCATTGCGGTCCGGCTGGCGGCCTCAGGGGTGGCCATGATCGATGCGCCGGTGTCAGGCGGTGAGGTCGGCGCCATCAACGCGTCGCTCACCATCATGGCCGGCGGCACGCAGGAAGCCTTCGACCGCGTGCTGCCGCTGTTCCAGCTTATGGGGAAGAACGTCACCCGGGTCGGCGACAGCGGTGCCGGCCAGGTGGCCAAGGCGTGCAACCAGATACTGACCGGTGTCGGTGTGCTGGCTCTGGCCGAGGCGTTTGCCTTTGCCGAAAAGAGTGGCGTCGATGCAGCGCGCGTGCGCGAGGCGCTGCTCGGTGGCTTCGCCTACAGCCGCATTCTTGAGAACCATGGTCAGCGCATGCTGGACCGCAATTTCAAGCCGGGCTTCAAGTCCTGGATGCACCAGAAGGATTTGCGCATCGTGATGAACGAGGCGCATCGCATGGGCCTGGCCCTGCCGTCGGCTGCAGCGGCCGCGCAGATGCTCAATGCCATGGTGGGCCAGGGTCTGGGCGAGGAGGATTCGATCGCGGTACTGAAGGTGCTTGAAGACCTGGGCGGCGTCGAGCGGTGAGGCGCGCGCAATGAAGGCGGGTTTCATCGGCCTGGGCGTGATGGGCCGCGCGATGGCGGCGAATCTTTTGCGCGCAGGCCACGACGTGACGGTGTGGGCACGCCGGCCCGAAGCCATGCAGCCTTTGCTCGCGCTGGGCGCGAGCCCGTCGGATTCTCCAGCCGATTGCGCGCATGGCAGGGAGGCCGTGATCACCATCGTCACCACTGGCGAAGACGTGCGTCAGGTGGTCCTCGGGCCGGGCGGCGTGATCGAGGGCGCGCAACCTGGCTGCGTGCTGATCGACCATTCGACCATTCCGCCCTCGCTCGCTCGCGATGTTGCGACCGCGCTGCGGGCAAGAGGCGTCGCCATGCTCGATGCGCCGGTGTCCGGCGGTGAGCGTGGCGCGATCGAGGCAACGCTGGCCATCATGGCGGGCGGCGACGAGGCGGTATTCGAGCGCATGAAACCGCTGCTGTCCGCGGTCGGACGTACCCTGGTACACGTAGGGCCGAACGGCGCCGGGCAGGTGACCAAGGCCTGCAATCAGCTCATCCTGTGCGCCTTCATCGAGGCGGTGGCCGAAGCGGCACGATTGGCTTCGGCAAGCGGAGTCGATTTCGCCAAGGTGCGCGAGGCGATGATGCATGGCTCGGCGTCATCCCGCGCGCTCGATCTGTTCGGGGGCAAGATGGCGGAAGGCGATTTTTCCGCCGGCGTGCAGTCACGCCTTCATCACAAGGACATGGGTATCGTGCTTCGCGAGGCGGCGGAACTCGGACTGGCCTTGCCGCTGTCGGCCGCCGTGTGGCAGCAACTCAATGCACTCAGTGCTCAGGGCGGTGGATTGCTGGATACCTCGGCACTGCTTGCCGTGCTGGAGCGTCAAGGGCGGCCACCTGCGAAGATCCGGCACCGGCTGCCGGAGTCGCGGACGGACGTTCAGTGACGACGGCCGGTGAGCACCGGAAAATCGAAGGCGGGCCGGCCGGTGTTCATGAGCGTCGTCAGGACCATCGCCGAACCGCAAGCCAATGTCCAGCCCAGTGACCCGTGGCCCGTGTTGTACCAGAGACCGTCGATGCGGCTGCGCCCGATCATCGGCACGTTGCCGGGCGTACACGGGCGCAGACCTGCCCAAGGCTCCGCGTTGTCCACATCTCCGGCATCGGGACACAGTTCGCGCGTCAGGCGTTTGAGCAATTCGACCCGTTCCGGCTCCAGCGTAACCGTGTGCCCTCCCAGTTCCGCCATGCCGGCGACCCGGACGCGGTTGCCGAGTCGGGATACCACGATGCGGTGCTCTTCATCCGTCAGGCTGACGCGCGGCGCTCCGGGGCCGGCGGGGAAGGTGATCGAGTAGCCTTTGATCGGGTAAAGCGCAGGTCGCGGACCATGCTGTTCGACCAGTTGCCGCGTGTGCGTACCCAGCGCACACACGACCTGTTCCGCACACAGCAATCCGCGCACGCCGCGCGCATCGCGCACGGCGACCCCGCGCACCGAGTTGTCGTGAATGTCCAGCGATTCGACCGTGGTTTCGAAATGGAAGGTGACACCCGCTTCCACGCAGGCAGCGGCGAGCGCCACCGTGAAATGGTGCGCGTCGCCCACCTCGTCGTCGGGCGCGTGCAGCCCCCCCGCAAGAGCGCGTCGGCTTCCGGTCAGCGCCGGTTCGATCGCAACGCATCCGGGCGCGTCGCAGGCTTCGATGCGAATGCCATGCGCAGCCAGCCATTGAGCCCGCTCGCGCGCGCGCTCGTATTCGCGGCGATCGGAAAATACGTGCAGGATGCCGCTGGACGAGCCGTCGTACTCCAGCCCGAGGGTATTCCGTAGCGACCTCAGTTCCGCGTGACTGGATATCGCCAGGCGCGCAAGCGCGTCGGTGTTCCGGCGCACGCGACCGGGCAGACATTCGCGCAGGAATGAACCCATCCAGCGCCACTGCCGGTGATTGGCGGTGGGCGAGAAACGCACCGGCGCACTGGCGTCGAACAGTCCGCGCAAACCGATGGCCGGCGCACGCGGTGACGCCCATGGGCCCGCGTGGCTGACCGATATCTGGCCGCCGTTGGCAAAGCTGGTTTCCATTGCAGGTCCGGACTGCCGGTCGACAACCGACACCGTGTGACCCGCCTGGCGAAGATACCAGGCGGTGGTGGTGCCGACGACACCGGCACCCAGAACGAGGATGTGCATGTGGATGTAGATATGGACGACGCGCAGAGGACTGCGCGGGGACGTCGCGGGTTCCGCATCGTGGATCCGGCAGATCTCTGTTGGGTCGGACGTGAAATCGTGCGGCCCGAATGATGGTGCTGTGCACGATAATGCATTTTCCGCCACAAAGGAGTCGCATCACATGTCCCGCATCACCCTGAGCCAGTTCCTGATCCAGCAGCAACGCGAAGAGCGCATCTGCGCAGAGTTGCGCTTCCTGGTCGAGGTCGTCGCCCGAGCAGTCAAGGCCATCGGCAATGCGGTGGGCAAGGGCGGACTGACCAATTCGCTTGGTGAAGCGGGCGGCGAGAACGTCCAGGGCGAGGTGCAGAAGAAGCTGGACGTGATCGCCAACGAGATATTGCTCGAAGCGAACGAGTGGGGCGGACACCTCGCAGCCATGGCATCCGAGGAAATGGATCTGCCGCACCAGATTCCGCATCGCTATCCGAAGGGCGAGTTCCTGCTGCTGTTCGATCCGCTCGACGGATCGTCCAATATCGACGTGAACATTTCGGTAGGTACCATCTTCTCGGTGCTGCGTTGCCCGGATCGCGCGGGAGACGGCTCCGACGTCGATGAGTCGGCCTTCCTGCAGCCTGGCAACCAGCAAGTGGTTGCCGGCTATGCCGTCTATGGCGCGGCAACCCAGCTTGTGCTGACCGTGGGCAGTGGTGTCCAGGCCTTCACTCTGGATCGCGAAACCGGCAGTTTCGTCATGACCGCGGAAAGCATGCGCGTGCCTGAAGACACCAGGGAATACGCGATCAATGCCTCGAACGCCCGCTGGTGGGAGGCACCGGTCCGGCGCTACGTCGATGAACTGAATGCCGGCAAGAACGGCCCGCGTGGCAAGGACTTCAACATGCGCTGGGTCGGATCCATGGTGGCCGACGTGCATCGCATCCTGACCCGTGGCGGCATCTTCATGTATCCGATGGATACCAAGGATCCGACCAAGCCGGGCAAGCTGCGCCTGATGTACGAGGCGAATCCGATGGCCATGATCGTCGAACAGGCTGGCGGTGCCGCCACCACGGGTTACCAGCGCATTCTGGACGTGCAGCCGGAGAAGCTGCACCAGCGCGTGCCGGTCATCCTCGGCTCGAAGAACGAGGTCGAGCGCGTGACCGGTTATCACTCGTCCTGAAGCCAGCGCACGATGCCGTCGGCGGCCAGGCGGCCGCTGGCCATCGTGGCCGTCAGCAGGTAGCCACCAGTGGGCGCTTCCCAGTCGAGCATTTCGCCGGCACAGAATACGCCGGGCAGCGCTTTCAGCATCAGCCTGTCGTTCAGCGCTTCCAGTCGAACGCCGCCGGCAGTGCTGATGGCCTCGGCCAGAGGTCGCGTGCGCAACAAGCGCAGCGGCAAGGATTTGATCGCCGAGGCAATGCGCTCCGGATGGGTCATTGCACTCTTGTCCAGCACTTCATGCAGCAGACCCAGCTTGACGCCGGAGAGGCCCAGGCGGCTCGCCAGGTGCGAGGAAAGCGAGCGCGACCCGCGTGGGTGGGCCACTTCATCGCGTACCCTTGCGGCGTCGAAAGCCGGAAGCAGATCGAGCGTGAGGTCACAGTATCCGGCGCGTTCGATGCTGTCGCGCAAGGGCGCGGACAGGGCGTAGATCAGACTGCCCTCCAGTCCGTGAGCGCTGATCAGGCACTCGCCGCGGCGTTCGATCCGGTGCCCGTCGGCATCGACGAAAGCAATGCTTATGTTCTTTACCGGGTCGCCTGCGTGACGATCGGAAAAATGCGGACTCCAGGCCAGATCGAAGCCGCAGTTCGCCGCACGCAGTGGCGATATGTCGACACCGCGGGCCGCCAGTGTCGATACCCAAAGTCCGTCGGAACCGAGCTGCGGCCAGCTTGCGCCGCCTGCAGCCAGCAGAAGTGCGTCGGCGTTCGTGCTGACCTGGCCATCCGGCGTGACGAAACAGGCGTTCCCCCCGGCGTCCCATCCCGTCCAGCGGTGCCGCACATGAAAGCGTACACCCGAGGTGCGCAGCCGGGTGAGCCAGGTCCTCAGCAGTGGTGCAGCTTTCATGCCGGTCGGAAAGACCCGTCCGGAACTGCCGACAAAAGTGTCGATACCGAGACCGGAACACCAGCGTCTGAGTGCTTGCGCATCGAAGTGATCGAGCCAGCGACCGACTTCGGTGCTGCGTTCGCGGTAGCGCGATACGAAATTGTCCGCTGCCTCGCTGTGCGTGATGTTCAACCCGCCCTTGCCGGCGAGCAGTAACTTGCGGCCGACCGAAGCTCGTGCTTCATACAGATCGACGACGATGCCCTGCGCCGACAGCACTTCGGCTGCCATCAGTCCGGCCGGCCCGCCGCCGACCACGGCGACACGGGCATCACGGAGCCGCTTCATCAGTCCGGACGCTGGACCAGACGCAATTCCAGGTCGTCGCCGCGCAGGCGATAGGGGCTGGGCGGTACGGGAGGGGGCGCAAGCTCGGTGGTCTTCTTCAGGGCCTCGTAGCGCTCGGTCACCTTGGGAACATAGGCCTGCGTCTCGGCGTAGGGCGGCATCCCGCCATACTTCCTCACGGCGCCTGCGCCTGCGTTGTACGCCGACAGGGCCAGCCGCACGTCACCGAAATGGTCGATCAGATCGCGCAGATGGCGGGCACCGGCGCGCAGATTGTTTGCCGGTTCGAGCGCGTCCGATACGCCATACATGCGTGCCGTCGATGGCATAAGCTGGGCGAGGCCAAGCGCGCCCTTGGGTGAGACGGCGCGGGGGTTGTAGGCGGATTCGGCTTGGACGACGGCATGCAGCAGTTCCGGATCGATGCCTCCAGCCTCGGCGGCGGCCTCGATCTGTGACGAGAAGGGCAAGGAGCCGAGCGCCTGCCGGCGTGCCTCCCGTCGCTCGGCATCGGAAATCCGCGGGGATTCCGGCTGGTACAGACGGTACTGGGCGCGATCGTCGAGGCGCAGTACATAGTCCGCGCCGCCGGCAACAACCGTGAGCGGCAGCGATGCGAGGATGGCAAGCAGTGATCGCATCACGCTTCCTTCGTTATCAGGCGTTGGGCCGACCACACGGCCATCAGGATGCCCGCCGTGTTGGCAATCAGATCCTCTATATCGGCTTCACGTCCCGGAAGCATGAGCTGTCGCCACTCGTCGTAACAGGCGAGCACAAGCACGGCCACGGCGCATGGCAACAACAAGCGGCGGCCAAGCGTCAGCCAGAGCGCGAAGGCAAGGGTGCCGAAAGTGGCCGCGTGTGCCAGCTTGTCCCACGGTGACGGAATCAACCCGACGGCGATGGATGTCTCGCCCAGCCGCAACAGGCCCGCAGTCATTACCAGCGCGACAATGCCGGCTGCCCACTGCAGCATCCGTGACCGGTACATGCTTCGGGTTTCAGTAGGCGTTGCGGTCGCTGAACACGACGGCGACGGTCTTGACGATGATCCACAGATCCAGTCCCAGAGACCAGGTGCGCAGATACTCGAGGTCGTACTCGATGCGCTTCTGCATCTTGTCCAAGGTTTCCGTCTCGCCGCGATAGCCGTTCACCTGCGCCCAGCCGGTAATGCCCGGCTTGACCTTGTGCCGCACCATGTAGCCCTTGATGAGCTTGCGGTAGGTTTCATTGTGCGAGACGGCATGCGGGCGCGGTCCGACAATGCTCATGCGTCCCTGCAGAACATTGATGAACTGCGGTAGCTCGTCGAGTGACGTCCGGCGCAGGAAACCGCCGAACTTCGTGATGCGCTGATCGTTCCGGGTCGCCTGTTTGACGACCTTGCCGTCTTCCTGCACGGTCATCGAGCGGAACTTGTACACCACGATCTCCTTTCCATCGAGGCCGTAGCGACGCTGCCTGAACAGGACCGGACCGGGGGAACTCCGTTTGACGCCGATCGCGATCGCTGCCAGCAGGGGCGATATGAGCGCCAGTATGAGCAGCGAAAGAACGATGTCGCTGGTGCGTTTCACGAGGCCATTGATGCCGGTGAATGGCGTGTCGCAGACAGCCACGACCGGCACGCCAGCGACGTAGTCCATGCGGCCCTGGATCAGATCGGTCAGGAAGATGTCCGGCGCAAAGAAGATGCTGACCGTCGTGTCCTTCAGGTCGTCGAGCAGGGACAGGATGCGGGGCTGGCTGGCCATGGGCAGCGCCAGATAGATCTGGTCGATGTTGTTGGCCTTGACGTAGGCGGCGAGATCGCGCAGCCGGCCGAGCAGTGGCATGCCGTTGAGCTGGGTGATGCGTTCCGGGGCACGATCGTCGAAGTAGCCGACGCACCGGACACCCATGTAGGCGTTGTTCGAGAACTGTTCGGCGAGCGATACACCGATGTCGTTGCAGCCGACGATGATGACCCGGGTCTGGTTCTCTTCCTGTGTGGCGGCACGCTGCAGATAGCTGCGCGCCACGAAGTGGGCGGTGAGCTGGGTAAGTGGTGCCGCGACCAGCCACGAGGTCACTACATCGTAGGGAAAGTTCTCGATGTACTGACTTGCATAGCCGAAGAACAGCAGTATGCAGGCGATCAGCAGCCAGCCGATCACGGTCTGCCTGATGACGCGACGGGGACGCATGCTCAGGAGCGACGAACCCGGGAAGCACAGCGAGAACACCACCAGAGACAGGACAACGTACCGCGCATCGATCGTGTCGCCGAAATAGACTGCACAGGCGATCAACGACACGATGAGGCACATGGGGTCGAGGAACATCTCGACCATGCCTGACAGACTCAGCGGAGCCCGCAGGACCGAAGTGTTACGCTCAAACTTTGCGAGCATCTGGAAAGAAACCGGTGAATTCAACGGACGGCGAGCCAGCTAACGACACGCCCGCTAGAATACCGGAGGTTGTTTTGCGTATTTTCACGTTTTGCGTGCCAGCAAGAAAAGCGTCACGGCACGCATTCATACTTCCTTCAATGAACAATAACATTACAAAGTGCCTGCCCGCGGCTTGGCTGCTGCTTGCCTTGACCCAGTCCGGCACAGTGCGGGCGGGCGACAACGACGCTTTCAGTCTGGTCACGTCGGCCTCCTGGCAGTATCTGGACAATGTGCTTTACCTTCCGGATGGCGACAAACCGACTTTTTTCGGACCTGACGCGCCGCGTGCTGACTACAGCTACAGCGCCTCGGTCGGCCTGAGTTTCGACAAGCGGATCGGACGCCAGCAGTTGTCGGCGAATGCCTCGCAGAACATGACCCGTTACAACGATCTGAACCAGCTCGACAACGATGGTCACAACGCCAGTGCCAACTGGAAGTGGGAACTGGGCAACGATCTGTCGGGGCAGTTGCGTTACACCAACCGGCGCTACATGCAGGGTTTCGCCGATTTCAGGACGACTTCGCCAACGAAGAATCTGGTCACCTCCGAGACCTGGCGTTTCGACGGTGCTTACAAGATCGATGCGTTCTGGGCGCTTTTCGGTGCGCTCAGCCGCGACAGCTTCCAGAACAGTGTCGCTTCGAGACGAGGAAACGATTACGACATTGACCGCTTCGAAGCGGGTGCGCGCTACACGACACGCGGTGGTACGGCTTTCGAACTCCTGGGCCGCAGATCCGAGGGCGACTATCCGAACCGTCTGCCCAGCTTCAATGCCACCAACTCCTTTTCGCAGAAGGACATCGAAGCACGCGTGCGCTGGCAGTTGCTCGGCCACTCGAAGGTGTCTGCCTCGCTGGGTCAGTCGGAGCGCAAGCACGACAACCTGCCCGAGCGCGACTACGAGGACGTGTACGGGCGCGTGACGTGGGACTGGGCGCCGAACGGTCATATCAACGTCAATCTGTTCGCCGAGCGGCAGATCAGCGCGCTGGACGATCTCGTATCGAGCTACTTCCGCACCACCACCTATGCCATCGCGCCGACCTGGCAGTACAGCGGCAAGTTGCGTTTCGATGGCCGTGTGCAGTGGGTGTCGCGCGATGGCAGCGGTCAGACCGTGCTTTCCCTGCTCACGCCGACGCAGCAGCTGCAGTTGTTCGGCGTGGTCCTCTCCGGGCCGCGGCAGGAAGACATCAGGACCTACAGCCTGGGTGCGACCTGGCTGCTTCAGCACAATTTCTCGGCAAACGCCGAGTTGCGTCATGATCAGCGCGACTCGAACAACGAGTTCTACCAGTACGACGTCAACAGCGTGTCCATGTCGCTGCAGTACGTGTTCTGATCTGCCCGGACTTCACCGTGCCGGCAGGGTGGGCCGGTGTTTGGCTCGCAGGCTGCCCGGCCCGGAAACACCCGGCCGCTGCGGGTTTTCAGGCGCCGGCTGAGGCTGACAGGGCAAAGTCCCGGCGACGTCGGCGCGTCGGCGCGCGGTGTGCCGTGCCGGACCGGTCGAGTGCGCGCTGTTCATCGACAGCCGTCACTCTGCTGCTCATCGGTCGTCCGGGTGCGGTGGCAGGCCGAGACGTGCCCGGCGCTCGTCACGGGGCAGTGCGGCCAGTTCGCGCAGGCTGACCCACGCACTCGGCAGGTCCGGTGCGCGTGCGATCAGTTGCGAGAATGCGGGGCGGGCCGAGGTGTACAGGCCTATGGAAGCCAGCGTTGCGTTGTTGATGTCCTGGCCGAACCAGCGGTCGTAGCCGCGGAATCCGTTCCAGCTGCCATCGCGCAGCCGGATGTAGTCCGCTCCGAGTTGTCCGATCAGCGTGTGCTTGCCCGCGCGTTTTGCCTCGTCCGGGAGATCGCTTCGGTAAAGTTCATCCAGCATCTCGCGGTACTTGCCCACCAGTGCCGCGAAGTCGGCGCGCATGGTCTGTGTGCGGTCGAAACCCTGTTGCAGTGCCGCCTTGCCGGGACGGGCAAGCCAGCGCCGCACGCCCTCCTCCTCGACAGCGCTGGCAAAGGACTCGTTGAATTCCGTGTCGTCGCGCACATAGACGATCTGGTGTGCCAGTTCGTGCACGATGAGGCGTACCAGTTCGGTTTCCGGGTAGTGGATGAAGGTGTTCAGCAGCGGATCGTCGAACCAGCCCAGTGTTGAATAGGCGGGTATGCCGGTCACATGGACGTCAAGCCCGGCCTCCGCCAGCGCATGCGCGTGCGCCAGCGCATCGGCCTCGGCGAAGAATCCCCGGTAGCTCACGCAGCCGGCAACAGGAAAGCAGGACTGGCGCGGCTTGACCGAAAGCGCTTCGGTGGCGAATACGTTCCAGACGACGAAGCGGCGGCCGAGGTCGGCGTAACGACGATAGCTGCCGTTGTCCGGAAGCGAAAGTTCGCTGCTGGCCCAGTCGCGGATATCGGCTGCCAGCCGGAGCTGGTCGCGTACCGGCCCGGGTGTCGCCGAATCGGCCAGAACCACGTCGAGCGGACGCGCACGTCGCCACAGTTCGAACTGCCCGTGCGCCGCCTGCCAGTAATAGCGGGGCGAGAACGCGCCGGTGCAGCCGGAGAGCAGCAGAGCGCCGACGACCAGCCCGCAGGACAGACGGCGCGTGCGCGGATCAGTCCGGTGTGCGTGTTCCGGCATAGGGGTCGGCATACGCGGGTACGGCAGTCGGCGTCGCCTTCTGCGGCGAGTGGTCGATGGTGACCGGAATCCAGCCGCGTACGCTGTTGATGAACCAGACGGCGTCGGCACGGGCCAGATCATCCCGGTGCAGCACCCGTTCGACCAGTTCGCCGCGCTCCACCAGTTCGCGCCTGAGCGTTCCATCCAGCAGACCGCTGGATACCGGCGGCGTGATGCGTTCTCCGTCGAGGTCGAGCACCAGGTTGCCGCGCGTGAACTCGGTCAGTTCGCCCGCGTCGTTCCACAACAGTACGTCGAAGGCTGCGCCACCGACGGCCGACAGGTGAGCGTCGTAGATCGAGCGGCGAGTGGTCTTGTGATAAAGGAAAGGCTCGGCGCGGGAAACAGGCGCGCTCGCAAGTCTTGCGGTACGCACCGACGTGTCCGGCGCGCCCGCGGCAGCGCTTTCGATGCGCAGCGAGCCGTCCGGCGCGCACAGCAGGCGCACGCGCAGCCGTCCGTCCGGATGGGCGGCGGCGTATTCCGCCAGTGCAGCCGCCGGGTCCTCTGGCGGGAGGAAACCGAAATGCGCCGCCGATGCGATCAGCCGGGCGAGATGACGCTCAAGCAATTCGTATCGGCCATCGACCAGCAAGAGTGTTTCCAGCAACTCGAAGCCGCTGGCCGCCCGCGTCAGGAAGCGGCTTTTTGTCTGGACCTCGGCGTACTCGTCGGCGGCCACCGAATCCCAGGTGATGCCGCCGCCAAGTCCGCATTCCAGGGTGCCGCGGGCGATGTCCTGCGTGACCGTGCGTATCGCCACATTGAAGCGCGCCGCGCCTCCGGGCGCGACGTGGCCGATGGCCCCGCAATAGACCGCACGCGGCGACTTTTCGAGTCGGGCGATGATGTCCATCGACATGAGTTTTGGTGCGCCGGTGATCGAACCGCAGGGGAAGAGGGCGGCGAACACATCCTCCAGCGTCACCTCGGGCCGCGTGCAAGCAGTGATGGTGGACGTCATCTGCAGTACGGTCGGGTAGTTCTCGATCGAGAACAGGTGTGGAACCTTTACGCCTCCCGGCATTGACAGTCGCGACAGGTCGTTGCGCAACAGGTCGACGATCATCAGGTTTTCCGCGCGGTTCTTTTCGGAGTCACGCAGCCAGCGGGCGAGCTCGGCATCCTCTTCGGGCATCTGGCCACGCCGTGCGGTGCCCTTCATCGGTCGCGTGGTGAGCAGGCCGTCCTGCCAGGAGAAGAACAGTTCGGGCGATGCCGACAGTATGCGATGGCTGCCGATGTCAAGGTAGGCGCAGAAATCCGCCTGCTGGGCCAGTCGCAACAGTTCGTAGTAGGACAGCGCGTCGCCTGCGAACTCCGAATGCGCGCGCACCGTGTAATTCATCTGGTAGGCATCGCCGCGACGGATGGCCTCGTGGATGGCGGCGATGGACTGTTCGTATTCCTCGCGCGAGGTGTCGAACACCCATTCGCTGAGTCGGGTCAGCGCAGGAGCGTCCGGCGCCGTATCGAGCGGAGCGCGGTGCAGACCGAACCAGACCAGCGGGAGCGGGCAGCCCGGGCGCACGCGCGCCGCGTGGTCGAAGGCGGGTGCCGCTTCATAGGCGACGTAGCCGACCGCGTGCAGCCCCTCCTGCGCGGCCCGGGCGACACGCCCGAGTGCGGGGCGTACCTCGGCAACCGTGTCGGCGCGCACGACCTCGAGCGGATCGCCGAACACGAGCCGACAGGGCAGTCTTTCCGGGGTCGTCGAGAAGTCGAGTATGGATTTCATGGTGCGCCAAACGGCGAGCCGGATTGCCGGCGCGGATCAGACGAGGTGGGGTGCGATGTAGAGCGCGATCACGGAGCGGCCGAGCAGGGTGACCGATCCATGGCGCCGATTGTTCCCCGTATCGCTGTACTCGAAACCGTAGGTGCGCTTGATCCGCATCTGTCCGTCCTGGTCCCGTGCCAGCCAGGTCGATCGTATCGCCACCGTATCGTCAAGCAATTGAGCACCTTCGGAACTGCAGGCGCCCCGAGCGGCTTCGATGCCTGCTTCCCGCGCATTCAGGCTGTCCAGCCAGAACCATACCAGTGCGGACACCAGCAGCAGTGCCGTAATCTCGAACGCCGGCATGTCAGCACGCCGCCTGCGGTATCGGTTGCCGCGCGACGTAGCGGGCAAGCTTGCCGTCGATGTGGCCCGCAAAGCGGCTGGCGAGTTGTTCCGGCGACAGCTCCGGATGCAATCGGGACAGCACCAGCAGCAGACAGAGCAACACGTCAGCCGCCTCGTCGAAGCTGGCCTCCGGCGGCAATTGCTTGTGTGGCTTGAAGCCGCGCTGTGCCAGTACGGCTTCGGCCAGTTCTCCGGCTTCCTCGGTCAGCTTGCAAAGCAGCATGAGCGGATCCATGCGCTCATGCCGGGCGAATTGGGTGAAGGCCTCGCTGAAAGTGTCGGGCGAAAGCGGCATGGCGTGCAGGAGGTCGGGCGCGGAAGTCGAGGGCGAAGCGGATTCTAGCGCGAGCTGGCGTACCGGACGCTTTCTCGATCGTTCCGTGCTGTGGTCGCTGCCTGTCCCGATGCGTCGCGTGCCACGATTTCATGGTTTGAAAACCGCTTCCGGACAGAGCAGCCTTTTTCCGGCGGTACCGTCCGGGCGCCGGCTTGCGGCCATGCCGCATTACGGAAACATTTCACGCAACGGCGCTGTAACACGCGACCGATACTGTTCAGGCTTCGTCAGTTGGGCTATCGTGCTCCGCTGCCAGTTGTCACAAATCAGCAATATCATTTCGGGGAAAACATGCCACAACATGCGGGTCGCTCCATTGCTTTGACACTTATCGCTGCTGCTGTGCTGACCGCTTGCGGCGGCGAGGGCGGAGAGAAGAAAACGGCCACGCAGGTCGCTGCCAAGGTCAATGGCGGTGAGGTTTCGGTGCACCAGATCAACCAGATCATGCAACGCACCAATGTGGCAAACCCCGAGCAGGCGAAGGCGGCCAGCCGCCAGGTACTTGAGCGCCTGATCGATCAGGAACTGCTGGTACAGCAAGCCGTCGAGAAGAGACTCGACCGCGACCCGCGGACGCTCCAGTCCGTAGAGGCGGCGCGTCGGGAAATCCTGGCTCGTGCCTATCTCGAACAAGTGTCGTCTGCGGCCGTCAAGCCGACCGACGCGGAGATCAAGGACTACTACGGCAAGCATCCGGAACTGTTCGCCGAGCGCCGTGTGTTCAACCTGCGCGAACTGGCGATCGCCGCCGGACCTGATTTCGTGCCGAAGCTCGAACAGTTCATGTCCCAGCCGCGGAACCTGCAACAGGTCGCCGAGTGGCTGCGCAGCGAGAACGTGCGTTTTACCGCCAACGCCGTCACCAAGCCGGCGGAACAACTGCCACTGGAAATGGTAAAGCGCGTGCATCAGATCAAGGATGGTCAGATCGGTGTTCTGGGGGCGCCCGGTGGCATCCTGGTCATCGAGGTTGCCGCGTCCCGCAGCGTGCCGGTCGATGAAGCGGCCGCCAAACCGGTGATCGAGCAGTTCCTGCTGAACCAGCGCAAGGGAGAACTTGCGCAGGCAGAGGTCAAGAAGCTGCGCGAAGGCGGCAAGATCGAATATGTAGGCGAATTTACGGCTCCTGCGGCGAGTGCCGCCGCGCCGGCGGCCCCGGTCGAATCGCCTGCAGCGCTGCCTGCAGCGCCTGCGGCAGGCAGCGAGACGGCGGTCGACAAGGGCCTCTCCGGGCTGAAGTGAATCCGCTGGCCGAGGGTTCGGACGGTCCCGCGAGGGGACGTCCGGCAGAGAGAATCTTCAACTGGAATCCCGAGATATGACGAAGTTCCTGCGTCTGCTGGTTGGTTTGTGTTTCGCGCTGATGCTGGTGCCGCACACCAGCGCAGCCGACGCGCGCGAGTATGTTCTGGGTTCGGGAGACGTCATCCGCGTCACTGTTTTCCAGAATCCGGACCTCACGGTCGAGACACGGGTCACCGAGAACGGCAGCATTACCTATCCGCTGATCGGCGGCGTGAACGTCGGCGGCCTGACACTGCAGGCGACCGAAAAGCTGATCGCCGACAAGCTGCGCGATGGCGGTTTCGTGCTGAAACCACAGGTCAATGTGCTGCTGCTGCAGATCCGCGGCAACCAGGTGTCGGTGCTCGGTCTGGTCAATCGTCCGGGCCGCTATCCGCTCGAGATCGCCAACACGCGGGTGAGCGACATGCTGGCGACGGCCGGTGGCGCAGCGATCGGCGGTGCCGATGTGGTCACCCTTGTGGGTACGCGAAACGGGGAGCCCTTCCGCGTGGAGATCGATATTCCTTCGTTGTTCGATCCTGACGGAATCAAGGCCGACATCCCCGTTCAGGGCGGAGACATCCTCTACATCCATCGCGCGCCGGTTTTCTACATCTACGGCGAGGTCAACCGTCCAGGTTCCTTCCGTCTGGAGCGTGGCATGACCGTGATGCAGGCACTTGCACAGGGGGGCGGCATCACTTTGCGCGGTACCGACAAGCGCCTGCGCCTGCATCGTCGCAATGCATCCGGCGTGGTTGAGACCGTCGAACCGGACATGTTCATGACGCTGCAGGCGGATGACGTCGTGTTCGTGCGCGAAAGCCTTTTCTGATCGGACCATGCCATGACGTTCCAGCAATTCCTGCTCATCCTGCGTGCCCGCTGGCTGGTTGGCCTCGCGGTGCTGCTCGTGGTCGTGGCGACCACGGTCGCCGTCAGTCTGGTGCTGCCCAAGCAGTACACCTCGTCGACATCGGTCTTGATCGACGTGAAATCGCCCGATCCGATTCTCGGCGTGACCTTGCCGGCGCTGGTGACCCCGGGCTACATGGCGACTCAGGTCGATATCGTCACCTCTGACCGCGTTGCGCAACGGGTCGTGCGCATGCTCGGTTTCGAGAAAAGTGCGGCAGCCGTCGAGCAGTGGCGCGAGGCGACCGATGGTCAGGGGTCGATGGATACCTACTTCGCCGAACTGCTGAAGAAGAAGCTTGACGTAAAGCCTTCCCGCGAATCGAACGTGCTGTCGATCGAATTCAGTGGTCAGGATCCTGCCTTCTCCGCGGCGGTGGCGAATGCGTTCGCGCAGGCCTACATCGATACCAATCTGGAACTGAAGATCGAACCGGCCAAGCAGTATGCGAGCTGGTTTGCCGGGCAGTCCAAGGCGCTTCGGGAAGCGCTGGAAACGGCGCAAAGCAAGCTTTCGGCTTTCCAGCAGGAGACGGGCATCGTCAATACCGACGAACGTCTGGACATCGAGAACGCGCGTCTGGCCGAACTTTCCAGCCAATACACGGCGATTCAGGCGCAGCGCAGCGACAGTTCTTCGCGTCAGGCCCAGGTCGGACAGTCACAGATCGAGACCTTGCCCGAGGTGCAGCAGAACTCCCTCATCATCGGGCTGAAATCGGAACTCGCGAGGGGAGAGGCCAGGCTCAACGAGATGAGCCAGCGCTACGGCCGCAATCACCCGGAATATCAGCGCGCCCAGGGCGAGGTCGATACGCTTCGTGCCAAGCTCGAAGGCGAAATGAAAAAGGTGGCCAGTACGCTGAGCACCAGCAATCGAGTCAATGTGCAGCGCGAGTCCGAGATTCGTGCCGCGCTCAGTGCGCAGAAAAACAAGGTGCTCGAACTGAAGAAGCAACGTGACGATCTGGCTGTCCTGCAGCGCGAGGTAGAGAGTGCCCAGCGCGCTTACGATGCGGTGGCCCAGCGCTTCACGCAGACCAGCCTGGAAAGCCAGACCACGCAGACGAATATCGCGGTACTGACCGCGGCAAGCGCGCCCATCGAACATTCAAGTCCCAATCTGCTCCTGAACACGCTGGTCGCGGTTTTCCTCGGAACCCTGCTGGCCGTAGGTACCGTGCTGCTGCTTGAACTGCTGGACCAGCGAGTGCGTGGCGACGACGACCTGCAGCAGCTGCTCGGCGTTCCGGTTCTCGGCCTGATCTCGTCGGTCAAGTTCACCAAGGGCGCGCGGCGCGCCCGTGTGGCAACGGCCTGAAGGAATTTCCAATGAATGCACCCACCTCCGTCGATAGTGGCTCCGGCCGCGCGATCGGCGCCATTCTGATCGATGCCGGGCGTCTGAGCCCGGACGGGGCCGAACGCATCCTGCGCGCACAGCGCGAACGTGGCCTGCGCTTTGGCGACGCCGCGATTTCGCTGGGCCTGTTGAAAGAATCCGATATCCAGTTCGCGCTGTCGCGCCAGTTCGACTATCCCTTCCTGCAGCCGGGAGAAAGTGCGGTCAGCGACGAAGTCATTGCGGCTTATCGTCCCTTCACCCGTCAGGTCGAGGAACTTCGGGCGCTGCGGAGCCAGCTCATGCTGCGCTGGTTCGACGCCGAGGCGGAACGGAAGACGCTGGCGATTGCCAGTCCGGAACGCGGCGAGGGGCGCAGCTTCATCGCGGCCAATCTTGCCGTGGTGTTTTCCCAGCTGGGCGAACGCACGCTGCTGATCGACGCGGACATGCGCAATCCGAGGCAGCACTCGCTGTTTTCCGTGAGCAACCGGGTTGGACTGTCGGAAACCCTGGTCGGCCGTGGCGGTCCGGAGTCTGTCCAGCGCGTTCCGGCATTGCTCGACCTGTGTGTCATGCCGGCCGGCGCGGTACCGCCGAATCCTCAGGAACTGCTTTCACGTCCGGTATTCAGTCAGTTGCTGGCGCAGTTGTCGGCGGATTTCGACGTGATCCTGATCGACACGCCCGCCGGTGCCGAGTATGCCGATTCGCAGACGATCGCGGTACGCGCGAGCGGTGCCTTGATGGTGGCGCGCAAGAACGTCAGCCGGGCTTCGCGCCTGCGGCGTCTGGCGGACGAACTGGTCACGGCCAGCGCGACGCTGGTCGGCTCGGTGATGAACGAGCCCTGATCCGGACGGTCAGAGCACACGTGATCACTGAATGAGCCTTCTTTCCATGTCGACTCCGCACTCCATGCGTCTCGGTGCGCACGCATTGTCTCCCGGATGGGCGCCGTTCTGGATCGTCGTTCTCGGCATGGCTGCGATGTACGGTCCGAGTTTCCACGATCTTTTCAACGGCATCTGGAGTACCGACGAGAACGCGCACGGGCCCATAGTTCTTGCGGTGTCGCTCTGGCTGCTCTACACGAAGTGGAATTCGATCGCCGACGACCTTCAAGCCGAGCCTTCTCCTGCGCTCGGCTGGCCACTCATCGTGGTCTCGCTGCTGCTCTACATACTTGGTCGTTCGCAGGACATCCTGATTTTCGAGATCGGCTCCCTGATTCCGATGGTCGCCGGACTGATGCTTGTGTTCTTCGGCCGTGCGACCCTGCTTTCACTGTGGTTCCCGCTGTTCTTCATGCTGTTCATGATTCCGCTGCCGGGCGTTCTGGTGGATACCGTCACGCAGCCGATGAAGATGGCCGTGTCGTGGGCCGCGGAACATCTGCTGTACGCGCTCGACTACCCGATCGCGCGAACGGGGGTGATCCTGGTGATCGGGCAGTACCAGTTGCTTGTAGCCGATGCCTGCGCGGGCCTGCACTCGCTGTTCACGCTTGAGGCTCTGGGGCTGCTCTATCTGAATCTGGTCCGCCACGACTCCCTGGCGCGAAACGTCACGCTGGCCATCCTTATCGTGCCGATCTCGTTCTCGGCCAACGTGATTCGCGTCATCGTGCTGACGCTGATCACCTACCATTTCGGCGACGAGGCGGGACAGGGTTTCCTCCATGGATTTGCCGGCATGGTGCTCTTCATCAGTGCGCTCATCCTGATCATCGGCGTGGATTCGATGCTGCGCTTCGGCGTGAGCAAGGCCGAAACCGCGGCCTGAGCCGCCGCATCGATGAGTACCGAGCAGGACCTGGCTTTCATGGAAGAGGCACTCGCGCTCGCGCGCGAGGCGGGTTCCCTTGGCGAAGTCCCCGTGGGAGCCGTCGTCGTGAGGGACGGACAGGTCATTGGTCGTGGTTACAACCGCCCCATCCTGTCCAGCGATCCGACTGCGCACGCCGAAGTCATGGCGCTGCGCGAGGCGGGGCGGGAGCTGGCGAACTACCGCATGCCAGGCTGCACGCTCTACGTCACCCTCGAACCATGCGCGATGTGCAGCGGGGCGATACAGCATGCTCGCATTGCGCGTGTCGTGTTCGGTGCCAGCGATCCCAAGACCGGCTGTTGCGGTAGCGTGATCGACCTGTTTGCCGAAGCGAAGCTCAATCACCACACGGAGGTCGAGTCGGGCGTGATGGCGGAGCAGTGTGGCCGCTTGTTGAGCGACTTTTTTGCCGCGCGTCGCCGACGCGTCGAATCCGCGTGATGCACATAGAGATCGATACCCGCTCGCAGTGCATGCATCTGTACGACGACGCCGGTGTATTGATCCGCCGCTATCTTGTGTCGACGGCAAAGAACGGGACCGGCGAGCAAAAGGGAAGCTATCGCACGCCGCGCGGACGGCACGTGATTCGTGCCCGTATCGGTGCCGGTGCGGCGATCAATACGGTGTTCGTTCGCCGCCGCCCTACAGGCGAACTGTGGTCGCCCGAACTGGCTGCCGAGCACCCCGGTCGCGACTGGATACTGACGCGCATCCTCTGGCTGTCCGGTTGCGAGCCGGGTGTCAACCGGCTGGGAGAGGTCGATACGATGCGCCGCTACATCTATCTGCACGGCAGTCCCGACACGGCCACGATGGGCGTACCCGGGTCGATCGGATGTGTGCGCATGCGTAACCGGGACATCGTCGAACTGTTCGATCTGGTGCCTGCCGGTACCACGGTCCGTATCACCGACTGATCATGTTGCGCGTCGAGCTTGGTGACTGGTCCGCGATGGCACCCTCGCTCGAACTCATACGTCGCGAGGTGTTCGTCATCGAACAGCGGGTTCCGGAAGAGATGGAATGGGATGCCGACGACGCCACCGGCGTACATGCACTGGCGCTGATCGACGAATGTCCGGTCGGTTGTGGACGCCTGTTGCCGGACGCGCATATCGGACGCATTGCGGTGCGCGCGCCGTTCCGTTTGCGCGGCGTCGGCCGGGCGGTCATGCTGGCCTTGCTCGACGCGGCACGACGGCGCAGCATGCCGCACGTGGAACTTCATGCGCAGACTCACGCGTTGCGCTTTTACGAGCGACTGGGTTTCGTTGCGGAGGGTCCCGTCTTCGACGAGGCCGGGCTACCTCATCGTCGGATGTCGCGCGTACTTGCCAGTTGATGCAGGATGTCTTCGCCCAAGGGTTTGACGACGAAATCACGGACGCGTGGATAGGCGAGGGCGCGGTCGCGGTCGGCCTCCAGCGGCGACGAACTGAGCATGCAGATGCGTGTGTCTGCCTGATGTTCTTCCGGCAGCAGATGGAAGTGCTCGAGGAACTCGAAGCCGTTCATGCGCGGCATGTTGATGTCGAGCAGCACGAGGTCGACATCGTGGACGGGGTGCGCCTTGAACCAGGCCAGCGCCTTTTCCGCCCATTCGAAGACGAGCAGTTCCCTGGCCTTGCCCGAGCGCTCGATCATCAATCCATGGAAGAAATTGTCAGCGTCGTTGTCGTCGATCAGCATCACGGTGCGCAGGGCATGGGTCATCAGACGATCTCCGTACTCGGCATGGTGTGCACCGCGATTCCTATGCGGCTTGTGGCGGGCAGGGCAAGGACGAAGCGACTGCCGTTGCCCGGTTGAGATTCCACGAATATCCGGCCGCGATGCATGTCTGCGATGCGGCGGCTCAACGCGAGGCCCAGTCCCGTCCCTTCGTATTCGGCGTGCGAGTGCAGTCGCTGGAAGGCTTCGAAAATGCGTTCCTGGTACTCGGGGGCAATGCCTATGCCGTTGTCGCGTATCGCGAGATGCAGTTCGTTGCCGACGAGGCCGCAATCGATCTCCACTTCGGGCGTCTTGCCGGGTGCGTGGAATTTCAGCGCGTTGTCGATCACGTTCTGCAGCAGCAGGCCGAGCAGGCTGCGGTCGCCGCGGATCGCCGGCAGCGGAGCCACCCGTATCGTGGCTGCACTGCGCGCTATGGCTGCGGTCAGCGACTGCCGGGTTTCCTCCACCAGGTCGGCCAGATTGACCGGTTCCATCCTTGCTTCCGTCACGTCGAGCCGGACGAAGGCAAGCAGGTCGTCCACCAGCATGCGCAGACGTTCTCCTCCTCGGACGATGAAGTCGACGAAGCGCTCGCGGCGGACAGCATCGGCTTCGCCGGCATCGCGTTTGAGCAGCTTGGCAAAGTTGAGGATGGAGTTGATCGGCTCACGCAGGTCGTGCGACGCGACGTGCACGAACTGACGCAGCGCGATGTTGCTTCGCTCCAGCTCGGTCAGCGTGCTCTGCAACTGCTCTTCTGCCTTCAGCCGTGCCGTGATGTCCTCCCCCACACCGAGCAGGCCGGTTGTCGTCCCGTGCTCGTCGCGCAGTCTCGCGGTGTGCCAGGAGACGACCCGCCGCTCGCCGTCGGCCGTAAGCACGTAGCCACGGAAGCGATGGACGGATTCGTCTTCGTCCGTCACGAGCCGATCGAAGAATGCGCGGGCATCGGCACGTTCGCTCTCCGGAAAGCAGAGTTCGAACCAGTCACTGCCGGGCAGACTGCTGCCGGGGAGACCGAGCACGTTCGCAGCCATCATGTTTGCGCGCAGCACTCGCCCGCGTGTGTCGGCGACGACCATCATGCTTGCGGCAATGTCGAAGTAGAGTTCGGCGCGGTCGCGTTCCGCCTTCAGTTCGGCTGTGCGGTGGTCCACCAGCGCCTTCATCTCAAGGTTGAAGCGCTGCAACTGCTGTTCGAACAGACTCTGTCGCGCATGCGCCGCTTGCAGCTTGCTTGCGAGACGGCGCAGTTCGATCTGTGCGACCACCTGGCGGGCGAGCGCTGCCAGTCCGTCGCGCTGGGCGGAATCCAGCTCGCGGGCCACGGTGTCGATCACACACAGCGTTCCGATCCGCCGGCCTTCGGCGAGCTCCAGCGGCGCGCCGGCGTAGAAGCGGATACGCGGGCCGCCGGTGACCAGCGGGTTCTCGCGAAAGCGCTCGTCCAGGAAAGTGTCGGGCACCACCAGAACGTCGCGTTGAAGGATGGCGTGCGCACAGAATGCCTGTTCGCGAGGCGTCTCGGCCGCATCGATACCGATGCGCGACTTGAACCATTGCCGGTCCCGATCAACCAGACTGACCAGCGCGACAGGTGTGCGACAGAGCCGAGAGGCGACAAGCGTCAGATCGTCGAAGGCGGGTTCTGGAGGCGTGTCCATCAGCCCGCAGGCGTGCAGTGCAAGCAGGCGTTCTTGCTCGTCCGGAGGCAGGGGCGCAGCGATGGTCGAAGTCATGCGGCACGTGTCTGGAACATGGCTCTTCCAGCCATCATTGCGACCGCGAGCCCGCTGCGGGACAGGTGGTCGGCGGAACGATGTCTGGCTCTGTATCGGCGTGTTGTCGGCATTCTGGCTTCAAACTTGACAATCGTCCATGCGCAATGGTCCTCTCGCGCCGGAAGGTGAACTGGCTGGCGCCGTCGGACTTGCCGCCCGGCCCGAAACGGTGTTCCTCGGCGTCGATGCATGCGTTGCCCACCGTCAGAACAGTACTCGAACGTGTACCGTATTCGTCGTCCGCGATGAAGACCGGTGACAGCCGCCGCTCACGTTCGATGCCAACGCCCGTGTCCGGAAGGTCGGCGTCGGCGGCGGGTGTATCGTCGCGCAGGACATCGAACAGGACACGCTTTCGCGCTGCCGCGTCCCGTTGCGCAAGCGCCCGCGCGAAGCCATCGCGGGCCCGCAGCAGCTTCGGCCACGGTGTGCCGGGCAGATGATTGGACAGCGCGTGTATTCCCGGCTCCAGAGCGTGCCACTGCGCTTCGCCGCCCCGCCGGTAACCGACCCAGACCAGCGTCTCGCCGTCACAAAGCAGCAGATTGAAGCCATTGCAGGCCGCCGCTTCGTGACAGGTATGGCGGGCGTAGTCACGGGCGTTCATGTCGCCGACGAGAAAGCCGGCGACGAGACCTCCACGCGAGCGGGCGTCACTGCGTTGCGCCGAGGGCTCCCGGAAATTGGTCAGCGCGGCGAAACGGCCGTCGCGGACAACGCCCATCCAGCTGCCTCCGGCCTGCAAGTCGCGACCGGCGAGCACATGAGGTGCGTCCTGCCAGAAATCCATGCCTGCGGTCGGGCGGTTGTGGAACTCATCGCGATTGGCAGCGACAATCAGCGGGGTGTCGTCTTGCAGTCGCCAACCGAGCACGATAAGACACATCGACCTGAGCGCGCTTCAGGCAGCGCGGAAGCGTTCCAGGTGGCGCACGCTCTCCGGCGCCAGGAAGTCGTTCAAGCCGTGGCTCAGCACGTGGCTGCCAAGTTCCAGTTCGAACAGGCGCTGATTCCGCACGCCTTCGTATACCTCCATCCAGGTCTGCGGATCGTCAAGCCTCCGGCGCACGCGACCCGCCACACCGGTGGCTGCCTGCAGCGATGCCTGCATGTCGGCGAGCGCGGCCAGCAAAGCGATTTCCCGGGCGGCGTCAATGCGGTAGTAGATGTAGTAGTCGATACGCAATGTCATTCGCCGAGCGCATAGGGCAGGGCGGCAAAGCACAGTGCCGGACCGTCCAGGCTGCCGATGCGGACGTCACCGGCTTCGGTACTCGACATCTGTACCACCGCGAGCAGATCGCAACCTCCGTCCGGGTGCGAGACCGCATCGACCACCACGCCGCAGGACTGTCCGTGGGTATCCGCGCCGAACACTGCGGTGCCCGGCAGCGGCGGCGGGCAATCGGCCGTTGCACGATACATGCGGCGCTTGAGCTTTCCAAGGTATTGCGTGCGGGCAACGATTTCCTGTCCGGGATAGCAGCCCTTCTTGAAACTGACGCCCCCGGTCAGTTCGAAATTCGCCATCTGCGGCACGAACTCTTCCTGTGTCGCCGGCCAGACGCTGACGAGACCATCGCGGATATCGAACCAACGCCACGCGGGCGTGCCCGCCGGTACGGCATGGGGTGACAACGCAGCCCATGCCGCATCCAGTCGCTCCGGAGGCACGACGACTTCAAACCGGTCGCCGGCCAGTCGCAGCACGCGCACATTGTCGGCAACAGCCTGCGTCATCGCTGCCGCAGGAACCGGCATGCCTGCCGACTGCAGCGCCGATTCGGCCGCAACGCCCGCGAGGCCGAGCGCCGGCATGGCGTCGCTTGCATCGGTCAGCGTCGCCTTGGAACGGAGGATGTACATGGACAGCTTCCTGCGCATGGGCTCGGCCAGAGCGCGCGGCAACTGCAGGACGGTGGCGTCGCCATCGCGCCACATCGTGAAGGTCGCCAGCAGTCGTCCTTTTGCCGAACAGAAGCCAGCGTGACGCACGCCGTCGGCGGCAAGCCCCTTCACGTCGTTGGTCATCAGATTGTGCAGGAAGGACGCTGAGTCCTCGCCATCGGCTCGCAGCCGCGAGAGGTGGGTCAGCGGCACCAGCACCGTCGCCGCATGCGCGGCGCGCAACTCGGCAGTGGCATCCTGCATTGCGGGAAACTGGCCGTCTTCGGTGCCAGCGGCGGAGGGAATCAGGGCGTCGAGCATCATGATTTCGCGAATTCCATAGGCGGGTCGGATTGCCGAAGAGGCTAACATATGGAGCCGCGCGTGCTGGCTGCGCTTCGCCCTCGTTTGCATGACTCGTCTGCTGTTCCGTCTTGTGCTTCTGTGCATCGCCGCGATTGCCGTGCTGGCCGGCGCAGTTGCCTGGTACGCGCGGCAACCGCTGATCTGGCAAGGAGAGGCGGTCGAATATGCGCTTTTGCCGGGAACCGGCTTGCGGCAAGCGGCGCACCAGATCGAGGCCGCAGGGGTGCCGGTCAATGGCTGGCTGCTCGGCTGGATCGGTCGTTTCGTCGTCGACGGCAGGCGGCTGCAGGCAGGGAGCTATGTTTTTGCCAGCGGTGTCACCCCTGTCGGTGTGCTGGAAAAAATGACGCGTGGCGACGTGTCGATGCGCGAGGTGCGCTTCATCGAAGGCTGGACCTGGCGCCAGATGCGTGCGGCGCTGGCGGCACATCCGGACCTGAAGCAGGACGCTGCCGGACTGGCGGACGCTGAAGTGATGGCCCGCATAGGTGCCGAGCCGACCATTCCGGAGGGCTGGTTCTTCCCGGATACCTATCTGTTCGCCTCCGGCGACAGCGATCTGTCGATACTGAAGCGCGCCCACCACGCGATGCGGAAGGAACTCGACCACGCGTGGGCCGCGCGTTCGCCCGATCTGCCCTACGCGTCGTCGTACGAGGCACTTGTGCTCGCGTCCATCATCGAGAAGGAAACCGGGTCGGCGGCCGATCGCGACAAGGTGGCCTCGGTCTTCGTGAACCGCCTGCGTGCGGGCATGCCGCTGCAGACCGACCCCAGCGTCATTTACGGTCTGGGCGAGCGCTTCGACGGCAATCTCACGCGCGCCCATCTTCAGACTGACGGCCCCTACAACAGCTATCTGCGGCGCGGGCTGCCACCCACGCCCATTGCAGCGGCCGGTCGAGCGTCGCTTGAAGCGGCACTGAACCCGGCGGTGACCCGTTACTATTACTTTGTCGCGCGCGGCGACGGCAGCAGCGCGTTCTCACAGACGCTGGCCGAGCACAACAGTGCGGTGGACAGGTATCAGCGCAGATCGGTGCGTTCGTCGCGCAAATGAGACCCGTGCCGGCACGAATGTCCGACGGCGTGCCGTGTTGGGGGGCCGGGGTTTGCGATCGGCGTTGCGGCGCGGGAATGCCGGTTGCCGGGAAAGGCCAACAGACTTGTTCATTCCGATGCAGAAAAACTGTTTCATCACATTCGAAGGCATGGATGGTGCGGGCAAAAGTACCCAGATCAGCCGCACGGCCGAGTGGTTGCGCGCCCGGGGTCACGTCGTCCTGCTCACCCGTGAGCCCGGAGGCACGCCGCTGGGCGAGGCCTTGCGCGCCTTGCTGTTGCATGAAGTCATGCATCCGGACACCGAGGCCATGCTGATGTTTGCCGCTCGCCGCGAACATCTTGCCCAAGTGATCGAACCCGCACTCGCGCGTGGCGAGTGGGTGCTGTGCGATCGCTTTACCGACGCCAGTTTCGCCTATCAGGGCGGTGGTCGCGGTCTGGACAGTGCGCGGCTTGAGGTACTGGAAACCTGGGTGCAGCGCGGTCTGCAGCCGGATCTGACGCTGCTTTTCGATCTGCCCTGCGAGATCGCGGCGCGGCGCCTCGCGGCAAGCGGCGGCGATCCCGACCGCTTCGAGCGCGAGCAGTCGGATTTTTTCAACCGCGTGCGCACCGCCTACCTTGCCCGGGCACGTGCCGACGCACGCCGCGTTCAGGTACTGGACGCCGCACAGTCGCCGGACGAAGTTTACAAAAGACTTGAAGAAATACTTTCAACGTATTGTTCCTGAATGATTTACGACTGGTGCAAACCTCATTGGTCGCAGCTGATGGCGCTCGGCGCCAGAATGCCGCACGCGCTGTTGCTGGCAGGACCTTCAGGTCTGGGCAAGCGCGAGTTCGCCGAGGCGCTGGCAGCGCGCATGCTGTGCGAACGTGCCAGCGGCGAACAGGGCGCCTGCGGCAAATGCGCATCCTGCCTGCTGATTGCCACGGGCAACCACCCGGACTGGCTCACCGTACGTCCGGAAGCGCTCGAAGACGCCGTCGAAGAGGATGAATCCACGTCCGACGACGGCGAGGGCAAGGCGAAGTCCACGCAGATCCGCATTGCCCAGGTGAGGGCGGTGGTGGATCGTCTTGGCGTCGGCTCGCATCAGGGCGGCTTCCGGGTAGTGCTGTTGTATCCGGCCGAAGCGATGAACGGAGATGCCGCGAACGCTCTTCTCAAGTCACTTGAAGAACCGCCTCCAGGAACTCTGTTTTTATTGATTTCTGATCAGCCGAGAAAGCTGATTCCAACGATACGCAGCCGGACTCGCGTATTGGCCTTCCAGCAACCCCCGGTCGAGTACTCGCTGGCCTGGCTGGAAGCGCAGGGTGTGCGCAATGCTGGCGACGCGCTCGCGTTGTGCGCCGGTTCGCCGCTGCATGCGCGTGAGCTGGCGACCTCGCGCGACGCTCAGATCCAGAGCCAGTTTGTCGATGATGTATCAAGGCAGGCTTTGCTCTCGCCGCTTGAGGTGGCGGCGCGCTGGGATGGCTGGCTCCGGGGAAAGAAGAAGGGCGATCCGGGGTTGACCGACCTGCCGACGCTGGTTACGTGGCTGCAGCGCTGGCTGGCCGATCTGGCGCTGCAGGAGCAGGGCTGCGAGCCCCGCGTTTTTGTCGGCCGACGCACGCAACTGACGCAACTGGCGGAACGCTGCGATGTTGCAACTGTCCTGCGTGGGTACAATGAATTGCTGAAGGTCCGGGCGCTTGCGCATCATCCCTTGAACGCGCGTCTGTTCCTTGAAGACATGCTTCTGCGCTACGCCCGTCTTTTCCGGGCTTTCCGCTGAATTCAGTTTCCGGGAGGCTGACATGAGCGATCCTCAGATTCCGCCGGGCGGCAACCGGCGCAGCGTGCTCTCGCTGGGCGTCAATTCCAAGTCGGTCCTGTACGCTGCCTACATGCCCTTCCTGAAGGGGGGCGGCATCTTCCTGCCTACCAATCGCAGCTACCATCTTGGCGATGAGGTGTTCCTGCTGCTCCAGTTGATGGACGATCCTGCAAAACTGCCGATACAGGGCACCGTTGCCTGGGTGACTCCGGCAGATGCACAGGGCGGCAAGCAGCAGGGGATAGGGCTGCGATTCGGAGATGACGACAGCAGCAAGTCCGCCCGCGCCAGGATAGAGCAGGTCATCGGCAGCTATCTGGGGTCGTCGCGCCAGACGCATACGCTCTGAATCGTTCTTGTTTCACGATGGTCTTTCATGTTCATTGATTCGCATTGCCACATCGATTTTCCGGATCTCGCCGCGCGCGAGGACGAGGTGCTTGCAAACATGGCCCGGCAGCAGGTCACTCACGCGCTGTGCGTGTCGGTCAATATCGAGCAGTGGCCGCGGGTGACCGCGATGGCGGAGCGGCACGGCAACGTGTTTGCCTCCCTCGGCGTGCATCCGGACTACGAGAACGTCACCGAACCGGACGTGGCGCAACTGGTGGAGTGGTCCGCACATCGGCGCGTTGTCGCCATCGGTGAAACCGGTCTTGACTATTACCGCCTGACGGGCGACCTGGAGTGGCAGCGCAAGCGCTTCCGAAACCACATCCGCGCCGCGCGCGAGTGCGGCAAACCGCTCATTGTCCACACCCGCTCGTCGGCCGCGGACACGCTGGCCATCATGCGGGAAGAGCGCGCGCATGAGGCGGGTGGCGTCATGCACTGCTTCACCGAAACGCTGGAGGTCGCGCAGGCGGCCATCGACATGGGCTTCATGATCTCCTTTTCCGGCATCGTCACCTTCAAGAGTGCCCAGGCACTGCGTGAAGTGGCGAAGGCGATTCCGGCGGAATCCATGCTGATCGAGACGGATTCACCCTATCTCGCACCGGTGCCCTATCGCGGAAAGACGAACGAACCCGCCCATGTGCCGCACGTTGCAGCCGAACTGGCAAGGGTGCGCGGCATGACACTGGAGCAGGTCGCCCGGGTGACTACCGACAACTTCTTCCGCCTGTTCCACGATGCGGCCCGCCTTGCCGGCCGGCCGGGAGTGATGGCATGAGGGCGCTGCGCACGGCACTGCTTGGTGTCGGTCTGATCGTGTCGGGTGGCGCCCTGGCCGTGGCCTACGACGAACTCATCAATGCCGCGAGCCTCGGTGATGCGGGCAAGGTTGCCGCTTTCATCGACCGCGGTCTCGACGTCAATTCGGTGGATCCGCGCGGCGAGACCTTGCTCATCATCGCCGCCCGCAACGGTTACGACGATCTTGTCGCCGCGCTGATCGCCCGCAAGGTGAAGCTGGACGCGGTCAACGCGGTTGGCGAGACGGCGCTGGCCGTTGCCGCATTCAACGGCCATCTGCCCGTGGTCGAGCGCTTGCTCGCCGCGGGTGCCAGTCCGGTCAATCCCCGGGGCTGGTCGGCGCTGCATTACGCCTCCATGCAGGGGCATGCGGCGATTCTGAAGACCCTGATTGCGCGCGGTGCGCCGGTCGATGCGCTGGCGCCCAACGGTGCCACGCCCCTGATGCTCGCGGCGCGCTCGAATATCGAGTCGGTAAGGGTGCTTCTGGCCGCGCGGGCCGACGCGCGCATCCGCGGGCGCAACGACGAGACGGCGCTGGACTGGGCGCTGAAGTCAGGCAATACCGAAGCGGCTGCGCTGATCCGCACCGCGATGGAGCAATGATGAGCCCGGGTGGGAGCGGCGCCCTGGGTCAGGCGACCGGGTACCCGGACAGTTACGACGCAGGTCTGCTGTTCCCGATGCCGCGCAGTGACTCCCGGGGCGCACTGGGCGTCCATCCGGATGCCCAGCTGCCGTTTTCCGGCATCGATCGCTGGCACGCCTGGGAAGTATCTTGGCTCAACCCTCAGGGCAAGCCGGAGCTTGCGATCGGGCGTTTCGACATTCCGGCCGACAGCAGTCACATGGTCGAATCGAAGTCGCTCAAGCTCTATCTCAACGGTTACAACAACGAACGCATGGCCTCTCGGGAGGCGGTGCGCGCGTTGATCGAAACCGACCTTTCGGCCGCCTGCCAGTCCGGCGTCACGGTGGCGTTGTACGCACCGGACGAGATACCGGACATGGTGTTCCGCGCAGCCGGCGAATCGATCGACGGGCTGGATGTCGCTTGTGACGTCTATTACCCGGACGCCACACTTCTCTCCGCTGACGGCGACCTGATCGAGGAGGTGTTGCATTCCGATCTGCTGAGGACCAATTGTCCGGTCACCCTGCAGCCGGACTGGGCTTCGCTGATCCTGCGTTACCGTGGTCCGGCGATCGATCGCGCAGGGTTGCTGCGCTACATCGTGTCCTACCGCATGCACGCCGATTTCCATGAGCACTGCGTAGAGCGCATATACATGGACATCATGGCCCGTTGCCGGCCCGAACTGCTCACGGTACACGCCTGTTACACGCGGCGCGGCGGGCTGGACATCAATCCGTGGCGAAGCAATTTCGAGCCACCGCCGGAAAGCTTCGTCAAACTGGCCCGTCAGTGAGCATCCGTCCATCGAGCCGCTGGCGCAGCCCCGATACCGTTGCGCGGAATTCCGGGGCGCCACCGTAACTCGGATGCCGTGCGGGGGAGGCGTCGATACCCATGTCGGACAGACTTTGCTGGCAGATGCGGCCTATGGCCAGTCGGGGTACGTCGGGGAACAACGCGAGAAACATTTCCAGCAACGGTTGGAGCGCACGGCGCTCCCTTGTGTTCGGCGCCCGGTTGCTGAGCGGATTGCCAGCGTCGTGCGGGTGATAGGCGACGGCGTTCCAGAGCACGAATTCGGTCGGTGCCCAGCCATTGCCGGTCATCGCGGTCCACACGATGCTGGCGGTGCGCTCAAGCATGCCTTCGGCGTTCTTGAGCTGCGCAAGCGGGCGACTGGTGCGGGTGAAGCGTCCGTCGAAATAGTCTCTGCCGCGGCCGGCCCGATGGGCGGCCAGCACATCGCGCTCGCTGGTCATCGCGATGCCGGAGAACTTGGCACCACTGTAGCTGGGCGCTTCGGCGATCAGCAACACGCGTGCGCGACCCAGCCGGGCGGCGAGGTAGCGGTGCAGATGGTCGGTACGGATGCGCGGCGCCTCAGGCGTGACATCATGAGCTGGGTCGTGGTCGCCCCACGGATTGAACATCGTGCCGCGGTCGGGAATCCGCTCGCCAGCGGCCACGGCAGACACGAAGGCGTCGAGATCGTTTGTCGACATGGGCGGTCCACACCTGCTGAAATCAGAGGCGCGCATTGTGCACCACATGCACGCGTGCATGACCCCGAGGCGGACAATGGTGCCGGCACGCTCCGTCGATCGGCCCGATGGCAAGTCTGGGGGGTTACGGCGCGGGGATGCGGCCGGTGACGCCGTGGCCGCGGCTTTCCCGGGCTGCTCCCGGGACGGCGGAACCGGCGAATCCGGCGCCGCGCCGCGTTTTCAGCGTGCAGGAACAGACATGACCACGCGTCAAGGCCGCTGCGCGCGCGGCGGCGAAGCGCTCTCGCCCGGGGTGAAGGCTCTGCGGGCCGGGGAGATGGCAAGGGCGCGGGCCTTCATCAATGCGGCGAGCGGTCAACCGAGGTTTTTAGGGTGATGAGATCCGATCTGATACTGGCAACCCGCATGGCGCTGCGCGACCTGCGGGCAGGCGAACTGCGCATACTGGGCCTTGCGCTATTGCTCGCGGTGGCGGCGATGACTTCGGTCGCCTTCTTCACCGACCGTGTGTCGCGTTCCGTTACCGGTGAAGCCAACCAGCTGCTGGGCGGCGATCTGCAGGTCGGCGCGGACCGGCCTGTGCCCGCCTCGCTGGTCGCCGGGGCGCAGGCGCGCGGTCTGAGTACCGTGCTTACCTGGACCTTCACCAGCATGGCGTCGACCGACGACAGGGCTCAACTGGTGGGCGTGAAGGTGGTGTCCGACGGCTATCCGTTGCGGGGCAAGGTGCGCACCGCGCCGGCGCTCAATGCACCGGATGCGGAAGCGCGCGGCATTCCGGCGGCCGGTACCGTGTGGCTGGACGAACGCGCCACCGCGGCGCTGGGCGTGCGCGCGGGCGACACGATCAAGGTGGGCCAGCTCAGGCTCACGGTGGCAGCGGTGCTCACCTTCGAGTCGGATCGCGGTGCCAGCTTTTTCGCCATCGTGCCGCGTCTCATGATGAATGCGGTCGATCTGCCGGCCAGCGGCCTGATACAGGAAGGCAGCCGTGTTGCCTATCGCCTGCATCTTGCGGGCGACGATTCCGCCGTGCGTGCCTACGCTGCGTGGGTGAAGCCGCAGCTTGCGCGGGGCCAGCGTCTGGAAAGTGTCGAGGAGGCCCAGCCCGAGGTACGCGGTGCGCTCGACCGGGCCCAGAAATTCCTGCGTCTGGCTGCTATGCTGGCCGTGGTGTTTGCATCCGTCGCGGTGGGCCTCGCCGCACGACGTTTCATGCAGCGGCACCTTGATGGCTGCGCGGTCATGCGTTGTCTCGGTGCCACCCAGGCGCGGCTGACCCGGTTGTTCCTGATCGAATTCGCCCTGATAGGCAGCCTTGTCTGTGCCCTTGGTTGCGGCATCGGCTATGTCACGCAGTTCGGCGTGGAAGCCCTGCTCGGCGGGCTGTTTGCGACCAGGTTGCCGCAACCCGGCGTGGTGCCGGTGCTGTACGGCTTCGCCGTCGGCATGACGCTGCTGCTCGGCTTCGTCTGGCCGCAACTGCTGCGCCTGCGGGCCGTGTCGACGCTGCGCGTACTGCGGCGCGAATGGGACGACGCGGATCTGGTGTCCTGGGGCGCCTATGCTTTCGGTCTGGCCTGTCTGGCGGCGCTCATCGTGCTGATGGCCGGCGACGTGACGCTGGGTGCCATCGTCGTCGGCGGGTTCGTGATCGCCTGCGCAGTCTATGCGGGCGTGGCCTGGGGCGCGCTGGCACTGGTGGCGAGATTGCGCGGCGGGACGGCGGGTGGCTGGCGTTACGGTCTGGCCAGCCTGACCCGTAGACGCGTCGCGTCTACGGTGCAGATCGTGGCACTGGGTCTTGGCCTGACTGCAGTGTTGCTGTTGGTGATCATACGTGGCGACCTGCTCGATGCCTGGCGCAACCGGTTGCCGGCCGATGCGCCTAACCGCTTCGTCCTCAACATCCAGCCCGACCAGCGCGACGCCGTGCGCGCGCAATTTGCCCGCGCAGGTCTGCCCGCGCCCGAGCTGTTGCCGATGACACGCGCCCGCCTGACCGCCGTCAACGGTCGGGCCGTTTCACCGGATGACTACGAGGACGCGCGTGCCAGGCGCCTGGTCGAGCGTGAATTCAATCTTTCGTGGTCCGATCACCTGCAGCGTGGCAATCGCATCGTCAGCGGACGGTGGGATCCGGCCGTGCCGTCGTTTTCCGTCGAGGCCGGGCTCGCCAGGGTCCTGCGCATCCAGTCGGGCGACCGCCTGCGTTTCGAGATTGCCGGTCAGCAGATGGAGGCGCGGGTAGGCAGTCTGCGCGAGCTGGAGTGGGACTCGATGAACGTCAATTTCTTTGTTGTTGCGACACCAGGCTTGCTGGAGGCGCATCCGGCCAGCTTCATCACCTCATTCCATCTGCCGTCGCAACAGACGGCGTTCGCCAATGATCTGGTCGCCCGCTTTCCCAATATCACCCTGGTGGACATTGACGCCGTAGTGAGACAGTTCCGCGTGCTGATGGATCAGCTTGCCGCTGCGGTCAGCGTGGTGTTCGGCTTTGCACTGCTGGCCGGCGTGGTCGTGCTGTTCGCGGCGATCGAGGCAACACACGACGAACGGCGTTTCGAACTGGCCGTGCTGCGCACCCTGGGCGCACGCGACCGGCAACTGCGCGCCTCCTTGCTGGCGGAGTTCGCCACGCTGGGTGCGCTGACCGGGGTGTTGGCCTCTGTCGGGGCGGTCGTACTGACCATGCTTCTGGCACGCGAGGCCTTCCAGCTGCCTTACGTGCCCTCGATGACACTGCCGCTGGCCGGCATGCTGTCCAGTGTGGCGGCCGTGCTCGGCGCAGGCGTTCTTGGCCTGCGCGCAGCGATACGGGCCCCGGCGCTGGCCAGCCTGCGCGCGGGGTAAGGTCAGTCGAGCAGACGTGGCGCGATGAAGGCGAAAAAGCCGCCGGTCATGAAGAGCAGCAGCGACAGCGTGTAGATCGCCAACGACGTTCGCCTTGCACGGGTACAGGCACGCGCAGCGTCCGGGTCCGCCGGGCAGGGCAGCGAACGGGCGCGCCACTGGGCGGCGCCGGCCAGCAGCAGCAGCGCTGCCGCGACCCCGAAGACCGTTGTCTTGTGCTCGGAAAGCCAGATCAGCTGAGGCAGCCGGCTGGTCAGTGTCACCAGCGTGGCGCCGGCGCCCAGCGCCACCAGCAGTGCCGGCAGCGCACAGCAGACCAGGGTGGAACTGCTGGCCAGCAGAGAAAGGCCGCTGGCGCCAAGTGTCGCGCGCAGGCCGGGTTCGGGTGCAGACATTTCAGCGGCCCTTGAGCGTGGCGCGCAGAGTGTCGAGCGTATCGGGCACGCGTTCGATTTTCTTCACCTGGTAGCCGGCGTCCGTGATCTGCGTTCGCAAGGTGTCGTCGGAAATGTCTTGACCGTCCTTCAGGCTGAGTGCGACGACCTTGTGTTCGAGACTGACCAGTACGTCGGTGGTGGCGGCGTGGCTGCGCAGCTTCTTCTCGATCGCCGAGCCGCAAAAGGCACACACCAGGCCTTCGACCTGCATCCTGATGGTGGTCCCCGCAAGCGTCGGCATCGCGGTCAGTGAGAGGGCGATGGTCATCGCGTGGAAATTTAATTTATTCATTGCATTACCTTTCAATTCAAAACAGGAACATGAGGTTCACGAAGGCGTCCCCGCGGTGTTCGCGATTGACACTGACACCGACATCGATCCACCAGCGGCGCTGGAACAGGCGCAGCAGCGGGGTGATCTGCGTGACCTCGGTCAGGCCACTGCGGCGCTCGGCCTGAACACCCAGCCAGGTCGCGATGTCCTCGTAGTCGGCAGCGTAGGGAGCCCATAGCGCCTGACCGGTGGTGACGACCTGGGTGTGGCGCGCGGCGTGGTAGGCATGCGCGGACAGACGGGCATAGACACGCCGCGTTTCGTGGTCCACCCAGAAACCGCCGTGCGCGCCGCCGCGCGTACCGGAGAACTCGCTGCCGCGGGCCGCCAGCGGCCCGCCATATACATAGGCGTTGGTGATGCCGTCACTGCCGTAGGCGCGATGCACGAGCCAGTTCGCCTGCAAGGTCGCGTAGCGGCGTTCGGTCAGCCCATCGTCCGAAAGATAGCGCGATTGCCCGGTGGCGACCGAGAGGTCGGCACGCAGGCCGTGCGTCACTTCTGCCATCTGGCTGTCGGGCGAGGCGGTGAACATGAACATGGTGATGTCGCGCGGGATGAAGAAGCCCGCACTGGCCTGCGCCGACAGAACGAACAGCGACAGTGCCGCGAGCCAATGACGCCGGGCGAAAGGACGCCGGCCACACGAGTGTGGCGGATTGAAGCGGAACATGATGGACTCCTGAACGATGCGATGAGACAACAGTGCGAAGTTCAGCCGAGTCTGGGAGGTCTCTCCGGGGGCGAGGGGATGTGCGAGCGCGCGACACCGTCGTACCAGACAGGTGAGTCGGTGCCTCCGGGAAGCGCCAGAAGCGTTGCGGACTGCGCGATCGCAACGGTCTGGGCAGCGGCGCATAACGCCGATCTTGCGCCGTCGTCGTCGCAGCCGCAGTCGTGGCCCGGCGTGTCGATCTGGACTGCCGCCTTGGTCAGCGCGCAGTGGGCGCTGCAGTACAGCGCGCAGGCGTGCAGAGGCATGGCGCACAGCATCAACAATGCGATCAGATGGCGCAGCCGGGGGTGACGGGCGAGATGCATGGTGTCTGCGTGACGGTGATCCGTCACGCAGACAAGGGCAGAGCCAGCAAGTTCAGACGACTTGGGGCCAGTGCAGGTCGCCGCACAGTACGCGCAGCTGATCGTCCCAGCCACGGTAGGCGATCGAAACCGTGACGCACAGCAGTCCGGACGAGATCGACAGATAGGGGCGTGTGACCTGTACCTTGCCGATGTTCTCGATCGCCCGCCTGAAGTACGGGCGACGCGACCAGCGTGCGTGACGGCTCTGCGACAGCGACCGGTACTGACTGTCCTGCGCGCCGAACGGGTGGCCGGCGCGTACATTGCGTCCGATCTGGTGACCCTGTTCATCCAGCAGGAAGCAGGCGTCGGCTCTGTCAAGCTGAAGGAAGCTGCGGCAGGCCTCTTCGAGCGCCATCCCCTCTTCCAGCAGTACCGCGCAGCCACCCATTGCGTGGATGTAGGGTGAAATCAGTTCGCGATAACGGGTGGCGCCGTGTCCCCGTGTCGTGTTGAAGCGTTCCCACAGGGCGTTCAGCACCTTGCTCTGGTCGCGCGTATCGACGGGCATGGACTGCGGCATCGCGAAATGGAAGCCCTGCAGGAAGTCGATGTCGGCGTCGAGCGCCGCCAGCGCCTGGGCCTCGGTTTCCACGCCTTCGAGCAGCACCAGCGAACCGGCTTCGTGAATAAGGCTCACGATCTGCGGAAGCAGTCTGCGGGCCGACGGGTCTTCGACCGACTTCACCGCGAAAGAGCGGTCCAGCTTCACGATTTCCGGCTGCATGGACCAGATGCGGTCGAAGTTCGAGTGACCGGCGCCGAAGTCGTCGAGTGCGATCATGCAACCGAGGCCGCGCAGATATTCCACGGTGCGGGCAAAACCGACGTGCTCGGATACGGCTTGTTCCATCACCTCGATCACGATGTGGCGAGGATCGATGTCCGGATGTTCGGAAAGTTCGGGCAGGAAATCGCTCAGATCGGAATCCGGGCCGCGGCGAAACACTTCCGGATGAATGTTCAGGAAGAGCCATCCCTCGTTCGAACCGTGCGCGGCATGATTGTTGACGTGCAGATACCGGCAGAGCTGATCGAGGTAGCGCAGATCCTCGTATTCGCGGGCACTGGCGATCACCCGCGCCGGGGAGACCGGATTCATGTCCGCATCCGTGGCGCGCAGGAGGCCTTCGTGCCCGACCGCCCGGCAATGGGACACGCTGAAAATGGGCTGGAAGTGACTGGTCAGCGTGAGTCCGTGGTACCGCGCGAAGACGCCTTGCGAGCCGTGTACGATGTCCGCACCGGAGTAATGGTTGGCTTCCGCTATGACGGATGACGATGCGTGAGCCATGGTGTCGCCTTGAGAATGATCTGCAATCACTATCGGCAGGATCATGACAGGCTTGAATTCGGGACACGCCGTTCCTGAGCTCGGTCGATGGCTGCAGACCGCTGGAAGAACCCGCGCAACGCCGCTGATATACTCGGTCCGCTCCCTTTCCGACCGCCCGGCAGCTCGAACCGGGAATGGGTACAACCCTCGTTTCCGGTTATCTTTTCCTCTTGTCAGTGTTCGATTTTCCCGCGTACGTATGGTTGCTGTCTGCACTGCAGGTGTGCGTGATCGCGCTGCTCGCCCGGCTTGCCGTCATGCAACGTGGCGGCGACGGGGCGGATGCCAGGGCACAGGACATGCAGCGCCAGACACTGGACGCACTGCACGAAGGTTTGCAGCGGCAGACCGAGCGCACGGCTGGCATGCAGGCCGATGCCAACGAGCGCCTGCGGCGCAGTACATCGCTTGAACTGGCGGCCGCACGCGAAGCCATTGCCGCGTTGCGTACCGAACTGGTCGCGCGGACGGCCGCTTCGCTCGCCGATCACACCCGTGCGCAGCAGGACGTGCTGCAGAACGGCCTGCAGAACGCTTCGCTCCAGCTCACCGCCTCGATCGAATCATTGACCCGCACGGTGAACGAGCGTCTGGAAGCGCTCGGCGGCCACGTGCATGAGCGGCTGGAAGAGGGCTTCCGCAAGACCAACGAAACCTTCGCCAGCGTGATGGCGCGGCTGGCCACCATCGACGAGGCGCAGAAGAAGATCGAGGGGCTGTCGACCAGCGTGGTGAGCCTGAATGAACTGCTGGGCGACAAGAAGGCGCGCGGCGCCTTCGGCGAGGTGCAGCTGGAGGCGCTGGTGCGCAATGCGTTGCCGCCGGATGCCTTCGAATTCCAGGCCACCCTGTCGAACGGCGCGCGGGTCGACTGCCTGCTGCGGCTGCCGGAGCCGACCGGTCGGGTGGCGGTCGATTCCAAGTTCCCGCTGGAAAACTATCACCGCATGTTCGCCGCCGACGTGGCCGAAGCGGACCGCCGGCAGGCGCAGGCGGCCTTCCGTGCCGACGTGCGCAAGCACGTCGATGACATCGCGGCCAAGTACATCATCGCCGACGAGACCTCGGACGGCGCGGTCATGTTCCTGCCGGCGGAGGCCGTGTTCGCCGAACTGCACGCCCACCACGCCGAGGTGATCGCCTACGCGCAGACGAAGCGGGTGTGGATCGTGTCGCCGACCACGCTTATGGCGGTGCTGAACACCGCGCGCGCCGTGCTCAAGGACGTCGAGACGCGCAAGCAGATCCACCTGATCCGCGACGCGCTGGGCCGGCTGGCCAAGGACTTCACGCTGTTCGACAAACGCATGGAAAAGCTCGCCACCCACATCCGCCAGGCCCACGACGACGTGCAGGAAGTCGCCATTTCCAGCCGCAAGATCAGCGGCCAGTTCGTGCGCATCGAGCGCGCCGAGGCCGACGCGCTGAAGTCGCTGGACTTGCCGGAGGACGGCGCATGAACGCCGCGCTCCAGCAGATACTGCTTGCCGCGCCGCTGTTCGTGCTGGTGTTCGTCGGCTACGGCATTGTCCATTGGGGTGGCTGGCCGAAGGCGGCGGCCGACGCGCTGGCCAGGTTCGTGTTCACCATCGCGCTGCCGGCCATGCTGTTCCGGCTGATGAGCGGCTTCGCCAGTCTGCCGCCGGTCGATGTGCGGCTGCTGGCCGCCTTTTTCGGCGGCTGCCTTGTCGTATTCCTGCTCGGTCGTCTGCTGTCGGCGAAACTGTTCCGGCTCGACGGCGTGTCGCAGTCGGTATTCGCGCTGGGCGGCGTGTTCTCGAACAACGTGCTGCTCGGCCTGCCGCTCACCCGCATCCTGCTCGGCGACGATGCCATGCCGTCGGCCGCGCTGGTGGTGGTGTTCAACGCACTCGCGCTGTGGACGCTGGTGACCGTGTCGGTCGAGTGGGCGAAGACCGGCGCGCTGACTCTGGCCGGTTTCGGCAAGACGGCGCGCGGTGTGCTGACCAATCCGCTGGTTGCGTCGATACTTGCCGGAACGCTTTTCAGCCTGACCGGGCTGGCGCTGCCGTCGCTGATCGACCAGCCGCTGAAGATGCTCGGTGACGCCGCGCTGCCGATGTCGCTGATTGCGCTCGGCATGGGGCTGGCGGAGTTCGGCGTGCGCGAAGGCTGGCAGCAGAGCGTCAGCATCAGCGTGCTGAAGCTGGTCGTGCATCCGCTGGTGGTGTGGGCGCTGGCGGTGCTGCTCGGTCTGCCGCCGGTGGAGACGCAGGCGGTGGTGCTGCTCGCCTCGCTGTCGGTCGGCGCCAACGTCTATCTGATGTCGCGTCAGTTCCAGGTCATGCAGGGTCCGGTCGCCAGCAGTCTGCTGATGTCCACCGCGCTCGCTGCGCTGACCACGCCGCTGATGCTGGCGCTGGTTGCGGCAAGCCTCTGAGGGCAGGCCGCGTTGCGGTCCTTGTGGCCCCCGCGCCGTTCGCCGGGCCGTCCCAAGGACGGCGCAGCCCCCTCGGCGGGGGTGAGGCAGGAGGGGGTTCGCGGCGCATGCGCCGTGCCTGCCGAACGGGCCGGCTGTGCAAAGCCGGCCCTGTGCGAACGCAGTGAGCGTGGGGGCTTTCTTCAGTCCTCCGCGTTCGGCTTCAGCGCGGCCTTTACCGTTACCTCGTTCAGCGACGGTTCGCACAGTTCGATGAAGCGGTAGGCATAGCTGCGCAGGTAGTGCTTGCGGCGCAGCGCGATCAGCGTGGTGTTTGCCTCGAACAGGTGTTCGCTGTCGAGCAGGCGCAGGCCGCTGTCGCGGACCGGGTCGAAGGCGACCGAGGCGATGATGCCGGCGCCCAGGCCCAGTTCGACATAGGTCTTGATCACGTCGGCATCGAGTGCGGACATGACGATGTCCGGCAGCAGACCGGCGCGGGCGAAGGTGGCGTCGATGCGCGCGCGGCCGGTGAAGCCTTCGTGGTAGGTCACCACCGGGTGTTCGGACAGCGCTTCCAGCGTCAGCGGCCTGACCGATTCGAGCGGATGCCCCGCCGGCACGATGGCCGCGTGATGCCAGGAATGGAAGGGGAAGGTCACCAGTTCCGGCGCCGCCGACAGTGTCTCGGTCGCGATGCCGATGTCCGCCTCGCCGTCGTTCAGCAGATCGACGATTTCGGTCGGGCTGGCCTGCAGCAGCACCAGATGCACCTTGGGAAAGAGGCGCTTGAACTCGGTCACCACGCGCGGCAGCGCGTAGCGCGCCTGGGTGTGGGTGGTGGCGATGCGCAGCTGACCCTCGTCGCGCCGGGCGAACTGTTCGGCCAGCCGCTTGATGTTGCCGGCGTCGAGCAGCATGCGCTCGACGATCTCGACCAGTTCGCTGCCCGGCTCGGTCAGGCCGAGCAGGCGCTTGCCCTTGCGGACGAAGAGCTCGACGCCCAGTTCGTCCTCCAGGTCCTTGATGTGCTTGCTCACGCCGGACTGTGACGTGAACAGCGCGTTGGCGACTTCGGTCAGGTTGAACTGCCGCCTGACGGTTTCGCGGATGATGCGGAGCTGCTGGAAATTCATGTCTTTTCTTTCGGTTTCACGGCCTGCGGTCGGGCGCGTTCAGCGCGCGAACACACGCAGCCGCGCCGGCTGCAGGCGTACGGTCTGGCCTTCCGTCAGCGCCAGTGCGGCGACGCGCTCGCGCGTCAGTTCCACTTCGAAGTGCTGGCCGCTGACGCCGTTCAGTCCGTCCAGCTCGACCCGGGCGGTGACGCCGAAGGACAGCACGCGACTGATCCGCGCCGGCACGCCGTCGGTCGCGGCGGCGTCGGTCAGGATGTCCAGCTCGTGCGGCCGGGCGAAGGCGATCACCTTGTCGCCGTGCGCGAAGCCGTCGGCGACGTGCGGCAGCCGTTCGTCGCCGACGCGCAGCGCGTTGCCCTCCACGTGGCCGTGGAAGGGGTTCACCGCGCCGAGGAAGCCATAGACGAAGGGCGTGGCCGGATGGCGGTATACCTCTTCCGGCGTGCCGATCTGCTCCACCTTGCCGTGGTCCATCAGCACCACGCGGTCGGCCACTTCGAGCGCCTCCTCCTGGTCGTGGGTGACGAAGATGGAGGTGATGTGCAGTTCGTCGTGCAGCCGGCGCAGCCAGCGGCGCAGTTCCTTGCGCACCTTGGCGTCGAGCGCGCCGAAGGGCTCGTCCAGCAGCAGCACGCGCGGCTCGACCGCGAGCGCGCGGGCCAGCGCGATGCGCTGGCGCTGACCGCCGGACAGCTGGGCCGGGAAGCGGTCGGCCAGCCAGTCCAGCTGCACCAGCTTCAGCAGGTCGTGCACCTTGGTGCGGATGACCTTTTCCGACGGCCGCTGGCTGCGCGGCTTCATGCGCAGGCCGAAAGCCACGTTGTCGAACACGCTCATGTGGCGGAACAGCGCGTAGTGCTGGAACACGAAGCCGACGTGGCGTTCGCGCACATGGGTGTCGGAGGCGTCCTCGCCGTCGAGCAGCACGCGGCCGCTGTCCGCCGATTCGAGTCCGGCGATGATGCGCAGCAGCGTGGTCTTGCCGCAGCCGGACGGGCCCAGCAGCGCGACCAGCTCGCCGGTCGGGAAGTCGAGTGACACGTCGCCCAGCGCGACGAAGTCGCCGAAGGCCTTGTGGATGTTCTGGACCTGGATGCTCATTCTTCTTCCTTCAAGAGGGGCTCGTGATGTGGGTTCGATGCGCGCGCGTGGTGGCTGGGGCGTTCCGGACAAGGCGGATCGACGCAGCCTGACTGGCTGTCAGGCAAGGAGATTCAACGCAGGCCGGGACGCTCCAGCTGCCACGCCCGAAGGGTTGTGCGTGCGCACGTGATTCGTGGCGTCCGGATCGGAAGCTGGCGGCGCGCGCGCAACGCGCCCATCGAACCCGCATCACGAGTCCCTCCTTGCCTGGTGTTCGATCCAGGTCTTGACGCCCAGGGTCACCAGCGCCAGCAGGGCGAGCAGCGACGCGACGGCGAAGGCGGCTGCGAACTGGTATTCGTTGTAGAGAATTTCGACATGCAGCGGCATCGTGTTGGTGAGGCCCCTGATGTGGCCGGAAACCACCGACACGGCGCCGAACTCGCCCATCGCCCGCGCATTGGTCAGGATGACGCCGTACAGCAGGCCCCACTTGATATTGGGCAGGGTGACGTGCCAGAAGGTCTGCCAGCCGTTGGCGCCCAGCACCACCGCGGCTTCCTCCTCCTCCTTGCCCTGCGCCTGCATCAGCGGAATCAGCTCGCGGGCGATGAAGGGGAAGGTGACGAAGACGGTGGCCAGCACGATGCCCGGCACGGCGAAGATGATCTTCAGGTCATGTTCCTGCAGCCAGGGTCCGAACCAGCCCTGCGCGCCGAACACCAGCACGTAGATCAGGCCGGCGACCACCGGTGACACCGAGAAGGGCAGGTCGATCAGCGTGATCAGGAAATGCTTGCCGCGGAAGTTGAACTTGGTGATCGCCCACGCGGCCGACACGCCGAAGGTCAGATTCAGCGGCACCGCGATCACCGCGGCGATCAGCGTGAGCTTGATCGCCGACAGCGCGTCCGGCTCGACCAGCGCGGCCAGATAGGTGTCCCAGCCCTTGCGCAGCGCCTCGACGAACACCGCGATCAGCGGCATCAGCAGGAAGAGGACGAAGAAGGTGAGCGAGACGGCGACGATCGTCCATTTGACCCAGGCCGGCTCGCGCGTGGCGGCCCGGCCTTCGAAGCGCTCCGCGACGTCGGCGGCGGCGTGCAGTGTGGTGGCTGCGGCCATCAGCGGTTCCTCCCGGTGGCTTTTTCGGTCCAGGCCTGAAGGCCGTTGATGGCCAGCAGCAGCACGAATGAGAACAGCAGCATCACGACCGCGATTGCGGTGGCGCCGGCGTAGTCGTACTGCTCCAGCTTGGTGATGATCATCAGCGGGGTAATCTCCGACGCCATCGGAATGTTGCCGGCGATGAAGATGACCGAGCCGTATTCGCCGACCGCCCGCGCGAAGGCCAGCGCAAAGCCGGTCAGCAGAGCCGGCAGCAGTATCGGCAGCGTCACGTAGCGGAAGGTCTGCCAGCGGCGCGCGCCCAGGCTGGCGGCGGCTTCTTCCAGCTCGGTGTCGAGGTCTTCCAGGATGGGCTGCACGGTGCGCACGACGAAGGGCAGACCGATGAACACCAGTGCCACCAGCACGCCCAGCGGGGTGAAGGCGACCTTGATGCCGAGCGGCTCCAGCGCCGACCCGAGCCAGCCGTTCGGCGCGTACAGCGCGGTCAGCGCGATGCCGGCCACGGCGGTCGGCAGCGCGAAGGGCAGGTCGATCAGCGCATCGACCAGCTTCTTGCCGGGGAAGGAATAGCGCACCAGCGCCCAGGCCAGCGCCAGCCCGAACACCGCATTGATGGCCGCGGCCAGCAGCGAGGCGCCAAAGGACAGTCGGTACGAGGCGAGCACGCGCGGCGTCGTCACCACGTCCCAGAACTGTGCCAGACCGAGGCTGGCGGTCTTGATGAACACCGCCGACAGCGGGATCAGCACGATGATGGACAGATAGAAGAGGGTGTAGCCCAGTGTCAGTCCGAAGCCGGGCAGTACCTGGAAGGCGCGCCGGTTCATGGGACGAAAACCGGGGTCGATCTGAGGGTGGCGGTGGACATCTGTTGGCCTCGAAAAAGCGTTGATGAGGCAACAGCGTAAGCAGTGGAGTTAATTACTGGAAATAATAAGAAGTAATTTGTTTAGCAGAATTTGGACTTTTCTTGAACTGTCGTCCTTTTGTACTGACGTCATTTGCGGCTTCACTGCTGGGTTCCCACGACCCTTCGGGACGTGACTGAGCACACCTCCGAGCAAGAGAAGATTGCCCGCTGCGTGGCAGGAGGCCGGTGTTGGCCGTGCAGACGGCTCGCTACTGCTACGCGAGGCGAGTGAAGCGAAGCAGGGTGTCGAACCTGCATCGCCGTAGCGCGGAGCAAGACCCGTCGTCTGGCAGCGGCATCGCGGCGGCGCGTCGGGTACTTCCAGAGTTCTACTGACAACTGCGACGCGGTGCTCACCGGAAGCTGCGCCACTACTTGGTCAGGAACAATGCAGATTTCCCGCTATCGGGGGCGCGCTGGATCGCAGTCGCTGAAATAGCGCCAGGCCTTCCGGCCAAGGCCCGTGGCCGGAATCCGTATTGACGTGTCCTGCGTTTCCGAGATCCACCAGTCGGGCACCCCAACGATCCGCCCAGGCTGCTGCCGACATGAAGTCCATCCATGGGTCGTTCCGGCTGGCCGCGACCACGACAGGGAAGCCCAGCTCGGATCCGGGAATACCTTCGGAAATGCCGAACCGGTCGGGACTGGCGGGCGCTACAAGCAAGGCTCCGGCTATGCGATCTCCGACGCTGCGCGCGGCAACGACCGAGGCAAGGCAGCCGTAACTGTGGGCAATCAGCCATACAGGTTGCCCGGCACCCGTGATCAACGAAAGTACCTGTGACGACCAGCGCCCGATGTCCGGCTGTGTCCAGTCCGCTTGGTTCACACGAGACGCTCCGAGCAGGGGCTCGATCCAGGTCTGCCAGTGACCGGAGCCGCTGCCGTTCAGTCCCGGTACGACGAGAATGCGATCCACGGGCCTGCCTGGAATACTCAGCGGACGCCGGCAATGCCTGCGGTGCGGCGCGCCAGTTCGGTGTCCGACTTCAGGATGTCGACCACGTCACTCATGATGTGGGCGGCTTCGTCCAGCAGTACGTCACGTGCCGCCTTGCGCGTCTTTTCCGCCTCCAGCTCGGCACCCAGGCTGCGTTCGCCGGCCTGCAGGCCGTCGTCGCGCACAGCGATCGGGTCCTCGCCTTCGTCCTTCACCGTCCGCGACTTCAGACGGGCTTCCTGCGCCTCGCGCTCGCGCTTGCGTTCCGCTGCATTGAGCGAGATTTCCTTGCGCTTGCGCAGCGCCTCGTTCTCCGCGATGTCCTCAAGCAGTTCGCGATAGCCCTTGTCCTGGGCGACGCGGGCCGCGTGACGTGCGCCGAGCAGCGGCAGCAGTTCCTGTGGATGGCCGACCGGACGGAAGTCGGCCGGCGGAATCTGCGTCCAGGGCAGAGGGTTGTCGTAACTCGACTCACCCACGCGCTCGTGGTCCATGGTGCGGGCCAGCGGAAGGTCCGGTGTCACGCCGCGCAACTGGGTGGTGCCGCCATTCACGCGGAAGAACTGCGCAATCGTGAGCTTCAGTTCGCCATAGGTCGGCTTCTGGCTCTTCGCCATCTCGTCCATGTCGAGCAGGGTCTGCACGGTGCCCTTGCCGAAACTGGTGTCGCCAAGCACGATGCCACGACCGTAATCCTGGATGGCCGCGGCGAAGATTTCCGAGGCCGAGGCGGAGGCGCGGTTGATCAGGACGCCCATCGGACCTTCCCACGCCACGCCGGCATCGTTGTCCTGTTCCACCCGGACCTGTCCCTTGGTGTTGCGCTGCTGCACCACCGGACCGCGATCGATGAACAGGCCGGTCAGCCGGACCGCCTCGTCCAGCGAGCCCCCACCGTTGTTGCGCAGGTCGATCAGCACCGAACTGACACCTTCCGCCTTCAGTGCCTTCAGCAGTCCGGCGACATCGCGGCTGGCGCTGCGGTAGTCGGCGTCGGCGCGCGACTTGGCTTCGACGTCCTGGTAGAAGGTGGGCAGCGTGATCACGCCGACGCGCTGACCGCCCGCCTCGATCACCGATTTCGAGGCCGCCTGCTTTTCCAGACGTATCGTGTCGCGTGTCATGGTGACCCGTTTCGGCTTGGCGTCGGGGCCGGCGTTCGACGGCAGGATGTCGAGGATGACCGTGGTGTCCTTGGTGCCGCGGATCAGTTGCACCACGTCGTCGACCCGCCAGCCGACCACGTCGGCCATGGGCGTGCTCTCGTCCTTGGCCACACCGACGATGCGGTCGCCGATCTTGATCTGTTCCGAGCGCGCCGCCGGACCGCCCGCCACCAGTTCGCGGATGGTGACGTACTCTTCGCGCTCCTGAAGCACGGCGCCGATGCCTACCAGCGACAGCTTCATGTTGATGGAGAAATCCTCCGCCGCGCGAGGGCCCAGATAGCTGGTGTGCGGTTCGATGGACTCGGCGTAGGCGTTCATGAAGATCTGGAACACATCGTCCGCCTTGATGCGCGCCGAATTGGTCAGCGCCAGATCGTAGCGCTTGGTCAGCGTGTCGCGGATGACGGCATCGTCCTTGCCGGCCAGCTTCAGACGCAGCCAGTCGTTCTTGACGCGCTTGCGCCACAGTTCGCGTGCTTCGTCCTCCGATTTCGGCCAGGGCGCCTCGGTACGGACATACTGGTAGGACTCTTGGCTCTCGAAATCGAAACCCTTGACCAGCAGCGCGCGCGCCTCGGTCAGACGGTCGCGCTGGCGCTGTGCGAAGCGGGCGAAGATGGCGAAGGGCGGGTTCAGGTTCTGCTGGCGGATGGCATCGTCCATCAACAGGCGGACCGAGTTGAAGGTGTCGAGGTCGGACTGCAGGAAATACACCCGGTCCGGGTCCAGCATCTTCAGGTAGCGATCGAGAATCCTGCCCGACAGCGCATCGTCAAGCGCCACGTTCTGGTAGTGGAAGCGCGACAGCAGTTCTGCACTGGCCTGGGCAGCGAGCGCGTGCGCTTCGACCGGTCGCAGCAGGGCAGGCGGCGCGCTTGCCGGTGTGGCATTCAGCGCCGGCGACAGCGACAGGGCGATACCAAGGAAAAGGCTGAGCGGGCTGAAGACTTTCTGTTTCATCGGGAGAACTCCGGCGCGTGCTGGGCGGAAAGGTTGCCAGTATGTGACATCGACTGGCGACCGGCGCAATTCGTTCGCCGGCCCGGTGTGACGATATCCGTGTTCGCCGTTCTTGATCACAGCCGATCCCCGCTTCTGCTGGCCGATCAAGCCGTCAGCCCCTCGCTTCCGATGCGGCCCGTCCGGACAGGACGGCCGAGCATGAAGGCTCGACCGCGTTGCCCTGAACGAAGAGGATGGACATCGGGGCGACTCGACGCGATCAGCGGACGTTGATCTGATCGAACACGCCGCCGTCACCGAAATGCACCTTCTGGGCCTGTGTCCACCCGCCGAATACGTCATCGATCGAGAACAGCTTCACATTCGCGAACTTGCCGGCGTACCTCGCAGCGACCTTGGGGTCGATCGGACGGTAGTAGTTCCGAGCGGCCAGCTCCTGGCCCTCGGGGCTGTACAGGTATTCGAGATAGGCCGTGGCCACCGCGCGCGTACCGCGCTTGTCAGCCACTTTGTCGACCACGCTCACCGGCGGTTCTGCGAGGATGGATAGTGAGGGCGTGACCAGTTCGAACTTGTCGGGCCCCAGTTCCTTCACCGCCAGATAGGCCTCGTTCTCCCAGGAAATGAATACGTCACCGATACCGCGTTCGGCGAAGGTCGTGAGCGCGCCGCGTGCGCCCGAATCCAGCACTTTGACGTTGGCAAACAGTCTCTTCACGAAGTCCCGGGCGCTTGCATCGGAGCCGCCCGGCTGTTTGAGGGCGTAGCCCCAGGCTGCGAGATAGTTCCAGCGCGCGCCCCCCGATGTCTTTGGATTGGGAGTGACCACGTCGACGCCGGGCTTGACCAGATCGTTCCAGTCTTTGATGGCTTTCGGGTTGCCCTTGCGCACCAGGAACACGATGGTGGACGTGTAGGGCGAGGCGTTGTGCGGCAGGCGCTTCTGCCAGTCCGCCGGGATGAGCTTGCCGTTCTGGTGCAGTGCATCGACGTCGTAGGCCAGCGCCAGCGTCACCACGTCGGCTTCCAGGCCGTCGATGACCGAGCGCGCCTGCTTGCCGGAGCCGCCGTGCGATTGCTTGATGGTGACGTTGTCGCCGGTCTTTGCCTTCCACTGCTTGGCGAAGGCGCTGTTGAAATCCTGATAGAACTCGCGCGTCGGGTCGTAGGACACGTTCAGCAGCGTGATGTCGGCGGCGAAGGAATTGGCGACAAGCGTGGTGCCGAGCAGCAGGCTTGCGGCGAGGGTGCGCAGGGTCGTTTTCATTTTGTGTGGCTCCGTGTTGGGAAACATGCGATGGAGCGCACTCTAGGCAGCGGGCCGTGCGAAGCGAACCAATTAAAACTGCGCTGCTTTGCAGCGGATTCCTGCAAAGCATTTGCAGCGGAGTGGGAAGCGAACGTGCGGACCTGCGCGGGATTTTTCCGGCGTGGCAGTGGTCTGTGGCACAAAAGGATGCTGCCGATGAAAGACCTCTTCACCCCACTCGCGCGCGACGCGGCCGACCACGATTTCGAACCGGCACCGCAGGCAGCGCTGGCGCGCATCGACGCGATCGATCCGCGTGCCTACGCCCGCACCCGCAACCGCCTCGACGGAGCGGTGACGCGGCTGTCGCCCTATCTGACCCACGGCTTCATCGATGTACCGCAGGTGATCGAGCGGCTGTCGCAGCGCGTCGCACTGTCGGCGGACGACAAGATCGTGTTCGAACTTGCCTGGCGCGAATACTTCCAACATCTGTGGCGGCACTGGGGTGACGGCGTATTCGACGACCGTTGTCCTCCGCCGGCCGGGCATTACTCATCGCGGATGCCGGACGACGTGCGCGAAGGGCGCACTGGCGTGCCGGTGGTCGATCAGTCTGTGCGGACGCTCTACCGGACCGGCTATCTGCACAACCACGCCCGCCTGTGGCTGGCCAGCTATGTCGTGCACCTGCGCAAGACGCACTGGCTCGCGGGCGCCGCCTGGATGTACCGCCACCTGCTCGACGGCGATCTGGCGTCCAACACCCTGTCCTGGCAGTGGGTCGCCGGCACATTGACCGGCAAACCGTACCTGTTCAACGCCGACAATGTGGTTCGCCATGCGCCCGGAATGGCCAGTCCGGGATCGGTGATGGACACCGGCTACGAGGTGCTCGAATCGATGGCGCACCGGGCTGCGGACTGCGGGCCCGACACCATGCACGCGCCGGCGGTCGCCGAGCCGACGGCCGGTGCGATGCCGGACCCGGACATCTGGGGACTGCGCGACGCAAACCAGGAGTGCTGGCTGATGCATCCTTGGGCACTGGGCGTTCCACCGCAGGGGCGGGTGATCGGCTGGCTCGAACCGTCCTTCCATGCGCGCTTTCCTTGGGGCGAGAAGCGCTGGGCCTTCGTGCTCGGGCGCATGCGCGCCGCCTGCGACGGCATCGTGGTCGGAGATGCGCGGGCTTTGCGCGAACGGCTCGGCGATGTGCGGCTGGCATCGATGCACACCTTCAATCCCGGCTATGTCGACGCGATGCGGGAGGCGGGAGTGCTGTGTGAACCGGTGGCCCGACAGTTCGCCGACCCGCCGCAGCCCATGGCGTCCTTCACCCGCTTCTGGCGTGCCGTCGCACCGGATGCCGGTGGTGCCCGCCCCTGGCACCGGTGAGGACATCATGACTTTGAACGTCGCCGCCCGCCGTCCGGCACGGGTGCTGGGTCTGGCCGGCCTGATTCCCTTTGTCGCACTGACGGTCGCGTTGTACGCAGAGGGTCCGCGCGACCGAATCGCGCTTGCCCAACTGGCCTATGGCGCGACCATCGTGAGCTTCATCGGTGCACTGCACTGGGGGCTGGCCATGCGCGAGCGCAAGCTCGATGAGACCGCGCAGTGGCGCGCGCTCGGCTGGGGCGTCGTGCCATCGCTGGTCGCCTGGTGCGCGCTGTTGCTGCCGCTGCCGGCCGGGCTCTGGTTGCTTGCCGCGCTGGTGCCGGTGTGCGGCTGGATGGACGCGCGGCTGTCGCGCGAGCTGTCGCTCGAATCGTGGTTCATGCGCCTGCGCACCCTGCTCAGTGGCGCGGTGACCTTGTGTCTGGTGCTGTCGGCACGGGTTGCCGGCTGAACGATGCAGATCGTCTGGTTCAAGCGCGACCTTCGCGTCACCGATCACGCGCCCTTGAGCCTGGCCGCCGCCGCCGGGCCGGTGCTGGCACTGTATGTCTACGAACCGCGCTTGCTGGCCGAACCTGACGTCGATGCGCGCCACCTCGGCTTCCTGAACGAGGCGCTGGACGACCTTTGCCGCCGTTTGCAGGCCCTCGGTCTGAACCTGCTCCGCCTGTGCGGCGATCTTCCTGCGCTGCTCGATCGCCTGCACACCGCGGGGCGCATCGACGGGCTGTGGAGCCATGAAGAGACGGGCAATCTGGCCAGTTTCGCACGCGACCGCGCAGTGGCCGACTGGTGTCGGCAAAACGGAGTTCCGTGGCGGGAGCTGCCGAGCGGCGGTGTGGTCCGGCGGCTGAAAGACCGCGACAACTGGTCCGATTGCTGGATGCACCGCATGACGCCGACGCCCTTGCCGGCGCCTCCATGCATCACGCCCGCGCGGTGGCCTCTGGCCGGGATGCAATGTGCGCCGACGGCGGCTGGTCTGGGTCTCGCTTCGAGCGACATCCCGGACCGGCAGCGGGCCGGCAGGGCACATGCGCAGGAGGCGCTGGCGCACTTCCTGACGCAGCGGCTTCTGCAATACCGTCAGGGCATGTCCAGTCCGCTGAGTGGCGCTCACGATTGTTCGCGTCTGTCGCCGCACCTGAGTCACGGCACGCTGTCGCTGCGCGAGGTCGTGCATGCTGTCTGGCGCGAACGCACACACTGGTTCGCTCAACCTGCGGGAGTCCATGCGCGGGCTGCGCTGGCCGGACTCAAGTCCTTCGAGAGCCGCCTGCACTGGCATTGTCACTTCATCCAGAAACTTGAGTCGGAACCGGAGATCGAGCGGCGCGCCGTGAACCGTCTGTACGACGGCTTGCGCGAAGCGGATTTTTCCGCTGCACGGCATCGCGCCTGGTGCGCGGGCGAAACCGGCTATCCCTTCATCGACGCCTGCATGCGCGCACTGCACGCGACCGGCTGGATCAACTTCCGCATGCGCGCGATGCTGCTCTCTTTCTCTTCCTATCAGCTCTGGAATCACTGGCGCGAACCCGGCTTGCATCTCGCGCGCATGTTTACCGACTACGAGCCGGGCATCCACTGGCCGCAGGTACAGATGCAGTCCGGCGTCACCGGCATCAATGCCCTGCGCATCTACAACCCGGTGAAACAGCAACTGGACCATGACCCGAAAGGCATTTTCGTGCGCCGCTGGCTGCCCGAACTGGCGCGCGTGCCGCAGAACTTGCTCGCACAACCCTGGCTGATGAGCGAAGCGCAGCAGCGCGAGGCCGGCTGTCTGATCGGTCGCGACTACCCGGCGCCGGTGGTCGATCATGTCGCCGCCGCGCGGGCGGCACGCGACGCGGTATGGGCGGTCAGGAAGCGGCCTGACGCCGCGGCGGAAGCGCGCAGAGTGTTCGCGCAACACGGCAGCCGCAAACCGCAGCGCGAGCAGCGCGCTTCCCGCAGAGTGAAGCCGGACGACGGAGGAGGGCAGACGGACTTCGGTTTCTGACGGTCCATCTGCGCAGGGCACGCCGACCTCGTGACATAGGGAACTGCCTTGCAGAACAGTGTGCTTACCGCTGGCGAGCACACCTGAGAGCGGTCAGATGTCATTCCTTTCAGTACCGTCACAGGCGAAGGTACTGGATTTCGTCATTGTGCTTGGCCGACTGGCGCGAAGCTCTTGATCAGTAAGCCGCAGGAGACTTGGCAATGGGCTGCGAGGCGGTGTCCGCAGAGGCCGTACCGCTTTGATCGCGCCGGTCAACGGTGACGGACTCGCCCATGCGCACCGGAAGATCATTTGGGTAGTTGTAACCCTTGCCGTTGCTGTGATCGATGATGGCACCAATTCCTCCGCCGAAGATGATGTTGCCCCACATGCTGCCCGCGGATCGCGAGATCGCTCTCAGGAAGCCGTCGCTCATGCCATCCTTCTTGCATTCGACATTCAGGTCCTCGTCAGAGCGGCGCACCACAACATTACCCGGGGCGTTGGTTGACCAACTGCCTTTGTCGTTTTTCAGCGTACATTTCGTCTGTTCGACTGCGTTGCCGTTGCTGTCACGTGTGCTGATCGTGAGGGTCTGCATTTCGCTGGACGTGATGGTTGAGCATCCGCTGACAAACGACGCGCTCACAAGCAGCATGGGAAGTATGGATTTCATGGGGTGGCCTCATTTTAAAGTGTGAATGCCCCGCCGGTTCGGTCGAAAAGTACGACTAAAGTTATATGCAAAGAGAATCAAATTCGGCGGCGCGCGCGGACTTTAGATGATGAATCTGTCCGTCACTGGCTCTTGACAAATTTTTACGATTTGAGCTTTTCGGTCCAGCTTCAAATAGGCGCGCGGAGGAGCCGTTCGCGGTGCAAGGCTCAACCCAGACAGAAGAACTCCACCACGTCGCTGGCCGCGCTTCGCGGTGAACCGAAAGCCAGCCAGCCGTGGCCGTCGATCACGACTTCCTCGCGCGTGAGTGCGAACTCGTGCCGGCCTTCTATCGTGACGAAGGTACCGTTGCTCGAACGGTCGGTCAGCACGAAGCGGTCCCGCCTGAACTCCAGGTCGCAGTGCTGACGCGATGCCCGCGCGTCCTTGATCAGGATGTCGAGGCCGGTGTCGCGTCCCATGCGCAGGCGCGGGTGTTCCGCTCCGAGCAGCCATACGCGTCCGCCATGGTAGACACGCATTTCCTGCTTGCCGCTGCTGAAGTTCAGACCGCCGACGTGGGTAACGTGATCGGAGTGCTCGCAGCGAAGCTCGCACATCTCGACCGAGCGCGCGACGCCCTTGACCACGCGCGGTGGCATCGGGCGCACGATATGCTGGAAGTGTTCGCCGAGTCGAGCCGCCGCTTCCGTGGAAACAATGGCGCGTCCGTGGCTGCCCAGTTCGGACAGGCGCGCAGCGATGTTGACCGATTCACCGTAGATGTCGTCGCCGGTCTGGATGACCGGGCCGAAGTGAAATCCGGTACGTACGCCGAGCGAAAAATGAGCTGCCAGCGGAAGATCGCTGATCTCCCTGTGGATGGCCAGTGCCGTGTCCGCGGCGTGGTCGCAGGCGCGGAAGGTGGCGAGCAGACCGTCACCGGTCATCTTGATCACGCGCCCGGAACTGACGACGACCGCCTCGCTCATCAAATGCAGACAACGATCGATGAGCGCGAACGCAGCCGTATCTCCCATGCGCTCATAGAGCTGGGTGCTGCCGACGAGGTCGGCGAACAGCACGGCGCACTCTTTCGATACGGGTGGAACGCGGGTCATGGGATCAGGAAAAGAAGCGGACTCTCACGTCATCGGGCAGGGCAACACCGGTCGTATGGGCTCGCGCAAGCAGTTCCCAATAGTAGCGATAGGATGCGCGGTCGTGCAGCGTGTCGCGGTGACGGGTCGGACCCCAGTTCGCGTCCTGCGCGCCGCAGACGATGGCGATCGCGTCCTCGACCTCGCTGAAATCGGGACGCATTTCCTCTACGATGGGCTGGATCTGGTTCGGGTGAATGCTCCACATCCGCATGAAACCGAACTGTCGTCTTGCCGTTCTCGCGTCATGACGAATGAGGTCGAGGTCACGGATTTCGGTGGTGACGTTGTGCGTGGGTACCACGCCGCAGCCGTGCGCAGCGGCTGCGATTTCACATTTGGTGCGCACGATGACGGGATGTTCGAACTGTTTCGGACTTTTCATCGCGTCGCCTGGCAGGGCGCCGTGGTGGGCGCTGACGAAATCCATCAGTCCCAGGTCGATCGACTCGACACGGTCGAGCGAGGCGATTTCCCAAACCTGCCGCAGCGCGCCATGACTTTCTATCAATACATGGGCCGGAATGCTGCGCTTGAGGCCGGCCAGCGTTTCGCATGTTCGCAACCAGTCGATCTGTACGCGCACGTCATCGGCCGAACGCGCCTTGGGAAGTGTGACGAAGGCCAGCCTGTCGCCGGCTTCGCCGATGAGGGTGTCCATGTCGCCCTTCCATTGTGCGTGCGTGATGTCATGGATGCGCACGCCGACACGGTTGTAGCGGTTGTCCTCACCGGCAATCACGGACGCGCACAGCTTGCGGTGCTCGATCTCGTTGCCGGCGGCTGCCCCGTCTTCGCAGTCGCAGGTCACATCGAAGATGGGCCCCAGTTCCGCCTGCAGCGCGAGCGCCTTGCGCATCAGTTTCTCGGAACCGGCGTAGTGATCGACGGCCGGCAGGATGGGGAAGGGCTTTTCACCGCGGTACAACACGTCGCGCGGGTGGAGGGGCGAGCTCATGCGGAAAACTCCGGCATAAAAAAAGCGGCCACGTTACCGGGCCGCTTCTTCCGATTCAATGCTGCGTCGCCGCACATCCTTCCGCAGGGAACAGCCTGATGCACGGACGACGCGCTGCAGACTGAATCAGAGCAGGTCGGCGACGCCGGCGCGCTCCTCTTCCAGTTCGGCCAGCGTCTTGGCGACATAGGGCTTGGAGAATTCGTCGATTTCCAGACCCTTGACGATGGAGTACTCGCCGTTTTCGCAGATGCAGGGGAAGCCGAACACCAGGCCTTCCGGAATGCCGTAGGAACCGTCGGACGGCACGCCCATGGTGACCCAGTCACCGTTCGAACCGAGGTGCCAGTCGCGCATGTGGTCGATTGCGGCGTTGGCGGCCGAGGCGGCGGACGACAGGCCACGCGCTTCGATGATGGCGGCGCCGCGTTTGCCGACGGTCGGCAGGAAGGTCTTGGCATTCCATTCCTGGTCATTCACCAGCTGGGCCACGCTGTCGCCGTTCGAGGTGGCGAAGCGGTAGTCGGCGTACATCGTCGGGCTGTGATTGCCCCATACGGTCATCGTCTTGAACGACGACACCGGGCGGCCGATCTTCGCCGACAGTTGCGACAGCGCGCGGTTGTGGTCCAGACGCAGCATGGCGGTGAAGTTCTTTGCCGGCACGCGGCCACCGGCCTTGGCGGCGGTCTTCATCGCGATGTAGGCGTTGGTGTTGCAGGGGTTGCCGACCACCAGGATCTTGCAGTTCGGCGAGGCGTTCTGGCCGATGGCCGCGCCCTGCACGGTGAAGATCTTGGCATTCTCGGTCAGCAGGTCCTTGCGCTCCATGCCGGGGCCGCGCGGACGGGCGCCGACGAGCAGCGCGAAGTCGGCGTCCTTGAACGCGACATTCGGATCGTCGGTGGCGATCATGCCGGCAAGCAGAGGGAAGGCGCAGTCGTCCAGCTCCATCATCACACCGGTCAGCGCCTTTTGCGCCTGCGGCAGGTCGAGCAGTTGAAGAATGACCGGCTGGTCCTTGCCGAGCATTTCACCGCTGGCGATACGGAACAGCAGGGCGTAGCCGATTTGACCGGCAGCGCCGGTCACCGCGACGCGAAGAGGCGTCTTTGACATGGTGGTCTCCTGTCTGAGGATGGGACGGGGCGTTATCAGTGCGTTGTGCGCGGGCCGAATTATGGTCGACACGCAGCCGTTTTGACACATGGCACAAAAATCGGATTCCGCAACCAGGGTGGCGGACCGGATGCGTCTTTGCACGACATCAATTTATATCATATATAAGACATCAGACACGATGTAGACGTGGCTTGAATTCTGTGCTGAAATTGTTGCATGGCACAGGAATCCCCGACCTTCAGCCCGCTGTATCGCCAGATACGCGGCTTGCTCACGCAGGCTCTGCAGAGTGGCGAGTGGCGTCCTGGTGAGGCGATTCCGAGTGAAACCGAACTGGCTCAGCGATTCAATGTGAGTCAGGGCACCGTGCGCAAGGCCATCGACGAGATGGCTGCCGACAATCTGCTGGTACGCAAACAGGGGAAGGGTACGTTTGTTGCGACGCATCACGACCCGCGCGCATTCTTCCGTTTTCTCCGGCTTGCCCCGATCAACGGCGCGATAGAAAGCTCCCAGAGCGTACCGCTTGAGTGCTGGCGTGCTCGCGCAGGGCAGGAAGTGGCACGTACGCTGGCCGTCGAGGTCGGTTCGCAGATCATTATCGTGCGACGTTTGCTCAAGTTTGCCGGCCGGCCCGTCGTGATCGACGAGATCTATCTTCGCGGCGATCTGTTTCCGGGTCTGAATCTGGATGTGCTCAAGGAGCAGCAGGGGTCACTCTATTCCTTTTTCGAAACCCGCTTCGGTGTGCGCATGGTGCGCGCCGAGGAGCGTTTGCGTGCCGTGGCCGCAGACCGGCAGAGCGCAGATTTCCTCGAAGTGCAGGAAGGCAGTCCGTTGCTGTCGGTCGAGCGCGTCGCCTATACCTATGACGACAAGCCGGTCGAATGGAGACGCGGACTGTGTTCGACAGCCGACCACTATTACCTGAACAACCTGAATTGAAGGAGCCGGCGACGACCGGCATGTGACGCGACTTTTTCCAGGAGAGTGAGCCAGATGGCCAATACAGCCAGCAAAACCAGACCCAAGCATCTCCAGCTTACGGCGATACGCTTGCCCCTGCCGGGTATCGTATCGATTCTTCACCGCGTCAGCGGTGCCGGTCTTTTCCTCTGTCTGCCGTTGCTGTTGTGGCTGTTCGACGCCAGTCTCGGTTCGCCGGAAACCTTCGACACCTTCCGCGCCACGGTGGGCCATCCACTGGCAAAGCTCTTCTTGCTGGGACTGATGTGGGCCTATCTGCATCACTTCTGTGCCGGTATCCGCTTCCTGCTGCTCGATATGCACAAGGGCCTTGAACTGGCTGCCGCACGCAGGAGCTCGGTGGTCGTACTGGTAGTGAGCCTGTCCCTTACCGTGATCCTGGGGGTGAAACTGTGGTGAATCGTGTTGTCGTCGGTGCCCACTACGGGCTCAAGGACTGGCTGGGCCAGCGCGTCACGGCGGTGGTGATGGCGGTCTATACGCTCATATTCGCGGCCTGTACGCTGTCGATGGGCGAATTGAACTATGAGAACTGGCGCGGTCTGTTCGCGGGTGGGTTCATGCGTTTCGCGACCTTCCTGTTCTTTGCGTCGCTGATGTATCACGCCTGGGTCGGCGTGCGTGACATCTACATGGACTACATCAAGCCCACCGGCGTGCGCGTGGTGCTGCACGCGGTGACCGTCCTGGCCCTGATCGGTTATCTGGGCTGGGCTGCCCAAGTTCTCTGGAGACTGTAAGTGAGCGTACCCGTCCGCAAGTTTGATGCAGTCATCGTCGGCGCCGGTGGTGCCGGCCTGCGCGCAGCCATCCAGCTTTCCGAAGCCGGCCTGCGCACCGCCGTGATTTCCAAGGTCTTTCCGACCCGCTCGCATACGGTTGCGGCGCAGGGCGGTGTCGCGGCTTCGCTCGGTAATTCCGAGGAGGATCACTGGCACTGGCATATGTACGATACGGTCAAGGGTTCCGACTGGCTCGGTGACCAGGACGCGATCGAATTCATGTGCCGAAAGGCCAACGAGGTCGTGATCGAGCTCGAACACTACGGCATGCCTTTCGATCGTCTGGACAGCGGCAAGATCTACCAGCGTCCGTTCGGCGGCCACATGTCGAATTTCGGCGAAAAGCCGGTGCGCCGTTCCTGTGCCGCTGCCGACCGTACCGGTCACGCGATGCTGCACGCGATGTACCAGCGCAACGTCAAGGCCAACACGCAGTTCTTCATCGAGTGGATGGCGCTGGACCTGATCCGCGACGAAGAAGGCGACGTGGTCGGCGTGACCGCGATGGAAATGGAAACCGGCGAAGTGTTCGTGTTCCATGCCAAGGCCGTGCTGTTCGCGACCGGCGGCGCCGGCCGCATCTACCACAGCTCGACCAATGCCTTCATCAACACCGGTGACGGCGTGGGCATGGCGGCGCGTGCCGGCATCCCGCTGGAAGACATGGAGTTCTGGCAGTTCCACCCGACCGGCGTGGCCGGCGCGGGCGTGCT
>CAZKRN010000026.1:0-63317 GCA_964555165.1 uncultured Methyloversatilis sp. | reverse complement strand
ACGACCGGCAGGTGCCTGATTGGGCGCCAAAAGATCGGGGGAGTCCATTCCATCATTCCAGCCGACAGCCTTCGGCTGCGGCGGAACTTCAACGCTATGCATCTCGTGGCTCTCGATAACAACGCTCTACTCGCTGCATGCTTCGAAGTCGCCCGCGCGATACGCTGGAGAGACAATCCAGTTGATGAAGTGCTTGCGAAAGCCGCGATTGAGCTCTATTTCGACGCCGCCATCCAACACGAAGAATTTCTTATTGGTCAAGGTCGAGACCCAAATATCATCGTTCGCGCGGTCCGCTACATTGCACATAAACATGCCATCCCGCCAATGGAAGGCGACGTTGAGGCATTTGCCTCAATGCTTGATGTTCTGATTGAACTTGCGTGCCCAAACACCGGGGTCGATCACGATCAAGAGCAGTTTCTCAAAGACATCGAGGAAGGCATTCAAGAAGCGAGGCGCGACTATGCATAACCCTGCGGTCCGCCGGACCTGCGCAAATAAGCCGCGCAGCACCAGCCACCTTGAACGTCATGCGTCATGACTGAACACATTTCCGAGCATTGGGAACCGTACTTCGACGAGGAAGAGGCAAAGGCCGTTATTGGCAAGCACCTTCTTGTCGGTGTTACCCATCGAAACCGGCGTGAGGAAGTGACAGGCGTCGAACAATTTCACGGCGAAATCATTCGTGCCAGCCGTGAGGAAGGCATCATTCTTCGGCTAAACGGCTCCGGTGAAGAGCGCTGGGTTCCGCCAGACCTTTCACGGCTTGAGCCCGCAGCCCCTGGTAAGTACAGGCTGAAAGGCTCGGACGAGGTTGTTGTTGACCCGGACCTCTTGTCCACGTGGACGGTCTACCCGCCAGAACGGTCTGAGAGTAAATAGAGTAAATGGGACAGACCACGTTTTTGCGCTCCGTCGTAACGTGGTGTGTACCCGGTCTCCGTGCAACATCGAAAAGCTCGGGCACCATTGGTAGGCGAATTGGGCAATCTCTCGCGCGGAACGGCTACCGCCGCAAGGGCGCCCGGCATCAGCCACGGCGCACGTCAGGGGACGACGATGACGCGAAGATTGGAAGGCTGAAGTGAGGATGAACGAGTTCGAGCCGGCTAAGGACGGAAGTATGCGCTTGCCCCGAAATAGGGTTTTTTCTACAGTGCCGTTAGTCTTACTGTGTTAAAAATCAATATACTACGACTCCATCTTGAAGCTTGATATCAGGAGTCGGGATGATGAACACACCGGAAGCGCGCTTCGATACGTACGTAAGCCGAATCGGTTCGATGCTGGGTCATGCGGATCGGGTCGAACCGTTCCGGCATTACTGTACCGGTTTGCTGCTGCCGGTTGCACGCAAGAGCGTCGAACCGATGGCGGCTCACTTGGCGCCAGAAAGGGTGCGTGCGGAGCATCAGCGCCTGCATCACTTCGTTGCCGACGCGCCGTGGTCGGATGCGGCGATGCTGGCCGAGGTCCGCGATCACGTGCTGAGCGTTGTCGCGCCACGGGCGGGTCTGCCCGACGTGCTGATCGTCGATGACACGGGCTTCCCGAAGAAGGGGCGTCATTCGGTGGGCGTCACCCGGCAATACTGCGGGCAGTTGGGCAAACAGGACAATTGCCAGGTGGCCGTCAGCGTATCGGTGGCCAACGAATCTTTCAGCCTGCCGGTCGGCTGGCGGCTGTATCTGCATGAGAGCTGGGCGGCCGACGCGGAGCGGCGCTGCAAAGCCAAGGTGCCGCAAGACATCGAGTTCGCCACCAAGCCGCAGATTGCCTTGCAATTGATCGAACAGGAACGTGCCCGCCGCGACAGCCCTCGCATCGTGCTTGCGGATGCCGGCTATGGTGTGGACACGGCCTTTCGGGATCGGCTTGCTGCGTGGGATCTGCAGTATGTGGTGGGGGTGACAGGCGCAGTGAGCCTGTGGCCTCCGGGTCAGGTTCCGCTGTCAGCCCCTGTCTGGTCGGGACGAGGGCGACGCCCGAAGCTGTTGCAGCGCGACGACACACACAAGCCGGTCAGCGCCAAGGCGTTGGCCCTGGAACTGCCCAAGCAGAAGTACCGCACCGTCAGTTGGCGGGAAGGCAGCAATGCGCCTCTGAGCGGGCGTTTCGCCGCCGTCAGGGTGCGTTGTGCGCACCGGGACCGCGAGCGCACGGAACCTCATCCGGAGCAGTGGTTCCTCATCGAATGGCCCCGCGAGGAGACGGAACCGACAAAGTACTTCCTGAGCAACCTGCCGTCGTCCACACCCCTGCGCGAACTGGTACGTCTGGCCAAGCTGCGCTGGCGCATCGAGCGCGACTATCAGGACCTCAAGCAGGAATTCGGTCTGGGACACTTCGAGGGGCGCAGTTGGCGAGGCTTCCATCATCACGCCTCGCTGTGCATTGCCGCCTATGGATTCCTGATGGCAGAACGCATTGCCTACGGCAAAAAAAACTTCGCTGCATCGCGGCTATGCAAGCAACCTGCCTTACCCGAAAGTTACCGCCCGCGCGGGCGCTCGGGCGCAGCGACACCTGCCCGACTCGATACGCACACTGCGATTACGCCTGATCGCAGCGCTGATCCAACGCCTGCCACGCTGCCCATGCTGCGGTAGCAGGCTTAATTTGTGACACAGTAAGATTAGCCCCCTTGATAGGAAGTCCACACAATGTTCGGTCGCCTGTTCAAAAAGAAGCAAACCCCGCCCGCTGCTGGACAGTTCCTCGTCGCACGTTTGAACGCGAGACTTCAGCCGATGCATCGCGGTGAGTTCTTCGAAGATCCACTCGACGCGGTGTTGAAGAAGCACAGGGTTGGTGAAGTTTCCGGCGGTGGAACGATGCAGGCCAAGAGCGGCGAAATTGAGTACTGCGACATCGAGATTCAAGTTCCAGCCTCTTCCTCCGATGTGGCTTCGCTAGTCGCATCCACCTTGGAGGCACTGGGAGCGCCGAAGGGATCAAAACTCACGATTGAAGCCTACGGAGAAGAGGTCGCCTTCGGCTCAACAGAAGGATTGGCCGTCTACCTGAACGGTACTGATCTCCCTGCCGAGACCTATCGCGACTGCGACTCAAACCACGTCTATGCCGAGTTCGGCCGGCTCCTGGAGGGCGAAGGCCGTGTCTTGAGCTATTGGCAAGGCCCGCGAGAAACGGCCTTTTACATGTATGGCCGATCGTTCGACGCAATGAAGGGCCGGCTCTCCGAATTCATCGCGGCTTACCCTCTATGCGAGCAGTGCCGCGTTGAGCAAATTGCATGATCGCGTGCGCTAACCATCGTTCGACACGCACTGATGCCTGAAGCCTCATTCTCACCTGCAACGGATGCGCGAGCGCGGATCGTCGGGATCGGCGTCGAGTTCCTGCAGTTCACATGGAAAGAGGCTCAGGCATGCCTGTTTGCCGGGCTGTTCTTTGTCGCGGTTTTCTGCGTTCCGCGGACTGGGGTGCTGGGGCTGCCCCGATACGACATGCTGCTGCTGATCGCGCTGGTGATTCAGGGGTGGATGCTCTGGAGCGGTCGCGAAACGCTCGATGAGTTGAAGGCCATCTGTCTGTTTCATCTGCTTGGCTTCGCGCTCGAGGTTTTCAAGACGTCCAGCGGCATCCGTTCGTGGTCCTACCCGGACTTCGCGTACTCGAAGCTTCTGGGCGTTCCGCTGTTTTCCGGCTTCATGTACGCGGCGGTGGGCAGCTACATCATCCAGGCGTGGCGGCTGCTGCAGTTGCGGGTCGAGCATCACCCGCCGTACTGGATGGCCGGGTTGGTGGCGACTGCGCTCTACCTGAACTTCTTCACCCACCACTTCATCGGCGATTACCGCTGGTACCTGGCCGCCGCCGCGCTGGGTCTGTACGCACGGGCGCAGGTGGTCTTCCGGCCGCACCGTGTCGATCGCCGCATGCCGCTGTCACTGGCGCTGGTGCTGATCGGGTTCTTCATCTGGCTCGCCGAGAACATCGGCACCTTCTTCGGCCTGTGGGCGTATCCGCATCAGCTCGGCGCGTGGGCGGCCGTTCATGTGACCAAGTGGAGTGCCTGGTCTCTGCTGGTGCTGATGAGCTTCACCATCGTGACGAACCTGAAGCACATCAAGGCCACAGTGCGCGTGCCGGCGTGAGCGGGCCAGTGTGGCGCACCCCTTTACAATCGCCCACTGTCACGCTTTCGAGACGAACAGGTCCTGAGCGCCCGGGTGCCGCATGTGGACGACGAACATTGAGTCCTGCAGACGCCCGACACCCAGCTCATCATCTACGCTATCCCGACGGCGTCGAATCACACGCCGAGCGGATGAAGCTGCGCATCTATTCGATTGAAGGCCGCCGGATGGCCGCTGCGCGGTTTGCCACCGTCGAACCGTTGTCCGGAAACCTGATGCACAACATCGAAAAGCTCTGGCACCATCGATACGCGAATTAGGTAGGCTGGCGGACGGAATGGAGCTTACCGCAATGGCGACCGGCACTCGCCACGGCAGACGCCAGGGAACGACGATGAAGCGAGGATCGGAAGGCTGAAACGATGATGAACGACTTTGAGCCGGTAAAGGCCGAAAGTAACCGCTTGCCCCCGAACGGCGTATTTCCTCAGCATTGTTAGGCCTCAAGGTGCGCACTCCGTCCCGGCGAATGCCACAGTTCATCTCCAGGCCAATCGGCGTCGTCGGGTGGGTTTTCCTCGCCGTGCTCGCGCTGGGGTTGATCTACGTGCTCTTTTCTCATCCCAAAGCAACCTTGGGTGGGCTCTGTGCCCTTGCGCTTCTCTATGGTTTGGCGCAACTCGATCTAAAGAAGAAACGTTTAAGGCTCCAGCGGGTCGCGGACGAACGAGCAGCTCAATCCATTTGTGAGTTCGCGCGAGACTTTGATGCTCGTCGAGTCGATACGTGGGTCATTCGCGCGGTGTACGAGAACCTTCAGGCCCAACTCACATACGCCCATCCAGCCTTCCCCATTCGCGCGAGTGATCGCTTGAAGGAAGACCTGAACCTAGATCCTGATGACATCGAACTTGATCTGTTGGAGGAAGTACAACAACGAACGAAGAGAACCTTGGCCAACGCCCGAGCGAACCCATACTATGGGCGAGTCCAAACAGTGGAAGACCTTGTGTTTTTTTTTCAGGCTCAGCCAAAACGTGGTGATGCCTTGTATCTTTCCAAAGACCGAAAAGAAGAATGAGTTTTGAAGGTTTCGTGGTCGGTGCGCCAAACCCGATACGCCTATGAGCACACAGCTCGCGGGTTAGCTCAAGGTCAACGCACTGGCTCTTTTCATCCAACCGTGTAGCCCGAACAGTTGTCGATCATGAACATGCATCAGCAAGGTGGGGTAGCGCAAGGCTCTGAACCGCCCCGGCTTTCGCGGAGGCTGCAACTCTTGAGACGATGGGTTGATGACGAAGTCATCGAAGTTCTCGCCTGAGGTTCGCGAGCGAGCTGTCTGACCCGCTGATCCTGAGAATATGCGTCCCTCCATGCCGACCGCCAACCGCACCTGCAGCCACTGCGGATCATCGCTTCAAGCGAGCGACGGGCGACGCAGTGCGGTCGATATGCTGGGTGCTCACTGCTCGGTCTGGTGGTCGTGGGCATCGCGGCGCTTTTTGCCGACGTCTTCGGCTCGAGTGGCGGACGCTACACGCTGATTGCCCTCATCGGCATCCCCGGTGTCGTCATCTGGGCACTATCACGCATGGTCGGTTCGCCGGAACAGCCGGTACGTACCTGTGCCGCGTGTGGTCGGCAAGAAGCGGAACCTGCCGGGCCGTAACCGGGCGCTTCCTTTGCCGACGATAGCTCATGCGCATCCGCTTCATGTCTCGCCCCGTTGTGCCTTCCTGAACTGTTCCGGCGTGACGCCCACGTAGCGCTTGAAGAACTTCAGGAAATTGGTGGGTTCGGAAAAGCCCAGTTGTTCGCTGACCGAGGCGGCGGTGGCATCGGTGTGCACGAGCAGGCGCTGCGCTTCCAGAGCGATGCGGCGGTCTACCACCTGCTTGGCGGAAAGGCCCAGCCATGCGTGACAGCAGCGGTTGAGGGTGCTGGGCGAGGTGCGCAGTTGCCGGGCCAGGGTGGCCACGGCGGGGCGGGTGCAGACCAGGCGATCCAGTTCCCGCGCCATCTGCCGGCACAGCAGTTCCTGTTCCGATGGCGCTGGCGCGGCCTGCTGCGCACCGCGGGCCAGCACCAGCAGCAGACTTTGTTGCAGCGCGCGGACGGTTGCGCTCGACAGTTCATCCAGCTCCGGCAATGCCTGTTCGCTGCGCAGCAATTCGCACAGCATGCGCCAGCGGTCGGATTCTCGTTGGGCCAGCGTGAAGCAGGCTGGCCAGTCCGCCAGTCGCAGCAGATGGGCCAATGCCTGGGTGGGGGAGGTCCGGCCGGGCTGGATCAGTTGCGGCTGGATGAGCAGCACGTCGCCCTCCAGGCCGGCCGACGGTAGCCATTGATGCACCGCGCCCGGTGCGACGACGACAACCGTGCCGGGTGCCAGCCCGACGCGTTTGAAATCCACCACGTGCTCGCCGCGCCCGGCGGAAATCACCAGCACCAGGCATAGGGCCAGCCGTTCAGGCGCTCCGTGAGCGGGTGCCGAATCCCCGGCCAACAGGTCCGACAGGCGCAGCAGTTCCACCCCCACGGATGACAGGCGCGGGTTTTCGAAGCGGATTTCGCGCAGGTGTTTTGGCGATGCCATGGAGAGGCCGGGCGAAAAAGGCACGTGCCAGGGGATGCGCGATTTTAACCATCAATTGCCCGAACCCGACCTAGGTAAAGGGCGGTGCGCTTGGCAAAGTCGAGGCCTCGATCCACTCGTCAAGCCGCATTCATGAAACACACCGCCCGCCACCACCGCACCGCGCTCATGTCGGCGCTCGTCATGGCGCTGTCCGGCCATGTCGGCGTTGTTGCTGCAGCCGGCAATGCCTCATCTCCCGCCCACTCCACCCAGAAAGCGAAGGTTGCTCACATGACTTCCGAATCCAAGACCCGGGTCGCGTCCCTGCTCAAAGCCATCGAAACCGGTGAAACCGCACCGGTGAGCGCGATCAACCCGAACAAATACATCCAGCACAATCTCGCGGTCGCCGACGGCCTGTCCGGCTTTGGCGCGGTGCTGCAGGCGCTTCCCAAGGGGTCGGCGCGCGTCAATACCGTGCGCATCTTCCAGGACGGCGATTTCGTGTTTGCCCATACGGAATATGACTTCTTCGGGCCCAGGATCGGGTTTGACATTTTCCGTTTCGAGGACGGCAGGATCGTCGAGCACTGGGACAATCTCCAGCCGACGCCAGCCGCTCCCAATCCGAGCGGCCGCACGATGACCGACGGTCCCACCACGCCCGGCGACCTCGACCGAACCGACGAGAACAAGGCGCTGGTGAAGGCCTTCGTCGACGACATCCTTGTTGGAGGGAAGATGGACAGGCTGGCCGGCTACTTCAACGGCGACGACTACCGCCAGCACAATCCGCACATCGCCGACGGTCTGTCCGGGCTCGGCGCTGCACTGCAGGCCATGGCCAAGGCCAATGTGACGATGAAGTACGCCCGGGTTCACAAGGTGCTGGGCGAAGGCAACTTCGTGCTGGTGGTGAGCGAAGGGGAGTTCGCCGGCCAGCCGACCTCGTTCTACGATCTGTTCCGGGTCGAAGCGGGCAAGATCGCCGAGCACTGGGACACCATGGAAACCATTTCGCCGCAGTCCGAGTGGCGCAACGCCAACGGCAAGTTCGGCTTCTGAAGTGGCGGACCCTTGGACAGGCGATGTCCCGACAGGCGTGCGCCGCGCGCCGCCGGTTCTATGGCAGCGTGTGCGGGGCCGGGGTGGTGATCGCCGCGCCGGCACCCAGCGCGCGGTCCAGCTTGTCCTCCACCTCGCCGATCGCTGCGGCGAGCGAGTTCGATGACTCGATCGATACCTTCTGCAGTTCCGCCCTGAGGTCGGTGAATTCCTTCTGCATGGCGGCGTTCAGTTCGGTGAAGCGCGAGGCTTCGGCCTGGTCGGCGAGCAGGCGCTGTTCGCGCAGTTCCTTGGCGTGGCGGCGGGCTTCGAGCAGGGTGGAGGTGTGCAGGCTCAGCGTGTAGGCGCCGAGCAGTACGAGAAGCAGCGCGGTGCCGCCGAGCAGGATGACGCCCGCGGGGGCAACGATCGTTGCCACCAGCAGCGACACCTCGACCGGTGCCGCCAGCACGTGCCAGTTGGCGATGACGAAGGCGGCCAGCAGGCCGAGTACGAGTATGCCAAGTGCGCCGAGCAGTCTCATGCGGTGTCTCCTCTTGTTGTGATCACCGCATTGTGGCGCCGCTGCGCGCGCAACGCCATCGGTGGGCGCCTACGCGGCCTGCGCGGTGGCGCGCACGACGGGCGCCTCGCGGATCGGCAGGTTCACCAGCGCGGCAGCGGCGGCCAGTGCGGCGTCGGCATACCACATCCACTGGTAGTCGCCGCTGTGTTCGAGCGCCAGCCCGCCCAGCCAGGCGCCGAAGAAGCCGCCGGTCTGGTGCGACAGCAGCGTCAGGCCGAACAGCGTGGCGAGGTAGCGGGTACCGAACAGCTTGCCGACGACGCCCGCGGTCGGCGGCACGGTGGCCAGCCAGGTCACGCCGAGGCCGATGGCGAACAGGTAGAAGGTCCATTCGGTGCGCGGCGACGCGAGGTAGATCAGCACCAGCACCGCGCGCGAGGCGTACATCCAGAACAGGATCATCTTGCTGCGCCAGCAGCCGACCGCCCAGCCGGCGAGCAGGCTGCCGAAGATGTTGGCCAGCCCGATCAGCGCCAGTGCGCCGCTCGCCACTTCGGCCGGCAGACCGCACAGGCCGACCTCGCCCGGCAGGTGGGTGATCAGGAAGGCGATGTGGAAGCCGCAGGTGAAGAAGCCTGCGTGCAGCAGCAGATAGCTGCGGTCGCGCATCGCGTCGCCGACCGCGCAACGCAGCCCACCATCGGCGCCGGCAGCGTGCTGCGGATGCGGCTCGCGCGCGCGCAGTGCGCGTGCCAGCGGCAGCGCGGCCAGCGCGGCGGCGGCCATCGCATACATTGCGCCCATCCAGCCGACACTCGCGATGAGCTTCTGCGCCAGCGGTGCGAACACGAACTGGCCGAGCGAGCCGCCTGCGTTGATGATGCCGGCGGCCTGACCCCGCTGTGCCGAATCGAGCCGGCGCGAGGCGGCGCCGATCAGCACCGAGAAGCTGCCGGCGCCGGAGCCGGCGGCGGCCAGCACGCCCAGCGTCATCGTCATGCCGAAGGCGCTGTCGACGAAGGTGGTGAGCACGCAGCCGAGTGCCAGCACGATCAGCCCGGCCGCCAGCACGCGGCCCGGACCGTAACGGTCGGCCACGGCACCCGCCACGGGCTGGATCGCGCCCCACATGAACTGGCCGATGGCCAGCGCGAAGCTCAGGCTGACGATGCCGAGCCCGGTGCTCGTATTGATCGGCGATATGAAGAGGCCGGTGGACTGCCGCACGCCCATGCTCACCATCAGCAGCAGGGCGGCGCACAGCACGGCCGACAGGGCGGTGGGCATGAGGCGAAGGCGCGCAAGGTGGAGGCGTCGACGCTAGCACAGGCCTCGCGGGCATCTGTGCCGCACAGCAGCGCTACGCGCCGGGCGCGAATCGCGGCACACTGACGCGTTGTCGTCCCGCCATACCGCGCCCGTGTCCTCACTGCTCCAGACCACCGCACTGTTCGTCGCCACGGCGCTCGCCGAAATCATCGGCTGCTATCTGCCCTGGCTGTGGATGAAGGACCGCGCGCCAGCCTGGGTGCTGCTGCCGGCCGCGGCCTCGCTGGTCGCCTTCGTCTGGCTGCTCACCCTGCATCCGACGGCGGCCGGGCGGGTCTATGCGGCCTATGGCGGCGTCTATGTCAGCGTCGCCGTGCTGTGGCTGTGGCTGGTCGACGGCGAACGTCCCCACCTGTGGGATGTCACCGGTGTGGCGGTCGCGCTGGCCGGCATGGCCATCATCATGTTCGCGCCGCGCGGGTGAGGGAAGATGCAAGGAAGGCGTGCACCGCCCAGCCCGCCTGCACCTTGAACCTTGAACTTTGAACTTTGAACCTTGAGTCTTGAAGGCGCCCGCCTGGCGCCGCTCTCATAGTGAGGAACACCATGGATCTGCAACTGAACAACCGTCTCGCGCTGGTATCCGGCAGCACCGCCGGCATCGGCTACGCCATCGCCGCAGCGCTGCTGCGCGAAGGTGCCCGTGTCATCGTCAATGGCCGTTCGCAGGCGGCGGTCGACGCCGCCGTCGCGTCGCTCGGCGTGGGGGCCACAGGCTTCGCCGGCGACCTGGCGACGGCGCAGGCGGCTGAATCGGTGGCGCACGCGCATCCGGACATCGACATCCTGGTGAACAACCTCGGCATCTTCGAACCCAAGGCCTTCGAGGACATTCCGGACGAGGACTGGCTGCGCTTCTTCGAGGTGAATGTGCTGAGCGGTGCGCGACTGGCGCGACTGGTGCTGCCCGGCATGAAGCGTCGCAACTGGGGGCGCATCCTGTTCATCTCCAGCGAGAGCGGCGTGCAGATTCCGGCCGAGATGGTGCATTATGGCATGACCAAGTCGGCGCAGATCGCGATTGCGCGGGGTATCGCCGAGTCGGTCGCCGGCAGCGGCATCACGGTCAACAGCGTGCTGCCCGGCCCGACCCGCTCGCGCGGCGTCGAGGACTTCGTGCAGGCGCTGGCCGGCGACAGCGGCCAGAGCTTCGACGAGTTCGAGAAGGCGTTCTTCGAGAAGGTGCGCCCGACCTCGCTGATCAAGCGCTTCGCGACGACCGAGGAAGTGGCGGCCATGGTGACCTATCTGTGCAGCCCGCTCGCCTCTGCCACCACAGGTGCTGCGCTGCGCGTTGACGGCGGCACGGTGAAGAGCGCGTTCTGAGGCGTGCCGGAAGCCGCGTCGCCGGGCACCGCGTGCTGTCGCAGGCGGTGCGCGCGCCTGCGCGTGACGCCTGTCAGGACCGGCTCCTGCGTCCGGTATTTCGCGGTGCGAGCAGAGGCGCGAGGTAGCGCCCGGTGTACGAACGCGTCTCGGTGACCACCTGTTCCGGTGTGCCGGTGACGATGATTTCGCCGCCGCCGGCGCCGCCCTCGGGGCCGAGGTCGATGATCCAGTCGGCGGTCTTGATCACGTCGAGGTTGTGCTCGATCACGACGATGGTGTTGCCGGCGTCGCGCAACCGGTAGAGCACGCCGAGCAGCATGTCGACGTCGTGGAAGTGCAGGCCGGTGGTCGGTTCGTCGAGGATGTAGAGCGTGCGGCCGGTGTCGCGCTTGCTCAGTTCGAGCGCCAGCTTCACCCGCTGCGCCTCGCCGCCGGACAGCGTGGTAGCGCTCTGGCCCAGACCGATGTAGCCGAGGCCCACCTCGACCAGCGTTTCCAGCTTGCGCGCGACCGTGGGCACCGCGTCGAAGAAGCCGCGCGCCTCGTTCACCGTCATGCTGAGCACGTCGTGGATGGTCTTGCCCTTGTAGCGGATGTCCAGCGTTTCGCGGTTGTAGCGCTTTCCGTTGCACACGTCGCAGGGCACGAACACGTCCGGCAGGAAGTGCATTTCGACCCGCACCAGACCGTCGCCCTGGCAGGCTTCGCAGCGGCCGCCCTTCACGTTGAACGAGAAGCGGCCGGGGCCGTAGCCGCGCGAGCGCGCTTCCGGCGTGCCGGCGAACAGTTCGCGGATCGGCGTCAGCAGGCCGGTGTAGGTGGCCGGGTTGGAGCGCGGCGTGCGGCCGATCGGCGACTGGTCGACATTGATCACCTTGTCGAACTGCTCCAGCCCCTCGATCGCGTCGTGCGCCGCGGGCAGCGCGGCCGAGCCGTACAGGTGGTGGGCGGCCGCGGTGTACAGCGTGTCGTTGATCAGCGTGGACTTGCCGGAGCCCGACACGCCGGTCACGCAGGTGATCAGCCCGAGCGGAATCGACGCGTCGGCGCCGCGCAGATTGTTGCCGCGTGCACCGCGCACATGCAGCCAGGCGTCCGACGGCCGGGTGCGCTTCTTCGGCACCTCGATCTGCTTGCGGCCGGACAGGTAGGCACCGGTCAGGCTGGCCGCCGCCGCCTCGATGTCGGCCGGCGTGCCCTGCGCGATCACCTCGCCGCCGTGCTGGCCGGCGCCGGGGCCCATGTCGACCACGTGGTCGGCCATTTCGATCGCTTCCTGGTCGTGCTCGACCACCACCACCGTGTTGCCGAGGTCGCGCAGCTTGCTCAGCGTGCCGAGCAGGCGCGCGTTGTCGCGCTGGTGCAGGCCGATCGACGGTTCGTCCAGCACGTACATGACGCCGGTCAGGCCGGAGCCGATCTGGCTGGCCAGCCGGATGCGCTGCGCCTCGCCGCCGGACAGCGTTTCGGCCGAGCGGTCCAGGCTCAGGTAATCGAGACCGACGTCGATCAGGAAGCCGAGGCGGGCGGCGATCTCGCGCATGATGCGGGCGGCGATGGCCGCGCGCGCGCCGTCCAGTTCCAGTCCTTCGAACACCTGCTGGCACGCGCGCAACGGCAGTGATGCGAGCTGCGGCAGCGTGTGGCCGCCCACCTTCACGTGGCGCGCGTCCGGGCGCAGTCGCGTGCCCTGGCAGTCCGGGCACACCTTGGTGTTGCGGTATTTGCCCAGCTCCTCGCGCACGACCACCGAATCGGTTTCGCGGTAGCGCCGCTCCAGGTTCGGCACCACGCCCTCGAAAGTGTGCTCGCGCACCGTGGTGCGCCCGGATTCCGACAGGTAGCGGAAAGGAATGCGGTCGCGCCCCGAGCCGTTGAGCACGATGGCCTGCAGCTTTGCGTCGAGCTGCTCCCAAGGAGTATCGACGTCGAACTTGTAGAAAGTGGCCAGGCTGGACAGCAGCTGGAAGTAGAACTGGTTGCGCCGGTCCCAGCCGCGGATCGCGCCGGAGGCGAGCGACAGGTGCGGGTGGGCGACGATGCGCGCCGGGTCGAAGAAGGTGACCATGCCGAGGCCGTCGCAGGTCTGGCAGGCGCCGGCCGGGTTGTTGAACGAAAAGAGGCGCGGCTCCAGTTCTGCCACGCTGTGGCCGCACACCGGGCAGGCGAAGCGGGCGGAGAAAAGCTGCTCGGCGCCACTGTCCATGTCCAGCGCGATGGCGCGGCCCTCGGCCTGCTGCAGCGCGGTCTCGATCGATTCGGCCAGTCGCTGGCGCGCGTCGGCGCGCACCTTGAGGCGGTCGACGACGACGTCTATCGAGTGCTTGATGTTCTTGTCCAGCCTGGGCAGCTTGTCGATGTCCATCAGCTCGCCGTCCAGCCGCACGCGCACGAAGCCGCGCGAGCGCAGGTCGGAAATCAGCTCCACCTGTTCGCCCTTGCGCTCGCTCACCACCGGCGCAAGGATGGCCACCTTGCTCTCTTCCGGCATCGCCAGCACTGCATCGACCATCTGCGACACGCTCTGCGCGGCCAGCGGCGCGCCATGCTCGGGGCAGTGGGGCGTGCCGACCCGTGCGAAGAGCAGGCGCAGGTAGTCGTGTATTTCGGTCACGGTGCCGACGGTGGAGCGCGGATTGTGGCTGGTCGCCTTCTGTTCGATCGAAATCGCCGGCGACAGGCCCTCGATCAGGTCCACGTCCGGCTTTTCCATCAGCTGCAGGAACTGGCGCGCGTAGGCCGACAACGACTCGACGTAGCGGCGCTGGCCTTCGGCGTACAGCGTGTCGAAGGCGAGCGAGCTCTTTCCGGAGCCGGACAGCCCGGTGATCACCGTCAGGCGGTCGCGCGGAATGTCGATGTTGATGTTCTTCAGATTGTGGGTGCGCGCACCGCGTATGCGTATCCAGTCCATCGGCCAGCCCGGTTTCATGCAACCGGCTATGAGAACCCATTTCGTCGGGAAAGGCGAGATTCAAGACTCAAGTTTCAAGTTGCAAGGGCGCCGGGTCGATGTGACGGCGCTGGTTGAACGGACAGGTGAGTGTCGAAAAAATTTACATTTTCCTGCCTGCCTTTGCCTTTCAATGGTTTGGCTCCGCGGCATGCCGATTGCTTTGTTGGTGCCGGGTTCTTGTTTGCGATTCGGGTAATCGCGGGTCGTGATCGGGGGAAGGTGCGATGAAGAGAATGGTTTTACTGGCGCCGGCGGGCGGTCTGGTCAGCGGTGCCACGCAGGCGGCGCTGTTCGGCGTGGGGCTGATGCTGGCGCGGCGGTGCAGGCATCGAGGCATCAGGTTCTGAGCTTCGATTAGGGTCGGCGTCAGGCGCAATCGGCTGAACCGGCCCCCTCAGTCAGAAATTCTTACAGCATCTGATTTGCGTATGCCGCCGGGTGGCAGATGACCCGCCCTCTCCATATCAGTTCCGCACGGCCGTTCCGAAGGAACTGACCCCACCCTCGGGGGTGAGACAGGGGTTTCGCGGCACATTGCGCCGCGCCTGTCGAACGGGTCGGCTGTGCAAAGCCGACCCTGTGCGAGCGCAGTGAGCGTGGGGCTGTTCCATTTCAGACGTGCACAGATCGATGGCATTCCATCGACGGTCGCACGCCGCGTACTTCGTGTGTGCGTGCTTGTCGGTTTGCGAGTCGTGGGCGCCCGCACTTCCACTCAGCGGTTCTCCCGCGTGTGCCAGAGCCTCAGTATGAATACCGTCGAATCCCTTACCTCGTAGCGTATTTCGTAGTGGCCGACGAGCAGGCGCCGGACTTCGCGGGGTTCGAACTCGAACAGTTGCTCACCGATGCGGGGATTGGTCAGTAGCAGGGTGGGGGCCCGGGTCAGCGCCTGAACTGCCCGAGCGGCGGCGGATGGGTTTGCCGGGGCGAGAAATTCATGCAGGCGCGTCAGATCGGACAGCGCTTTGCGGGTCAACCGCAACTCCATCAGCGTGGCGCTGGCAGGGGTGTGTCGGTATCCAGACTTTCCGCCCATGCCTGAATGGCTGCGTGGTCAATGACCTCGCCGGCATCGACGTCCGCCAGAGCTTCGCGCGTCAGTCGTTCCCGCTCTTCTTCCTGGCTGAGCCAGGCCGACAGTGCCTGCTTCATGATCCAGCCACGAGAGCGATCCAGTCGGGCTGCCATCTGGTCGACCTTGTCGGCCAGAGGAAGCGGAATGTGTGCGGTCAGCACTTTGGTTTCAATCTGCGCCACGACTATGCTCCTGTTCCTGAATCCCATGCGGGCAGAGGGGATGGCTCCGCATCTTATTCCGATTGCCATTCAATCGCATTGATTGGAATCGAATCGTTCGACCTTGCGTAGTCCGGATTTCGTCGTTTTGCTGAATCCTCCAATATCGGCGGCAACAGATACGCAGGGGTAAACAGGGCTATCCGGGCACAGGACGTTGTACCCGATCAGTGGCGTACTCGCCCGTCTGACCGGGTTGTCCGACGAAGTCGTGACTGGCGCCGAAAAGCGCCTGACCAAGAATGGCGCAGCCTTTGTGGCGCTGATCGATGCGCGCGAGCTTGATCGTTGCCACGCACACGAAGCGGAGCACGCGTCGCTGTTTCTGTTTACATTGAAGCATCAGCGGCCGCTTGCCTTCCCGGACCCGCTTGACCGGAAGGGCTGATCGGTGGGCTTGGTCTGACAGCCGGCTTCTACATAGCCAACCGGTTCCACGATTGCCGACAGTGGTCTGGTCCATTGGACGTCGCAGTCCTCCTGCGCTTGGTAGAATCCGGGCTGCCAAGTTTCCGTCCAGCCATGAGTTCCCCGATCCAAGACCGCATGACCCCCGCCGAAAGGCGCGCCGGGGCTGCGCTCGCTGCCATCTTTGCCCTGCGCATGCTGGGGCTGTTCCTGCTGCTGCCGGTGTTTTCGCTGTTCGCGAAAACCCTGCCCGGCGGTGACAACATTTTCTGGGTCGGCCTGGCCTTCGGCATCTTCGGGCTGGCGCAGGCCTGCATGCAGATACCCTTCGGCATGGCGTCCGACCGCTTCGGCCGCAAGCCGGTCATCGTGTTCGGCCTGTTGCTGTACGCCGCGGGCAGTCTGATGGCCATGTGGGCGCCGGACATCTGGTGGATGACGGCGGCCCGGGCGCTCCAGGGGCTGGGCGCCATTTCGGCCGCGGTCACCGCGCTGGCGGCCGATCTGGTGCGCGAACAGCACCGTACCAAGGTGATGGCCATGATCGGTTCGACCATCGGCCTGGTTTTTGCCGCTTCGCTGGTCATTTCGCCGGCGCTGTACGCGGCGATCGGCATGGACGGCATGTTCCTCACCATTGCCGGGCTGGCGCTCATCGCCATTCCGCTGCTGCTCAAGGGGGTGCCCGATCCGGTAGCGCCGCCGGTGGTGCAGCCGCCCCCGCCGCTGGGCAAGGTGCTGGCCGACGGCCAGCTCATGCGCCTGAATTTCGGCGTGTTTTCGGTGCATCTGGTGCAGATGGCCATGTTCCTGGTGGTTCCGCGCCTGCTGGTCGAGCACGTGGGCACGCCGGTAGCCGAACACTGGAAGATCTACCTGCCGGTGGTGCTCGCCAGCTTCGTGCTGATGGTGCCGGCCATCATCTGGTCGGAAAAGCGGGCCCGTCACCGTTCGCTGCTGCTCGCGGCCATCGCCGCGATGGGGGCGTCCCAGCTGTTCTTCCTGGCCTCCGGCGACACGCTCATCACCATCGCCGCCGGCCTGTTCGTGTTCTTCACCGCCTTCAACCTGCTGGAAGCCAGCCTGCCGTCGCTGGTGTCGCGCATCGCGCCGCCGTCGGCCAAGGGGGCGGCGCTGGGCGCTTTCAATACGTCGCAGGCCATCGGCGCCGCGCTGGGCAGTTCCGCCGGCGGGGCCATCGCGCTGCGTTTCGGTGCCCCCGGCGTGTTCATGTTCTGCGCCGTCATTGCCGTCATCTGGTGGCTGTGGGCGCGCACGATGAAATCGCCGCCGGTGGTGGCGCTGCGCGAATACGCGATCGGCGACCATGTCGATGTCGACACGCTGCGTGCCCGGCTGGCCGCGCTGCCCGGCGTGCGCGAGGCCTCGGTCGAGGCGGAGCGGCGCATGGCTTACGTGAAGGTCAATCTTGAGCACTGGGACGAAGACGGCGTGCGCCGCCTGCTCGACGCTCCGGCGCCGACCTGATCCCTTCCCGTTTCCTTTTCATTCCAAAGGCATGCGCCGGGCGGAGTAAGATGCCCCCTGCGCAGCCGCCGTCAAAAACGTACTCAGACATTCCCGGGGGGAGTAATCATGGCTTCAGTGAACAAGGTCATCATCGTCGGCAACCTTGGCCGCGATCCGGAAACCCGTTACGCGCCCAACGGTGACGCCATCTGCAATATCACGGTAGCGACTACCGACACCTGGAAGGACAAGCAGACGGGCGAGAAGAAGGAACAGACCGAGTGGCACCGCATCGTCTTCTTCGGAAGACAGGCGGAAGTTGCCGGTCAGTATCTGCGCAAGGGCTCGGCGGTCTATGTCGAGGGCTCGCTGCGCACCCGCAAGTGGCAGGACAAGGAAGGCCAGGATCGCTACACCACTGAAATCCGCGCCGACCAGATGCAGATGCTGGGCAGCCGCCAGGGTTCGGGCGGTGGTGACAGCCAGGGTGGCGGTGGATACAGCGGCGGCGGTGACGATTTCGACCAGGCGCCGCCGCAGCGTCCGTCCGCGCCGCGCCAGCAGGCCCCCGCCCGTCCGCAGGGCGCGCCTTCGGCCCCGCCCGCATCGTCCAGTGGCGGTTTTGGCGGCATGGACGACGATATTCCGTTCTGAGCCGTCCAGGCTTGAGTACGTTGCGCGGGATACCCCGTACGACGGTCTGCGGGGTCATGGCAAGTCCCGGCCAGCGTGCCTTTCGATCCGGGTTTTCCGGCGCAGGGCCGGACAGCCCGGGCGATCAGTGGTGAGACGGACGCGCCGCGATGAAGGCTCCGGCCGATACGCAGCACAGTCCGGCCAGCAGCCAGCCGGACAAGGCTTCGCCGAGCAGCGGTGCCGCCGCGACGCCCGCCAGTACCGGCACCAGCGCGACCAGTGCGCCGGTGCGTTCGGCGCCCAGCACGTGCACTGCCTTCAGGAACAGCATCATGGCGACGATGGTGACGCCGGCGCCCTGGTAGAGCCCCTGCGCGAGCAGCATTGAAAGTGGCACCCGATCCAGCGCCTTCGGCAGCCAGACCAGATAGACCGGCAGGTAGAGCAGTGCCGACGCCAGCGCGACGAAACGCGTGAGCGTCCACGCGTCGTACTGCCATTTCTTCGCCAGCACGCTGTACACCGCCCAGGCCAGCGAACCGCCGAGCAGCAGCAGATCGCCGGCCAGCATGGCGAAGGTCCAGCCATGTCCGTCACCGACGTAATGGATGCCCACCGCGGCGATGCCGGCGGCGATGCCGGTCAGCCCGAGCATGCGACCCCGGTCGGGCCGCGATCCCAGGATGAGCCAGGCGCAGGCCGCCACCAGGAAGGGCTGCATGCCGGGCAACAGGATGGCGCCGTGCGCAGCCGGCGCGTACTTGAAGGCGGCGAAGACCAGAACGCCATAGACCAGGCCACCGAGCAGCGCCAGCGTCCACAGCCTGCGGTCGCGCCAGGCCCCGGTCGGCAGACTGCCGGCGAAGGGCAGCAACAGAAGGGCGGCCGTGCCCAGGCGCAGCGCCAGGGTGTCCCACGCGGTGAGCGGACTTTTGCCGGCATGGCGCGACATCAGGATGAAGCCGGTCCAGATGGCGACCGTGCCGGCGGCGGCGAGGTAGCCCGCAGTGCGGGTCGGGGTGGCTGCGTGGGTCATGCTCGGGCAGGGCATGCGGGAGCGCAAGTGTAGAGCCTGTGGGCGTGTCCTTCGCCATTGGATGCAGCGTCTTTTTCCGGGTGTGCGGTGCGGATCGCGCCAACCGTGATCCAGCGCAAAGCGCTTGCGCCGGCAAGTACTACGGTCGAAGTGCACACTCAAGGAAGGAGTTGGCCATGAAAAAGCGCTGCCTGTCCCTCGTCATCCAGAATCGGCAACCGGTCTTGCTGCGAGGTGAGGACACCGTGAGCACGGCTTGCCGTCTGATGCGGGAACGGCCGACCGGCGCCGTACTGGTGGTGGATGCCGACGAGCGCCTGCGTGGCATCTTTACCGGGCGCGACGCCGTGCGGCTGTTGGCGGAAGGGCGTCAGGCGGCCGACACACTGCTGATCGAGGCCATGACCCCGGACCCCCACACCATAGGACCTGAGGCCACTTCCATCGATGCGTTGCGCGAAATGGCCGACCGCGGGTTCCGTCACTTGCCCGTGGTCGAAGGCGGACGCATCCTCGGCGTTGTGTCGCGCGGAGATTTCAAGGGCATGGAACTGGAGCGGCTGGGCGACGAGACGACCTTGTGGGAACGCATCTGCTGATCACTGCCGGTCAAGCCGGACGCGGCCTTCGTGGTACGCGCGCAACCAGTCCTCGGACGAAGACTGCCACCACATCCGGTCGAAGGCCGCCGACAAGGCAGGCAGCAGATCGGCGAAATAGTGCTGGGCGGCGCTCGGGCCTTCCGGCGCCTCTTCCGTTCCGCCATTGTGGCCGTCGCGCAGAGCGGCCAGACGCTCGGCCAGCGAGGGATGGGTGTCCGGTGCATCGGCCGGCGGCGAGGTTCTGAGCAGGTGGTCAAGCCCGGCCAGAGCGTCGTGCCGGACGAAGCCGACCTGCATGCCCAGACCCATTTCGCGGAACGGACGGATGACCGGCCGGCGCCGGCTGCGGGCTTGTTCCATCACCTTGGTCCAGTAGTCTTCCTGCAGGAAGCGGTCTTTCATCGCCACTTCGATCAGAGCACCGACCAGAGCCGGGCCGCCGACCGCGCGCGCAGCCAGCCTGTCGGCTTCGAATTCGTCCAGTCTGGACAGTTCGATCGATTCGGTCAGATCGATCCGGGCGGTGGCCGCGAACAGGTGGCGGGCGCAATGCGCCGCGAAACTCCGGTGAGCGTCGATACGATCGAAGCAGCGCAGCCACCATGCGCGCAGATGGGCACCCCAGGCGCCGACGGCGTCTCGCTGCGCCGACAGGTGGGCCAGTTCGTGCGCCAGAACGGCCGACAACTGACGCGGTGTCAGGCTGTGCGCCAGTGGAATGCCAAGCAGCAGCGTGTTGCGCATGGGGCCGATCGCGCCGAGGGCCGGGCGGCACACCACGGCGGCGTTGACCTCCATGGTGATCAGTACGCGATGGATGCGTCGCGCGCCGAGGCGGTCGCACAGACGGTCTATGCGCCGGCGGAAGCCCGGCACGAGTTCGTCGGGCAGCAGGATGCCGTGACCCTCGGGTGCCGGCACCCACAGCCAGCCGAGCAAAATCGAGCCAAGCAGGCTGCCGGCAAGCAGGGCGGCGAGCACCGTCAGTGCCTCCAGTCCGCTGCGGCCCTCCAGCGCGCAAAGCATGCGGACGATGAGCACGACGCAGCCGAGCAGCGTAATGCCCAGCAAGGCCAGGCAGGCCGCGGCGCGCAGTGCCAGGCGCCTGCGAAGTCTTTGCTGTCGTGAGGGCGGATTCAATCTGAAGACCTCAGTGGTTCAAGGAAGGCGACTCCGGTCGGGGCGGATACGGGACTTCTTATACCGACCCGACGACCGGTCCGGCAATCAACCGAAAGCTGTAGTCCGGGTGGCGGAGGCGGGTTTTGCGGCGAGCACAGCACAGCGTGAAGCAGTAAGCGGATCGAAGATTTCCAACGGCATAGACTGTGCGGAAGAACGGTTTCGGCCGGACAGATCCATCCCTCAATCTGGAAATCCCTGAACATGGCACTCCCCTTGATCAAGCCCGATTCACCGCTGGCGGAGTTCGAACTTCTGCAACTGCTGTCGCGCTGCAGTGCCCAGGCACGTCAGCGCTATCTGCGCTTCGGCACGGTCTGGCCCTTCGGCGTGTTCGTCTGCCCGAACGGTTACGTTCATCCACTTGAGTCCGAACCGGCCAAGTACGGGCTGCCCAACTACATCCAGTACGAAATTCTGCACGACCGACTGGTGAGCATGGCGTGGGAGGACAGGCTGATTGCCTATGCCCTCGCCGCCCAGATCGCGCTGCCGGAAGAACTGGACGCAGCGCGAACACAGTCGCTGCGCGTGCATTTCGAATCGCCGGAAATGTCTGTTTACATGTACAACCCGTTCATTCCACCGCCCTGCCAGGCACTGTCGCCGACACGGGCGGATCGCGAACGGACGCGCTTTCTCGATACCTTCGTGACGCCCGCGAATCCGAACGTGTTCGAAGCCCTGCGTCGCTGACTGGCCCGCCGGTGCTCGGATCGAGCGCGTCGATGCCGGGCCGGGCTGACGATCGAAGCGGAAGACCTCGGCCGATATCGGTGCTCGATGGACCCTGAGGGGCCGCTTGGCCGGGGAGTACGCAGAGACGCGAGGTGCGCGGACGCGGCAGGACGGCGCCCAGCGGGGACGCGCAAGGCAGCCGCCGCGCCGGAGGTGGGCGATGCAGACGTCGGACGTCGCCGATGAGCCGCGTGTCCGGCCCCTTGGAAAGCGGTCAACCGGGGTTTCCGGGTTCGGCGCAGGTCCGGGCCCGACGGTTTTCGGCGCTTCCGATGCGGCCCCCGACTTCCGGTAGCATGCGTGGCGCGATCCACGCCGTGCGGGTCGCCACCTTCAACACACGGGATCACGATCCATGGCCGGAGCCAGCCTGCTTGCCCTGATAGACGACATTGCCAGCGTACTGGACGACGTGTCCGTGCTGACCAAGGTTGCTGCAAAGAAGACCGCCGGTGTGCTCGGCGACGACCTCGCGCTGAATGCGCAACAGGTCGCGGGCGTGAAGGCCGACCGCGAACTGCCGGTGGTGTGGGCGGTGGCCATGGGTTCGGTGCGCAACAAGCTCATCCTGGTGCCGCTGGCACTGCTCGTCAGCGCCTTCGTGCCGGCAGCGGTGACGCCGCTGCTCATGGTGGGCGGGCTGTTCCTCTGCTTCGAAGGTGTGGAGAAGCTGGCACACCGATTCCTGCACAGTGCCGACGAAGACGCCGCCCACCACGCGGAACACCTGAAGGCGCTGACCGACGAGCAGGTCGATCTGGTCGCGCTGGAGAAGGAAAAGGTCAAGGGGGCGATACGCACCGATTTCATCCTGTCGGCGGAAATCATCGCCATCACGCTGGGCACCGTGGCTGAAGCTTCTTTCAGTACCCAGGTGGCGGTGCTGTTCGGCATTGCCGCCATCATGACTGTCGGCGTGTATGGTCTGGTGGCCGGCATCGTGAAGCTCGATGACGTCGGCCTCCATCTGAGCCGGTCGGGCTCGGCGGCGGCGAGCGCGCTGGGGCGCGCCATCCTGGCGTTTGCCCCCTGGCTGATGAAGGCACTTTCCGTCGCAGGCACGGCGGCCATGTTTCTCGTAGGCGGCGGCATCCTGACTCACGGCATACCGGATCTGCATCACGGCATCGCACATCTGGCCGCGGGTGCGGGCAGTGTCGCCGGGGCGCTGCTGCCTTTCGTCGCCGATGCGTTGGTGGGTGTTCTGGCCGGCGCGGTCGCGCTGGTCGTCGTGCTCGGGGTGGGAAAACTGCGCCGGAGCGGCGCGCCGGCTGCCTGATCCGGGGCGGACGAAGGTCAATCGGCGGGGCTGAGGTCCGGCTTCAGTGCGCCACGTTCGTCGAACACGACGCAGTTGCCATGCCAGTGCGCCCCACCGATTTCCTCGAAGTAGCGCAGGATGCCGCCTTCCAGTTGCCAGACCTGGTTGAAGCCCGCCTTCTTCATCAGCGGCGCGGCCTTTTCGCAGCGGATGCCGCCGGTGCAGAAGGTGACGATGGGCGTGTCCTTCAGGTCGGCGTACTGTTCGAGCGCGGCCGGGAACTGACCGAAGCTGTCGACGCCCGGATCGAGCGCGTTGTCGAAACTGCCCTGCTCGACTTCCCAGCGGTTGCGCGTGTCGATGATGACGAAGGGTCGCCCCTCGTCATACCAGCGCTTCAGTTCGGCTGGCGGCAGATAGGGTGCAGGCGTGTCGGCCGGGTCGAAGTCGGGCGCACCGACGGTGACGATTTCCTTCTTGAGCCGGACACGCAGCCGCCGGAAGGGCAGGGTGTCCGACCGGCTCCACTTCACGTCCAGATCGGCGAAGCGCGGGTCGGCGCCAAGTTCGGCGAAGAACTCGCGCAGCGCCACTTCCTGGCCGGCGAGAAAGAGGTTGATGCCTTCGGTTGCCAGCAGCACGGTGCCGAGAAGGTCGCGCGACTGCGCCATGTCGTGGAGGCGTGACCGCAGTGCCTCGCGGTCGGTGAGCTTGACGAAACGGTAGGCGGCGGTATTGGCGTATCGGGTCATCCGCGCATTATCCCGGCCCTGCCATCCGGGATTCAAGCTGCGCGCGACAAGGCCCGCTGTTCCGGCCCGCAAGCCTCGGCGCGCAGCGGCGCCTCATCCCAGTGCCTGCGACAGGTTGTAGACGCTCAGTGCGCTGATCAGTGCGCCCACCAGCACCAGCAGCGCGCGTGCCGGCAGGGCTCGGCACAGGAAGGCGGCCAGAGGGGCGGCGAACATGCCGCCGGCGACCAGACCGGCCACGGTCGCCCAGGGGGCGGCGTCGATGAAGATGACGAAGGCACCGGCGCTGGCGATGGCGATGAAGAACTCGGCGAAATTCACCGAACCTATGGTGCGGCGCGGGTCCTGGCCGGCGCCGACCAGGCTGGTCGTGACCACCGGCCCCCAGCCGCCGCCGCCGGCCGCATCGACGAAGCCGCCGAACAGCGCCAGCTTGGCGACGTGCTTCGGCTCCTGCGCCGGCTTGCGGCGATGGCGCCAGGCCTTGGCCAGCACGTAAATGCCCATCACCAGCAGGTAGCCGGAAATCCACGGCTTCAGCGCGGCGCCGTCGAAATGCGTCACCACCAGCGCGCCGAGCACGCCACCGGTCACGCCTGGTATCAGCAGGCGCAGCATCAGCTTGCGGTCCACGTTGCCCAGCCGCAGATGGGACAGTCCGGACAGGCCGGTGGTGAAGATTTCGGCGATGTGCACGCTGGCACTCGCCACTGCTGGCGAAGCACCGGTGCCGAGCAGGAAGGTGGTGGCCGAAATGCCGTAGGCCATGCCGAGTGCGCCATCGATGCTTTGTGCGATGAAGCCGACGGCGGCTGCCTTCAGGAATTCTTCCGAAGCGATGACGCCGGTGACGATGGACAGCGCGGCCGACGGGTCATCCAGAGGCAGGCCACGCGCGAGCAGCACGGCAGCCAGCGCAAGCAGCGTAAAGACCATGAGTCCGCTGGCGACGGTGGCCAGCGGGTGGGCCCGCGCGCGATCGATCACCTGTTCCACCGGTGGCAATCCGAGTGCTTCGTGGGCCTGTCCGACCTCACTTGGCCGGGTGTCGATGTGGCGGACTTTCACTGCGCTGTGCTCGATCTGTCAGGGAGCGCGCAGTCTAGTCAGAGGTAAATATTCAAAAAAGTGATATTTCGTTCTATCGATATGACTCGTTTGGCTTTTCCGCCGCATCAGTGCCGACCCGGGAAAAATGCTCGATGCGCGCGCACTCCGTCGCGAGCGCCACCCGTGATCGCGGTGCGGCCGGCGCCGCCGCATCGCGCACAGCGCACGCCAGCGCGCTATCGGTACGGTCGCCGCCAGTAACCCCAGGGGTATGCCGGGTAGTAGGGGTAGCCGTACATCCACATGCGGTCGCGTTCGCGCATCGCCTCGCGCATGCGCTCGGTTTCGATCAGGGTCTGCTGCATGTAATCGATCACCTCGTCCGGCACGCCTTCTTCGCGCAGCTTGGCCAGTTGCGAGGCCTTGAGCGGATAGAGTGCGAGGCTCTCCTCCAGCCTCTGGATGATTTCGGCCGCTGGCATGCCGTCCTTCGACATCCGGACGATTTCGTCGGTGGTCGGCGCCGGCGGGCGTGGCGGTGCGGTGACGCAGCCACCGAGCGCGAGGGTGAGGCCGGCGAGCAGCAGGCTGCGCCGCAGTGTGAGCGTGTGCATGTCGGGCTCCGTGTGTTGTCTGCGTCAGAGTCGTCCGGCGTGACCGGAGTTCGACGCATCGTCGAACAGGCGCGACCACACGGCGCGTATGGCGGCGCGCTCGATCGTCACCTCGTCCATCGGCACTCGCGCCTTGGTCGCATCGTTCAGTCGCAGTCCGTGTTGCAGGTGGCGCAGCCGGCGGTAGGCGTTGCCCGCGGCGACCGCCTCGAGAGCCGGCAGCAGGCCGACTTCCGAGGCGATGCGCAGCAGCGCGATATTCCCGAGATTGCCGGTCAGTTCCGGGTGGGCGCCCGAGTGGGCGAGCACCATGTACTGCACGGCGAATTCGAGATCGATCAGGCCGCCGGCATCGTGCTTGATGTCGAACAGCTCCGACTTGTTGGCGTGTCCTTCCATCATCTTCCGGCGCATGTCCAGTACTTCGCGCCGCAGATCGCCGAGGTCGCGCGCCTGCGTCAGCACCTCGCGCCGGATATCCTCGAACTGCTGGCCGACTGCCGCGTCGCCAGCGCAGAAGCGGGCGCGCGTGAGCGCCTGGTGTTCCCACACCCAGGCCGATTTCCGCTGATAGTCGCGAAAGGCGTCCACGGAACTGACCAGCAGGCCGGATTCGCCATTCGGCCGCAGCCGGGTGTCGGTCTCGAACAGGATGCCGGCACTGGTGTGGCTGGACAGCCAGGTCAACATGCGTTGCGCAAGGCGGGCATAGATTTCAGGGGCGGCCTCGTGCGTGTCGTCGAACAGGAAGATCACGTCCAGATCGGAGGCGTAGCCCAATTCCTTGCCGCCCAGCTTGCCGTAGGCGATGACGGCGAAGCGCGGCGCGTCGCAGTGGCGGCGGGTGAGCTTGCGCCAGCACATGTCCAGCGTGATGCGCAGCATCGCGTCGGCCAGCGCCGAAAGGTGATCGGACAGGCGTTCGACCGTCAGTTCGCCTGCCAGATCGCGAGCCAGCAGACGGAACACCTGAGCGTGATGCGCGTCGCGCATGGTGTCCATCTGGCGCTCGGTGTCGTCATCCAGTTCGTCGAGCTGGGCGCGCAGGGCAGCTTCGAAGGCCGGCCAGTCCGGTTCCGCAACGAGCAGCCGCGCGTCCAGCAGTTCGTCGAGCAGGATGGGGTGGCGCACCAGATAGCTGGCGGCCCAGCTCGATGCGCCGATCACTCTGGCCACCATGTCCAGCGCCTGCGGGAACTCTGCCAGCAGCGCCAGATAGGCCGCGCGACGGCTGATCGCTTCCAGCAGGTCCAGCCCGCGCAGTGCGGTGGCCGTGGGTTGCGGCGTATCGCGGCACGCTTCGAGCAGCTTGGGTACCAGCGCATCGACGCGGCTGCGCGAGCTGTCCGGCAACTGGCGATAGCGGCTGCCGGCCTTGAAAGCGGCCAGCCGGCCGGCCAGTTGCCCGGCGTCGGCGAAACCCAGGCCGTCCAGCGCGCTGCGGCAGTCGTCGCAGGGGTCGCCGGTTTGTCCGATGTCCTGCCACAGCGCCCGGGGTGCCGGCACGCTGTCGTCCTGGGCGCCGAAAACGGCGTCGAAATGTCGGCTCACGTGAGCGCGATGGCGGTCCAGTTCGGCCAGCAGAGCCGGCCAGTCGGCGAAATCCATCGCGGAGGCCATCAGCGCCTGATCCTCCGCGGTGGCCGGCAGTTTGTGCGTCTGCGCGTCCTCGACGTACTGCAGCCGGTGTTCCAGACGACGCAGGAACACATAGGCCGACTGCAGTTGTTCCACCGCGTCCTCGCCCAGCGCGCCGCGCAGGGCCAGCCGTTCCAGCACCTTCAGCGTGGGCCGTATCTGCAGCGCGCTCTCGCGGCCGCCGCGGATGAGCTGGAATACCTGGGCGATGAATTCGATCTCGCGGATGCCACCGGGCCCCAGCTTGATGTTGTCGGCCATGTCGCGGCGCGCCACCTCGCGCCGTATCTGCGCATGCAGGTCGCGCATCGCGTTGATTGCGCCGAAGTCCAGATACTTGCGGAACACGAAGGGTTTGCGCAGCGCCTCGAGATCGTCGTTGGCGCCGCCGGTCAGCGCGCGCGCCTTGATCCAGGCGTAGCGCTCCCACTCGCGGCCCTGGGTGACGAAGTAGTTTTCGAGCATGTCGAAGCTGCAGACCAGCGGGCCCGAGTCACCATTGGGCCGCAGCCGCATGTCGACGCGGAATACGAAGCCGTCGCCGGTCACTTCGGCCAGCAGTTCGATCACCTTGCGGCCGAGGCGCGAGAAGAAATCGAAGTTGTCGATGCGCTTGCCCGGACCGGACGGCGTTTCGCCATCGGTTTCGCCCGATTCCGGATAGACGAAAATGAAATCGACGTCGGAACTCACATTGAGCTCGCGTCCGCCCAGCTTGCCCATGCCGATGCAGATGAAAGGCTGCACGCTGCCGTCGGTTTCGCCACGCGGTTCGCCGTGGCGGGCGACCAGTCCGGCGCGCGCGTGATCGACGGCGACCCGCACCGCCTGTTCGGCCAGCAGTGTCATGCCCTCGGTCACTTCGTCGAGGTCGGCCAGTCCGGCGAGGTCGCGCACGACGAGATGGACCATGGTGCGGATGCGCAACTGGCGCAGCGCGACTTTCAGTCCGGCATCGTCGCCGGGCTCGCGAGGCGACTCGGCCAGCCACCCGTCGAGAACGGCCGCGCCGACGGGGACGTGCAGTGTCACTGCGAGCGCTTCTTCCAGTGCCGGTCTGGCCGCAAGCTGGCGGTCCAGATAGCGGCTGTGGCGGCGAGCCTGGGCGATGGCGGTACGGGCGTCCATGGTCAGCTTCCTGTCGGCAAGGTGCAATTATCCTGAAAACCCCGATTGATCGGCGGACCATGAGGTGCGCAGTGAGCGGGGTGTGCGGCAAAGCGAGAGGACGCGGCCGGGACGGCGCCTGCCGGCCGCGCACGCGACGTCGCCGCGGTCTCGCCCGCCAGGCGAATGATGCAAACCACGGACATTCTCGATGGGACGCGCTTGCGGCACCCCGGGAAGCGGCGAACCGATGCCTTGAGCATCTTCCGGAAAACCGGGTCGGGACGCGTGCTGTGCGGCACCCGCGGAGCACCTGCCGCGAGCTGCTCCGGGCCTTCTTGCGCATGATCCGCGGCGGCGGTTTCCGGATTCGGACGCGGTACCTCGGCTGTCGCCAGCTTTCGCCACGTTTCATGTGCCGAGCGACAGTGCCCGCGTTACGGGTAAACTCCGGTGTCGTTTCACAAACGCAGTCTCGGTCGTCCTGGCTGCCCGCAAAATCTTGTCCGATTCATCCCTCGCCGAACCCGCTGCCACGGCCCGATCCGTCCCGGCGGCGGTCCGCCCGCTTTGGCGGCGAATTGCCGGACGGACATTCGACTTGCTGCTTCTCGGCTATGTTCTGGCCGCCGCAGTCGTGCTGGTTGCACGCCACTGGGTGCTGCCAGAGGTCGATGCTCACCGCGCACGCATCGAGCAGGCGCTGGGCGACGCGCTGCAGCGCCAGGTGCGTATCGACGCGCTCAGTGCCGACTGGAGCGGGCTGCATCCGCATCTGGCGCTGCGCGGACTGACCCTGCTCGACGAGGCCGGCGAGCCGGCGCTGCGACTCGAAGAAGTCGAGGCGGCGCTCGGGTTTTCGTCGCTGGTGCGCGGCGAACTCCATCTGCACCGGCTGGACATCAACAGTCCCGACCTCTGGATACGACGTCAAGCGGACGGACGGCTGTTCGTCGCCGGCCTCGAAATACGCCAGGACGGCGAGCGCGGAGGCTTCATGCACTGGCTGCTCTCCCAGGGCCAGATCAACATCCGCGGGGCACGGCTCGAATGGGACGATGCGTTGCGGGTCGCTGCACCGCCGTTGCAGCTCACACAGGTCGATATCCGGCTGGACAATTCGGGCCGCGACCATCGCTTCGGCCTCACCGCACGTCCGCCGGGCGAACTGGCCGAAAGGCTGGATATCCGCGCCGATCTTCGTCTGCCGGATCGGGACGACTGGCGCAGTGCGTCAGGCGAGCTTTTCCTGTCGCTCGAAGGCGCCGACATGGCGGTCTGGCAGACCTGGGTGGATTACCCGTTCGAGTTGCCGCAGGGGCGCGGCGCGGCGCGTATCTGGAGTCGGTTCGACAGCGAGCGGCTGACCGGCGTGACCGGTGAGCTGGCGCTGGCCGATGTCAGATTGAGGCTTGCACCCGGACTGCCGCTGCTCGATCTGGTCAGCCTTTCTGGCCAGGTCAGTGCCGAGCAGCTGAGCCGGGAGAGGATTGTCGCTTCGGCAAGGCGACTGCAGCTGGCCACCCGGAGCGGCGTGGCGATCGAACCGACCAGTGTGGATGTGCGCTGGCAGTCCGCTGCTGTGGCCGGTGGAGAACGCGGCGAACTGTCGGCGAATGCGCTCGATCTGGACGCGCTCACCCGCTTGTCCGTCCATCTGCCCTTGCCGGATGTCTTGCGCGAACGTCTGCAACAGCACGCCGCGGAAGGCAAGCTGCACGAACTTGACGCTGGCTGGTCAGGCCCCACCGGTGCGCCGACCGCCTTTCGTGTCAGTGCCCGGATGGAGCGGATCGGTTTGCGGGCGGTCGGTGACCTGCCCGGCGTGAAGGCGTTGAGCGGGCGGATCGAAGGCAACGAGGTGCGCGGCAGCGTGACGATCGACGCGCCCGGGCTGGTACTCGACCTGCCGGCCGTCTTCCCGCAGCCGGAAGTCGCTTTTGCGCTGTTCAAGCTGAAGGCCGGGTGGGCGCGCAGCAGCGGCGAGACCGAGGTGGCCATCGACTCGCTCGCATTCGGCAACGCCGATATCCAGGGCCAGGTGCAAGGGCGTTACCGCACGGCCGGCGAGACCTCGGGCGAGATCGATCTCCACGGCAAGCTCGGCAACGGAGATGCGCGCGCGGTCTGGCGCTACCTGCCCCACGGCATAGGGCCCGATACCCGGGACTGGCTGCGCACCTCGCTCACCGCCGGACGCGCGCCGGAAGCAACGCTGAAGTTGCGAGGACGCGTGGACGACTTTCCCTTCCACCCGGGCAAACCGGGTGTCTTCCAGGTCAAGGTGAAGGCTGAGGATGTCGTGGTCGATTTCGGACGCGACTGGCCGCCCATCACCGGCTTGAGCGCCGATGTGCTGTTCGACGGTCCCCGCTTGCTGATTGTCTCGCGCGAGGGCCGCATCATGAATACGCGGCTCGGGCCCACCACGGCCGAAGTGCCCGATCTCGATTCCGGTGACGAAGTGCTGCTTGTAAAAGGATCGACCAGCGGTGCGACAGCCGACTTCCTGCGCTACATCGACGCCAGTCCCGTGGGCGGGCGCATCGATGGTTTCACATCCGGCATGCGGGCCGAGGGCAGCGGCCGGCTGGCGATCGCCCTGGCCATCCCGTTGCGTCACTCGAAGGACGCAAAGGTCGAAGGCGAGTACACCTTTGCCGGCAACAGACTGCTGATCGACAGCGCTTTGCCGCAGTTGACCGAAGCGGCCGGAAAGGTGGCGTTCACCGACAGTTCCTTGTCCATCCGTGCTGCACAGGCCAGCGTGCTTGGCTTTCCCATGACGCTGGACGTGACGGCCGGAGGTGGTGGCACGGTCAGCGTCGACGCGCGCGGACGCGCGTCCATGGACGCGTTGCGCGCACAGTTCGGCCAACCCTGGATGGCTGCGCTGTCCGGCACGGCCGGATGGCATGCGCGCCTGGGCGTGAGGCGCAGCAGCGTGGACATGACGCTGGATGCGGACCTGACGCAGCTTGCCTCGACGCTGCCCGCGCCTCTGGGCAAGCCGGCTGGCGAGGCGCTGGCACTGAAGGTGGAACGGCCCGGTGTGCTCGATGCACGCGAGGCGGCGCGGCGCGGTTTTCCGACGCTGCCCGCCGACCGCGAGCTGCTGCGCATCAGCGCCGGACGTCTGGGGAGCGCCGATCTGGTCAGGCGGAGCACGCCCTCGGGAGCGGTGATCGAGCGCGGCGCGTGGGGTCTGCCCCAGGCCCCCGCACTTCCGGATCAAGGGCTGGCGCTTGCGGTCAGCACGGATACGCTGGACCTTGACGCGCTGCGCAAGGCGTTTGCTGCCCCTCAGCCGTCCAGCGCGCCGCCCGATGAGTCGCTGCCGCCGGCCTCCCGCGTGAAACTCGACGTCAAGCATCTTCGCCTGGGCGGCCACTGGCTGGAGTCGGTCAAGGCCGAGGCCCTGCGCCGCGGCGAGATCTGGGGCATCGATCTGGCCAGCACACAGGCGCGGGGCAGACTTGACTGGGACGCACGGGGCAAGGGACTGGTGAAGGCGCGTTTCGAACAACTGCTGATCGACAGCGACGGACCCGATGGCGCCCAGGTGAGCAGCAACGACACGGAAGGCGAACCGGAGGAGCTGCCGGCGCTCGACATCGAGGCCGAACGCTTCGTGCTGGACGGCAAGCATCTGGGCAAGCTGCAGTTGCGGGCCAGCAACGAACGTCGCGCCTGGCTGATCGACGATCTGTCGCTCACCATGCCGGAAGCGTCCTTCAAGGCCTCCGGCGCCTGGGGGCATCCCTTGGGCGGGCTGCGCGGAAAGCGCGAGACGCGGCTCAGGTTCGAACTCGACAGCGTCGATGCCGGCAAGCTGCTTGACCGCCTCGGCCATGCCGGAGCGCTTCGCCGCGGGACGGCGGGCATGGAAGGCACGCTGCGCTGGCAGGGCAGTCCGCTGTCCATCGATTACCCGTCGCTGTCGGGCGAATTCAAGCTGAAGGCGGCCAACGGCCAGTTCAGCAAGATCAATCCCGGTGCGGGCCGGCTGCTCGGCATTCTCAGCCTGCAGGCACTGCCGCGCCGCATCACGCTCGATTTCCGCGACGTGTTCAGTGAGGGCTTTGCCTTCGATCGCATCGAAGGTGTGGTGGCCGTCGACCATGGCATCATGAGGACGGACGATCTCGATCTGGCCGGCCCGGCCGCCCGGGTGCACATCGGTGGCAGCGCGAACATTGCCGCGGAGACGCAGGATCTGGTCGTGAACGTGCAGCCGGCTCTGGGCGACAGCGTGTCGGTCGGAGCGCTGATTGCCAATCCGGCGGTCGGTGTGGCTGCCTATCTCGCGCAGAGGGTGCTCAAGGATCCGCTCGGGCAGATATTTTCCTTCCGTTACGCGGTCACCGGCTCGTGGGACGATCCGCGGGTGAGCAAGTTGACCGAAGCGCCTTCGCCGGCCGTGTCCAACTGAATGTCGTCTTCCAGGGAAGAGGTGCGCCAATGAACACGATGACCAAGACCCGCATCGCGGCGGTGCAGATGGTGTCCGGCCCGGTCGTGGCGGACAATCTCAGTGAAGCGGGGCACTGGATCGCCGAAGCGGTACGGCAGGGTGCCCGGCTGGTTGCACTGCCCGAGTATTTCCCGCTCATCTCCGGCAACGAGTCGGACAAGGTCGCGATCCGTGAGGCCGAAGGCGACGGACCGATACAGCGCTTCCTGGCGGAAACGGCATGCCGGCACGGCATCTGGTTGATCGGCGGATCGGTACCTCTGGTCGCCGACGCCGCGGAAAAGGTTCGCAATACCTGCCTCGCCTACAGTCCGGACGGACTGCAGGTAGCCCGATACGACAAGGTCCATCTGTTTGCCTTCTCGCGCGGCGCCGAGAACTACGACGAAGCACGCACGATTGAAGCAGGCCATCAGCCTGTTTCGATCGAAACGCCTTTTGGACGGGTAGGTCTGTCGATCTGTTACGACCTGCGCTTCCCCGAGTATTTCCGCGCACTCGGTGACATGAGGCTGCTGGTGCTCGGAGCCGCGTTCACCGAAACCACCGGCCGCGCCCACTGGGAGCTGCTGCTCCGCGCCCGCGCTGTGGAGAACCAGTGCTACGTCCTGGCCGCGGCGCAGGGCGGCGAGCACCCCTCCGGACGACGGACCTGGGGCGATTCAATGCTCATCGATCCGTGGGGAAACGTGATCAATCGCCTGGCGCGGGGTCCGGGCGTGGTCGTAGGCGATCTGGATGGCGACTATCTTGTTGAAATACGGCAGAATCTTCCCGCTCTTGGGCATCGACGCATTGCCAGCTGAAGACCTCCATCCGACATGGCCGACCCGAAAACCCGCGCACCGTCCCAGTTTCCGCACACGCTCGCCGAGGTGACGGTGATGGACGTCGAACGTCTGCGTTCGATGTGCATCGAGCAGGAAGACATTCCGGGCACACGCGAGATGGCCCAGCAGAAGGACAAGTTCCGTGTACGCTTGCTGAGCAGCGACAACGAGAAGCGCGAAGGCACCAGCCTGCTGATCGAGAAGATGTATTCGTGGCGCGGGTATCACACGAAAAAGCAGATCGATCAGGCGCCGAACCGCATCACCCTTGTGGCGGAGTTCGATGGCCACATCTACGGAACGATCACGGTCAATCTCGATTCGGACACCGGGCTGTCGGCCGACGAAACCTATCCGGACGTGATGCGCGCGTTGCGCGACGGCGGGCGCCGCGTCTGCGAGTTCGGCAAGTTCGCGGTCGAACAGTCGGTGAAATCCAAGCGGCTGATGGGGACGCTGTTCCACCTGATGTGCATCTACGCCTTCCGCATCCAGAACTGCGACGATGTGCTGATCGAAGTGAATCCCCGGCATCGCGCCTTTTACGAGAAATACCTCGACTTCGCTGCGGCTGCGGAAGAGCGTGTGTGCCAGCGGGTCGGTGCGCCGGCGGTGCTGCTCCGGCTGACCCGCGAGACCTATCGCACACGGGTCGATGAACTGGGTGGGCGCTGGCGCGATCTGAAGGAAGAGAAATCGATGTACAAGTACTTTTTCCCGCGGGCCGAAGAGGACGCGATCGCCGAGCGTCTCGGACGCCCGGTGCAACCCTGAAAGACAAGGCCGCCCTGAATCCATGAGCACTCAGCAGACGAACGCCCTGCCCGCGAACTTCGACGGCGCGGACCTGATGTCCACTGCGCGCGCCACGCTGCTCGCGCCCTTCGATCTCGACCGCGGCGAACTCGATCGTGTTTTCGGCCTGCTCGGTGGTCACCGCATCGACTACGCCGACCTGTACTTCCAGTACCAGTGCAGCGAGGCCTGGAGCCTGGAGGAGGGCATCGTCAAGTCAGGCAGCTTCAATATCGAGCAGGGTGTGGGCGTGCGCGCGATACAGGGCGAGAAGACCGCATTCGCCTATTCCGACGAAATCAGCCTGCCTGCGCTCGAAGCCGCTGCCCGTGCGACACGTGCGATCGCCTCGCAGGGCCAGAGCCTGAGCGCACGCACGGTCACCTCGGCCTCGCCGGTGCCGCTCTATTCGTCGCGCAATCCGCACGCCTCGCTGAGCGACACCGACAAGGTGAAACTGCTCGAACGGCTCGAAAGTTACGCCCGAGCCGAGGACAGCCGTGTCGCCCAGGTGATGGCCCACATCGCCGGCACGCACGAGGTGGTGCTGGTGATGCGAAGCGACGGCCACATGGCGGCCGACGTGCGTCCGCTGGTGCGGGTGTCGGTCACTGTCATCATGCAGGACGGCGCGCGCCGCGAGCAGGGCTCAAGCGGTGGCGGTGGCCGCTTCGACTACGGCTATTTCACTGACACGGTGCTGCGCGACTACGCGGCGAAGGCGGTACATCAGGCTCGTGTCAACCTCGACGCGCGCCCGGCGCCGGCCGGCTCGATGAGCGTGGTGCTCGGCCCGGGCTGGCCCGGCATCCTGCTGCACGAAGCCATCGGCCACGGGCTGGAGGGAGACTTCAACCGCAAGGGCAGTTCTGCCTTTGCCGGCCGCATCGGCCAGCAGGTCGCGTCGCGCGGCGTCACCGTGGTCGACGACGGCACGCTGCCCAACCGCCGTGGCTCGCTGACCGTGGACGACGAAGGCAACCCGACGCGCTGCACCACGCTGATCGAGGACGGCATTCTGGTCGGCTACATGCAGGACAGCCTGAACGCCCGCCTGATGGGCGTGGCGCCGACCGGCAACGGCCGCCGCGAAAGCTTCGCCCATCTGCCGATGCCACGCATGACCAATACCTACATGCTGAACGGCGACCGCGAGCCGGAAGAGATCATCCGCTCGGTCAAGAAAGGCCTGTACGCGGTCAATTTCGGCGGCGGCCAGGTGGATATCACCAGCGGCAAGTTCGTGTTCTCGGGTGCCGAGGTGTACATGATCGAGAACGGCCGCGTGACCTACCCGGTGAAGGGGGCCACGCTGATCGGCAACGGACCGGACGCGCTGACCCGCGTGTCGATGATAGGCAAGGACATGGCGCTGGACAGCGGGGTCGGCACCTGCGGCAAGGAAGGGCAGAGCGTGCCGGTCGGCGTCGGTCAGCCGACGCTGCGCATCGACGGCCTCACCGTGGGGGGCACGGCCTGAGGGTCAGTCGCAGCCGAATGCCCGCCTGGTTCAGACGCTGTATCCCCACGCGCGAACAGATCCTCGCGCTGCGCTTCGTGGCGCCGTTTGCCCATCACCTGCGGGACGACAGTCTGTGGCACGCCAACCGCCACAGCGTCGCCAAGGCGGTGTCCATCGGCCTGTTCTTCGGTCTGATGATTCCGTTCGCGCAATTCCTGTTCGCCATCGTCACGGCGCTCTTCCTGCGCGCCCACATCGCGATCAGCGCCGGCTGTACGCTTGTCACCAACCCGCTCACCTTTCCGCCCATCTACTGGGCGGCGTACGAGTTGGGCAGTCTCGTGCTGGCGAAACCGGCCGCACCGGCCGAGGCGGCGCAGATCGAACGGAGTGCGGTGCGGATCGGCGATCTGGCGACCGGCTGGCTCGACGGCTTCTGGATTTCGCTCAGTGCAGCCGGCCTGCCGCTCGTGACCGGGCTTTTCATCATGGCCTGCAGCGCGTCGGCGATCGGTTACTTCGCCGTCCATCTGCTGTGGCGCGAGCGCCGCGCTTGAGGCATTCAAGATCCGCTTGAGGGAAGTCAAGCGTCGCCGGGTTAGAATCCTGTGCTTCGCAACGGCATCCCTGCCGGCACGTAACCGAACAACGAAGCCATGAACGCTCCCATGCACAAGATCACCGACGACGTCCGCATCAAGGAAATCCGCGAACTGCTGCCACCCGCGCACGTGCTGCGCGAACTGCCGGCGAGCGATGTGGCGTCGGACACCACGTTTGCCGCCCGCCAGGCCATCCATCGCATCCTGCGTGGCGCCGACGACCGCCTGCTGGTGGTGATCGGACCCTGCTCCATCCATGACTACAAGGCGGGCATGGAGTACGCGAGGCTGTTGAAGGCGCAGCGCGAGCGCCTGGCTGGCGAACTGGAAATCGTGATGCGCGTCTATTTCGAGAAGCCGCGCACCACCGTGGGCTGGAAGGGTCTGATCAACGACCCCTATCTCGACAACAGCTTCAAGATCAACGACGGCCTGCGCCTGGCTCGCCGCATCCTGCTTGAAGTGAATGAACTGGGCCTGCCCGCCGGCACCGAATTCCTTGACACCATCACGCCGCAATACACGGCGGATCTGGTGGCCTGGGGCGCCATCGGCGCGCGCACGACGGAAAGCCAGGTGCATCGCGAACTGGCGTCCGGCCTGTCCTGCCCGGTCGGTTTCAAGAACGGCACCGATGGCAACGTCCGCATCGCCTCCGACGCGATCAAGTCCGCGCAGTCGCCGCACGTGTTCCTGTCGGTCACCAAGGCCGGGCACTCGGCCATCGTGTCGACCGCCGGCAACGAGGATTGTCACGTCATCCTGCGCGGTGGCAAGGAACCGAACTACGACGCCGAGGCGGTCGAGAAGGTCTGCCGCGAACTGGCCTCCGCGGGTGTGCCGGCCAAGGTGATGATCGATTTCTCGCACGCCAACAGCCGCAAGCAGTGCGGGCTGCAGATGGATGTTGCGCGCGACGTCGCCGCGCAGATGGCCTGTGGCGAGGACCGCATCTTCGGTGTCATGGTCGAGTCGCACCTCAAGGAGGGGCGTCAGGACCTGATCGCCGGGAAGGAACCTGAGTACGGCATGAGTATCACCGATGCCTGCCTGGGCTGGGACAAGAGCGTCGAGTTGCTCGACGTGCTGGCCGAAGCCGTGCGCGCCCGTCGCCGCGCGCTGGCCGACCGCGACTGATCGGTGAATGCGCTGTTCGCGACGGCGCCAGCCTCAAGCTGGCGCCGTTTCTATTTCGTCAGCCTGCTGCTGACGCTGGCCTTTCGTGGCTGGCTGGGTGCCGTCCTGCCCTTCACGGGCGACGAAGCCTACTTCTACTGGTGGGGCAAGCTCCCGGCGGGTGGCTTCTACGACCATCCACCCATGGTGGGCTGGTGGCTGACAGTGCTGATCGCCGTGTCGGAAGCCGAATGGTGGTTGCGTCTTCCGGCCATCCTGCAGCCGGCCCTGCTGTCGGCGATGCTGCTGGCTTTTCTGCGTGACGAGGCGCCGTCCGCCCGCTGGGGCGTGGCGACGCTGGTACTGCTTGCACCGGCCAGCGTGCTCGATGTGCTCATCACCACCGACATCCCGCTGGTGTACTTCAGCGTCGCTTCGGCGCTGGTGTTCCTGCATGCGCAGCGCAAGAGGTCGATGCCGGCTTTCGCACTGGCTGGCCTCTTGCTCGGCGGTGCCTTCCTGTCAAAGTACTTCGCCGTGCTGCTCGGCCTGGCCTGCATCGTGTGGGCGCTGTGGCGCCCGGCAGCGTGGAAATGGAAGGGGCTGGCGCTGCTCGTGCTGTGCGCGCTCCCGGCCGGCCTTTACAACGCGTGGTGGAACAGCCAGCACTGCTGGGCCAACGTGATGTTCAACGTGTTCAATCGCCACGGCGGTGCCGGGCTGTCGTGGAAGACGCCGCTGATGTACGCGGGCATGATGCTCTGGCTGCTGACGCCGATGGTGGCCTGGCGCCTGCTGCGTGCGCCCGGTGCCTGGATGCGCCAGGCCGCGCTGCCGGCGCTGGTGGTCGTTCCGCTGGCGGTGTTCGGTCTGCTGTCGCTGGTCAAGACCATAGGCCTGCACTGGGTGTTCTCCTTCGTGCCGCTGGCTTTCCTGATGTATGCGCGCGCGGTGCCCGACAGCGTGCTGCGTCGTACCCGCAACATCACCGCGCTGCTGGCGCTGCTGCACGTGGCCGGTGTGGTCGCGGTGGCGACGCAGCCGGTCGACAGCTGGGCGCAGCGGCTGGGGGCGCGCAAGTACGCCGGCGTCGTGCAGACGGTGAAGGCGGACGAGGTGATCGCCGCGCTGGGCAGCGACGTCGAGCGCTACGTGTTGATGACCGACGGCTATTCGCCCTCGGTCACGCTGGGCTACCACCACGGCCGCTACTGGCCGGTGTTCGGGCCGGCATCGAGCCATGCACGGCACGACGATGTGCTGACCGATTTCCGGCGGTTCGCCGGCCGCGACATCCTGATCCTGAGCAAGGAAAAACCGGCGCACGACGACTACGCGCCGTACTTCCGCGAGATGAGCGTCGATACACTGACGGTTCGCGGCGCGACCTTCTGGCGCATCCGCGGCCACGGCTTCGACTACACGGCCTATCATGCCGGCGTGCTGGAGCCGGCGCGCCGCCTCTGGTACGCGATACCGAAGTGGCTGCCCGACTGTGGCTGTTACTTCGAGGAACGCTACTTCGACTGAGCCCGCGATGATCGCCGCCGCCCTGCAGCTGATGCGTCCAAAGCAGTGGGTGAAGAACGGGTTCGTGTTCTTCGGCCTGCTGTTCGGGCACGCCTGGCAGCAGGCGGCCATGGTTCAGTCGGCGCTGCTCACCTTCGTCGCCTTCTGCCTGATGTCGAGCGCCGTGTATGCGTTGAACGATTTCCGCGACATGGCGCAGGACCGGCTGCACCCTGTCAAACGTCTGCGCCCGCTGGCGTCCGGCGCACTGTCGCCGCCGGTCGCCCTGCTGCTGATGGCGCTGTGCTGCGCGGCGGCCCTGACGCTTGCCCACCGTATCAGTGAGACCCTGGTCTGGCTGCTGTGCCTCTATGGCCTGATCAACCTCGGCTACAGCTATGGTTTGAAGCGCGTCGTCGTACTCGACGTGTTCCTGATCAGTGCCGGCTTCATGCTCCGGCTGCTGGCCGGCACCGCCGGCCTGGGCATCCCGCCATCGAACTGGTTGCTCATGTGCGGCTTGCTGCTGACACTTTTTCTCGGGTTCGCCAAGCGTCGCGCCGAAATGATGCTGATGGAGGAAGGGGGCGGGGCGCACCGCAAGGTGCTGGACCAGTATTCCGGCACCTTGCTCGACCAGTTCATCACCATCACCGGCGCCTGCGCTGTGGTGGCGTATGCGCTATACACGGTGGACGAAGATACGGTGCGCATCCATGGCACTTCCGATCTGATCTATACCTTGCCCTTCGTGCTGTACGGCCTGTTCCGCTATCTCTATCTCATGCACCGCCAGGGGGGAGGTGGCGATCCGTCGCAGGACCTCTTTCACGACCTGCACCTCGTCGTGTCCATGATGGGCTGGGTGGCGGTGACCGCCTTCGTCCTGCGCTGATCAGACCGGCAGTGCGTCCACCCGGGCGAGCGGCTGCCACAGTCTGCGCAGCGCCGGTGCGCTCTGCGACACCGGCGCACTGGTCCAGAAGCGTTCGTCGCCCTTGCCGCCGCTGCGCAGCAGACCTGCCTGCCCGAGCGACCGGGCAAGCTGCCGCGCGACCGCATCGCCGGTATCGATGACGCGTATCGCGGGTCCCGCTGCCTGCTCTATCAGTGGCCGCAGGAAGGGGTAATGGGTGCAGCCGAGCACGATCACATCGGCACCTTCCGCGATCAGTGGTTCGATATGCGAAACCACCTGCGCGCGCGTGGCGGGCGAGTCGAAATCGCCCCGCTCGACCGCTTCGACCAGACCGCTGCCCGGTCGCGTCACGACACGGATGTCGCGACCGAAGCTGTCGAGCAGTGCCGCGAAGCGGCTGCTCGACAGCGTGCCGGTGGTCGCCAGAACGCCGACCGTACCGGATCGCGTCGCGGCGGCAGCCGGCTTGACTGCGGGTTCCATGCCGACGATGGGCAGCGCCGGCCAGCGTTCCCGCAGCGTCCGGGCGGCGGCGGCAGTCGCCGTATTGCAGGCGATCAGCAAGGCTTTGGCGCCCTGGTCGAGCAGGAATTCGCCCAGCACCGCACTGCGTTCGCGTATCCAGTCGGCACTTCGCTCGCCGTAGGGGGCGAAGCCGGAATCGGCGACATAGAGAAAGTCCTCGGCCGGCAGTGCCACGCGCGCATGGCGCAGCACCGACAGACCACCGAGGCCGGAATCGAAAACGCCTATCGATGCGTCGGCGGAGGAGCGGGGCGCGGGGCAATGGCCGGCCGCGGGCGTGCCCGAGTTCATCCGGTCAGGCCGTTCCGTCGTCGTGCGCGCGGCCACGCTGCCAGAGCACGTCGCCGCAGCCGGCCAGACGGTTGCAGGTGCGGCCAAGTACGAACAGCAGGTCGGACAGGCGGTTCAGGTATTGCCGGCTGGCCTCCGACACCTTGCCTTCGGCAGCTGCTGCGATCACCGCTCGCTCGGCGCGGCGGCAGACGGTTCGCGCCAGGTGGGCATGGGCTGCCGCACGGGTGCCGCCGGGCAGGATGAATTCCTTGAGCGGCGACAGTTCGTCATTCAGGCGTTCGAGTTCCGCGTCGAGCTTGGTCACCTGTTCGCTCTTGAGCAGGTGATAACCGGGAATGGCCAGTTCGCCGCCGAGATCGAACAGGTCGTGCTGGATGTCGGTCAACAGCGCCGACAGATCCGCCGGCATGTCCTCGCAGAGCAGCACGCCGATCGCGCTGTTCAGCTCGTCCACTTCGCCCAGTGCGTGAATGCGTGCGCTGGACTTCGAAACCCGTGTGCCGTCGCCGAGGCCGGTTTCACCGGCATCGCCGGTCCGGGTGGCAATCCTGGATAGTCTGTGACCCATGGCGTGTGATGACTTCGATAAGATGTATTGATTACAAGTGCGCGCAAATATAAGGCCAGCGCACGCTAGAATTGCACATCATCCCACGCTGGCGCTCACCCCGCGACAGCCGGATAGGCGGGCGGCCATCACCCGGCAGCGCTGCGCGGTTCATGCATATTCACGCAGACCACACATCCCCGCAAACGAACAGACCAGACGGAGTTGCCGTGAGTACCCCCGAACCAAAAGAATTCCTGCGCAAGCTTTTCCAGGCGGCGTTCGACGCCGCCAACCCCGATCTGTGCGTGCCGGCCAACCTGCCGCCGCCGCCCAAGGGCCGCACCATCGTCGTCGGCGCCGGCAAGGCGGCAGCGTCAATGGCGCTGGCGGTCGAAAATAACTGGCCGGGCGACCTTTCCGGCCTGGTGGTGACTCGCTACGGTCACGGCGCACCGTGCCAGCGCATCGAGGTGGTCGAGGCGTCGCACCCGGTGCCCGACGCCGCCGGCCAGCAGGCGGCGAAGCGCATTCTCGACAAGGTGCAGGGCCTGAGCGAGGACGATCTGGTGATCGCCCTGATCTCCGGTGGCGGTTCGGCGCTGCTGTCGGCACCGGCCGAAGGCCTGACGCTGGAGGACAAGCAGGCGGTCAACCGCGCGCTGCTGGCCAGCGGCGCCGCCATCCAGGAAATGAATTGCGTGCGCAAGCACCTGTCGTCGATGAAGGGCGGCCGGTTGGCGCAGGCGGCCTACCCGGCGCGGGTGTTCACGCTGGTCATTTCCGACGTCCCGGGCGACGACCCGGCCGTGGTCGCCTCCGGCCCGACGGTGCCGGACACGACCACGCGCGAGGACGCGCTGGCCATCATCCGCCGCTACAACATCGAAGTGCCGGCGGCCGTGATGGACTGGCTGGCGAGGCCGGAATCGGAAACGCCGAAGGCCGACGATGCGCGTCTGGCGCGCTGCGAAACCCGGGTCATTTCCACAGCCCAGGCCTCGCTGCTGGCAGCGGCCGAAGTGGCGCGTGCTCACGGTGTTGCGCCGCTGGTGCTGGGCGACATGATCGAAGGCGAGTCGAGCGATGCCGGCAAGGTGCTGGCCGGCATCGCCAAGGCTTGCGCGATCAACGGCACGCCGCTGGCACCGCCCTGCGTGCTGCTGTCCGGCGGCGAAACCACGGTCACGCTGGGCCAGATCAAACCGGGCCAGAAACCGCGGGGTGGCCGTAACTCGGAATTCCTGCTGTCGCTGGCGATCGCGCTGGATGGCATGAAGGGCATCCACGCCGTATCGGGCGACACCGACGGCATCGATGGCAGCGAGGACAACGCCGGCGCCATCGTCACCGACGACACGCTGGCCCGTGCCCGCGCCGCCGGCATCGATGCCCGCGCGATGCTGGACCGGCACGATGCCTACGGTTTCTTCCTCGGCATCGACGACCTCATCGTGACCGGTCCGACGCTGACCAATGTGAACGACTTCCGCGCCATCTACGTCGAGAAGAGGGTCTGATCGGCGGCTCGGTCTCACCGGAAAGGAAACGGCGCCTGCGGGCGCCGTTTCCTTTCCGGGGCCGCCCGTGCGACGCGGGTCGGCGGGCTGCGGGTATGATCGACAGCCTGTATCGCCTCACCGGAATCCGCCATGAGTGCACCGTCACAGACCGAAGATGCCGCCCGCGCTGCATCGCCACTCCCCGGCAGCAGCGGCCGTGCAACGCTGATTGCCGAACTTGCCCGCATACTGCCGGAAGACAGCCTGATCACCGATCCCGGCCGCTTGCGCGCCTACGAGTGCGACGGTCTCATGCTCATGCGCGAAATGCCGCTGGCGGTGGCGCTGCCCACCACTGAAGCGCAGGTGGTCGCGGTGCTGCGCACCTGTCGCAGGCTGGGCATACCGGTGGTGCCGAGGGGTGCCGGAACCGGCCTGTCCGGTGGCGCCACGCCGCACAAGGACGGAATGGTGCTGTCGACGGCGCGCATGACCCGCATCGTGGCGATGGACCGTCTGGCGCAGCAGGCCGTCGTGCAGCCGGGCGTGCGCAATCTTGCGGTATCGGAGGCGGCGGCACCTCATGGCCTGTACTACGCACCCGATCCTTCTTCGCAGATCGCCTGCAGCATAGGCGGCAACGTGGCCGAGAACTCCGGCGGCGTGCATTGCCTGAAGTACGGCCTGACCGTGCACAACGTGTTGCGCGTGCGCATGGTGACCATGGATGGCGAGGTACTGGAAATCGGCAGCGCGGCACCGGACAGCCCGGGTTATGACCTGCTTGCGGTCACCGTGGGATCGGAAGGGCTGCTCGGTGTCGTGACCGAAGTGACGGTCAAGCTGGTGCCCAGGCCGCGCGTGGCGCGCTGCGTGCTCGCGGCGTTTGCCGACATCCGGAAGGCCGGTCAGGCGGTGGCCGACGTGATTGCGGCCGGCATCATCCCGGCCGGGCTGGAAATGATGGACCAGGCCACCACGGCGGCGGTCGAACAGTTCGTCCACGCCGGCTATCCGCTGGATGCCGCCGCCATTCTTCTGTGTGAATCCGATGGCACGGACGAAGAGGTGCAGGACGAAATCTCCCGTGTCCGCAGGCTGCTGGAGGCGGCCGGCGCAACCGATATCCGGGTGTCCGCCGACGAAGCGGAGCGCCTGCGCTTCTGGGCCGGGCGCAAGGCCGCTTTTCCCGCGGCCGGCCGCATCGCACCGGACTATTACTGCATGGACGGTACCATCCCGCGCCAGAGACTGGCCGAAATGCTGGCTGCGATGGACGGCATGGCGAAGAAGTACGATCTGGGCCTGCTCAATGTGTTTCATGCTGGCGATGGCAATCTGCACCCGCTCATCCTGTTCGATTCGAACGATCCGGATTCGGTGCGCCGGGCCGAAGCCTTTGGCGTCGACATCCTCGAACTGTCGGTCGCGCTGGGCGGCACCATTACCGGCGAACACGGCGTCGGGCTGGAGAAGATCAACCAGATGTGCTCCCAGTTCGCCGCCGACGAACTGGACGTGTTCCACCGGGTGAAAGCGGCGTTCGACCCGGCCGGCCTGTTGAATCCGGGCAAGGCGGTGCCCACGCTGCATCGCTGTGCCGAAATGGGCCGCATGCATGTGCATCACGGCGAACTGCCGCACCCCGAACTGCCGCGCTTCTGATCATGACGACCTCACTTCATCCGGTGTTGCGCGAGCTGGTGCTGGAAGCGGCGGCGCGCGGCAGTGCCTTGCGACCGCACGGCAGTGGTGCGAAGGACTTCCTCGCGCAGTCGCGGGCGGGCGTGCTGCTCGACATGCGCGGCGCGCAGGGTGTGATCGCCCATGAGCCGTCGGAACTGTTCATCACTGCGCATGCCGGCACCCGGCTCCGCGAGATCGAAGAGGTGCTGGCTGCGCGCGGCCAGATGCTGGCTTTCGAGCCGCCGCATTTCGGGCCGTACGCGACCCTGGGCGGCGCGATCGCGACCGGCCTGTCCGGGCCCCGCCGCATGTCGGTCGGCAGCCTGCGCGATTTCGTGCTTGGCGTGACCGTGATGGACGGTCGGGGGCGCGTGCTGCGCTTCGGCGGACAGGTGATGAAGAACGTCGCCGGTTTCGACGTCTCGCGCCTGATCGCCGGCAGCTTCGGCACGCTGGGCCTCATTCTCGAGGCGACGTTGAAGGTGCTGCCGCGGCCAGGCGCGGAACAGACCCGCCTGCTGGAGAGGGCCGAAGCGCCGGCGCTTGCCGGCTTGCGCGAGTGGGGCGCACAGCCGCTGCCGATTTCGGCGACCCTGTGGCATGAAGGCCGGCTGGCGGTCCGCCTGTCGGGTGCCGAACCGGCGCTGGAGGCCGCCGTACGCTTGATCGGCGGCGACCGGATGGATGACCGGGACGCGGCGTCGCTGTGGCAGTCGGTGCGCGAACAGCAGCACCCGTTCTTCGCTGGCGATGCGCCGCTCTGGCGCGTCGCTTTGCCGCCGATGGCACCGCGACTGCCATTCGACCAGCCGTGTCTGATCGAGTGGAACGGCATGCAGCGCTGGCTGCGCAGCGACCTCGATGCCGATGCGCTGCGTCAGGCGGTGCGCGCGCTCGGCGGTCACGCCACGCTGTTCCGCGGTGGCCGACCGGCGGATCGGCAGCGCGGCGTGTTTGAAGCGCTGACGCCCGAAGTGATGGCGGTACATCGCCGCCTCAAGCAGGCTTTCGACCCGTCCGGCGTGTTCAGCCCCGGACGCCTGTACGCCGATTTGTGAGAGCCGACTGATGCAGACCGGACTGGCCGATTTCATACGCGATACGCCCGAGGGCGACGCCGCGGAGCGCGTACTGCGCAAGTGTGTGCACTGTGGTTTCTGCAACGCCACCTGTCCGACCTACCAGATACTTGGCGACGAACTGGACGGGCCGCGCGGGCGCATCTACCTGATGAAGCAGTTGCTCGAAGGGACGATAGCGGCCGGCACCGTGCTGCCCCACCTTGACCGCTGCCTCACCTGCCGCAATTGCGAAACCACCTGTCCGTCGGGCGTGCGCTACCACGAACTGGTGGACATCGGACGCGCGGTAGCCGAGCGCCGGGGCTCGCGTCCGCTGGTCGACCGTGCCCGGCGCTGGGTCGTGCGCGAGAGCTTTTCCCGCCCCGGGGTGTTCAACACCGCTCTGGCTCTGGGGCGGCTCGCCCGACCTCTGCTGCCGGCTGCGCTGGCGGCCAAGGTGGCGCCGCTGCGTCCGGCGGGCAACTGGCCTCCGGTGAGGCACGCGCGCCGCATGCTGGTGCTGGCCGGTTGCGTGCAGCCGGCACTGATGCCCGACGTCAATGCCGCCGCTGCACGGGTGCTCGACCTGCTTGGCATTTCGCTGGTCGAGATCGCGGGCGCGGGCTGCTGTGGCGCGCTGCGCTTCCACCTGAACGACCAGGACGGTGGCCGCGCCGACATGCGCGCCCTGATCGATGCGTGGTGGCCGGCCATCGAGCGCGGCGACGTCGAAGCCATCGTGATGACGGCGTCCGGTTGCGGCAGCACGGTGCGCGAGTACGGTCACCTGCTGGCCGGCGATCCGCAGTATGCGGAGCGCGCCGCAAAGGTGGCGGCGATGACGAAAGACCTGTCGGAAATCCTGATCGCCGAACGTGTGCAGATCGAGGGCCTGTTCGCGGCCCAGGGCACGACGAGCCGACCGCTCGCCTATCACCCGCCCTGTTCGCTGCAGCATGGCCAGCAGGTCCGCGGGTACGCCGAGGCGCTGCTGTGTGCCGCGGGTTACGCGTTGCAACCGGTCGGCGACAGCCATCTGTGCTGCGGTTCGGCCGGCAGCTATTCGCTGCTGCAGGTGCAGCTTGCGACCACGCTGCGCGACAGCAAACTGCGTGCGCTGCAGGCCGGGGCGCCCGAAGGCATCGCCAGTGCCAATGTCGGCTGCATCGCCCATCTGCAGACCGGAACGGATGTGCCGGTGCGCCACTGGATCGAGTGGCTGGACCGGGCATTGACCGGGCAGGGCCGATGAGTTCACCGACTCGGGGAACGGCCGTGTCGTGTTCCCTGTTTCGGGGTGCGGACTGGCTCAAGTCGGCCGGTTTGCGGTCGATATCCGTCGAAGCCTGCCAAACAGTCACGAGTGAGCCCGCCATGCTGCCTGCCGCCATAGAGGATGAAGATTCGTCCGTAACATCCGTACTCGAATCGACGGCCGTACTCCTCCCGCCCAAACCCCGACTGCTGCAGGAAATCGAACACCTGATGCGCAACCCGGAGTTCGAGGTTGCCCACCTTGCCGAGTGCATTTCCCGCGACCCCGGTGTGCTCGCTGCGCTGTTCAAGCTGTGCCGCTCGCCCGCCTACAGCCGCGGCCGCGCGCCGACCAATGCCGAACAGGTGCTGATGCTGGTCGGGCTGAATCAGGCCATCAATCTGGTCCGCGGCATTTCGATCCGCCAGGCGGCCAACGGTCACGGTCCGCAGATGGAGCGTGTCTGGCAGCGCTGCGAAACGATCGCCGCCATTGCGTCGCAGATCGCGGACGAGCGCGTGGCGGTATGCAATGTGTTCCCGGACCAGGCCTATCTGGCGGCCATGTTCCACGACTGTGGCGTGCCGCTGCTCATGCAGCGCTTTCCGGACTACTGGGCCACCCTGAACCTTGACGATGAGTGCTGCTGGGTGGATGCCGGGCTGGAGAACGTCCGCTACAAGCTCGACCATGCGACGGTCGGCTATTGGGTTGCGCGCAACTGGGGCTTGCCCGAGCTCATCGTCCAGTCCATCCGCTTCCACCACGAAATGCCGGACGACGATACCTACGGTCTGCGCAGCACGATAGGCATCGTCGCGCTGGCGACCCACATCTACCTCCTCAACAAGGGTTTGCCGGATCCGATCTGGACTCTGCGTTCAGGCGAGATACTTGAAGAACTTGGCATCCACGCCAGTGCCCTGGACGAGTACATCGACGACATCAACGAACAGCACGCCGGTTTTGCGGTGTGAACAATGGTGAATTGAACGTTTCCGTTTCAGTCATGAACACCTGCGTACACAGGCTGGACAGGTCGAGACGCTAGAATCAGCAGGGTAACGGACGATTTCATGGCGCTCAAACTCGACAGCTGCGTGGCGCAGCACATTGGTGACCGACGGGAACAGCAGGATCGCGCTGCGGTGTTTCCGCACGCCCGTCACAAGGGCATGTTGATGGCTGTGCTCGCCGATGGCATGGGCGGGCACAGCGGCGGAGCCATGGCTGCGGAGCAGGTGGTGCACAAGGCACGAGAGAACTTCGACAGCTTCGCGCCGGCCGTCGAATCGCCGCGCGATCTGCTGCGCAGCGTGGTCGAAGAAGCCCATGTGGTGATCAAGCTCACCCGTTTCACGTCGGAACAGGATCCGCACTCGACCGCCTGCGTGCTGCTGATGAACGGCAGCCGCGCAGACTGGGCGCATTGCGGCGACTCGCGCATCTACCATTTCCGCAACGACGGACTGGTCAGCTGCAGCAAGGACCACTCGCTCGTTGGCGAACTTGTCCGTCAGGGGCGCCTGGACGAGGAGGGCGCAAAGGTTCACCCTCAGCGCAACCTGTTGCTGCATTGTCTCGGGGCACAGAAAGAGCCGGTGATCGACTTCGGCGGCACCGATGCGCTGGCCGATGGCGACTGTTTCGTGCTCTGTTCCGACGGTCTGTGGGCTTACTTCACGGACGAAGAGATGGGCGGCGTGCTGTCCGTCTATTCGGCGCGCGAGGCGGCCGAGGTGCTGATCAAGCGGGCGCGGGAGCGCGGCCGACCGACCGGCGACAATGTGTCGCTCATCATCATCAAGCTGGTCGATGTCGAAGCGCGTCAGAAAGCGGAACAGGACCGGCTTGACGCGGCGCGCCGCAAGCTCGGAAAGCTGCCTGCCTGAGCCCTGAAACGGGAACAGCCGGAGACGGCCGCTACCCCCAGGAAGCCCTGTGTTGCGACGCAAAACAGGGCTTTTCTTTTGTCAATCGGCTTAAGGGGAATGGTTGTGTTGCAGCGCAACGTGCATCTTTTTTGGCACAAAGTGCTGCGCCGTGAAGCCCGACACGCTAGACTGCGCGCTCCGGAAGGCGGGAGAAGGTGCGCCGGCAGGTGCTCCGAGCGGGCTGTCGTGCGCCTGTCGCCGGATCGGTCATGTGCGGCCAGGGGCCGTTTCGAACAGGGGGATACGATCCTTGCAACGGCGCCTTCGTGGATTTGATGGCCTTGGTGGCGGGTGTCCGAAGCCTTGCCCGTGATCCCCGGCACCTCCGGGCCATCGACAGAACCGCTGCCGAAGGGCGTGTCCGCCGCGAGCGTGCGCTGGGGCGCCAACTGGACGAGGCCGCGACGGACAGCGTCCGCAGTGTTGGGGCAGGTTGACTGTTCCGCCCCCTGATGCGCCATCTCGCAGCAACTGACCGAATTCCAACAAACCGACCGAGGACCTACCCATGACTTCTGGCGCATCGAACGACAACGCCGCAGCCAGCGCGGCAGCCCCCACGCCTCAGCGCATCGGCGTCCCCCGAGAGATCTTCCCGGGCGAAAAGCGCGTGGCCACCGTGCCAGACGTGGTGACCAAACTGGTCAAGCTCGGTTTTGGCGTGGTCGTGGAGACCGGCGCGGGTGATCTGGCCGACCTGTCCGATGGCGCCTACCGCGAAGCGGGCGCCGGCATCGCCGGCTCTGCGACCGAGCTGTGGAGCAGCGCCGACATCGTGTTCAAGGTGCGTCCGCCGACCGCCGACGAGGTGGCACTGATGCACGAAGGGCAGACCCTGATCGGCTTCGTCTGGCCGGCGCAGAACCCGGAGTTGATGCAGCAGCTGGCGGCGAAAAAGGTCACCGTGCTGGCCATCGACGCGCTGCCGCGCACGCTCAGCCGCGCGCAGAAGATGGACGCGCTGACCTCCATGGCCGGCGTCAGCGGCTACCGCGCGGTGGTCGAGGCGGCCAACGCCTTCGGGCGCTTCTTCAATGGCCAGATCACCGCCGCGGGCAAGGTGCCTCCGGCCAAGGTGTTCATTGCCGGTGCCGGTGTGGCCGGCCTGGCCGCCATTGGTGCGGCGGCCAGCCTCGGCGCCATCGTGCGCGCCAACGACACCCGCGCCGAGGTGGCCGACCAGGTCGTCTCGCTGGGTGGCGAGTTCGTCAAGGTCGACTACGAGGAAGAGGGCTCGGGCGGCGGCGGCTACGCCAAGGTCATGAGCGAAGGCTTCCAGGCCGCGCAGCGCGAGATGTACGCGCAGCAGGCACGCGAGGTGGACATCATCATCACCACCGCGCTGATTCCGGGCAAGCCTGCACCCCGTCTGATCACGGCCGAGATGGTGCGCAGCATGAAGCCCGGCAGCGTGATCGTCGACATGGCGGCCGAACAGGGCGGCAACTGCGAACTCACCGAACCGGGCAAGGCCGTGGTCAAGCATGGCGTGACCATTGTCGGCTTCACCGACCTGGCCTCACGCATGGCACGCCAGTCGTCCGCGCTATACGGCACCAACCTGTTCCGCCTGACCGAAGAGCTGTGCAAGACCAAGGACGGTGTCATCAACGTCAACATGGACGACGATGCCATCCGTGGCCTGACCGTGATCAAGGGCGGCGAGATCACCTGGCCGGCACCGCCCATCGCCGCCGCGCCGAAGCCCGCGCCCAAGCCGGCCGCCGCAGCGGTTGAAAAGAAAAGCGCTCATGGGCACGGCCCCGGCGGCCCGATGCCGGCCAAGACGCTGGCCATCATCTTCGCCGTGGGGGCTCTGGTATTCGGGGCCATCGGTTCGTTCGCGCCGGCCGCCTTCCTGGGCCACTTCACGGTGTTCGTGCTGGCCTGCTTCATCGGCTACATGGTGGTCTGGAACGTCACGCCCGCGCTGCACACGCCGCTCATGAGCGTGACCAACGCCATCTCCAGCATCATCGTCATAGGTGCGCTGGTCCAGATCGCGCCGCCCGATGCCGGTGCGAACGGTCGACCGGACCAGCTCATCCTCTGGCTCGCCTTCGCCGGCATCGTGCTCACCGCGATCAACATGTTCGGCGGCTTTGCCGTGACACGCCGCATGCTGGCGATGTTCCAGAAGTAAGGGCCCCGGGGACGGACCTTCGGCTCCGTCCCCGACCGATCAAGACAAGAAAGAGACGAGACACCCATGTCCCAAAGCCTTGCCACGGTGGCCTACCTCGGAGCCGCCATTCTGTTCATCCTCAGTCTGGGCGGCCTGTCCAACCCCGAATCGTCGCGTCGCGGCAATCTGTACGGCATGGTCGGCATGGCGCTGGCCGTGCTCGCCACGGTCTTCGGGCCGCGCGTTTCACCCGCCGGCATTCCCTGGATCGTCGGCGCGCTGGTGGTGGGCGGCAGCATCGGCCTGTACGCCGCGAAAACGGTCAAGATGACCCAGATGCCCGAGCTGGTCGCGCTGATGCACAGCCTGGTCGGTCTGGCCGCTTGCCTGGTCGGCTTCGCCAGCTATGTCGACACGTCGCTTCAACTCGAAGGTGCCGAGAAAGCCATCCACGAAGTCGAAATCTACGTGGGCATCCTCATCGGTGCGGTCACCTTCTCGGGTTCGCTGATTGCCTTCGGAAAGCTCAACGGAAAGATTGGTGGCAAGCCCCTGCTGCTGCCGGCGCGCCACTGGCTCAACCTGATCGCGCTGCTGGTGGTGATCGGGTTCGGCCGGGTTTTCCTGAACGCGCACGACGTGCAGAGCGGCATGACGCCGCTGATCGTGATGACGGTGATCGCGCTGCTGTTCGGCATCCACATGGTGATGGCCATCGGTGGCGCCGACATGCCGGTGGTGGTGTCCATGCTCAACAGCTACTCCGGCTGGGCGGCAGCCGCCACGGGCTTCATGCTCAGCAACGACCTGCTGATCGTGACCGGTGCGCTGGTCGGCTCCTCGGGCGCCATCCTGTCCTACATCATGTGCAACGCGATGAACCGCAACTTCATCAGCGTGATCGCCGGTGGCTTCGGCAGTGGCGCAGGCAAGCCGGCCGCCAAGGCCGACGGCGCGGCCGCCGAGCCCCAGGGCGAGGTGACGCCCGTCAGCGCCGCCGAGACCGCCGAGATGCTGCGCGAGGCCAAGAACGTGATCATCGTTCCCGGCTACGGCATGGCCGTCGCCCAGGCCCAGCACACGGTGTTCGAGATCACCCGCACCCTGCGCGAGAAGGGCGTGAACGTGCGCTTCGGCATCCACCCCGTGGCCGGCCGCATGCCAGGCCACATGAACGTGCTGCTGGCCGAAGCCAAGGTGCCCTACGACATCGTCTTCGAAATGGACGAACTCAACGAGGACTTCCCGGACACCGACGTGGCCATGGTCATTGGCGCCAACGACATCGTCAACCCGGCCGCGCAGGACGACCCGACCAGCCCGATCGCCGGCATGCCGGTACTCGAAGTCTGGAAGGCCCGCACCAGCATCGTCATGAAGCGCTCCATGGCCAGCGGCTACGCGGGCGTGGACAACCCGCTGTTCTACAAGGACAACAACCGCATGCTGTTCGGCGACGCCAAGAAGATGCTCGACGAGATCCTGGTGGCGCTCAAGAGTTGAGTCTCCGGGCCACCCAGTGAAGGGGCCATCGGCCCCTTGCCTCAATGCCGACAAGGCGCAGAACGTCATCGTGATCAAGCGTGGCAAGGGCGCCGGCAATTCCGGCATCGAGCACGCGCTGTTCTTCCAGGACAACAGTGCAGATTGACCGGTAACGCTGCCCGACACGCTGCGAAGCCGCGGCGCTTCCATCGACCCGGGCGCGGGCCCGAATACCGGAGACGGCGATGACGGTACGGGCTTCGAGCCATGTTCCGGGCCGTCTATCGGAGTTTCGAGCGTGATGTCCTTTGTACTGGTTCCATCCGAAATCGTGTTCAGCGCTGTTCGCGCCCAGGGGCCCGGCGGGCAGAACGTGAACAAGGTGGCGAACGCGGTGCATCTGCGATTCGACATCGCGGCCTCGTCGCTGCCGGAAGAACTGAAGGCAAGACTTCGCATGCTGGGCGATCACCGTATCAGCAAGGACGGTGTCGTCGTGTTGAAGGCGCAGCGCTTCCGCAGCCTGGAGAAGAACCGTACCGAAGCGATGCGTCGCCTGGAGGCACTGATTGCCTCTGCCGCCCGGGTCGAGAAGGTCCGTCGCCCGACGCGCCCCTCGATGAATGCGGTCAAGCGACGTCTTGACGGAAAGACCCGGCGCGCCGAAGTCAAGGCCGGGCGAAAACCCCCCGAGCACTGATCGACGCGGGCGTTTCCTCGCAATGGCGTCCGGTTTCTGCGCGTGCTGCGCCAGCGCAGGCGATCCTTGTATGGTGCCGGCGATGCGTCGAGTGCTGCGAACAGACCTCGGTTCCCGATTCCGGAGGCTTAAGGGCGACGCGCATCCGGTGGCCGGCGGGTTGCGCACGCCGATGCAGACCCCCGCGACCGTGCCCCGGGTCTGAAAAAGCCACTGTGTCGCAGTTTTTTACATTTCCGTTGTCACAAGTTTGCAAAAATCGCTTGACTTGGCTTGCGGTTGTCGATCCATGTTTTCGGTATGGATTCTGCTTCGCAACAGTGCTTCGCGCCGCTTCCTTTGGTCCATTTCCACGAAAGGGTCAGATCATGGTCAGCCTCTGTTCGCGTTTCCCCTCGCAGTTCCTCCGCCACATGGTGCTTGCCACGCTGATGGCAAGCGTTACGGCGACATCGCAAGCCATTGAATTGTCCGGTTCGGCGATCGATTTCTCGCAGGTTTCCTTTGCCGGAACGAGCGCATCGAACACGGGTCAGGTGAGTTTCGATTTCGACGGACTCGCCTTGCCGTCCAGCGGTTACATCAACGTATTCACGGAAAACGAAGGCTGGGTCGTGCAGAACATGCCGGTGTTCAATGCCGCTGGAACCGGTGGTTTCGGTCGTTCGATCTCCAGCCTGTTCGACTTTGCCGGCACCGGATCGCGAACGGAAATCAACGCGTATGTCGATTTCTCTTACAGTGTGGTCACCGGCTTCGACGTCGGTGCCTCGCCGGCGCCGGGGGCGGCGAGCGAAGCTTCAACCGATGCGCCAGGCGGATCGGCAGTCAGGATCGGCGCCTTCCGGTCGTACGGGATTACCCGTCGCGACGCCCGGATAGGCGGCGCTCCGGCAGTGCCGGCAGTCGTTGCGCCACCCAAGGCCACGCCCCTGAATTTTCTGGGTACGGGACCGACACAGATCTATCTGCAGCCGGGACACGGCTACAGCATCGAGCAGGATGTGAATCAGTGTGCGCCCGCCTCCGTTGCGAACAGTCTGGAATACCTGCACAGACGCTATGGCGTCGAGTTCAATGACGAGCATGTTGCGGGCATCGGCGAGGACGGCGACGCGATCGGCGTAAACGGCGGGTCGCGCGTGGCCACGCTGGATCTGTGGATGGATCGCGAGAAGGGCAAAGCTCCGCCGAAGTGGTCCTCGGTGCTTGACGGCAAGCTGCACTATCTCGCGGGGCAGGACGTCAAGGATCTCAATCTCAAGTACCAGGGCAATCCCGGCGACATTGCCGAGGGCGACTTCACCGCTCACGGCCTGACCATGAAAAGCCACGGCAAGGCGCCCACGGTCGAGTTCATCACCGAGCAGGTAAGGCTGGGTGAAGACGTCGAACTGGCGTTCAGTTATGCGGGCGGATAGCATATGGTGACCCTGTTCGGCGCTGGCCAGATCGACGGGAAATCCTGGCTGGGTTTCTACCATGACCATATTCAGGGCGCCGAGGGGGGCATTACCGCCAAGGATGGCGGCATCGTGTTCTCCTGGCTGGATGTCGACAAGGACGGTGTCGTGCGCCTGTCCAACTATCACAATGCCAAGCTTGAACTGGTCGTTGTCGAATCGATTCCGGAGCCCGAAACCTGGGCGCTGATGGTTGCCGGACTCGGGCTCGTAGGCTGGCTCGGCCGCCGGGCGCAAGGCCGTCCGGATGCCAGGCGTTTCCGTTCTTCCTGACCGTCGGCGGACCGGGCGGTCCGCGTCCGCGGGCTGCCCGATCGACAGGCGCGAGATCGCCGAGAGCCGCATCGATGTCGCGCGCAACGGGCGTATCGGTCGACTCCTTGCGATTCAGGGTCCGGTCTGCCGGGTGCTGGACGGACGAGCCCCGGGCGGAGGTGGTCCTGCAGGCGAGTGCGCGGTATTCTTGCCGCGCGGGTGCTTCCTGCCCCGCAAGCGCTCGCCCAGGGAGATGCAATGCAAGACCCGATACTCGAACTCATCGTCAAGTTTGCCGAATCCGAAGCGCTCATCGAAACCGCAGTCACGCTGGTGGTCGACGGCTTCCTCATTTCCGGTTTCGTCATCAGTCGCGAGCGTTACATGCAGCACCACATCCTGACGTCTTCGATAGAACAGGGCATCAAGGACGCCATGGCTGCGGGGTCGCCGTCGGATGACGGCGCGCGCGCCTTCATCCATCTGCGCGATGCAATGTACTTCACGCCGGGACAGGATCCTGTCCCGGCCAATGAATCGGTTGTCTGCCGGGTCGGCCTCGACCGGGTGTCGGCCTTCCATCTGGGTTTTCTGGAAAGCATCTGAGTCCGCAGCGTGCATGGCCACGGCAGACGGATGCCGTGGGGCGATGCACGATCGCGGTCTGAACAACACGGGCCGCGCGCATGGCTGCAACCCAGTACCGCCATTTCGACCAGGTCATGGTGGCCTTCGTGACCGTGCTCGTCTGTTCCAACCTGATCGGCCCGGCGAAGATTGCGCAGATCGACGCGCCCGTGATCGGCCCGCTCACCTTCGGTGCCGGTGTGCTCTTCTTTCCGGTCAGTTACGTGTTCGGCGACATCCTGACCGAGGTGTATGGCTACGCGCACTCGCGCCGCGTCATCTGGACCGGCTTTGCCGCGCTGGCCTTTGCCTCGGCCATGGCGGCAGTGGTCGTGGCGCTGCCACCCGCGCCGTTCTGGCACAACCAGCAGGCTTATGAGATTGCCTTCGGTTCAGCCTGGCGCGTGGCCATCGCCTCGTTGATCGCCTTCTGCTGCGGCGAATTCGTCAATGCCTTCGTGCTGGCCAAGATGAAAGTGTGGATGGCCGGGCGCCGGCTGTGGATGCGCACCATTGCTTCGACCGTGTTCGGCGAGGGCGTCGATTCCCTGTTGTTCTATCCGCTTGCGTTCTGGGGCAGCGGCATCATCCCCGATGCGCAGCTACCCGCTGTCATGCTGGCGCAGTTCGTCGCCAAGGTCGGTGTCGAGGTCGCTTTCACGCCGCTGACCTGCCGTGTCGTCGCGTGGCTGAAACGGGCGGAACATGTGGACCACTATGACCACGACACCGACTTCAATCCCTTCTCGCTGCGCACCTGAGACGAGGCCGGTGCGCACGCGCATCCGCATCGTCGGCCTTGGCTGCCACCGTTGCGGGGTGGCGCTGGAGGCGGCGCTGTCAGGACTTCCAGGTGTCAGGTCGGTGACCATGCATTTCGAGTTCGGCGATGCGGATATCGAGCACGATGCATCGCTGGCGCGCGCGGCTCTGCTGGAGGCGGTCGAGTCTGCCGGTTACGACGCGTTCTGACGCGAACCTCCTGTTCTTCGCGCCGGCGTCGGCCGCCACCGGATACGGGTGCCGGCCGGGCATGGGAATGACCCCTCGAACATGACGAAAAGATGTATTTCAGATGAATTTCGGGGTCGGTCGAACTCGACGGAGCGACGCTGCGATGCCCCGGGCAGGCCGTGTCGGCCCGATTCCTGTCGCGGATTTTTACATTCGTAAAGTCCTGTAACAGCTATGTCCTTGTTTCACATGACGTGGACTGAAGCTTGCTAACAGCCGCGGGATCGAACAACGACACACGTGCGCATCATGAACCGTCCGCTCCTTGCCGCCATACGAACATTTCTTGCCCTGACCGTCTTCGCCGCCCTGCAGGCACAGGCGGCCGTCATCGGGTTCAGTGTCCAGTCGCTGGGCGGATCGCTGTACCGCTATGACTACACCATCACCCACCAGGCGGGTGACGCGCCGATCGCGTTGATCGACATCGAATTCGATCCGTCTCTCTACCTCGAGTCCTCTCTGAACATCGTCAGCGACCCCTCGCTGGCCGCTGACTGGGATCAGATCATCATCGGGTCCCAGTCGGGGCTTCCCGCACTGTTCGACCTGTTCGCCCTCGGCGCCCCGCTCGATGGCGGCGCGTCGCTGACCGGTTTTGCCATCGAATTCGAATGGCTGGGCAATGGCCTGCCCGGTGTGCAGGCCTTTTCGATCTCCGATCCCGATACCTTCGATGTTCTTGCCTCAGGGCGCACGCGGCCAGCGGTCGCCCAGCCGGTGCCCGAACCTTCGACACTGGCGCTGCTCGGGCTTGCCGGCGCGATTTTCCTGCGCCGCAGCCGTTCGGTTCCGTCCCGATAGTTCCGACGGCGGGGCCTCTGCCCCGCCGTTTTCCGTCCAGCGATGCCTGCGCTCCGATCAATGAATGAAAAGGTGACGTCGCCCGTCATGGCCCTCCTGCGTGTTCTGCTTTCAGCTTTCCTGTGCGTCCTGATGCTCGTGTCGCCCGTGTCGGCGCAACTGGCCGGCGTGTCGGTGAGCGCCTTCGAGCTCGTGTCGTCCAAGCGACTGTCCCGTCTCGAATGGGAGTCCGTGTACCGGGTGCGGGTTTCGAACGCGGGCAGCGCCCTGCGTTCGGTCGTCGCCAGCGCGACCACGGTGGCCAGCCATGTCACGGTCGTCGATGGCAGCGTGGCGGTGGGTGATCTCGCCGCCGGGGCGAACCGGCTGGCTGAAGACACCATTACCTTGAGAACCAACCGCTCGACGGCGATCGATCTTGCCACCGCGCTGAGCTGGACCTTCAGCGCAGCCCAGCCGCCTGCCGACGCGACGCCGCCGGCGATATCCGGTCTGCTGCCGGCTGCGGCCGCCGAATTCGCGGCGGATGCGCTGCCGGAGATGGCGGCTTCGTTCTCCGATCAGGGCAGCGGTATCGATCCGGCATCGCTGGAAGTCGAACTCGATGGCGTCCCGGTCACCGGGCAGGTCATCGGAAGCGCGTCCGGTTTCACCTTCACGCCGACCCGGATGCTGACCGAAGGCCTGCATCGACTGGTGGTCAGGGTGGCCGACCGCGCCGGTAACCGCAGCACGGCGCAGGTCGAGTTCACGACGCGATCGGCGCCGACCATCGCATTCGTCGAGCCGACGGCGCTTTTCCTGCCGGCGGGCGCACCCGTCGTCGTTTCGGCCACGCTGTCCGATATCGGTTCGGGCATCGATCCGGCCTCCGTGCGACTGCTGATCGATGGTCTGGACATGAGCACAGCGGCCGAAATTACCGCCTCCGGCCTTCGCTACAGCGGGACGCCGGACGAGACGGCCCATTCGGTCGTGATCACGGCACGCGACCGTGCCGGCAATCAGGCCGAAGCGTCGCTGGCCTTCACCACGGCCCAGGCGCCTCTGGTGAGTGGTTTGAGTCCGCGCGACGTCATCCTGCCCGCCGGTTCAAGGCCCGTGGTCAGCGCGCAGTACTCGGATGCGTCGTCGGACATCGACAGCGCGTCGGTCCGCCTGCTGGTCGACGGCGAGGACGTGACTGCGCGCGCCAGCGTGTCGGCGACCGGGGTGAGCTACACGCCGGCGTCGGACTTTGCCGAGGGGCCGCATACCCTCTATATCGAAGTCGCCAACCGGGCCGGATCGGCGGCATCCGCGGCCTGGAGTTTCGAGGTCCAGACCGCCACCACCCATGTCGTCGAGGTGATCGAACCGGCCGGCGGACAGACCGTGCCCACTATCGATCTGGCGGTGACCGCTCGCGTCGGCTCGAACCGCGTGACGCCGGTGTCGGTGACGGCCAACGGTACGCCGATGGCTGCAGTGCAGGGCGGAAGCCCGGACGCGGCGGAACTGATCACTTACAGCGGGTCGATCAAGCTGGTCGACGGCGAGAACACCGTGGACGTGGTCGCGCGCTTTTCCGATGGAACGGTCCGCAGCGAGCGCCGGAACGTGTTCTTCGATGGCCCGCCGCGGGTGACCGTCGTGACTCCGGCGGACAAATCCATCCTGGGACGCGTGTCGTCCAGCAGTCCGACCGATCTGACCGGCAATGTCGAGCGTCCGGTCAGCGTGAGCGGCCGTGTCAGCAAGCCGGCGACCCGGGTCACCATCAATCAGCAAAGCGCGGTGCTGGACGGCGCCGGCACGACCTTCACCTTCGACAACTACTTCCTCCGCGAAGGCATGAATGTGCTTACCGTCGTGGCGACCGATGCGTCCGGGCGTGTCGGCACTTCGACTGTCACGGTTTCGGTTGACCAGACGGCCCCCATCCTGACCATCGAGACGCCGCAGGACTTTCATGTCACGTCGGCGGCGGCCGTCGATGTGCGCGGTGTCGTCAATGATGCGGTCGAGGGCATGACGGGTGCGCCGGAGCCGGTCGTGACGGTCAATGGCGTGCAGGCGCGTGTCTCCGACCGTTATTTCCTGGCCACCACGGTTCCGCTCCAGGTTGGCGAGAACGTGCTGAGCGTGGAGGCCGTCGATCATCTGGGCAACCGTCGCGTGCGGGAACTGCGGGTGAGCCGGATCGCGGTCGGCAGTCATCGCCTGTCGGCGCTGTCGGGCAACGGCCAGACCGGCGAACTCGGCACGGAACTGCCGCGCCCGCTGGCCATCGTGGCGCTGGACCGTGACGGTCAGCCGGTAGCCGACCTGCCGGTGAGTTTCGACGTCATGCGCAATACCGGCGCCATCACCTCCGTTCGCGGCGAAGTCCAGCGTCCCGATGGCGTGAATCCGGCACGCAGCCTTGTGTTGCGGACCGACAGCGCGGGCCGCGCCCAGGTCTGGCTGACGCCGGGCAAGCAGACCGGACCCGGCTCGAACGTGGTTCGTGCCCAGGTTTCGGCGCAGGCCGGCAGTCTGGCCTCCCAGTTTTCCGGCGAGATCTATTTCCATGCCACCACGCAGCGCGGGCCGGTCAGCAAGGTGCTGGCCGATATCGGAACACACCAGATCGCGGAAACCGGGAGCACGCCGCTGGAACTGCTGTCGGTCGTGGTGCGCGATGTCAGCGACAACCATCTGCCGGATGTGCCGGTCGTGTTCACGGTCGAGGAGGGCGATGCCTTCTTCATCGACGACAGCGGAACGACATCGAATCGACGCGTGCTGCTGACCGACCGCAACGGCGTCACTGCGCTGCGCCCGCAGATCGGTCTGAAGGCCGGCCTGGTGCGCATCAGCGCCCGCGCCTTGCGCAACGCCGACGGTGACGTGAACGATCCGGCGCAGCTCACCGGCAATGCCCAGTACCAGATTCAGGTGCGCGAGGCACGCGACGGCGCCACGCGTTTCCGTGGCTTCATATACACGGACAAGGGCGAGCCCTTGCCGGGCGTGCGCATATCGGCCGGTCGTACCAGTGTGGTGGCCACGACCGACGACACCGGCGCCTTCGTGCTCGACAATCTGCCGCCCGGTCGCATCGACCTGTTCGTCGACGGGCGGACCAGTTCGCACCTCGGTCAGGTCTGGCCCAGCCTGCATTTCGAGGCCTTTGCCGTCCGCGGCCAGGAAAACGCGCTGCCGCATCCGGTCTATCTGCCGCCGCTGCTGTCGGCACAGGGCAAGGTGGTGGGAGGCAACGAGGATGTGATCCTGACGCTGCCCGGCATCGAAGGCTTCCAGATGAAGGTGAAGGCAAACAGCGTCACCTTCCCGGATGGCAGCCGCACCGGCACGCTGGTGGTCAGTCCGGTGACTGCCGACAAGCTGCCGATGGCGCCACCCACCGGTGGCGCGGCCTTCGGCCTTCCGGCCTGGACAGTGCAGCCCGCCGGTACCCGCTTCGATCCGCCGATCGAGGTGACGCTGCCGAACAGTCGCGCCTATCCGCCCGGCGACAACCTGCCGGTCGTGCAGTGGGACCATGACCTCGGGCAGTTCGTGCCCATGGGGCGCGCCACCGTGAGCGAAGACGGCGCGCTGCTGGTGACCGATGCAGGAAGCGGCATCAGCAAGGCAGGCTGGGGCGGCTTGTGCGTGTATGACCCGGACAAGTGCGCAACCGCCAGTTGCAAGATGTGCGAAAAGAAGAATGACAGCGGCAGTTCGCCCTGCTGCGTGTTCGACGATGCCAAGGATCAGCAGACCCAGTACTTCCAGAACTTCTCGCTGGCGACCGAACCGTTCCGCGCCTGGCTGGACAAGATGACCAAGGTGGTCAGCGCCAGCAAGCTGGTGGAGGCCAAGGTGAAGTTCGACGGCACCATTGCCGGGCGCGCCGAATTCATCTGCTGTCTGCGCAAGAAGAACACCAGCGCAAAGCTCTATGGCTCGGGGCAGTTCAAGGCCGAGTACGAAGTCAAGGTGGCGTTGCTGCCCATGCTTGAACGCATACAGAGCTTCCTGCCGCGCGGTCTGGATGACGCCACCGACGCCGGGTTGTATTTCTTCCTGCGTGGCGGCGGCAGCTTCGCGGGCGCCGTGTCCTACGACGCCTGCAAGTCCCAGCCGGGCCCGGATTCGGTCACCGGCAGCATTTTCGGAAACGGAGCGTTGTCGGCGCGCGTCAAGTGGCCGGCGATCAAGGCCGGTGGCGTGGAGGTTTTCCCCGATGCCGAAATGAATTTCGGAGAGGTGGGCATCACCGGTGGCATGAAGCTGCTGAATCTGAAACTGGAGTCGGAAAGCATGGCCTCCAGTCCTTACGAGAGCTTCCTGTACGCCTATTTCAAGGGCGAGTTGCGGGTCGGTACGCTCAAGTTCTCCAGTCTCGATTTCCAGCTGCCCCTGCTCGACTCCGGCGGCCATCTGTCGGTACCGGTTCTCGGGCTCTGACGCATGAACGGTCTGGCTTTCATCGCGGCACTGCTCATCGTTCTCACCGGACTGGGACTGGTCTGGCTGATCGCGAACGCGATTCTGGACGATCTGCGCTTCGCCGCCTGCGCCACACCGCAGGCCGTGGTCATCCGGAAGGTCGATGTCCAGCTTGAGAAGGTGGGCGATCCGGTGCACGCGACCTCGTCCATCGAGGCGCGGATCGCTCTGACGGTCGAGCGCGACAGCCATGTCATGCAGCTGAGCGAGATCTTCATCAACAGCGAGCCGGTCGTCCGGCAACGGCTGGACGAGTTGAAGCGCCGGTCCGGGCAGCGCAGCGAACTGCTGCTCTGCGACCGCTTTCCGTCGCGTTTCGCACTCGACATGCCCATGCCCTGGAAGGGGCTTGCTGCCCTGCTGGCAGCGTTCGTCGTTCTTGTCCTGCCTGCGGGGGGTGCCATGGTCCATTACCTGAAAACGAAAGGGCAGCACGGTGCATAAGTACATTCCGGTCTGTCTTCTGCCTCTGCTGTTCGCGGCGATTCCGGCATCCGCCCAGCAGTTGTCTCCGGAGGTCTTCCGGACGCTGGTGGTCGAGACCGTGCTGCCGTTTTCGGTGCGCCAGTATTCGCCGGCATTCGTGCTGCCGCAGGGCGGCCCCGCCGATGCGCTCGATTTCTCCTCTCCGGAAAAGGCGATCGCTTCCTTCTTCCGCACCCTTGAGGCGGGCGACTACGCGCTGAACGAACGGTGCTGGACGCGCGCATCGGTCGCCTTCAACACGCAGAAGAACAGCGAATCGGGCAAGGGACCCGATTACTGGACCGACTACTGGCGGCGTGCCTACCGTGGCCGCAAGGTGGAACTGCTGCATCGCATCGACTACGAGAACTACGTGCTGATCGAGTACCGCGTCAGCATGCCGGAGGGTGGCCGGGTACTGGAGACGGACACCCTGGCACTGGAGCAGGAGGACGGGAAGTGGCTGCTCACCCAGAGCCTTGCCGACAACCCCATTCACCTGGCCTGGAAAGCGCCCGGATCGCGCATTCAGGTCGGTCCCAAGACAGTTGGCCGGCTGACCAGGCCGGTGAAGCAATGACCATGGAATGCGGCGCTGTCCGGTCCGGTGACGGCCGACCGGGTGTTTCCTGCCAGAGATGCGAAAGCTTGCGATGACCTTGTATCGGCTGCTCAGAACCCTCGTATCCCTCATCCATGCCGGTGCCGGCAGAGCCAGTCTCGCCATGGCGGCGGTACTGCTGGCGATGGCGTCGGCGCAGGCGCAGTCGAGCGGCACGCCGCCATCGGCCGATGCTTCGTGCACGGCGTCGGCGGTCAATCGGAACGCGCCTCTGCAGGCCGACTACAGCTTCACCATCTACAACATCCCGGGCGCCGCAGCGGCGATCGGGCCGAACGCGCCGCTGATTCCTGCCGCGCCCTTTCGCGTCCGGGTGACCTGTTCCGACGGTACGGTGGGCGAAACCGAACTGGTGTTTCCGGAGTTCGGAGAGTCTGCGGTCTACACCGGACCGATCGCCTGGCGCCCGGCCACGCCGGTGCCGGTCGCGCTGGGGGTCTCGGCCGCTCAGGGCAAGCTCAATGGCGGTCAGTCGACGCAGTTGTCGGCTCTCGGTGTTCTGCGCGACGGCAGCCAGGTCGATCTGACCGGCAAGACGCGCGGCACGCTGTTTACGTCGAGCAATCCGCTGATTGCCACGGTCGATGACACGGGCCGGGTCCAGGTGATGGCGCAGTTCGCCAGTGGCTCGGCGGCGCGTGTCGTCATGGCCGGACAGAACGAGGGCGTCCAGGGCAGCACCCTGCTGCAGCTCGGTCCGCGCGGACGGCTGGTCGGCCGTGTGCTGCAGGCCAACGGCCTGTCGCCGGTCGCCGGGGCCGAAGTTTCGGTCACCCGCAACCAGCCGCGCGAAACACTGGCGACGGTGCGTACCGATGCCAACGGCGACTATGCCATCCCGGACGTCAGTGCCGGCAGCTTCTCGCTGTCGGTACTCGACCCCCTGACCGGCGATCAGGGTCTTGCCCATGGTTCCCTGCAGAGCGAGGGCGAGGAGGCGCGCATCGACGTGCGCATGAACGGCCAGGGCACCGTGACCGTGACGGTGCTCGACGGCAGCGGCAGCGCGGTGGGCAACGCGCCGGTCACGCTGACCAGTCTGGGGGCCACGCGCGACATCCGCACCGTGCGCAGCAACGCGTCCGGCGTGGTCGTGTTCG
>CAZKRN010000025.1:0-64537 GCA_964555165.1 uncultured Methyloversatilis sp. | reverse complement strand
CCCGACTACGCCAGACTATTGATCAGCCTTGATTCTGGGGGGAGTCCATATACGAGGGGTTAGGGCGCTGGCGAGCAATGGCTAACGGGGTACCTACTTGCACGCAACAAGCATGGTTCTGGAGATCGTGGTGGTGGCAAAGAAGTTGCCCCCAGACCCGGCCGTAGCGATCAGGCCTTTGTCTCCGGTGGTGGAAAGGATCTCGTAGCCACGGGAACCGCACAGTTCGCCGGCCTTCTGCTCACACATTCCCCAGTTTCGAGCCGTCCCAGAACAGTTGAGAGAATAGCCTTCGCGACCATCGGCGGTGTAAGTCTTGGAAGAACTGGCGCAGCCAACAAAGGACATTGCGACGACAAGGCCGGCGAGAACTGGTGTGACCTTCATGAGACCTCCACATGTTGGGTTTGGTATGTGAGAGATTCTGTGTCCGGACAGACTGATAGGCAATAGGTGGGTGCCTGGCCAGGTTGCGACGCCTTCCCCCACGAGGCGCCCTAACTTTGTTTTCTGGCGCAGTTTTGCGCCATAACTTTGGAAGCTGCCGGGTAAACGGGCTGCGATGATCGGCATGAAATGACCTTGCCATGCAGGTTTCGTCGACCTATGCTGTATATTTATACAGCATTAAACGGCGATGAAAAACCTCACCCCTCCGCTTCCGCCCTTGAAATCCGTTCGCCTGCTTGATCAGCTGCGCGAACGGATACGTTACCTGCATTACACCATAAGCACCGAGCAGACCTATGTCTATTGGGTGAAGAGTTTCATCCGGTTTCACGGGGTCCGCCATCCGGCGGAAATGGGACGGGCGGAGATCGAGGCGTTCCTGTCGTGGCTGGCGAATGAGCGCCGTGTAGCCGTCTCGACCCACAAGCAGGCACTGTCGGCTTTGCTGTTCCTCTACGACAAGGTGCTGGGCATCGACCTGCCGTGGATGAATGACATCGGGCGGCCGCGCACGAAGCGTCGCCTGCCGGTGGTGCTGACACCCGACGAAGTGGCCCGCCTGCTCAGTCTGATGGTGGGCGAACATCGCCTGCTCGCTCAGCTTCTGTACGGTACCGGCATGCGCATCAACGAAGGTCTGCGATTGCGCGTGAAGGACATCGATTTCGAACGTCGCACGGTCATCGTGCGCGAAGGCAAGGGCGGCAAGGACCGTGCGGTGATGCTGCCCGAGAGCCTGATTCGGCCACTGCGCGAGCAACTGGCGCGCGCACGCGTGTTGTGGGCCGACGACTGTCGCTGCGGTCGCGCGGGGGTGGAGATGCCGGATGCACTGGCTCGAAAGTACCCGCGCGCGGGTGCATCGTGGGCGTGGTTCTGGGTGTTTCCGCAAGCCGATGTGTCGGTCGACCCGCGGTCCGGTGTGGTGCGCCGCCACCATCTGTATGACCAGACCTTTCAGCGCGCCTTCAAACGGGCGGTGATTTGCACCGGTCTGACGAAGCTGGCAACGCCGCACACGCTGCGCCATTCGTTCGCAACCCACCTGCTGGATTCGGGGCAGGACATCCGCACCATTCAGCAACTGCTCGGCCATGCAGATGTCAGCACCACCATGATCTATACGCACGTGCTGAATCGCGGGGCGCACGGAGTCCGGTCGCCGCTGGATGCTTTGGGGATGGTTCGCTGAGGAACGGTGGGTTCCACCGAACGCGCCCTATGTCGCGGAGCCCTGCGACTCGACAAAACTTGGTCCTCAGACTTAGTCTGATCAATCGTTCTCAGGAATCGCCATGCCCCTGATCGTGAATGTGCGCGAAGCCAAAACGAATTTTTCGCGTTTACTGGAGCAGGCGCGCGCCGGACAGGAAATCGTGCTGGCGAAGGCGGGCAAGCCCTATGCACGCCTGATGCCCTTGGCGCCGGAACCGGCCGGTCGGCGACCGGGCAGATTGTCCGGCCGCGTCGATGCATCATTTCTCGAGCCCTTGCCTGAGGACGAGACGCGCGCCTGGGAAGGCAGATGAAGGCGCTGCTCGACACCCATGCGCTGCTCTGGCGGTGGACGGACGATCCTCAGCTTTCAGCGACGGCCCGCACCTTCATCCAGAACCAGGGCAACACCACTCTGGTCAGCGCGGCGAGCGCCCGGGACATCGCGACCAGGTATCGTCCAGGCACACTGCAATCGGCCGCCGGGGCGGTGTCCCGTTTTCACGAACTTGTGACGCTCGATGCTTTCGAGCATCTGCCGGTGACAAGCGTGCATGTACTGCGCGCAGGTGAGCTGGACGTCGACCACCGTGACCCCTTCGACCGCATGCTGGTCGCGCAATGCGAACTGGAACGCGTGCCGCCGATCACGTGCGATGCCGCCTTTGCCGGCTTTCGCGTACGGAAGGTGTGGTGAGGCGGGCAGAGCCGGTCATGGAAGTGCTCCACTCTCCCGCATCAGCGGGAGAGGGGCGGGGGGTGAGGGCGGGCTTAGACTGGCCTCCAGGGTCTGCTGTGTTCCGGCGCCGTTGCCCTCACCCGGCGCTGTGCGCCACCCTCTCCCGCTGATGCGGGAGAGGGGAATAACCGGAGCGCGGCCTCAGCCTTCCAGCTTCTTCTTCAGCAGTTCGTTCACCTGCGCCGGGCTGGCTTTGCCGCGGCTGGCCTTCATCACCTGCCCGACCAGCGCGTTGAAGGCCTTTTCCTTGCCGGCGCGGTATTCCTCGACCGATTTCGGGTTGGCGGCCAGCACCTCGTCGATGATGGGTTCGATGGCCGAGGCGTCGGTCACCTGCTTCAGGCCCTGCGCGTCGATGATGGCGTCGGCGTCCTTGCCTTCGCCATTCCACAGCGCGTCGAACACCTTCTTGGCAATGCTGTTCGAAATCGTGTTGTCGGCGATGCGGGCGACCAGGCCGGCGAGCTGGGCCGGGCTGACCGGGCTTTGCGCGATGTCGCGCTCTTCGCGGTTCAGGCGGGCGGCCAGTTCGCCCATGACCCAGTTGGCGAGCGGTTTGGCCAACTGAGTGGCTTGCCCGGCGCCGGCGACGGCGAGTGCGTCGGTGAAGTACTGGGCGGTTTCGCGGCTGGCGGTGAGGCCGGCGGCGTCGTAGGCGGACAGGCCGTATTCGCTCTGCAGCCGCGCGGCCAGCGCTGCCGGCAGTTCGGGCATGGCGCGACGCACTTCGTCCACCCACTCGGCAGCGATCACCAGCGGCGGCAGGTCGGGGTCGGGGAAGTAGCGGTAGTCGTGCGCGTCTTCCTTGCTGCGCATCATGCGGGTTTCGCCGGTGTCCGGGTCGAACAGCACGGTGGCCTGCTGGATCTTGTGGCCGTCCTCGATCTGTTCGATCTGCCAGTTGATCTCGTAGTCGATCGCCTGCTGCAGGAAGCGGAAGCTGTTCAGGTTCTTGATTTCGCGGCGGGTGCCCAGCGGCTCGCCCGGGCGGCGCACGCTCACGTTGGCGTCGCAGCGGAAGCTGCCTTCCTGCATGTTGCCGTCACAGATGTCCACCCAGCGCACCAGCGCGTGCAGCGCGCGCGCGTAGGCCACCGCCTCGGCGCTGGACGACATGTCGGGTTCGCTGACGATTTCCAGCAGCGGCGTGCCGGCGCGGTTCAGGTCTATGCCCGACATGCCGTGGAAATCCTCGTGCAGGCTCTTGCCGGCATCCTCTTCGAGGTGGGCGCGGGTGAGGCGCACCACCTTTTCGTACGCTTTTTCACCTTCGCCGACGCGTATCGTCAGCGTGCCGCCCTGCACCACCGGCAGTTCGTACTGACTGATCTGGTAGCCCTTCGGGAGGTCGGGGTAGAAGTAGTTCTTGCGCGCGAATACCGAGCGCGGTGCGACGGTGGCGCCGATGGCGAGGCCGAAGCGGATGGCGCGCTCGACGGCGGCGCGGTTCATCACCGGCAGCACGCCGGGCAGCGCCAGGTCGACCGGGCAGGCCTGCGCGTTGGGCGCGGCGCCGAAGGCGGTCGAGGCGCCGGAGAATATTTTCGAGGCGGTGTTGAGCTGGGTATGCGTTTCCAGCCCGATCACCACTTCCCAGTTCGCTCTGCTCATGATGCGTTGTCTCCCTGCTTTACCGGCAGTGGCCGGTCTTGCGGCTCACCAGGGTGGGCCACAGATAATCGTGTGCGCCGGGCGTGCAGTGCACGGCGCAGTTGCGGTAGGACACGGTCACTTCGTCCTTCTGTTCCCACAGGCTGACGGTGCAGGCACCGGCGACCAGCGTGGGCGTGTGGTCAAAGCGGGTCTGCGTGAAGGCCGACAGGTCGAAGCTGCAGCGGCCTTTCGCGCCCATGTCCACTTCCGAGGCGAAGCGCTCCACCCTGGAATCCGTCACCTCCAGCCGCAGCCGGCCTTCGGTGCCGACGTCGTCGCGGTAGTTGCAGTCGGCCTTTGCCTGCAGTGCGCGTGCGGGTATCGGCAGGGGCTTCTTGCTGCCCGGTCCGGGCGGTGCCGTGCGCGCCGTTTCCGGCTTCGTCGCCGGTGGCACCGGCCGCACCGGCACGGTGGGCCCTTGCAGCGGCGCGCAGCCGCCCAGCATGGCGAGCACGACGACCGCAGGCGACGCCAGGCGACCGCTCAAAGCAGTTCGTCCCGCTTCTTGCGCAGGCCTTCGGGCATTTCCAGGCTGGACCTGTCCCAGCCTTCGATGTCCAGCACGCGGTCGAGCGCTTCTTCAAGCAAGGCGTGCGCGCGTTCGCACGCCTCGGCGATCACGCGGTGGCTTTCCGCCAGTTCGGGCATTTCGCTCATGCATCCGGTCTGGTACCGATGCAATGCACGCAGGTCCAGCATCTTTCCGGCAAGCTGGGCCGGGCAGGCGCACATGTGGATGCCTGCCTGCTCCAGTATCCACTGCAGTTGCGCGTTGCTGAAGCGGTCGCTGTCCATGGTGTCAGCGTTCCGGTGTGCGCAGGTGCCAGTCGGTCGCCTGCTGGAACTGGTGGGCGGCGCCCAGCATGCGCGCCTCGTCGAACCAGCGGCCGACGATCTGCAGGCCGACCGGCAGGCCGTCGGCGCCGAAACCGGCGGGAATGCTCATGCCCGGCAGGCCGGCCAGATTGATCGACGTGGTGTAGATGTCGCCGAGGTACATGGCCAGCGGGTCTTCGTCGTTCTGGCCGATGCGGTAGGCGGTGTTCGGCGTGGTCGGCCCCATGATGAGGTCGCACTGCGCGAAGGCCGCTTCGTAATCTTCGGCGATCAGCCGGCGCACCTTCTGCGCCTGCAGGTAGTAGGCGTCGTAGTAGCCGTGCGACAGCACATAGGTGCCGATGAGGATGCGCCGCTTCACCTCGGCGCCGAAGCCCTGGGCGCGCGTCTTCGCGTACATGTCGTCGAGATTGCCGTACTCGGGCGCGCGGTAACCGTAGCGCACGCCGTCGAAGCGGCTGAGGTTGGAGCTGGCTTCGGCCGGCGCGATGACGTAATAGGCCGGCACCGCCATGCCCGAGCGCGGCAGGCTCACCTCGACGGTGACCGCGCCCAGCGTGCGGAAAGTGGCGAGCGCGGCCTCGACCGCGGCGCGCACGTCGGCCGACATGCCGTCGCCGAAGAATTCCTTCGGCACGCCGATGCGCAGGCCGGCCAGCGGCTGCGCCAGCGCGCGGGTGTAGTCCTCGGCCGGGCGCTGCAGGCTGGTCGAGTCGCGTTCGTCGAAGCCGGCGAAGGCGTTCAGCAGCAGCGCGCAGTCTTCGGCGGTGCGCGCCATCGGGCCGCCCTGGTCCAGGCTGGAGGCGTAGGCGATCATGCCCCAGCGCGACACGACGCCGTAGGTGGGCTTGATGCCGCTGATGCCGCAGAAGGCGGCCGGCTGGCGGATCGAACCGCCGGTGTCGGTGCCGCTGGCGGCCGGCGCCAGACCGGCGGCGACGGCCGCAGCCGATCCGCCGCTGGAACCGCCGGGCACATGATCGGTGTTCCACGGATTGCGCACCGCGCCGTAGTAGCTCGATTCATTGGTCGAGCCCATCGCGAACTCGTCCATATTCGTGCGGCCCAGCGTGACCAGGCCGGCGGTGCGCGAGCGCTCGATCAGGCCGGCGTCGTAGGGCGCGGCGAAGCTTTCCAGCATTTTCGAGCCGCAGCGGGCGTGCCAGCCGGTCTGGCAGAAGATGTCCTTGTGCGCGATCGGCACGCCGGTCAGCAGGCCGGCGCGGCCTTCGGCGCGCAGCGCGTCGGCCGCGCGCGCTTCGGCCAGCGTCTGTTCGTCGTTCAGTTCGACATAGGCGTTCAGCGTCGCGTTGGCGGCGCGGATGCGCGCCAAATAGTCCTGCGCCAGCTCGACGGCCGACGCTTCACCCGCCGCCAGCTTCGCGGCCAGCGACTTCACGGTTTCGGGGGGGCTCATTCGATCGCTCATTCGATGACTTTGGGCACGAGATAGAGGCCGTCCTCGACCGCCGGGGCCACCGCCTGACAGGCGGTGCGGCGGTCGCTTTCGGTCACGCGGTCCTCGCGCAGTCGCAGCACCAGATCGGTCGCGTGCGCCATCGGCTCGACGCCGGTGGTGTCGATGGCCTGCAACTGCTCGATCAGGCCGAGCATGGAATTGAGGTGGCTGCGCGTGCGCTCGAGTTCGGCGTCAGGCAGTTCGATGCGCGCCAGCTTTGCGATGTGGCGCACTTCCTGGTCGGTCAGGGACATGGGATGCGGATCCGGGGAGGTCTGGCTGGCAAGGATGTTTCGTTTCCGAAGGCTAATGCCTGCATGGGTTATCATTATGAACCATTCAGGCTGCCCGCCCGGCAGCCGGCCCGAACGTCCGGCCGCCCCTGCGGCCCGGGTCCGACGAGAGCTGCCGCCGGGTCGCCTGCCGCAACACCGCTTCTGACCACATCCGACCCGATTCCTGTTCCGGCCGCTGAGCGGCCGCTTTCACATAAGACCATCCATGTTCGGTTTCCTGCGTTCCTATTTTTCCAACGATCTGGCCATCGACCTCGGCACCGCCAACACGCTGATCTACGTGCGCGGCCAGGGCATCGTGCTGGACGAACCGTCGGTCGTCGCCATCCGCACCGAAGGCGGACCCAACGCCAAGAAGACCATCCAGGCCGTGGGTCTGCAGGCCAAGCTCATGCTCGGCAAGACGCCGGGCAACATCACCGCCATCCGGCCGATGAAGGACGGCGTGATCGCCGACTTCACGGTGACCGAGCAGATGCTCAAGCAGTTCATCAAGAAGGTGCACGACTCGCGCCTGTTCTCGCCTTCGCCCCGCATCATCATCTGCGTGCCCTGCGGCTCCACCCAGGTCGAGCGTCGCGCCATCCGTGAATCGGCGCTTGGTGCCGGTGCCAGCCAGGTGTACCTGATCGAGGAGCCGATGGCGGCGGCCATCGGCGCCGGCCTGCCGGTGTCGGAAGCGACCGGCTCGATGGTGGTCGATATCGGCGGCGGCACCACCGAAGTCGGCGTGATCTCGCTCGGCGGCATGGTGTACGCCGGCAGCGTGCGCGTCGGCGGCGACAAGTTCGACGAAGCCATCATCAATTACATCCGCCGCAACTACGGCATGCTGATCGGCGAAACCACCGCCGAGGCGATCAAGAAGGAGATCGGCTCCGCCTTCCCCGGCTCCGAAGTGAAGGAGATGGAAGTGAAGGGCCGCAACCTGGCCGAAGGCATTCCGCGCAGCTTCACCATTTCGTCGAACGAAATCCTCGAAGCGCTGACCGAGCCGCTGAACCAGATCGTGTCGGCGGTGAAGAGCGCACTCGAACAGACCCCGCCGGAACTGGGCGCCGACATCGCCGAGCGCGGCATGGTGCTGACCGGCGGCGGCGCGCTGCTGCGCGACCTCTACCGTCTGTTGATGGAGGAGACCGGCCTGCCGGTCGTGGTGGCCGACGATCCGCTCACCTGCGTGGTGCGCGGTTCCGGCACCGCGCTGGAGAAGATGGACCAGCTCGGCAGCATCTTCGCCAACGAGTGATCCCGCCCGTGACGTCCCGCCTGTCTGCGTCCGCATCGCTGCCGGCGTGGCGGGACGCCCGCCGCCCCGCATGCGCGGCCCCTTCGTGACGGTTTGCTGATTCATGGTTTCACCGGTCGCCGGACATACCCCACCGCCGTTCTTCCGGCGCGGCCCGGCGCCGCTCGTGCGCCTGGTGCTGCTGGGCAGCGCGGCGCTTACCCTCATCGTGGTCGATTACCGCCTGCACTACCTCGAACTGGTCAGGCAGGCCGTGTCCGTGGTGACCACGCCGCTGCAGATCGTGGCCGGCATGCCGGTCAAGGGCGTGCGCTCGGCCAGCGAGTACTTTGCCGATCTGGCGCGGCTGCAGGCCGAGAACGCCGGACTGCGGCGCGAACACACGGAACTGGCGACGATACGGCTGCGCCAGGAACAGCTCGATCAGGAGAACTCCCGGCTGCGCGCCCTGCTCGACATGCGCGAGCGGGTGAAGGTGGAGGCGCGTGTGGCCGAAGTGATCTACGCGGTGCGCGACCCGTTCTCGCGCCGTGTCGTGGTCGACAAGGGCCTGACGCACGGCATCGAGCCGGGCAGCCCGGTGGTGGACGATGTCGGCGTGATCGGTCAGGTCACCCGCGTCTATCCGCTCAATGCCGAAGTCACCCTCATTTCCGACAAGGATCAGGCGCTGCCGGTGCAGGTCGCCCGTACCGGCGTGCGCGCCGTCATGTTCGGCGCCGGCAGCGGCACACTGGAACTGCGCTACCTGGCAGCCGACGTCGATCTGCGCGAGGGCGACCGCATCGTGACGTCCGGGCTGGATGGCGTGTTCGTCGCCGGTCTGCCGGTGGCGCGCGTGAAATCGGTGGATCGCGACGGCGACGGAGGGTTCGTGCGCATCCTGTGCGTGCCGGTGGCCGGTGTCGAGGCGCACTCCGCGGTACTCATCATGGCTCCCGGCAAACCACCCTTGCCGGGCACGCAGGCGGATGCCGCGCCGTCGAAGGAGGTCGCACCATGAACCAGCCCTCGTTCAGCTCCCGCCGCATTCTGCGGCCGGTGCGTCCCTGGTTCGTGTGGCTGTCCCTGCTGCTGGCGCTGGTGGCGAACCTGATGCCGCTCGGTCGCGCCGACTGGCTGCCCGACTGGTGCGCACTGGTGCTCTGCTTCTGGTGCGTACGCGAACCGCTGCGCGTCGGCATGGGTGCCGCCTTCGTTGCCGGCCTGTTGATGGACGTGGGCTATGGCAGCCTGATGGGTCAGCACGCTCTGGCCTACGTGCTGATGGCCTATGCGGCCACCACGCTGTCGCGTCGCATCCTGTGGTTCGGTCCGCTGCAGCAGTCGCTGCACGTGCTGCCCATGCTGGTCGGCACGCAGTGCGTCATGCTGATGGTGCGCCTGCTGGCGGATGCCGAATTCCCGGGGGCGGCCTATTTTGTCGGCGCCCTGATCGCGACGCTGTTGTGGCACCCGATCAGCTTCGTGTTGCTGCTGCCGCAGTACCGTCCGGAAAACAAGGACGAGAACCGTCCGATATGAAATGTGGTCCCCACGCTCACTGCGTTCGCTCAGGGCCGGCTTTGCACGGCCGGTCCGTTCGGCCGGTGCGGGGCGCGTTTGATCCGGGTGCGTTCCTGCGATGACCGACCTGAACACGCCAGAACTGCAGCTTGTGCGCTTCCGCAGCCGTGTGTATTTCGCCGGCGCGCTCGTGCTGCTGTGCTTCGGTCTGCTGTTCGCGCGCTTTTTCTGGCTGCAGGTGGTGCGGCACGACTACTACGCCACGCGTGCAGAAGACAACCGCATCGCGCTCATGCCGGTCACGCCGAACCGTGGCCTCATCGTCGACCGCAACGGCGAGGTGCTGGCGCGTAACTATTCGGCGTACACGCTGGAAATCCAGCCTTCGCGCGTGGCCGACCTCGACACCACGATAGACGAGCTGGCGAAGCTGGTGAATATCGAGGCGCGCGATCGCAAGCGTTTTCGCAAGCTGATGGATGAGTCGCGCAATTTCGATTCGCTGCCGATACGTACCCGGCTGACCGATCAGGAGGTGGCGCGCTTCATAGCCCAGCGTTACCGCTTTCCGGGTGTCGAAGTCAGGGCGCGGCTGTTCCGCCAGTATCCGAACACCGAACTGGCTTCGCATGTGCTCGGCTACATGGGCCGCATCAACCGGCGCGACGCCGAACGCATCGAGGACGCCGGCGTCGGCGACAACTACCGCGGCACCGACCACATCGGCAAGAGCGGGCTGGAACTGTCGTACGAGAACGACCTGCACGGCGTCACCGGCTTCGAACAGGTCGAGGTGACCGCCGCTGGCCGCGCGGTGCGCGTGCTGTCGCGCACGCCGCCACAGAACGGCAACAATCTGCGCCTGACGCTGGATGCGGGCCTGCAGCGCGTAGTGGAACAGGCTTTCGGCGAAAGGCGCGGCGCGCTGGTGGCGATAGAACCCTCGTCCGGCGGCGTCCTGGCGTTGGTGAGCAAGCCCACCTTCGACCCCAATCTGTTCGTCGATGGCATCGACAGCGCGAACTGGGAGGCGTTGAACACCTCGGACGACCACCCGTTGCTGAATCGCGCCATCTATTCCGCCTATCCGCCCGGCTCCACCTTCAAGCCGCTGATGGCGCTGGGCGCGCTCACTGCCGGCAAACGCACCCCCTCGTTCGCGATATCCGATCCCGGGCATTTCGACTTCGGCGGTCACCGCTTCCGCGACGACAAGGTGGGTGGCCACGGCATGGTGGACATGCACAAGTCCATCGTCGTGTCGTGCAACACCTATTACTACCGTCTGGCCGCCGACTGGGGCATAGACGGCATCGCGAGCTTCATGGCCCAGATGGGCCTGGGCAGCCGCACCGGCATCGACATCGAGGGCGAGGCGAGCGGTGTGCTGCCCTCGCCCGAATGGAAGAAGAAACGTTTCAAGAAGCCCGAACAACAGAAGTGGTATGCCGGCGAGACGATTTCGGTCGGCATCGGTCAGGGTTACAACGCCTACACCATGCTGCAGATGGCGCATGCGGTGTCGATACTTGCGGCCGACGGTGTTGTCTACAAGCCGCATCTGGTGAAACAGGTCGAGAACGTGCGCACCGGCGCGATCCGCCAGATCGAGCCGCAACCGACGCGCCGGGTGAATCTGAAGCCGGAGCACATCGCCGTGATCAAGCGTGCGATGGAGGATGTCAACAAGGCGGGTACCGGTGCCCGTGCCTTTGCCGGCGCGCAGTACGTGGCTGCCGGCAAGACCGGCACCGCGCAGGCGTTCTCGCTGCGCGGTGCGCAGTACCGCGGCGGCAAACTGGCGGAAAAGCTGCGCGACCACGCTTTGTTCATTGCCTACGCACCGGCCGACAACCCGAAGATCGCGCTCGCGGTCATTGTCGAGAACGCCGGTTTCGGCGCGCAGTCGGCGGCGCCGATCGCACGTCAGGTGTTCGACTACTATCTGCTGGGCAACAAGCCGGCGGGCCCGGCGCCGGAGGATGCCGATGCAACTGACAGCGAGTAGGTGGAACGCGTTGCGCGAGCGTCTGGGCCGGCTGCTGTCGGCGCTCGACCCGGTGCTGCTTGCCATCATGCTGCTGCTGCTGTCGCTGGCCACGCTGGTGATGGCGAGTGCCACTGCCGATTTCGCGCATCGCTTCGAAGCCCATCTGGTCAATGTCGCGGTCGCCCTGGCCGTCATGCTGGTGGTCGCGCAGATTCCTCCGCTGCGACTGATGCAGCTCGCGCTCCCGTTCTACGTGCTGGGCGTGCTGCTGCTGATCGGCGTCGAACTGTTCGGCGAAACCTCCAAGGGCGCGCAGCGCTGGCTCAATATCGGTTTCACGCGCATACAGCCGTCGGAAATGCTGAAGATCGCCGTGCCGCTGATGCTGGCCTGGTATTTCCATCGACACGAAGCACAGCTTCGGCTGCGCGATTTTCTGGTCGCGCTGCTCATCCTGCTGATTCCGGTGTTGCTCATCTTCCATCAGCCCGATCTGGGTACCGCCATCCTGGTGCTGGCGGCCGGCGTGTTCGTCATCTTTTTCGCCGGTCTGTCGTGGAGGCTCATCATTCCGGTGCTGGCCATCGGCGTGATCGGCATCGCCACGCTGGCGATCGAGGGTGACGCCATGTGTGCCGAAGGTGTCGAATGGCCCGGTTTCAAGAACTATCAGCGGCAGCGCGTATGCACCCTGCTCGATCCGACCTCGGACCCGCGCGGCAGCGGCTTCCACATCATCCAGTCCAGCATTGCCATCGGTTCCGGCGGCGTGTTCGGCAAGGGCTGGAAAGAAGGCACGCAGACGCATCTGGAATTCGTGCCCGAGCGCCACACCGATTTCATCTTTGCCGTGCTGGCCGAAGAGTTCGGTCTTGCCGGCGCCCTGCTGCTGTTGCTCATCTACATCGCGCTGATCGGGCGCGGTCTCACGATCGCCGCCCGTTCGCCCATGCTGTTCGGCCGCCTGCTGGCTGGCGCGGTCACCCTGTCCTCCTTCACCTATGCTTTCGTGAACCTCGGCATGGTGACCGGCCTGCTGCCTGTGGTCGGTGTGCCGCTGCCTTTCGTGAGCTATGGCGGCACGGCGCTGGTGACGCTGTGCATCGGTCTTGGCCTGCTGATGTCGATCGAGGCACACCGGCGACGGCGACGGGAGCGTTGACCCTGAGCGCCGCGGTCGATCGATGTTGCGGGCACGGCCGGCGGGCGTGCGGCAAGGCGGGAGGGTGCGGCAGAATGGCCTCCGGCAGGGACGGGCAACCCGGCCGCGCATGCGGCGCCGAAGCCGGAGGGTGAGCGATGCAAGCGGCAGGCCGCTCCGTTGGACAGAGCGTCCGGCATCACGGGAAGCGCTCAACCGATGTTTTCGGCTTGAGCCGGAAGAATGCAGTCGATGAGAGCCGTTTACGTGGCGGCGAGGCGGTCTCACCCGGAGGGTGACGCCGGGCAAACCGGGAAAGTGGCCATGGCGCAGGTTTTCATGGGTGTTTCGTGCGAGTGCTTGAGGATTGCGGTCAGGCTGGACTGGCGCACTTGTGGCCTGCTCGCGCTGTGCCCGGTCCTGGCTTTGCTCGCCGGCTGTGCCGGTACGCCCGCGGCGAGCCGTGGCGAAACGGATCCGGCGCCGGTCGCCCGTCCTGCTCCGACGACCGAGTCCGCGCCGTCGCCGCCGGTCACCCGGCGCGGCGGCGGCTTCTATCTCGACGATGGTCCGGGCGACAAGGCGCCGGACGTGGCAGCACTGGCCGCCATCCCCGACGCGGTGCCGACCGAAGAGCCGCTGCATCGCTTCGCCAACCGACCCTATTCCGCGCTGGGCATGCAGTTCGTACCGATGACCGAAGCGAAGCCTTTCCGCCAGCGCGGCCGCGCCTCCTGGTATGGCCGCAAGTTCCATGGCCAGAAAACTTCCAGCGGCGAGCTGTACGACATGTATGCCATGACCGCCGCGCACGCCACGCTGCCGATCCCGAGCTATGCCCGCGTGACCCATCTGGCCAGCGGACGCTCGGTGGTGGTGCGCGTGAATGATCGCGGGCCGTTCAAGCCGGGCCGCGTCATCGATCTGTCGTGGACGGCGGCGGCCAAGCTTGGCTATGTCAACGAAGGCAGTGCCGAAGTCGAGGTCGAGGCGGTGTTTGCCGAAGGCGGCGCCGCCGACCGGCTGGCGCGCCGTGCCGCCGGCCAGCCGGAAATCCGGCGTGCGCCGCCGGTCGAGGCTGCGGACGCGATCGCCGAACTGGCCGTCGACCCGTCGGCGCAACCGGTCGCAGCGAGCGGTCACTGGCTGCAGCTGGGTGCCTTTGCAGCGCCCGGCAACGCGCAGGCGCTCAGCCGGCGCGTGGCCGATGCGCTGGCGGAACTGGCCGACCGCCTGCGTGTGAACAGCGACGGCGCCCGCCACCGCGTGCAGGCCGGCCCCTTCGCCAGCCGCGAAGCGGCCGAGGCTGCCGCGCGCACGCTGCGCGACCGGCTGGGACTGGAGGCGCTGGTGTTCCGGAAGGACTAGGGTCTGTGGGCATGGAGACCGAAAACCCCGGCTGACCGGCGCCCGGCGGACCACGAGGGTCAGGGTTGGCGAGGTGCACGGCGAGGCGCGAGGACGCGACCGGATGGCCGGTGCAAGCATGCGCAAAGCGGCCGGGCGCCGTGCCGGCCGTGCAGGCAAGATCGAGGCGGTAAGCGACGCAAACGGCCGACATTTCCGATGGGCGGGGTTTTCGGCAGCCTGGCATTGCGGCAATGCGCTTGCCCGCCCGCGGCCGGCTCTGGCCTGTGACACGCGCTTCATCTATCTTCCGTAAGGTCATTCCCCGTGCCAGCCCGGAACTGCCTGAGGAAGGAAAACCATGTCTGTGCCGACTTCGCCGCCGCGCCGTGCGCTGCTCATCGAAGATCACGAAATCGTCATCAATGCTGTGGCCGCCTGCCTGCGCGTGCAGGGTCTGGTGAGCGAGTGCGAGAAGGTGTCGAGTCTGGCCGAGGCCGAGGCGCTGCTGGTCGGCGGCGAACAGTTCGCGCTGGTCATTCTCGACCTTCATCTGGCCGACGCTCGTGGCCTCGATGCGCTCCAGCTGCTGTCGGAGCGGTGGCCCTCGTTGCCCAAGCTCGTGTATTCGGGCGACGACGCCATCGACACCATGGCACGTGCATTCGAACTGGGGGCACTCGGCTTTGTCGCCAAGAACGAGCCTACCGCGGAACTGTCGGCTGCCGTGGCCACCGTGCTGAGCGGCCGGCCGCATCTGCCCATCAAGCTGCTCACCGCCAGCGGTCTGGTGAATCTGCCGCCCACCGGTCCAGCGACGAGGATCCCGTCGCCGCCTGCGCAGTCGAGCGTGCGGCTGACCCCGCGCCAGCTCGAAGTGGTGGCCATGGTGGCGACAGCACTGCCGAACAAGGTCATTGCCGACCGCCTGTCGCTGTCCGAAGGCACGGTGAAAAGTCATCTGAACACGATTTTCCGCATCGTCGGTGCGCGCAATCGCATGGAGCTGCTGCTGCGTGTACGCGAACTGGGTATCGAACTGCCCGAGGTGGCGGAACGACCGCGCCGCGCGCCGGCCCGGTTCAGTTGATCGAGCTCGGCGGCGCGTCCATGCCGGCGGTGAGCCAGGCCAGCATCTGCTGAGTGGTCAGCGGCTTCTGCATCCAGCTGAAACCGCTGTCATCGATGACCTGAAGGCGGTCCTGACGGGTGTTGGCGGTGGCGATCAGGATGCGCGTGTCCGGTGCCACGGAAGACAGATCCAGCGCCAGATCCAGCCCGGATTCCTCCTCACCCAGCATGTCGTCGAAAATGACCGCATCCGGTTCCGGCTCGCTTGCCAGCAGGGCGCGGAATTCGTCCGGCGACGCGGCGATGCGGTGATCGAGTCCAAGCGCCTTGAGCTGATGGCTGAAGGCGATGCGCACGAACTCGTCGTCCTCCACCACCCAGATGGTCATCGCTGCCGCGATCTGCGCGGTACGGCTGCTTTCGGCCGGCGCTGCCGCGAGCTGCGGCGCGCTTTGCTGTGCCGCACGCGCAAACAGCGTGAAGCGGGTGCCTTCGCCCGGCGCCGAGCGCATGAACAGGGCCGAGCCCAGCACATTGGCCAGATGACGGGCGATGGAAAGCCCGAGACCGAAGCCCTGTTCGCGGTTGCGCGCCTTGTTGCCCAGCTGCACGAAAGGCTTGAATACCTCTTCCTGCTTTTCCGGCGGAATGCCCGGGCCGCTGTCGTTCACCCACAGGCGTACACGCTGTCCGTCGAACACCGCGCCGAGCTCGATGTGGCCGCTCACCGTGTAGCGCACCGCGTTCGACAGCAGATTGCGCAGCAGTCGCAGCAGATGGACCGGGTCGGTGGTGATCAGGCCGTCGGCGCTGCGGACCCGCCATGCCAGACCCCGGTCGGCGCACTGCGGGGCGAATTCGGCATCCAGCTGCGCGAACAGCTGGGCCACCGGCACATCCACCCAGCGCGGCTGGACGTCGCCACTTTCGAAGCGCGACAGGTCGAGCAGATTGTTGAACATTTCCGACAGTGCGGAGATCGCCTGCTTCTGCTGGGCGACCACGATCCGCGCCTCGTCCGTCAGCGGGAGCAGCACGAGCGTATCGGCCAGCAATTGAACCGCATGCAGCGGCTGCCTCAGATCGTGACTGGCGGCCGCCAGGAACTGTGCCTTGGCGCGATTGGCGTCTTCCGCCTCGTCGAGCGCGGCGCGTACCTGCGAGAGCATGGCCGACTGATTGGCGGTGAGTACCTGCTGTTCGGCCAGCAGCGCGTCCTGTTCGGCGCGCATGGCGACACTGTCGCGGAAAATGCGGCTGTGGTTCCAGGCAAAGCGGATCATGAGCACGGTGACCAGCAGCAGGGTGACCGTCAGCGTGAGGCCGCGTGTGCCCTCGCTCGCCCAGAACAGCATGAGCTGGCCCATCAGCAGCGGAATGGAGGCGGCGACCGACTTGAAGTCGGCTGCCAGATTGTTGATCGCGCCCACCGCGAACAGGGCCGACAGCAGCGTCACGAACAGCACGGCCTGATCGTCGCCGCCACCGGCGTGGGTGAGCCACACGGTCGAGCCGGCAAAGGCCTGGTTCACGACACAGCTGACGCGCATGCGGGTTTCCCACTCCCGCAGGCGGTCCTGCGGCATGAAGCCTTCACCCAGTTCGCGCAGCAGGCCACGCGCGAGCAGTGCGCGCGCGGCCATCGCGCCGAGCAGCGGCAGTGCCCAGGCCGCCGTGTAGGCCAGCGGCACCGTGTTCTTCAGGCTGAAGGCGGCGATCCCGACGATGAAGAAAAGACCGAGCGTGACGTGGCGTGTCTGCAGCGACACGGTCTTCTGCGCTTCGCGCAGAACCAGATAGTCGATGTCCGGACGGCTCATGCTGGGGGTGTTCGACAATGCGGTCTCCGATGCTGCCACGGTAGCCCGCTCGTCGGGGCTGAACGAAAGTTTAGGCCTTTTGGACGATCCGGATCCGGCTTCAGCCCGCCTAACATCGAGGCGGTATGCCCTGCGCCTGTATCCCGGAACACGACGATGACCCGACTTTCGGTCCCTTTCGAGCGATTGATTGCCGACATGACCGCCGGCGGGGACGATGCGGGGATGGTCCATGACGAAGACATTGTCGTCGTCGGGCCCGGCTACGGCGCCGCCATGGCCGCCCTGCGGCTGGCCGGTGCGCGCGACCGCGAGGGTCGATCGCTGTCGCTCACTGTGCTCGAACGCGGACGCGAATATCTGGCCGGCGAGTTTCCCGAAGATGAAGGCATGTTGCCGCGGCACATCCGGATCGCCGGCGGCGCCCGGCGCCATGAAGGTGCGCTGCACCTGGACCTCTGGGTCGAGTTGAATCCCTACGAAACCAGCCCACAGACCGGCTGCACACTGCGGCCGGCGACGCCGGTGAGCACCCGCGTACCCGATGACGCGCACGGTGCGCGCTACTTCACGGTGTCCGTACCGCACCTGCCGGCACACGGCCCGTTTCATCTGCACATCGTACGCAATGGCGAGGACATCGGCCCTGCGCGTGTGCCGCACCCGCATCACGAAAGCCAAGACATGAGTACCCTGGATATTGCCGGCAAGCCCTGGTTCCGGCGCCTTGCTGGCAGCATGCCTCTGTCCGCACTGCGCTTTGCCGTCGGTTCCTGCCGATATCCGGCACAGTTCATGGATCGTGAGCGGTCCGACAGCGCTCACAGCGGCCTGCTCCGCCACGTCGATGGTCATGCCGGACTCGAAGGTCTGGACCTGGTATTCATGGTCGGTGACCAGATCTATGCGGACGCCACGGCGGGCATCGCCGACAGTGCCGACTGGCGCGAACGCTATGTGGAGCGCTATCGGGCCGCCTTCGGCTCCGAGGCGTTCGCCGCGCTGGGGCGCAGCGTGCCGGTGCATTTCGCCATCGACGACCACGAAATCGGCGACGACTGGAGCGGCCACCCTGCGGGCACCGATGCGCCACTGGCTGCTCACGGTGTCCGTGCCGCCCGGCTCTATCAGGGCAGCCCGGCCGCGACGGGCTCGTCGATGGCTTACGCACTGCCGCATGACAGCGAGGTGGCCTTTCCGGTGTTCGTGATGGATGCGCGTACGCAGCGCAGCTATCGCGATCGGCGCACGCTGCGGAGCGCGCACATGATGGATACCGGGCAGCAGCGCGCGCTCTGCGACTGGCTGATCGCCGTGCGGGCGCGGCCCGGCCCCAAGTTCATCGTCGGCAGCGTGGTGATCGCGCCGCTCGATCGCCGCGCCGGCGATGGCCACCCGGTCATGCTTTGCGACGGCCGCAGCTGGACCGAGGATGGCTGGTGCGGCTATCCGGCGACGCTGCGCTGGCTGATCGAGGAAATCGTCAGGCAGGACGTGCGGCATGTCGTGTTCGTCGGCGGCGATCTGCACCTGTCGGCGGTCGCCGAACTGGAACTGCACGCGCTGGGCCGCACCGTGCGCGCCACGCAGATCGTGTCCTCCGGCCTGTACGCACCGCTGCCGTTCGCCGGTATGCAGCGGGAGGAGGTGCAGGACGTGGCATGCATCGAGCTGGATCCGTCGACCCGTGTCGATTACCGCGCGCGCGCCTTCCGCCACGGCGACCGAAATTTCGTGCGCGTCGATGCCGAGCCCGGCGGGCCGGGCCACTGGGTCGTGACCGCACGCTGCTGCGATCACGAGGGCGCAATCACCGATCGGCATACTGTGCACCTGTCGGATACCTGAACGGACGACAGTCCGGTCGGACGGGCCTGACACCAACCATGACAAGAACGAGGAAACCTCCATGCCGGTCCCCCCGCTCCGGGCAGTCGTTGCCCTTCGCCGCGCACTGCTGGCGGCCTTTCTGCTGCCGGCCGGCAGTCCCGTCCTGGCCGATTGCGGCAGCGACACCCTGCGCCTGCGTGGTCTCGCCACCTACGGGGCTGCCTGGCGTGCCGAGGACCGCAATCCGGACTTCGTGTTCGCGCCGAATGCGGCGGCGGCCGGTGCCGGCAAGGGTTCGGCCTTCGCCCGGAATACCGATGACGGCAATCTGAACTACGACGAGGGTGACCTCGTGTATTCGGTGTTCAAGGGGCTGGGCGTGGCCGACGTCGGCTGCGAGCCGTTCGCTGCCCGGGTATCGGCCATCGTGTGGACCGACCGCGTGGCCGAAGGACGGGACATGGACTGGGGCCATGTGCCGAACGGCTATGCGGCCGGGGCCACGCTGAGCGACGCCGGCGCCCACCATCGTGCGCGCTTCAGCGGGGCGGCGCTGCAGGAGGCCTGGGTGCAGATCGGTCGCAGCGCACGGCCCGGCGCCGACCCGGCGCCGGAGCAGCGCTGGCTGCGGGTCGGCCGTCAGTACATCCCGTGGGGCGTGCCCTTCACCCGTTTCGGCGGCGGCATCGAACAGGTGAATGCGGAAGACCTGCAGATGCGCGCGCTGCCCGGCACCAGCGACGTGACCGCGACCGGCTACGCGCGCATTTCCGAGGTCGACCCGATGCGCGAAGGGTTCGTGCCGGCCGGCAGCGTGCTCGCCCGGTGGACCGAGGGCCCGGCGCTGGTCGAGGGCTTCTACCAGTACAGCTTCGAACCGAATGTGCTGCCCGGCTGCGGCCGCTTCGACAGCCTGGCCGATTACGCGGCGGACGGATGCGACCGCGTCCATGTCGGCACGGGCTCGGATCGCCAGGCCGGGGCGCTCGGCCTGTTCGCCCGCCGCGCGCCCGACGTCGACCCCTCGGGCGGCGGCCAGTACGGCATGCGCCTGCAGTACGACAATGCCTCTTTCGGCCGCTTTTCCTTTTACGCGGCCAACCTCCACAGCCGTCGCTACATCGTGAGCGCGATCAAGAGCGGCCGCGTCGGCCCGCCGCTGATTCCGGGCGATCCGGGCGGGCAGAACGTGCAGTACTACCTCGAATACCCGGAAGACATCCGGCTGTTCGCGCTGAGCTGGAGCGCGGTGTTCGATGGCGACCGCACCCGGCTCAATGTCGAATACACCGTGCAGCCCGATCAGGCACTGCGCGTGAACAACACCGACATGCTGAACGCCTTCGCATCCACGGTGGCTCCGACGCCGCTGCGTGCCGAAGCCGACGCGCTGGCACCGGGCGCGCGCTATTCCGGTTTCGACCGCTACCGGGTCAGCCAGCTGCGCCTGAGCGGAGCGCACGATGAGCACGGCGTGCTCGGTGCCGGGCGCTTCACCGTGTCCGGCGAAGTGGGCGTGAAGTCGGTGAGCGGCCTGCCCTCGCCCGACGAACGCCGCTACGGACGCAGCGACGCTTTCGGTCTCGGACCGGTGAACGGGGTGTGTCTCGGTTCCGCCCTTCAGTGCAGCAACAACGGCTATGTGTCGTCCTCGTCCTGGGGCTACCGGCTGCGGCTGGAGGCCGACTACGCGACGCCGCTGCCCGGGCTCAGGGTGTTGCCGTCGCTGTCCTGGCTGCACGACGTGAAGGGCTGGTCCTGGGACGACGCGATCAGCGAGGGCCGCAAGGCGACCACACTGGCCTTGCGTCTGCAGGATGCGCAGGCGCGCTGGTTCACCGACCTGTCCTGGACCGCGATCTGGGGGGGCGACTACAACCTGTATGCCGACCGCGACGTGCTGCGCTGGGTGGTCGGCGTGCGCTACGACTGAGCCTGCCGCCCGGCTTTCCGGTCTTCGTCGGCCGCGGGCCCGGGCGCATGCGTGCACTCGGGGCACGAGCGGCCAGGCGTGACCGGCGGCGCGGTCATGCTTCTTGCCGCGGCCCGGTTCCAGCGTGCGTCCGGCGGGTGTGCATCGCGATGTCGACACGCCGTACGCCAGACGCACGAAAAACCGCAGGCGGACAGACCGGAACGCGTCCGGGAAGCCGGGTCGTGCGCTGGAGCCGTACCGGTTACCGGACGCGACGGCACGGCCATCGTTCCTTCGGCCGATACGACGGGCCACGGAAGGACGTTAAGATGCGGCGATCCCACTGCCAGCCGCCTATCGTGCCTGCGTTGCCGCGCACTCCGCCGTCCTTCGCTACCCACCTCGCGACCGTGTTCATCGTGGCGCTGGCGGCGGGCATCGATCCCTTGCTCACACTGTCCGGCGGCCAGCCGCCGGTGCTCCAGCTGGCGCTCGGGGCCGTATTCGCGGTGCTGCTCATGCACGGCGCGCGGCAGGCCCTGCCGGCGATGGGGGCGATGCTGGTGGTCCGTCTGCTGTGCGGTGCCAGCCCGTTCTCGGCAACGCTGGATGCAATGCTTGCCGGCATGCTCGCCGGCATCGGCAGCCAGGTGTTGAAGACCTTTCCACTGCAACCCTACCCGCGCATGCGGGCCGATCATTACGCCTGGTTCATCGGCGTGGCGCTGGTCCTGTCCATTCTTTTCGGGGCGCGGGCCGCCTGGGTGCCGAATGCCCCTTTCTATGCTTCGGACTGGACGCTGCACGCGGCGGCGCACTTCGCTGGCGTACTGCTGGTGGTGCAGCTGGTGGCCGGCTGGACCGGCAGCCTGCAGCCGGATCGCATCCTGGCGGACCTGCGCCCGTCGCTGCCATGGATGACACTGACGCTCGGTGTGACGGCCGCGCTTTTCCTGCGCGTGCTCGACGGTCCGGAGCCCTACATGCTGGTGCTTCCGGCGGTGCTCGTGTGGTCGGCGATCCGGCTGAAGGTCCGCTGGATGAGCTTGTTGCTGGTGGCGATGAACGCCGTCGCCTTCATCGGCACGCTGCGCGGACTCGGTCCGTTCGGCAGCGAAACGCCGCTGCGTGCGCTGTTGCTGCTTCAGACCTTCGTCATCACGATGTCGATCGCCGCGTATTCGCTGTCCATCACGCTGAACGAACGCGCTGCCGCCTCGCGCAAGGCGCGCACCCGCGAGGCGCAGCTGCTCGACCTGTTCGACGGCTCCATCCAGGGCATCCTGATCCACCGCCGGTTCCAGCCTGTGTATGCCAACCGGCGCGCGGCCGAACTGCTCGGTTTCCAGTCGGTCGCCGATCTGATGGGTCAGCGTTCGCTGGCGCATATGGTCGTCGCCGACGATCTGCCGGTGATTTCCAGCGACAGCAACCGGCGCTTGCTGTCGGTCGGACGCGTGCTGCCGATGCAGCTGGACGTGCTGCGCTGCGACGGTCAGCGTCGCACACTGGACTCGGTCATCCGCCAGGTCAGCTGGGACGGCAGCGCAGCCATCCAGGCGACCTTCATCGACGTTACCGACGATCTGCGCGCGCGGCGCGAGCAGCGTGCCCGGCTGGATCGGCAGGACCGGCAGCTCGCCGCAATGATGCGGCTCGGGGTGGATCAGGCGCTGTCGGCCGGCGACGATGCGGCCTTGGCGACGTTGACCGAAGTGGCTGCCGAGGCGATGGACGTATCGCGCGCCAGCGTGTGGCGGCTGGACGACGAAGGCGGGCAACTGAGATGCCTCGATCTGTACGACGGACATCGGACGGCGAAGCCGTGTCGCGGCCATTCCACGGGCACCGTGCTCGACGCCGCGCTCTTTCCCGCGTATTTCGTCGCACTGCGCAGCGGTCGCACGGTAGACGCTGCCGACGCGTCGGCCGATGCCCGCGTGGCCGACTTCATCGAATCCGGCTATCTGGCGAGCGAGGGTGTGACCGCCATGCTGGACGCACCGGTCTTCCTCGACGGGCGCCTGGCCGGCGTTGTGTGTCTGGAACACACCGGGGGACGGCGCGAGTGGGCCCACGACGAGCAGCGCTTTGCCGGTGAACTCGCGACCCTGCTGGGCCGATTCCTGGTGGCACGCGAGCGGCGCAGTGCCCTGGCCGAGCAAGTGCGACTGTCGGCCATTCTCGATGCCACGCCGGACTATGTATCGACGGTCGATACCGATCTGCGGATCACCTATCTAAATCTGTCGGCGCGCCGCACCGTCGGCGTGTCCGAACGAACGACGCCCGGCGGCCTGATGGTCGGTGACCTGTATCCGCCGGAGGCCTACAGCCATTACCTCAAGGTCGAGTTGCCGGCCGTGCTGAACGACGGCATCTGGGTGGGTGAGACCCGGCTGCGTTGCCACGACGGCCGCATCATGCCCATGTCGGCGGTGCGGGTCGCGCATCGCGACGCCGACGGCAAGGTGCGCTTCGTCTCCAGCGTGCTGCGCGACATCAGCGACATCAAGCGCAACGAACAGGCGCTGCGCGAAGCGAACGAAACGCTGGAGCAGCGGGTGGCCGGGCGCACGGCGGAACTTGCGCAGGCCAATGAGCGGCTGAAGGATCTCGACCGGCTCAAGTCCATGTTCATCGCCTCGATGTCGCACGAGCTTCGCACGCCGCTGAACTCCATCATCGGTTTCACCGGCGTCGTGCTGGCCGGGATGGCGGGCGAGCTGAACACTCGCCAGCACGATCAGCTCACCCGGGTGTATGGCTCGGCGCGCCATCTGCTGGCACTGATTACCGACGTGATCGACATATCGAAGATCGAGGCTGGTTTCATTGACGTCTTCGAGGAGCGCTTCGAGGTCGAGGCGCTGATCCAGGAGGCGGTGCATTCGATTGCGCCGGCCGCCCGCGAGAAAAAGCTGGACATCGAAGTGCGGGTTCCGCCGGGCATTCTGGTTCAGGCGGACCGTCGGCGCCTGCTCCAATGCGTTCTGAATTTCGTGAGCAACGCGGTAAAGTACACCGTCGAAGGGAGAATTTCCGTGGAGGCAAGCGTGCACGGCAGCTGGCTTGACATCAGTGTCGAAGATACGGGCATCGGTATGGACGACATCGGTCTGGCGCGACTGTTCCAGCCTTTCGAACGCCTCGATTCCTATCTTCGCGTCAAGACACCGGGCACCGGTCTGGGCCTCTATCTCACCCGCAAGATCGCCACCGAACTCATGTCCGGATCGGTCGATGTGAGCAGCACGCCGGGTGTGGGCAGCCGATTCACGCTTCGCCTGCCGCGCGAAGGCTCGGGACGCGCCCGCGAGGGTGTGCGTCCGTGAAGACCGCCCTGGTAATCGAAGACAACGAGAACAATCTGGAACTGATCACCTTCATATTGCATGCCGGCGGCTATGCGACACGCAGCGCAATGACCGGACTGCAGGGGGTGGCCGAAGCGCTGCGCGAGCGGCCCGACTTCATTTTGCTCGACATCCAGCTCCCGGACATCGACGGCATCGAGGTTGCGCGTCGCATCCGCGCGGCCGAGGGCTGGCCGCCGATTCCGATGATCGCGATCACCTCCTTCGCCATGTCCGGCGACCGCGACCGGGTGCTGGCGGCCGGTTGCAACGGTTACATCGAGAAGCCCATAGACCCGTTGCGGGTCATGACCCAGATCGAAGACGTACTGACCCGAGCCTGATGGACATCCTGATCGCCGAAGACGACGAGAATTCCCGGCTGATGCTGAGTGCGGCGCTGGAGGCGCGCGGTCACGTCGTGACGGCTGCGGCCGACGGGCGCGTGGCGCTGGAACTGGCGATGAAGCAGCCGCCCGATCTCATCGTGTCCGACATCCTGATGCCTGAGCTCGACGGTTACGGATTGTGCCGGGCGGTACGCGCACATCCGCAGCTCGCGTCGACGCCGTTCGCCTTCTACACCGCAACCTTTACCGACCGTCGCGACGAGGAACTGGCCTATCGGCTGGGCGCCGACATCTTCCTGGTCAAGCCCTGCGAAATCGGAACGCTGGTGGCGGAACTGGAAGGTCTGGCCGCGCGTCGCTCCGTGCGGCCACCGTCCGGCAATGCCGACGCGCTCTACGCCGAGCGGCTGCGCGACAAGCTCGACAAGAAGATTTCCGAGCTCGAAGCGGAACGCACGCGTCTGCGCGACTTCGCCGAAGCGGCCGCCGACTGGTTCTGGGAAACCGACGATCAGCGCATCATCGTGCACACGTCCGACGGTGCCTGGCCCTTGCGCGGCCTCACGCTCGATGCGCTGTTTGCATTGCGTCGTCCGGGGCCGCAGCTGCACGAGGACATGGAAGCGCTGACCCGCGAGTTCCGCAGTTTCCGCGACATCGTGATCGACTGGCGCCAGCAGGATGGCGGGGTACGCATCATGGCACTGTCCGGCCGGCCCTGGCGCGACGCGGGTGGCCATGTCGCCGGCTATCGCGGCAGCGCGCGCGACGTGAGCCGGCAGGTGCGCGCCGAGGAAGAACTGCGCGCCCTGAACCACGAGCTCGACGAGCGGGTACGCAGCCGCACTTCCAGCCTGAAGGCGGCCTTCGAGGAGCTGGAGAGCTTCAGCTACTCGGTGTCGCACGACCTGCGCGGCCCGCTGCGCGCGATACACGGCTTCGCCAGTGTGCTGGAGTCGGAACTGACGCGACCCGAGGTGAGAGGCCTGAGTCCCGCTGCCTTCGACGCGCTGGCGCGCATCCTGCGTGCTGCGCTGCGCATGGAACATCTGGTCGACGACCTGCTGGAACTGTCGCGCGTCACCCGGCTGCCGCTGCAGCGCCAGCCGGTGGATCTGAGCTCGCTGGCACAGGACATCGCCGACAGCCTGCATGCCGGCGATCCGCGCCGGCAGTGCGAAGTCCGCATCCAGCCCGGCATACGGGTGGCCGGCGACGTGGGCCTGCTGCGCATCGCGCTGGACAACCTGCTGCGCAATGCGTGGAAGTTCTCGTCTCCGGTGCCGCAGGCGGTGATCGAGGTGGGGTCCGAAGGGCGGGGCCAGCAGGCGGTCGTCTATGTGCGCGACAACGGTGTCGGTTTCGACATGGCGCATGCCGACAAGCTGTTCAACCCCTTCATCCGGCTGCATCGCGAGGGCGAGTTCGAAGGCACCGGCATCGGTCTGGCGCTGGTGCAGCGCGTGATCCGGCGCCACAACGGCCGCGTCTGGGCGCGCGCCGAGCCGGGCAAGGGGGCGACCTTCTGCTTCACGCTGGGCGAGACCGACGCGGAAAGGCCGTCCATCGCCGCCTGAGGCTCAGGCGGTGTGCAGCGGCAGAGCCTCGACGCCGAGCGCTCGGATGCGCTTGCGCCAGCCGCGGAAAGCTCTGGCGCCCAGCGGCACCACGTGCAGCGATACCGGATAGTCGGCCGAAGCCAGCGCGCGCGCCAGCTTTCCCAGCGCTTGCTCGCTGCGCACCCAGCGGTGTGTCATGTCGAAGGCGAGCACGTAGGCGCGCGTCCGCGGATCCGCGGCGATCGGCCGCCGCAGCAGGAAGACGCGGGCGAGACGACCGGCGTGCGGCAGCACGGCGCGTACGATGTCCGCCTCGATCTCCGGCGGCAGGTCGTGGCGGGCGAGCTCGCACTTCGGATGCAGCGCGTCCAGTTCCTTCTGCACGCCGGCCAGGTGGGCCTGCCGCTTTTCCCAGCGCTCGCGGTACAGGTCGGCGCGCACCGGATCGCGTGTGCGCAGCCATCGCCATATCGTTTCGCAGCCCGCCAGTATGGCGTCGGCGTCCGCCTGCATGACGGCCTCGATGTCGTCGATGCCGCTGGCGTCGCCGGTCGCCAGCTTCAGGTCGCCCAGTACGAAGCGGGCCGCGAGATGATCCGGCGCACGCCGGAGCAGCGCCTCGATGGCCGGACGACGGTCGTGTTCCGGCTCGAGTTCGGCAGTCAGTTGCAGCTGCGTCCATTCATCCTCGATGCTGCGCTCCTCGCTTTCGCGCAGCGTCCGCAACTGCCGCAGGCGCTCGGCGAGATAGCTGTTGCGTTCCTGCCAGTGCGCGCGCACGTCGTTCGTCCAGCGGGCGTCGAGCGCGCCGGCCAGCCGCGGCAGTGCCTCGCCAAGCCAGCTTTCCGCCGCGGTCGTGACGATTGCCGGCAGCACCGGCAAAGGTGCTTCGCCGAGTGCGCGGAGGCGGTCGTTCAGGCTGGGGTGAGTGTCGCCGTAGCCGGTGCTTTCCTGCAGCGCCTCGTCGCGGTAACTGCAGGCGCGCGCGTCGTCCAGCGAGGACAGTGCGCGCCGCCATTCGCCGCTGAGCGCGGCCGGCGGCTCGGCCTGAGAACGGGCCATGCGGTCGATGCCGGGCCAGAATTCCCGCGCCTGGAAGCGCGCGGCCACGCCTACCCGCTGCAGCGCGCGGGCGGCTGCCCCGGCGCCGACCAGTCCGGCCGAGGAGCGATCGGCCTGGTATTCGTCGGCCCGGGCCATCACGAAGGAATAGGCGTTGAACCAGGGGGCATACCAGCCGAACAGCCGGGCGACAAGGCGGCTGCCCCAGTCGTCCCAGGACTGTGCCATTGCCTGCATCTGTCCCCAGGTACTGCGCAGCCGGTAGATGAAGGCACCGAAGCGTCCATGATTGCCGGCGAGGTGTCCGTATTCGTGGGCGACCACGGCCAGCGCTTCGTCGTCGCTCAGCGTCTGCAACAGAGGCAGGCCGAGTATCAGGTAGTGCCGGTTCCAGCCGAACAGGCCGAGTCGCGGGTACTGCACGACGGCGGCATTGAGCTGGTCGACCAGCAGCACATGGTGAAAGGCGGGGCCGTTCATGCGTCGCTGCATGTCGTCCAGCCGTTCGAACAGGCGCGGCGCGTCGGTGCGCGCGATCTCCAGGCCCTGTGGTGCGGGGAAGCGCGCCAGCAGCATGCGGAACGAGGTCTTGAGCAGCAGCCACAACGGCAGCGCGAGCAGGATGAGGATTTTGCCGAGCTTGAGCGCAATCAGGGCAAGCGCACCGCCACCCTTGATCAGCATGAACACGATGCCGGCCAGCGCCGCGACCGTGAGCACGGCCATGCCGAGCACGGCGGCGAGGATGACGAAGCCGAGCAGCGCCACGGCCGCGACGCGCGCGCGGTAGCCCGACGGGTTGCGCGCGGCCACCGATTCGAGGCGCTGGATCAGATGTTCGAAACGGGAGATGTCCATGCATCGGTCTCCGGATCCGGGAAAGCCGAGGAAAATAGCACGAGCGCATTCCGCCGTCGTGACCGGCTTCTCAGCGCCGTCCCACCCACAGCACGCCGGCGATCACCAGCGCGGTGCCGGCGATCTGCAGTGCCGACACCGGTTCGTCCAGCATCCACCAGGCGAGAAAGACGGTGATGACCGGGCCGGTGCTGCCGACCAGCGCGGCGGTCTGCGCACCCATGCGGCGGATCGCGGCCGATTGCAGGAACACCGGCAGCACGGTCGAGAACAGTGCCATCGCCACCGCCAGCCACAGCACCGGCGCCGGTTGCGCCAGGGCGTCGAGCGGGCGCACGGCGGCGAAGTGCAGGCCGACGGCCACCGTTGACACCAGCGTGGCCAGCGCGGAAAAGCGCGTCGCGCCGAGCTTGCGTATCGGCGCCGCGGCACCGGTCAGGTAGATGGCGAAGCTGAGCGAGGAGCCGAACACCAGTGCGCAACCCAGTGCGATGACGGCTGCCTGGCCGCTGACTTCGATGTCGTGCACCACGGCCAGCGCGATGCCGCCGTAACACAGCAGGCTGGCGACGATTTCGCGCCGGGCGATGCGCCGGCCGTGCGCCATCCAGCCGATCAGCAGCGTCAGCGTCGGGTAGGTGAACAGCACCAGCCGTTCGAGGCCGGCCGAAATGTAGAGCAGGCCGTAGAAATCCAGCATGCTGGCGCCGTAGTAGCCAAAGAGGCCGAGCACGCTGACGGTGGCCCAGTCGTGCGCGCTGAGCGGCGCGCCGCGCCGGGCTTCGCGCCAGGCGACGACGACGAACACCGGTGCGGCCAGAAGCATGCGCAATGCCACCAGCGTGACCGGATCGACGCCGTGCGGATAGGCGAGCTTGGCCAGGATGGCCTTGAGCGAAAAGCCGGCCGAGGCGACGACCGCGAGCCAGATGCCGAGGCGCGCGTCGGCGGCACTCACTATTTCCGTCGACCGCCGAGGATGGAGCCAAGCACGCCGCGGACGATTTCGCGCCCGATCGAACTGGCGACCGTGCGTGCCACGGTCTTGGCCGCCATCTGCGCCAGACCGTCACGCTGGCCGCCGCGCGGGCCGGTCGATCCGAACACGATGTCGCCCAGGCCGCCGAGCAGGCCGCCGCCCGCGCCGGCCGGCGTCGTGGCCACATCCGGCTGCGCGCCCGGCACCGGCTTGCCGGTGGCGACCGGGTTGGCGGCGACCGCGGCCGTCAGCATTTCATAGGCGGATTCGCGGTCCAGCGTCTGTTCGTAGCGGCCGCGCAGCGGCGAGTGCTGGACGATGGACTGGCGTTCGGGCGAGGTCAGCGGACCGAGACGGGAAGCGGGCGGCAGCACGAAGGCGCGCTCGACCATCGACGGCCGCCCCTTCTCGTCGAGGAAGGACACCAGCGCCTCGCCGGTGCCCAGTTCCATGATGGCCTGTTCGGCGTCGAACTTCGGGTTGGCGCGCATGGTCTGCGCCGCGGTCTTGACGGCCTTCTGGTCGCGCGGCGTGAAGGCGCGCAGCGCGTGCTGTACGCGGTTGCCGAGCTGGGCCAGCACGTTGTCGGGCACGTCCAGCGGGTTCTGCGACACGAAGTAGACACCCACGCCCTTGGAGCGGATCAGCCGCACCACCTGTTCGATCTTTTCCAGCAGCGCCGGCGGTGCCTCGTTGAACAGCAGGTGGGCTTCATCGAAGAAGAACACCAGCTTGGGCTTGTCCATGTCGCCCACTTCCGGCAGCTGTTCGAACAGTTCGGCCAGCAGCCAGAGCAGGAAGGTGGAGTAGAGCTTGGGCGAGTTGTACAGGCGGTCGGCGGCCAGGATGTTGATGGTGCCGCGGCCGTGTTCGTCGAAGGTCATCAGGTCGGCGATGTCCAGCATGGGCTCGCCGAAGAAGCGGTCGGCGCCCTGTTCCTCCAGCTGCAGCAGACCGCGCTGGATGGCGCCGATCGACGCGGTCGAAATGTTGCCGTACCGGGTCTTGAACTGTGCCGCGTTGTCGCCGACGTGCTGTACCAGCGCGCGCAGGTCCTTCATGTCGAGCAGCAGCAGGCCTTGGTCGTCGGCCACCTTGAACACGATGGTGAGCACGCCGGCCTGGGTGTCGTTCAGGCCGAGCAGGCGGGCCAGCAGCAGCGGGCCCATGTCGCTGACGGTGGCGCGTATCGGGTGGCCGGATTCGCCGAACACGTCCCAGAAGCAGACCGGGCTCGGGTAGGGCACGAAGTCGGTGATGCCCAGCATGTCGAGGCGCTGCTGCAGCTTGGGGCTGACGGTGCCGGCCGCAGCCATGCCCGACAGGTCGCCCTTCACGTCGGCCATGAACACCGGGGTGCCGATGTAGGAAAAGCGCTCGGCCAGCGACTGCAGCGTGACGGTCTTGCCGGTGCCGGTGGCGCCGGTGATGAGCCCGTGGCGGTTGGCCATGTTCGGCAGCAGGGCGAGCGAGAGGTCGCCGGCGCGGGCGATGTGGAGCGGTTCGACCATGGCTTCTGTCCTCGGAGGCGATGGTGCGATGCTACCAGCGCGGCCGCCGCAGCAGGCATCCGGGGTGCGCTCCACTGTGTTGCCGTTGCGCCGGTGCGCGGACCGCCAGTAAGGCGCGCCGCAGCACCTGACCACAGTCCTAGGTGGCGAAACGGAACTGTGACTTGCCCGCGCGCTTCGCTTCGTACATGGCGTCGTCGGCGCGCTGCATCAGCGCGTCCGGGGTGTGGCTGCGGTCCTCGGTATAGGCGACACCGACGCTGCCGCCGATCTGTGCCGTTCGCCCGTCGCCCAGGTCCATCGGTCGGGCCAGCGCGCCGACCACCTTGGCTGCGATGAAGCGTGCGGTGTCCGGTGTTTCCAGCGCGCACAGCACGATGACGAACTCGTCGCCGCCCAGTCGGGCGACCAGATCGGTACGCCGCACCACCGATTCGAGCTGGCGCGCCACCTCGACCAGTACGCGGTCGCCGGCATCGTGACCCATCGTGTCGTTGACCTGCTTGAATCCGTCAAGATCGAGCAGCATGAGCGCCAGCCCGCCGCCTTCCAGCATGCCGATCGCGCTGCCAAGCCGGTGCTCCATGCCGCGGCGATTCAGCAAGCCGGTCAGCGGGTCGCGTTCTGCCATGGCCAGTGCGCAGGCCTCCGCCCGTTTCTGTTCGGTGACATCGTTGGCGATGCCCTGCATCAGGTTGCCGGCGATCGGGTTGAGCACGAGGTGCAGCCAGATCTCGTTGCCGTGCGCGGACACGATCTGGAAGTCGGTGCCCGCCGGTCTCTGGTCGGACAGCACGCGCACCATCAGAGCATCGAGTCGCGAAGCGTGATCGCCCAGGTGGGCGCGCAGAGCGCCGGAAGACTGACCGGCCTCGTGTGCCGCCAGACCGAGTACGCGTGACAGCCATGGATTCCAGTCCTGCAGCAGCCCGGCACTGTCCAGCGTGAAGATGCCTGTTTCCGCGCTTTCGAAAATGAGGCGGAACTTGCGTTCGGATACCTCGCGCTGAGCGCGCAGATCGCGTTCGGCGGCGAGCATGCCGTCCATGCGCGCGATCAGCCCGTTGATGTCGTCGGCCAGCCGGCCGATCTCGTCTTCACCGTGGCCCGGTGGCGGGTCCACTTGGTGCGCCGAACCGATCTCGAGTTGATGAAGCTGGTCCGAAAGGCGTTTGACCGGCCGGGTGATCACATTCAGTACGACCCAGGCGACGGCGGCAATCACCGCGATCAGCTGCAGTCCGAGAATGATGGCAATGAAGCGGGAATAGGCTCCGGCGTCGTGTTCGATACGCGTGCGTGCCGGCCAGATCTCGAGTTCTCCGACCGTCTCGGCGGCAGAGAAGGGCGACGGCAAGGCGCGGGTCATGATCGCCGGCACGCCCTGGACGACCTCTTGCTGCTCGCCCATGGCCACCAGTTCGCGCCCGCCTTCGCGAATGACGACTTTCGCAACCGAGCCGTTGCGCAGCAGGCCTTGCGCCACTTCGGCGGCCAGCTGTTCGTCGCGAGCGAATGCAGCAATGCTGGCGGTACGTTCGACCGTCCCCATCAGCTCGACCAGGTTCTGCTGCAGGCGCTCCATTTCTTCGCGTGCGACCAGCACAGTGCTTGCCATCGCGACCAGAGCGCCGACCAGCCCGGCGAAAAACAGGATGAGCAGCGTCGTGCGCCAGACAATGCTGTGACTGAGTCGATGCGAACGCGCGGTGCCGCCGGTTTCAGTATTCAATGTTCATCACCACCCTGACACGCTTGTCGACGAGGCTCGCCTCGACATAGCCGATGGCGCCGCGATTGTTTGCAACACGCTCGATCACCGAGCGTGCGTCCTGCATCTGCAGAGGCGGTTGCGTTCGCCCCGAAAAGCGCAAGCGGGCCCAGTATGCGTTGATTTCATTCAGCCCTTTTCCGACCACGGTGCGGTAGAAGGGCTCGCGCTGCGGTACGGTGTCCATGACGCTGACCGGCTCGCCCGACGGCAGAGACTTGACGCGGCCAAGAAAGATGTGGGCGACCTGCTCGCGCGTCAGGTGAGCGACCCGGCAGTCCGGATGCACGATGACCGCCAGCTCGACGGCGCGCACCGCGTCGGCGGCGAGCACGATAGCGGAGAGCAGCAGGAAGCGGAGCACGGAGAACATGCGGGTGTCAGAACACGAAATCAAGCACGAGGGTATACAGCGTGACACTGCGCTCGCGTATCGGCAGGCCGTTCAGGTCGACAAGCATCGCCGATGCCGCCGCCCGTGTGTGGTCCAGCTGGAACTTGAGCGCGTGGTTGGCGGCCAGGTCATAGCGCAGACCGGCGGTCAGTGTGTACTGATCCATGCGCAGCCGGTCGGTCACGCGGTCGTAGGCAGCTTGCAGTTCGACCAGCCCGCTGTCGAGCGCCGGCAGCGACAGCGGCTTGTCGTCGGGCGAGAACACGATGCGGCCATATCCGGCGTACGGTTTCCATCGGCCGACCCGGAAGGCGGCAACAACCGAAGCAGCCCAGCCCTCGAAGCCGGGAAAGCCGGTGAAGCGTTCCCAGCCCGCGATTGCGTCCAGCGAGAACGCGCCATGTTCGTACAGGGCGCCGACACCGGCGAAATTGACACGGTGCGCGCTGTCGATCCGGTCGGCCCGCAAGGCGGCCTGCGGCGACACGGAGGCCGGCACCTGCCGCAGGGCGACGGCCAGTGCCTGCAGCGACTCGTCGTCACGCGCGTACATGTCACCCCAGGCCGCGCGCAGCGTCAGCGCGTCGCTTGCCCATTCCAGCGTCGCCCCCAAGGTGCGCGTGTTGTCGGTCCGGAACTCGGCGCCGTAGAGATTGAAGTCGCCGCGTGTCCCGCCGCCATACAGCTTGAACGAGGCAACGCCAGTGCCCACGGTCCGGCGCACGGTCGCGTCCATGCCATCGAACCTGTCCTGGGTGAGAAGACCGTACAGCTCGATGGACGGCCGGGCAGTGGTGTAGGCGTAGCCGACGTGGCGCGAATCGCCGTTCTGGTAGATGTCGACGCCGAGCCGGCCGACGCGCACTTCCAGCCAGTCGGCGGGCGAATGGCGCACAAAGGCCCAGGTCAGGTCGGGTTGCCAGCTACCGTCGGCGCGCAGCCGGCTCACCGTCTGTACCATGGCGCTCCAGCGCGGGTCGAAACGGGCGTTCGCCTGCAGGCCGAACCGGGTATCTCCGCGAAAGCCGAGCTTCCGGCCGGTGTAGCCGCTTTCCTGTTCCAGGTCGCGCCGGTACTGCACACCCTCGCTGCGATGGTAGCCGGCGCCGAATGTGCCGAAGCCGCCGAAGCGCCAGACCGGATCGGCGGGGCTTTCGGCGTGCAGGCTGGAAACCGCGCAAGCGGCCAGCAGTGCAAGAAGGGGGCGAACGCGATTCATGCTGCCAGATGGCCGGGCGTGACAGGACGCCAGCAGATACTGTGACGGTATCCGATTAACGGACGCATGCCGGGTGTGCTTGAACGCGCGACAGCCTCGCTGTCGACTAAAATCATCCTCCTCGAACAATCCGACGGAAGCATTTCATGGCCGGTCATTCCAAGTGGGCCAACATCCAGCACCGCAAAGGACGTCAGGACGCCAAGCGGGGCAAGGTGTTCACCAAGCTGATCAAGGAAATCACCGTGGCAGCCCGCATGGGCGGCGGCGATCCGAACTTCAATCCGCGCCTGCGCATGGCGGTGGACAAGGCGAAGGGTGAGAACATGCCCGGCGACAACATCGACCGCGCGATCAAGCGCGGCACCGGTGAGCTCGACGGTGCGAGTTACGAGGAAATCCGTTACGAAGGTTATGGCATCGGTGGCGCCGCGGTCATGGTCGATTGCCTGACCGACAACCGCACCCGCACCGTGGCCGACGTGCGGCATGCCTTTTCGAAGTATGGCGGCAATCTCGGCACGGACGGTTCGGTCGCCTTCATGTTCAAGCATTGCGGCCAGTTCATCTTCGCACCGGGAACGCCGGAAGATGCGCTGATGGATGCGGCGCTGGAAGCCGGCGCCGAGGACGTGCTCACGAACGACGATGGGTCGATCGAGGTATTGAGCCCGCCGGCAGACTTTGTCGCCGTCCGGGAGGCACTCGAAAAGGCCGGTTTCAAGGCGGAGTTTGCCGAAGTGACGATGAAGCCGCTGAACGAATCGCCGCTGGCCGGCGAGGACGCGGCCAGGATGCAGAAACTTCTCGACGTGCTGGACGGTCTCGATGACGTGCAGGAGGTCTACACCACCGCGGTGATGGACGAAGAGTAATACCACCGGAGAATGCCGATGCTGCTCGCCACCACGCCCACACTCGAAGGTCGTCCGATCCGCCAGTACCACGGCGTGGTGACCGGCGAGGCCATCATAGGGGCCAATATCTTCAAGGATCTGTTCGCCAGCATCCGCAACGTGGTGGGCGGCCGCGCCGGCGCTTACGAAAGTACGCTGGCCGACGCACGCGAGGCGGCGATGCGGGAAATGAGTGAAGTGGCGGCCAAGCTGGGCGCGAACGCCGTTGTCGGCATCGACATCGACTACGAGGTGCTGGGTGCGGACAACGGCATGCTCATGGTCTGCGTGAGTGGCACTGCGGTCAGCATCTGACGCGGCGCAGATTGACTTTCGCGTCCGATCCGCGAGAATGCGGTCACTGTTTCATCGTTTCAGGGCGCCGATTTGTCTCAGCTTGCGGGCGCCCGGGTTTCTCCCGACGGAGCCCCTACAAATTCGGCTAAAGCGAGGGCGAACCCGGTCCTGGCTTTGGTCAACCGGGTTTTTTCATGGTCAACGACATCGCATTCCCTGAAGACAGCGTCGGCATCGTCAGCCCGCTGCGTGCGCGTTTCGACACACCACTGACGCTCAAGAGCGGCGCCGTACTGCCCGGTTTCGACCTGATGTACGAAACCTATGGCGAGTTGAACGCGAGCCGTTCGAACGCGGTGCTGGTCTGTCCGGCACTGTCCGGTCACCATCACGCTGCGGGCATCCACGCCGACGCCCCGAAGAACAGCGGATGGTGGGACAACCTCATCGGCCCGGGCAAGCCGCTCGATACCCGCAAGTTCTTTGTCATCGCGGTAAACAACCTCGGCGGCTGTCACGGCTCGACCGGCCCGATGAGCCTCAACCCGGAGAACGGGAAGCCCTGGGGTGCCGATTTTCCGGTGGTGACGGTGGAGGACTGGGTGGCGGCGCAGGCGCTGCTGGCGGATCGGCTCGGCATCGACTGCTGGGCGGCCATCATCGGCGGAAGCCTGGGCGGCATGCAGGCCATGGCGTGGACCATCCACCTGCCGGCACGCGTGCGCCATGCACTGGTGATTGCCTCGGCACCGAAGCTGACGGCGCAGAACATTGCCTTCAACGAGGTGGCGCGCCAAGCCATCATCACCGATCCGGATTTCCACGGCGGCCATTTCTACGAGCACGGCACGCTGCCGCGGCGTGGCCTGAGGCTGGCGCGCATGCTGGGCCACATTACCTATCAGTCCGACGATCTGATGGCCGAGAAATTCGGCCGTCGGCTGCGCGAGGGCGGCCGCAAGTTCAGTTTCGAGGTCGAATTCGAGGTCGAGTCCTACCTGCGTTACCAGGGCGACAAGTTCGCCGGCAGCTTCGATGCCAACACCTATCTGCTGGCCACCCGTGCACTGGACTACTTCGACCCGGCGCACGACGCGGGCGGCGATCTGGCCAACGCGTTCGCTCCGGTCACCGCCGACTATCTGCTTGTGTCCTTCTCGACCGACTGGCGCTTCGCGCCGTCGCGTTCGCGCGAAATCGTCGATGCGCTGATGCGCAACCGGCGCAATGTGAGCTACGCCGAAATCGAATCCTCGGCCGGCCACGATTCCTTCCTGCTCGACGACCCGCACTACCACGCGGTGCTGCGCGCCTATTTCGACAACATCACCGTGTGAGGCCGCAATGACGCAATCCCGGAAGCGTGCGTACGGCGATGTCCGCACTGTCGACACGAACTGGCGAGTACTGACATGACTGCACTGGACGGACGCATAGATTACGACGTGATCGCGGGCTGGGTCAGCCCCGGTGCGCGCGTGCTCGATCTTGGCTGCGGCGACGGCGCCCTGCTGCGCCACCTGAAGAACAGCCGCGGCGCCAGCGGCTACGGCGTCGAGATCGACGTCGAGCGCGTGATCGCCTGCATGAAGAACGGGATCAACGTATTGCAGATCGATCTGGAAAAGGGACTGTACGATTTCGTCGACCAGAGTTTCGATCTGGTCATCATTTCGAATGCGCTGCAGACCCTGCTCCGTACGGAAAAGCTGCTGACCGAAATGCTTCGCGTGGGTCGCGAGGCGGTGGTGAGCTTTCCGAACTTTGCATTCTGGAAACACCGCATGGCCATCATGGACGGGCATATGCCGGTGTCGGACCGCCTGCCCTACCAGTGGTATGAAACGCCCAACGTCCGCTTCTTCACTGTCGCCGATTTCGAAGCGCTGTGCGGAAAGCTGGGTATCGGAATCCGCGAGCGGCTTGTGCTGGACGATACCGGCCAGCGCGTGACCGACGAGCCGAATTTCCTGGGCAGTTTTGCGCTGTATCGGTTGGGAGGGACCAGAGGCTAGGGATCAGGGACTAGTGAATTCCGGGCGGCGAAGCAGCCCGCATGCTTCCCCTGACCCCTAGTCCCTCCTGCCCCTCCCCGCCAGCAATACCAGCCCCAGCACCGGCACCCCGAGCAGTGCGGTCGCGGTGAAGAAGGCCGGGTAGCCGTGCGCGTCGACATAGACGCCGGAGAACCCGGCGATGAATTTCGGCAGCAGCAGCATCAACGAGCTGAACAGCGCGTATTGCGTGGCCGAGTAGGCGACATTGGTGAGGCCGGACAGATAGGCCACGAAGGCCGAAGAGGCGATGCCTGCCGACAGGTTGTCGGCCGAGATGGCGAAGATGAGTCCGGCCACGTCATGGCCGCGACCGGCCAGCCAGACGAACAACAGATTCGTCGCCGACGACAGCGCGGCGCCGAGGAAAAGTGTCTTCATGACGCCCATGCGCGCCGTCAGTACGCCGCCGATCGCTGCTCCGGCAATCGTCATGCCCACACCGTACACCTTCGCCACATTGGCGACTTCGTCCTTGGTGTAGCCCATGTCGACATAGAAGGCGTTGGCCATGATGCCCATCACCACGTCCGAGATGCGGTAACTGCCGATCAGCGCCAGCAGCAACAGGGCATGCCAGCGATAGCGGCGAACGAAGTCGGCGAAAGGGGATACGGCGGCACCGTGCACCCACGAGGCTGCCGTCAGCAGGGGCCCGCGCAGACCTTCGCGTGCCAGCCATTCGCGGGCACCGGCTTCGCGCCGTACGGTGTCCTCGGATACCGGTGCGTCGGGTTCGCGGATCAGAAGGGTGGTGACGATGCCTACAGCCATGCCCGCTGCCATGACGAGATAGGCGAAACGCCAGGGCGCATGTTCGTAGGCATTGTCGGTGGCATCGACCGATGCGGCCAGCCAGAGCACGCCGGCCGACGCGGCTATCATGGCAATCCGGTAGCCTCCTTGATAGGTGGCTGCCATGGCGCCCTGCAGACGCTGTTCGACCGCCTCGATGCGGTAGGCATCGAGCGCAATGTCCTGGGTGGCCGACGCGAAGGCAACCGCGAGTGCACACGAGGCCATGCGTTCCAGCGCCTGGGCGGGGTCGGTGTTTGCCATGCCGAGCAGGGCGACCGCAATGGCGGTCTGGGACAGCAGCAGCCAGGCGCGTCGGCGTCCGAGCAGCCTGGTCAGTCCGGGCAAGGGCAGTCGGTCCACCAGCGGTGACCACATCCACTTGAAGCCGTAGGCCAGACCGATCCAGCTGAAATAGCCTATGGTGGAACGTTCGATGCCCGCTTCGCGCAGCCAGTATGACAACGTGCCGAGCACCAGGATCAGCGGCAGGCCGGCTGAAAATCCGAGAAACATCATGCCGATGACGCGGGGATGGGTATAGACCCTGAGACTGGCAAGCCAGCCGGCAGCGGGGAATAAGGACATCGTCTAGCGGACGGGAGAGGCGTGTGTATCCGCGACGATACCAGCCGCGTCGATCCGGTGGCGTATCGCGGGCGCCGACCGGGTTCGATTCAGGCGTATTCGGGGAAGAAAAGGCCCATCACGGCGGCCAGGGAAGTCGCCGCTTCCGCGCACGCACCCTCGAACGCCTGGGGTTCGAGGCGGGTAATGTGCCAGGCGGCCGACGAGGCGCTCGCCACGATGCGCGCGGAATCGACCAGTTCGCCCTCGTGGCCGACGGCGTGCCTGGCCAGATGCAGCAGCGACGCCTCGAACTCGTGTGGCGCACCACGGGTCGGGTCAACCTGAGCTCCGATGGCCACGGCAAAACTGCGCGGCAGGCGCCATTCGGTCAGCAAGGCCTCGCCGACTGCGGCAAAGTCGCATCCGACCATGTTGTGCTCGATCAGGTCGAGTGCCGCACCCGACGTACGATGTTCAACCAGCGCCTGTTCCGCAAGCTGCGGCACGTGCATGTACATGACCATATGGCCGATGTCGGCCAGCATGCCACCGACGAACAGCCGTTCCGCGTCGAGCAGTCCACAGCTCTTGGCGGCGGCGCGGGCCAGCAGGCCGCGCATCGCCGAGGCGCGCCAGAAACGCAGTACGTCCATGCGCTCCGGACGCATGCCGGCGAATACGGCCGTGACGGTGGCGGCGAGAACGATGTCGTGAACCTGCTGCATGCCCAGCACGCTGACCGCTCGCGACATGGTTTCGATCTTGCCCGGGAAACCGTAGAACACGCTGTTGACCACGCGCAGAACACGCATCGTGATGCCCGGGTCGGCCGCAACCACCTTGGCCAGTTCGATCACGGAGCCGTCCGGGTCATCGATGACCTGCTTCACCCGGTGATAGATGGCGGGCAGGGTGACCAGTTCAGTCGTCCTGTGGGCCAGTTCCTGCGCGCTGTGTTGGGACATGGTCGGAAGAAGTGGATGCGCTGTGAATGAACTGAATTCGGCGCGCTGCCAGAAAACTTGAGGGCTCGTGCCGCACGATCGTGTGTATCCGGGCAGTCGGGTCAGTCCATATGCAAGCGGTGTTGCAGCGAAGCGAACAGCTGCGAGACGCCCCACAGCCTCATGCCCCAGCGCCAGGCTCGTCGTGGCCTGATCAGGGCGAAGCCGATCACAGCCGCCGCCAGCACTCCAGGATGGCGACGACACCAGGCGACCCCGTCGCGCACACGATCGCCCGCATCGAGCAGGGGATCGAGTGCATGTGCGCGTTCCGCCGTTTCGCGGCGCAGCATGCGCGAACGTTCGATCAGTCGTTCGCGCCGCAGCGCCAGCCGCATGCGACGCAGGCTCATCGGTCAAGCGCGTCGCGGTCGCGCTTCAACTCGTCCAGCGAGGCGGCGAACAGCCGCGTGCCTTCTGCCACCCGCGCGCGCGCGATGACGGCCGCGACCGTCCCGAGCGTGATGAACAGCGTGGAAAACAGCGTCAGCACGAGAAGACGATGGCTGTCCCACAGCAACACGGTCAGCAGCACGGCCAGAAACGCGATGCCGAAGGTCAGGAAAGCAATGGCCAGAGCGCCATAAACCAGCAGTTCGGTCAGGCGCAAGGCTTCGTCGCGCGCTTCTACAGTGATCAGTTCCAGCCTGACGTGGATGATTTCGATCAGGCTGGAAACGAAGCCCTTCAGCGATACGGCAAGGCGCTCCGGCCGGGGCGTTGCGGCCATTGCGGACTCAGCGGCGACCGATCAGCAGACCGACCAGCAGACCGACGCCAGCCGCCACGCCGATGGAACGCCACGGATGTTCGTGCACGTAGTCGTCGGTGGCCCGGGCCACTTCCCGCGATTTCTCCTTGAGTGCCGCTTCCGCGTCGGCCAGCTTGTGACGCGCTGCGGTCAGGTTTTCCTGCATGCGAACACGCAATTCACCCACCTTTTCACCCGCCTGATTGGCGGTCACGCGAAGCAGTTCTTCCGCGTCGGCGATCACCACCCTGAGGTCGGCGACCAGTTTTTCCTTGGTGACGGTGTTCGGGTCGATCAATTCGGACATTGCTCTTCTCCTTTTCGAGTGAAATTCTCTATACCGACCGGACTTCGAAGTCGTCCGTTCCGCCCGCGCCCGGCAAGATCCGGTCGCGGGCCAGATCGTGACAGCATCCATCCGTATCGCTGAAGCCGTACTGACCCGGGTCAAGCATCGCAGCAACACCGCGCGCACCGCCCGAGGCGTGATGTTCGATCGGGTCTGCCAGCCGGATGGTGAGGCAACCCATCGCGACAGGCGTGTTCGACCCGCGGCCGGACGGATATCCGGCGCCAGGCGAAGGACACGCGTCGAAGCCGAGCGGGCGCACGAGTCCGGTGACGGACTTGTGCAGGCTCGACCCTGACGCGGCCAGCGCTTGTGCGAACGGACCGACGAAGGCGGCAACGGGACGAGTGCGCAATACGGTCAAGATACGGTTCTCCGCCGGGCAGTGCCCTGTCGGGTTCTCATGCGATACCGCCATCGTAGTCGACAATGAGCGGAGCATGATCGCTGAAGCGTATCTCCTTGTAGACCCTTGCCGTGAGCGCCTGTGCCGCAATGCCCGGCGTGGCGATCTGATAGTCGATGCGCCAGCCCACGTTCTTCGCGCGTGCCTGCCCCCGGTTGCTCCACCATGTGTAGCACTCATCGGTGGCGTCGGGGTGCAGCGTGCGATAGACGTCCACCCAGCCCGCCTCGCCCAGCAGCGCGCTCATCCAGGCCCGCTCCTCGGGCAGGAAGCCGGAGTTCTTGAGATTGCCCTTCCAGTTCTTGAGGTCGATTTCCTGATGCGCGATGTTCCAGTCGCCGCAGATCACGATTTCGCGTCCGCTGGCTCGCAGTTCGGCCAGATGGAGCCTGAAGCAGTCGAGGAAGCGGAACTTGGCCTCCTGACGTTCGGGCGCGCTGGAGCCGGAGGGCAGATAGAGCGAAATGACCGTGAGCTCGCCGAAGTCGGCTTCCACATAACGCCCTTCATCGTCGAATTCCGCCACGCCGAAGCCGGTGATCACCCGTTCCGGCGTCCGGCGCGCATACAGGCCGACACCGCTGTAACCCTTTTTCGACGCGAAATGGAAGTGACCGTCGCTGCCCCCCATCGCGGCCGGTGCGCGCATCGCTGCGTCGAGATCCGCGGCCTGTGCCTTCAGTTCCTGCACGCACAGCACGTCCGGCGACTCCTCCGCGACCCAGTCCCACACGCCTTTGGAGGTGGCCGAGCGGATACCGTTGAGGTTGAGCGACACGATACGTAACATGGCCGGTTTGTCCGTTCTGATTGGAAAGCCCGTGGATTCTAGACGTGAATTCGTGAAGTTCGCTGTCGATACCGGCGTGCTGCGTTTCGGCAGCTTCACTACCAAGGCGGGACGCGACTCCCCCTACTTCTTCAATGCGGGCCTGTTCAACAGTGGCGCTTCGGTGCTCAAGCTTTGCGGCTTCTATGCCGAAACCATCCTGAACCGCGCACCTCAGTTCGACATGCTGTTCGGACCGGCATACAAGGGCATCGTCCTGGCCGCCGGCACGGCCATGCAGATCGCGCAACGCGGCCGTGACCTGCCGTTCGCGTTCAACCGCAAGGAAGCCAAGGACCACGGCGAAGGCGGCACGCTGATCGGTGCGCCGCTAAGGGGGCGCGTGCTCATCATCGACGACGTCATCAGTGCCGGTACCTCGGTGCGCGAGTCGGTCGAACTGATACGCGCAGCCGGTGCCGAACCGGCCGGTGTGGCGATTGCCCTCGACCGTATGGAAAGGGGTGCCGGAGAATGGTCGGCGGTTCAGGAGGTGCAACGTTCTTACGGCATGCCGGTGCTGGCCTGCGCGACGCTTGACGATCTGGTCGGCTATCTGCGGGAAAGCCCGGGCATGCAGGGTAATCTCGAAGCGGTGCAGGCGTACCGCTCGAAATACGGAGTGAATGGCTGAACATGAAATCCGGGAATCTGCGTCACTTCTTGGCGGGCCTGCTCGGACTGGCCCTGTTGAAGGTGCCTGCCAGCGAGGCGCGCGTCTATTGCTGCAAGGACGCGCGCGGCCAGCAGGTGTGTGGTGACGTGCTCCCGGCTTCCTGTGCCGACCGCAGCTACCGTGAGCTGAACAGCCAGGGGGCGACCGTGAAGCAGGTCGATGCGCCGATGAGCGATGCCCAGCGCGCCCGGCGCGATGCCGACGCGAAGAAGGCGCGGGAAGAGGAAATGGTGCGGCAGGAACAGCGTCGTCGCGATACCACACTGCTCAATACCTATACCAGCGAGCGCGAGATCGACGCCGCGCGCGACCGTCGCGTCGCCGACATCGAGGAACTGCTGACCCGCCTGCGCGAACAGCAGCAGACGCTCAGCGACCGGCAGCAGAAGCTTGAAGCCGACGCAGCCCGCTTTACCAGCACCGGAAAGCGCGTGCCGTCGGGTGTCAAGGACCGCCTCGACACCAATGCCGAGGACTTGCGGCAGATCGGCGCGAACATCACGGCCAAGGAGCGGGAACTGGCCGATACCCGGAAGCGCTTCGAAGAGGATAGGGCACGCTTCAGGGAAATCGCGGGCAACCGTTGAGGTGTTGCGGCGAAGCGGCACAGCGCCCGGCGCGAACCTGCCGCCGGCCGGTCAGCAATCCTGACCGCGTTCGGGATGAGTCCCGAGCCGACCCGTTCCATCGAGCGATCGCCGGTACTTGACCGCCTCGGCCACGTCGGCGGCGTCGATCACCTCCCGGGCTGCAAGATCCGCAATCGTCCGCGCCACCTTCAGACAACGATGATAGGCACGCGCCGACAGGCCCAGCCGCGCCATCGCCTGCGCGAGCAAGGTGCGGGCAGCATCGCTCAGCGGGCAGTGGCGCTCGATGTCTCCAGCCTCGAGCATCCGGTTCGCCTTCCCCTGGCGCGCGCATTGCGCCGCGTATGCGACGGCAACACGCTGCCTGACCTGTGCGCTCGACTCGCCCGGACCGGCCGTGAGTGCCTTTTCGGACAGAGGCGGCACCGTCACCTGCAGGTCGATACGGTCGAGCAGAGGGCCGGACAGTCGTGCGCGATAGCGCGCGATCTGATCGGGTGTGCAGCGGCAGCGATCCGACGGGTCGCCAAGGTGACCGCAGGGGCAGGGATTCATTGCGGCGATCAGCTGGAACCGAGCCGGAAACTCTGCGCGGTGGCTGGCGCGAGAAATCGTCACATGACCGGTTTCCAGTGGTTCGCGCAGCGCTTCGAGCACGCGCCGCTCGAACTCCGGCAACTCGTCGAGAAAAAGCACGCCGTTGTGCGCCAGTGAAATTTCGCCAGGTCTCGGCACGGCGCCGCCCCCCACCAGTGCGGCGGCGCTGGCCGAGTGATGCGGCGCGCGGAACGGACGCCGGCCGAGCCCGGACGGATCGAACAGGCCGGCACCCGACAGCACGGCGGCCGTCTCCAGCGCCTCGGCCTCGTCCATGTCGGGCAGCAGGCCGACGAAGCGGGCGGCCAGCATGGACTTGCCGGTACCGGGCGGACCGGTCATGAGCAGGGAGTGGCGGCCTGCCGCGGCGACCTCAAGCGCCCGCCGCGCTTCGAACTGCCCGCGCACATCGGCCAGATCCGGCGGGTCTTCCCGGGCGGCCAGCTCGGACGGGACGGCCCGAGGCAGACTGGACTGCCCGCACAGGTGGGCGCACACGTCGAGCAGGGAGGTTGCCGCGAAGATGTCCATGCCGCCTGCCATCACCGCTTCCGCAGCCGATGCGGCGGGCAGCACGAAGGAGCGGCCGGCGCCGCGGGCACCCAGGGCCATGGGCAGGGCGCCGCGTACCGGCCGGAGTGCGCCGGTCAGCGACAATTCGCCGGCAAACTCGAGACGGTCGGCCGCCGGTGCATCGAGCGCACCCGCAGCGATCAGGATGCCGAGAGCGATCGGCAGATCGAAGCGGCCCGATTCCTTGGGCAGATCGGCCGGCGCCAGATTGACCGTGATGCGGCGTGCCGGAAATTCGAAACCCGAACTGAGAATGGCGGCGCGCACCCGGTCGCGCGCCTCACGTACCTCGACTTCGGGCAGGCCGACCAGCGAGAATGCCGGCAATCCGTTGGCGACGTGGACTTCGACGGCAACTTCCGGCGCCTGCATGCCGGAAAGGGCTCGACTGCGCAGCAGGGCAAGAGACATCTCGATGTCATCGGAAAGCGACGGCCGTCAGTCTATCGACAAATTCCTTTGGCATGCAAAGACCGGGAACGGTGCGACCGGAGCCCGCGCCGGGGCCATCCGCGCTAGTCGTGATGTTCGCTTCTTCTTCCGACCGGCAGACCAAGCTGCTTGAGCTTGCGATAGAGGTGGGTCCGCTCCAGCCCGGAGCGTTCCGCGAGCCGTGTCATGTTGCCGCCCTCGCGTTCCATGTGATGCTCGAAGTACATGCGCTCGAAGGCTTCGCGCGCTTCACGCAACGGTTGGTCCAGTCCGGGCAGAGCCGGTGTTCCTGTCGTACGGAGCAGCGCGCGCAGGGCACCGGCGTCGATCTCGTCGTCCAGTGCCGCCAGCGCCGCCGAGCGCAGTGCGGACACCAGTTCCGCGTAGCCGCCCGGCCAGCCGTACTGGCGCAGCAGAGGACGGGCGGAATCGGCCAGTCGGCGCGACGGAACGTCGCCGGCCTCGACCAGATGCCTGAGTACCTCCTCGGCCAGATCGACGACTTCGTCGCGCAGTTCGGATAGCGCCGGAAGGGGCAGCACGATCTCGAACAGCCGTGCCAGCAGACTTTCTTCCCAGCCGGCGGCCTGGAGTTCGGCCGGCGCATGGGCCGAGCAGGCGACCAGGCGCGCATCCAGCCGGTCAAGGCGATCAAGTGCGAATGCAAGGTTCTTCTGCTGCATGCGCGACAGGTGAGCGAGTTCGCCGGTGTGGATGACGCCGCCGCGCGCCGCGTCAAGCTGTTCCTGCGACATCGGTCCGCTGATCGCCGCCAGTTCCATCCAGCGGCGCCCGGGCGCGGCCAGCGTACGCGCGGCCAGTTCGCCGAAGCTGGACGGACCGCAGCGCAGCACGATGATGCGCGAGCGTGTCGCCATCTGTTCGATCTTGCGCCGCAGGTCGCGCAGAAGGCTGCCACGCCCCAGGCCGGCCAGCGACGGTGCGGGTGGGCGCTGTTCCGGCGAACCGCTGCGCGCCAGGGCACGCTTGACCGCCGCCAGCAGTCTGGCCAGAGCGATCGGCTTTTCGAGAAAGTCGAGTGCGCCGATGCGCGTTGCCTCGACCGCCGAATCTATCGTGCCGTGACCGGACATCATGATGACCGGCATCGTGAGCTGCCCGGCGGAGGCCCATTCCTTGAGCAGAGTGATGCCATCGGTGTCGGGCATCCAGATGTCGAGCAGCACCAGATCCGGCCGTTGCGCCGCGCGCGCCGCGCGCGCCGCGGCGGCATTCTCCGCGAGCGTCACGTCATGACCTTCGTCGCGGAGGATTTCCGACAGCAGTTCGCGGATCCCCATTTCATCATCTACGACCAGTATGCGAGCCATTCTCGAGTGCTTTCTTCATGCCGCCAGAGGCAGCGATATGCGGATCTCCGCGCCGTGCGGCGCGACGTTCTCTATTTCTATGCGACCTTCGTGCTCATCGACGATCTTCTTGACGATGGCCAGTCCGAGCCCGGTGCCGCGTGTTTTCGACGTGACATAGGGTTCGAAGGCACGCGCCAGTACCTGCGGCGGAAAGCCGCTGCCGTTGTCGCGTACCGCCAGTTCCGCGCGCCCCCCCCGGCGTCGCGTCTGGATGTGTATGCAGGGCGCGTCGCTGTCGGCCAGCGCGTCCTGGGCGTTCTGCAGGAGATTGTGGATGACCTGACGCAACTGGCCGGCATCGCCGGCCACGGCGGGCAGATCGGGAGACAGCTGGCGTTCGATGTGCGCTGTCGACGTCTCGTACAGTCCGAGCACTTCGTCCACCAGCCCGTTCAGGTCGAGCGGCGCAAGCGCTGGCGCGGGCAGCCTCGCGTAGTCGCGGAAGGCATTCACCATGTTCTTCATTGCTTCGACCTGGTCGACGATGGTCGAAGTGGCGCGAGCCAGCATTTTCTGTCCGTCGGCGTCGAGCCGGTCGGACAGCTTGAACTGCAGCCGTTCGGCGGAGAGCTGTATCGGTGTCAGCGGGTTCTTGATCTCGTGCGCCAGCCGGCGCGCCACCTCGCCCCAGGCGGCACTGCGCTGGGCGGAGATGAGCTGGGTGATGTCGTCGAAGACGACCACGAAACCGCCTCCGCCGGCGGCCGGAAGTTGCGAACCGCGGATGAGCAGGGTCTTGGGCGGTCCGAAGGGGTCGGGAATGTCGATCTGGCGGCTCCATGCTTCATGCCCCTCGTCGATGGCGGCGACGATGACGTCGCGCAATTGACCATGGCGCGGCCATTCCGCCAGCGTGAGTGCTTCCCAGCCGTCGAGCCGGTCGTCAAGTATGGCCATGGCTCCCTGATTGGCTGCGCGCAGCCGGGTTGACGGGCTGAACGCCAGCACCCCGGCCGACAGATTTCCGAGTACGCCCTCAAGATAGGTACGCGCGGCCTCGGTTTCCGCCCGGCTGCGATCGGCCTGGGCGCGCGCATCGTTCAATTGCTCGGTCATGCGCCGGAAAGACTGTGTGAGCGTGCCCAGTTCGTCGCGCGAGGCCACGGCCGGAATCGGACTGAAGTCCCCCTGCATCACTGCGTCGGTACCCCGTGCCAGGATGGACAGCGGTGCCGACATGCGCCGGCTGATCACGAATGCCACAGCCAGAGCCGACAACAGCGCAAGCAGCAGCGCCAGTGTGAGCGTCAGCCCGAAGATGCGCTTGAGCCCGGCCCGGGCCAGTTTCAGTTCCTGATAATCGCGGTATGCGCCTTGCACCGCTTCGGCATTCTGCGCCAAGGTGACCGGAAGCGGTTGGGCAAGTTGCAGAACCGGGGCGTCCGAGGCCAGCGTTCCGGTGCTTACCAGCACGAGTGCGCGAGCCGACAGGCCATCGCCGGCGTCGCTCTCGACCGCGGCGAAGCCCGAGCCCTGCCGCGCCTGTCGAAGCTGGGACGGCGAAGGCAGTGGTGGCACCAGACGGGTGGCAGCCGAGCTCGTCAACAGGACGCGGCCTGCGGGCGAGAACAGCGTCGCGCTGGCCGCGCCCGCCTGCTCACGCAGTGAGTCCAGGCGGGCACTGCGCTTGAGCAGCGGGGTGTCGGCCAGTTCGCGCGCCATCGCCCGCGTCTTCTCCAGCAGGTCGGCGGAGACGTAGTCCAGCGTGTTGCGGCCCAGATTCAGCCCGCCTTCCAGCGCCTGCTCGATGCGGACGTTGAACCAGGAGTCGACCGAACGCGAGACGAAATTGACCGACAGCACGTAGATCAGGGCACCCGGCGCCACGGCCAGTGCGGCGAAGGCGGCAAAGAGCCGCAGCTTGAGACGGGAGCCGAATACCGCGGCACGGTGTTCGCGCATCAGCTGATTCACGAGCCAGGCGACGAGAGCGAGCAGGCCGAGCGCAACGGTGATGTTCAGGCCCAGCAGCAAGGGGTAGCTGCGTGCAAACAGCTCGGTGTTCTCGCTGGCCAGAGACAACAGGAGCAACAACACGCCGCTCAGGGCGGTGGTGGCGACGATGAAGGTTCTCATCGCGCCTCCTGCGCCTGGGCAGTGAAGCCCCAGCGCTGCCAGTCGGATTCCAGCGTCCAGTCGCGGTTGCCGATGGCGCTCAGCTGGAAGGGTTTGGGCAACTGCGTCACATCGAGGCGCAGGCGCAGGGACGCGACATAGCTTTCGCCCGCCTTCAGGCGGCTCAGTTCGACCACCGGCCAGCTGCGCAGACGGCCGACCAGTCTGAGCGCCTCGGCCAGGGTGTCGAAGCTCTGATGAAGTGCTCCGGTCGATACGCGGTACTGCCGGGTGAGCGCGTGGTAACTCAGACGGTAGGTCTGACTGCGCTCGACCACGTCTTCGTCCAGCCAGTACCAGCGCGGGCGGCTGATCTCGAATTCCAGAACGAAATACAGCGCGACGCCGCGTGCGACGGCTTCTTCAAGCCGTGGCGACAAGGTGATCCCGATGTCGGTGGAAAGCTGATAACCGTCGTCGCCGTGGTCCAGGCGCACGTCGCGCATGGCGATGCCGGTCGCGGCAAATGCCGGGCCGGCGAGCACTGCGAACAGCAGCACCAGCATAGGCCTGCGCAAGCGTTCAGCCCGCGTCAGCAGATTTTTCCAGCAATGCGTAATAGAAGCCGTCATGCTCGGCGGTCGGCAGCAGTTGCAGATCGGGCGCAGCACATGGGCTCGGGCGTCGACAGTCGGGATGGCGGGCGGCAAAAGCGGCCACCTGCTCCTGATTCTCGGCACGAAACACCGAACAGGTGGCATAGAGCAATTTACCACCCGGAGCCAGCACCCGCCAAAGTGCGTCCAGCAATGCGCGCTGCTGCGCGGCGAAGGAAGCGATGTCGGTCGGCCTGCGCAGCCACTTTGCGTCGGGGTGGCGGCGCACGACACCGGAGGCACTGCACGGTACGTCGGCCAGGATGCGGTCGAAAGGTCGGCCGTCCCACCAGGCCTCGGGCGTGGCCGCATCGCCGGTGGCGATACGGCCTGGCAGGCCCAGTCGTTCGAAGTTCTCGGCGATGCGTTGCGCACGCAGTGCGCTCAGGTCCAGCGCGAGCAGGTCGATGTCGGCCATTTCGAGCAGATGCGAAGCCTTTCCACCCGGCGCGGCGCAGGCGTCGAGAACATGCTGGCCGTGCTTCGTGTCCAGCAGAGCGGCCGCCCGCTGGGCGCCGAGGTCCTGCACCGAGAGCAGTCCCCCGGAAAAGCCGGGGATCCGCGCGACCGGACAAGGCCGGTCGAGCAGCAGACCGTGGTCTCCGCGCGCGTGGGCAACGATGCCGGCATCGGCCAGTCGCGCCTGCGCATCCGCTAACGAGTCGCGCCGCCTGTTCACTCTCAGCGCCATCGGCGGATGGGCGTTGCCTTGTGCGGCGATCGCCTGCCAGTGTTGCGGATGGTCCTGGCGCAGCGCATCCAGCCACCACCGGGGGTGCTGCCAGCGTGCCGACTCGTCGGCCGCAACGGCGGCATCCAGATCAGCCTGTCTGCGCAGGGCATTGCGCAGTACTGCGTTCATCAATCCACCGAAGCGATCGCCGCCGAGAGCGCGCGCCGCTTCGACCGACTGGTTGACCGTCGTATGGGCGCCGTCGGGTCGCGCCTCAAGACGGCACAGCGCGACCTGGAGCAGTGCCTGCCGGTCGGTCTCGCGCAAGGGTCGGGGTACCAGCACGGCCAGACGGCGTTCGATGGCGGCGTGCGATCGCAGGCACTGATAGGTCAGATCGCGCACCGCCGCCGGGTTGGCGGAACGGCCGTCGTTCTGTCGCGCGAAGACTTCATCCAGCGCATGTCCTCCACTCACGGCAGCCACCGCATGTGCGGCGTCAAGCAACGAGGCGGCGAGGGAGTCGGGCGGCAGCGCCTTCGGGATACGGGGAGCGGGTGTCAATGCAGGAGCGGAGTCGGGCGGCGGAGTGCGATTGTACGGGTCGCGTCAGCCAACCCAGGCGTGCTGCTTCAGCGCATCCAGCGGCGCATGGCGCAATGCGGCCTCATGCGTCGACACCAGGATGACCTGGGGTGCCTGACCGGCCGAGTACGCCTCGTACCAGCGCGCAGCGCACAGGCACCAGCGGTCGCCGGCCCGCAGGCCGGGAAAGTCGAACTCGGGGCGCGGCGTCGACAGATCGTTGCCGCGCAGGCGGGAGAATGCGAGGAAGTCATCCGACATCACCACGCACACCGTGTGCGATCCGAAGTCGTTCTCGTCCGTATTGCAGCAACCGTCGCGGAAAAAACCGGTAATGGGTTTGAACGAGCAAGGCTCCAGTGGCCCGCCCAACACGTTGCGTGCGCCGCCGCCGCCGTTCCAGCCTCTGTCCATGACGTGAATTCCCCTGCGTGAACGAAAAAGCCCGCGCCGTATGCCCAGCCTTCCGGCCGTGACACCCGGTGCGGGCATGATGCCGCAATGCGCCGCGAGTGTGGGGGCGCCAGCGCCGCTCTCAACGGCCCCGGGCCAGCTCGCGCAGTCGGGCGATGCGTTCCTCGGTCGCGGGATGGGTACTGAACAGTCCGCGAAGACCGCCACCGGACAAGGGGTTCATGATCATCATCTGTCCGGTTTCCGGATGCGCTTCGGCGGTCGGCATCGGGATGCCGCGGGCGTACGCGTCTATCCTGGCCAGCGCGCTGGCCAGTGCTTCCGGATCGCCGGATATGGCAGCGCCCTCCCGGTCGGCCCCGAATTCGCGGGTGCGCGAAATCGCCATCTGTATGAGCATGGCGGCGACCGGCGCCAGGATGGCGACGATGATTCCGACCACCGGGTTGGTCGGACGGCCCTCTTCGTCGCGGCTGCCGCCGAAGAACATGCCGAACTGCGCCAGCGCCGAAATGGCCCCGGACACCGTGGCCGAAATGGTCGAGATCAGGATGTCGCGATTCTTCACGTGCGCCAGTTCGTGCGCCATCACGCCGCGCAGTTCGCGCGCGGAAAGCATCTGCAGGATGCCGCTCGTGGCGGCGACCGCAGCGTTCTCCGGATTGCGGCCGGTGGCAAAGGCGTTCGGCTGTGCCTCGTCGATCAGGTAGACACGCGGCATCGGCAGCTGTGCGCGTTGCGCCAGCTCGGCCACCATGTTGTACAGATAGGGCGAGGACGCGGCGTCAACCTCCCGCGCGTTGTACATGCGCAGCACCATCTTGTCCGAGAACCAGTACGCCCAGAGATTGGTGGCGCCGCCGAACAGCAGGGCGATCAACATGCCCTGCTGACCGCCCATGGCCGCACCGACGACGCCGAACAGCGCGACGATGCCCGCCATCAGGATCGAGGTCTTGAGCCAGTTGCCGAACATTCGGAATACCTTTCATCAGGAACGGATACGCACCATAGATCGTGTGCGAACGAAAAAATTCAAGCGCTGCGGCGGTCGCAACCCCCGATTACGATTGCGTGCCGCATTCTGCACGCACACCGATGGCAAGCGGATGACCGCGCAGGAACTCGGCCACCGGCAGACGCTTGCCGCCCGGTTTCTGCAGTTCCGTCACGCGCAGCGCGTCCCGACCGCAGGCCACCACCACGCCGTCGTCGCCGACCGCAAGAATCTGTCCGGGCTGGCCGCTGCGCGCCTCGACCGTCGCCTTCCACAGCTTGATCGGCGTGCCCTCCACCCTCATCAGCGCGCCGGGGAAGGGGTCGAAGGCGCGGATCGCGCGTTCGAGTTCGGCGGCCGGACGGCGTAAATCGAGTACCGCTTCCCCTTTGCCGATCTTGGCGGCGTAACAGGCCCCGTCTGACGGCTGCGGGACCGGTACGATGCGCCCGTCGAGCAGCGCTGGCAAAGTATCGAGAAGCAGCTGTGCGCCGGTGGCGGCAAGCCTGTCGTGCAGTGTGGCAGTGGTGTCGTCCGGCGCAATGTCGACGGTGCGCTCGGCCAGCATCGGACCGGTGTCCAAGCCTTCGTCCATCTGCATCAGCGTGATGCCGGTGCGGGAGTCGCCGGCCTCGATCGCGCGATGGATGGGGGCGGCACCGCGCCAGCGCGGCAGCAGCGAGGCATGGATGTTGATGCAGCCCAGGCGCGGGATGTCGAGTACCACGCGCGGCAGCAGCAGGCCGTATGCGACCACCACCAACAGGTCGGGAACCGCCTCGGCCAGCGGCGCGCGCAGTTCGGGTGTTTTCAGCGTGTCCGGCTGCGCGACCATCAGGCCGTGCGCCAGCGCGCGCTGCTTGACCGGACCGGGTACGAGTTTCATGCCACGACCGGCCGGACGGTCCGGCTGGGTCAGTACCAGCGGGATGTCGCAGTCGAAGGCGGCGAGCGCATCGAGCGCGCGGGCGGCGAATTCCGGGGTGCCGGCGAAGGCGATGCGTGGACGGGTGACGGCCGGCATCAGGCGCTTTCGCGCGCCTGCTTCGCGAGCCGGGTCTTGATGCGGGTCTGTTTGAGCTGCGACAGGTGATCGACGAACACCTTGCCCTGCAGGTGATCCATTTCGTGCTGGATGCACACCGCCAGCAGACCGTGCGCGTCGATGTCGATCTCCTCTCCGGTCAGCGTCAGCGTGCGCACCTTCACGTGTTCGGCACGGGTCACCTTGTCGTAGATGCCCGGCACAGACAGGCAGCCTTCCTCGTAGACCTGTTCGCCGTCGCGCTCGACGATGCGCGGATTGATCAGCGTGATCAGGCTGTCCCTTTCCTCGCTGATGTCGATCACGATCACTTGCCTGTGCACGTCCACCTGGGTCGCGGCAAGTCCGATGCCCGGCGCGGCATACATTGTCTCGGCCATGTCGGCGGCCAGGCTGCGGATCGAATCGTCTACCGCGGCAACCGGCGCGGCCTTCTTGCGCAGACGCGGGTCGGGAAATTTCAGAATCGGGAGCAGTGCCATAAAAGTCGTGCTGATTTAATGGATTAGCGGTGAATTTTCATGCAGACTGTCATTACATGACGCCGCTTGCTACACTTCGGCATGCAGTTGGCGTGCCGCCTTGTCAAGCAACCGTTCCGACGGTGCGGGACATTCAAGGTGGAGCCGGTTCGTAACGATACTGAAAGGCAAACCCCCGGCAGCTTCCTGCGTGTGCAGGCGCTGCCCGTGCGAGGCCACACCATGCGCAAGATTATATGCTCCCTGCTGGTCGCCCTTTCAAGCGCGACTGCCTATGCCCAGTCCGCACCGCCGGCCATTGCCGGCGATGCGCCGGACCGGCACGTCGTCAAGCCGGGCGACACGCTGTGGGGCATTGCCGGCCTGTTCCTCAAGGAACCCTGGCGCTGGCCCGAAGTGTGGCGGCTCAATCGTGAGCAGATCCGCAACCCGCACCTGATCTATCCCGGACAGATCGTCTATCTGGAAGATTTCAACGGTTCGCCGCGCTTGCGTGTCGGCCAGCCCGTGAGGTTGAGTCCGCAGACCTACGAAGAGCCGGTCAAGGAGCCGATCGCGTCCATTCCGCACAAGGCGATCGAGCCCTTCCTCGCCAAGCCGATCGCGGTCGAGGCCGGGTTCAACGAGACCGCACCGCGCATCGTCGGTACCGAAGAGGGGCGTGTGTATCTGAGCAGTGGCGATATCGCCTACGTGAGCGGCGTCACCGGGAAGAACTCCCTGTGGAACGTCTATCGCCCGGCGGCACCGATCCGCGACCCGGAAACGAAACAGATCATCGGTTACGAAGCCGAGTATCTCGGCGATGTGAAGCTGGTGCGCGAAGGCGAGCCGGCCACCTTCCAGGTGGTGTCGGCGCAGTACGAGATCGGCAAGGGTGACCGTCTGGTGGCAGCGCGTCCGGCCGAACTGCTGGCTTACGCGCCGCGAGCGCCGGAAAGGGAGATCGAGGGCAGCGTTGCGCGCATCGTCGGCGGCGTCGCGTCGTCCGGTCGGCACAGCGTCGTCCTGCTCAATCGCGGGGCCAACGATGGCGTCGAGGTTGGCCACGTCTTTGCCGCGTATCTGGCCGGCAGCCAGGTCGACATCCGGGAAGAACAGCAGGTCGATCGCTACACGCTGCCGGACGAACGTTCCGGTCTGGTCTTCGTATTCCGCGTCTACGACAGCATTTCGTATGCGCTCGTGATGGACGCCCGGCGCCCGATCACGGTCGGCGACCGCTTCCGCAAGCCTTAGGCGTGCCCGCGTCCGGCGACGCTGCGCTTGCCGCCTGGCTGCGCCTGACGCTGACCCGGGGTGTCGGGCTGGAGACGCAGCGTCGCCTGCTATCGCTGTTCGGCCTGCCAGAGCACATCTTTGCCGCGTCCGGTACGGCGATACGCGCAGCCGTCGGTGACCGGGCCGCGCGCGCCCTGGCCGCCTTCGATGGCGACGAACAGGTGGCCCGCGCGCTGGTCTGGGCGTCGCAGCCGGGCAACCATCTGATCACGCTGGCTGACGAGGCCTATCCGAAAGCCTTGCTCGAAATTGCCGACCCGCCCACCTTGCTCTATGTGAAGGGTCGGACGGATCTGTTGAATGCGCGGGCCCTGGCCATCGTCGGCGCGCGCAATGCAACCGCGCAGGGCGCCTCCAACGCGGAGCAGTTCGCCCGCGAACTGTCGCGAGGCGGCCTCACCATCGTCAGCGGACTGGCGCTGGGTTGCGATGCCGCAGCGCATTCCGGCGCGCTGGACGGCATCGGCAGCACGATTGCCGTGATCGGCACCGGCGCCGACCGCATCTATCCGCCGCGCAATCAGGATCTGGCGCGACGCATTGCCGAACAGGGCGCTGTCGTCAGCGAGTTTCCGCTTGGCACGCCGGCGCTGCGCGACAATTTCCCTCGCCGCAACCGCATCATTTCCGGCCTGGCGCGCGGCGTTCTGGTGGTCGAGGCCGCGGCTCGCAGCGGCACACTGATCACGGCGCGACTGGCAGGCGAACAGGGGCGCGAGGTGTTCGCCATACCGGGCTCCATCCACTCGCCACTGTCCAAGGGCTGTCATCAGTTGATACGCCAGGGTGCCAAGCTGGTCGACGATGCGCGCGACATCCTGTCCGAATTGCAGCCCGCGCGGATCGCCGGGGCGGAGCCCGTCGGCGATGAAAGCACGCAGGTCCTGCTCGATGCGATGGGTTTCGATCCGGTCGGTATCGATCTGCTTGCGCAACATACCGGCTTGACGGCGGACACCCTCTCCGCCATGCTGCTTTCGCTGGAACTTGAAAACCGGGTGGCAAACCTGCCCGACGGACGTTATCAGCGACTGAAGTAGCACGGCGGGACGCTGACGTTCCGCCGGGTGACAAACCCGCCGGTGGGCCGACCCGCCGACCGGCTCGCGCGGAGCCGAATCATGATCGACGTTCTGGTCTATCTTTTCGAAACTTACGCGCACCTGGACAGTTATCCCGAGCCCAACCAGCTCGCACGCAAGCTCTCGGCCGCAGGTTTCGAGCAGGACGAAATCGAGGAAGCCATGGGCTGGCTGTCCGGTCTCGAAAGCGCAGGTGGCGCAGACAAGCCACTGATCGCCGCGGAAAGTCGTTCCATCCGCCTCTACTCGCTCACCGAGCAATCGCGTCTCGACACCGAATGTCGCGGCTTCCTCGCTTTCCTCGAAGAAGCGGGGGCGATCAATGCCCTGACCCGGGAAATCGTCGTCGAGCGCGCGCTGGCGCTTGAGGATGAAGAAGTGTCGCTGGCCCAGCTCAAGGTGATCGTGCTGATGGTGCTCTGGAACCAGCAGGTCACGACCGACACGCTGGTGCTGGAAGAGCTGCTTTCGGACGACGAGCCGCGTGCTCCGCACTGAACGGCAGGGGCGCACGGCTTGATCGGCCGGACGAATCGCAGCGTGCGTTTTGTCCGGCTGCGCAACTTGTCTTGCCTGTTCGGATTTTTTGTCCCTATCATGCGCCGCTTTCACGCCGCTTGATCCGGCGCGCATCCTGCGCGCGCAAGCCGGCGGCAGGTATCGGGCGGGCATGGGCAAGAAACTGATCATCGCGGAAAAGCCGTCGGTTGCGCAGGACATTGCGCGTGCCGTGGGCGGATTCACGCGCGAAGGCGATTATTTCGAGAGCGAGGACTACGTGCTGTCTTCGGCGGTCGGCCACCTGCTCGAACTGGCGGTGCCGGAGGAATACGAGGTCAAGCGCGGCAAGTGGTCGTTCGCGCACCTGCCGGTCATTCCACCCCGCTTCACGCTGAACCCGATCGACAAGACCGCCGAGCGGTTGCGTCTGCTCACCCGGCTGATCAAGCGCAAGGACGTCGACGGCCTGGTGAACGCCTGTGACGCGGGGCGCGAGGGCGAGCTCATCTTCAATTACATCGTCGAGCACAGCAAGACGAACAAGTCGATCGAGCGGCTGTGGCTGCAGTCGATGACGGCGACCGCGATCCGTGACGGCTTTGCCGGCCTGCGTTCGGCGCAGGAAGTCGAAGGCCTGCGCCAGGCGGCGATGTCGCGCGCCGAGAGCGACTGGCTCATCGGCATCAACGGCACGCGGGCGATGACAGCGTTCAACTCCAAGACCGGCGGTTTCCACCTGACCACGGTCGGTCGCGTGCAGACGCCGACGCTGGCCATCGTGGTACGCCGCGAAGAGGAAATCCGCCGCTTCAAGTCGCGCGACTACTGGGAAATCGAAGGCCGCTTCGGTGTCGCCGCCGGCGAGTACGCCGGGCGCTGGTTCGACGAGAAGTTCAAGAAGCCGGAAGGCGACGAACACGCCCGCGCCGAACGGCTGTGGGACGAGGCGCGCGCCCGTGCCATCCAGGCCAGGTGCGCCGGCAAGACCGGCACGGTCGAGGAGGAGGCCAAGCCCTCGACCCAGCTGTCGCCGCTGCTGTACGACCTCACCTCGCTGCAGCGCGAAGCGAACGGCCGTTTCGGCTTTTCCGCCCGCGTGACGCTGCAGATCGCGCAGGCGCTGTACGAGAAGCACAAGGTGTTGACCTACCCGCGTACCGACGCGCGTGCGCTGCCGGAGGACTACCTGCCGACCGTGAATGACGTGCTGGCGCGCCTGCCGCAGACCTACGCGCCGCACGCCAACGAAATCGTCAAGCAGGGCTGGGTGCGCCCGAACAAGCGCATCTTCAACAACGCCAAGATTTCCGACCACTTCGCCATCATCCCGACCGGCACCGAACCGAAATCGCTGTCGGAGGCGGAAGCGAAAATCTACGACATGGTCACCCGCCGCTTCCTCGCGGTGTTCTTCCCTGCGGCCGAATACCGCATCACGACGCGCATCACGCGGGTCGAGGGCGAAGCCTTCAAGACCGAGGGCAAGGTGCTGGTCAATGCCGGCTGGCTGGCCGTGTACGGCAAGGAAGCGGCGATCGCCGACGACGAAGGTAAGGAAAAGGGCGAAACCGCATCCGCCAGCCTGGTGCCGGTCAAGCCGGGTGAAAGCGCCCGCGTCAATGACATGATCGTCAAGGCGCTGCAGACCAAGCCGCCCGCACGCTACTCGGAAGCGACGCTGCTGACCGCGATGGAAGGTGCGGGCAAGACCATAGACGACGAGGAACTGCGGGCCGCGATGGCCGGCCGCGGCCTCGGCACGCCAGCGACGCGCGCGCAGATCATCGAAAACCTGATACTCGAGAACTACATGCTGCGCGAGGGCCGCGAACTGATTCCGACGGCCAAGGGCTTCCAGCTGATGATCGCGTTGCGCGGTCTGAAGATCGACGAACTCAGTTCGCCGGAACTGACCGGAGAGTGGGAGTACAAGCTGTCGCAGATCGAGCGCGGTGAGCTGTCGCGCGACGCCTTCATGCGCGAGATCGCCGACATGACGCAGCACATCGTGCACCAGGCGAAGAGCTACGAAAGCGACACCATTCCGGGCGACTTCGCCACGCTGGGCGAGAAGTGCCCGCGCTGCGGCGGCGTCGTGAAGGAGAACTACAAGAAGTTCCAGTGCCAGAGCTGCGACTTCGCTCTGTGGAAGATCGTCGCCGGCCGCCAGTTCGAGACGCACGAGATCGACACCTTGCTGCGCGAGCGCCAGGTCGGCCCGCTGACCGGCTTCCGCAACAAGATGGGGCGGCCGTTCAACGCGGTGATCAAGCTGAACGACAAGCTGGAACCGGAATTCGATTTCGGCCAGCCGCGCGAGGACGAGAACGCCGAGCCGGTCGATTTCTCGCAGCAGACACCGCTCGGCCCCTGCCCGAAGTGTTCCGCACGGGTGTTCGAACAGCCGATGTCCTACATCTGCGAGAAGTCGGTCGGGCCGGAAAAGAGCTGCGACTTCCGCTCCGGAAAGATCATCCTGCAGCAGCCGATCGAGCCCGAACAGATGCAGAAGCTGCTCGAGGCGGGCCGCACGGATCTGCTGAAGGGCTTCGTGTCGTCGCGTACCAAGCGCAAGTTCTCGGCATTCCTGGTGCGCCAGCCGGACGGCAAGGTCGGCTTCGAATTCGAGCCGCGCGCGGTCAAGCCGAAGGCGGGTGCGAAGGCTGCCAAGGCGGAGGCCGACACTGCGCCGGAGGCAGACGCCGAGGCGCCGGTGAAGAAGGCCCCGGCGAAGAAAACCACGGCGGCCGCAAAGAAGCCGGCTGCCAAGGCGGCCGCAGCGCGCAAGAAGTCGGCCTGATCGGGCCCGGTCGCCAGCCACCCGGGCTATGCACGGGTGGCTGGCCGCGGCTGTCCTAGGCCGGTGCGCCGTCCAGCCACACCGCCAGCCCTTGCGCATTCAGTTCGATGTCCAGCCCCCACACGTCGACCGCCTGCTCGCGCGTGAGCCGGCTGCCGTGGGCGCGCAATTCGTCGATCAGATAGGCGGTCAGCGCCGCCAGCAGGGCCTGTTTGCGACCGTCGCCGGCGCGCGCCGCCGCCTTCGCGATGGCAACGTGCGCATCGATGCGCGACAGCAGCGCGCGGCCCAGCGCCGGCACGCCGCTCACCTTGCCGTAGTGGGTCAGGAACATCGCTTCCGGCTGCCGCGACAGCAGGCGCTCGACCGAGGCGCGCATGGCGACCGGGTCGAACTGCACCGGTGAGGTGGTCGGGAACACGAAAGCACGCCCATCGACCGTGCATTCCGGATAGGCCAGACCGAAGGTGTCGCCGGTGAACCAGCTTTTCGACTGCGCGTCCCAGATGCAGTGGTGGTGCTTCGCGTGGCCCGGCGTGTCGACGAATTCGAGCGGACGGCCGTTGAAGTCGAGCACGAAACCATCGTGCGTTTCGATCACGCGCGCCGCGTCGACCGGCAGGATGTCACCGTACATTTCCGCCATCGCCTGTTCGCCATAGACTGCGGTGGCGCCGGCGATCAGCTTCGACGGGTCGATCATGTGGCGCGCGCCGCGCGGGTGCACCACCAGCTGCGCGTTCGGGAAGGCGCGCATAGCAGCACCCGCGCCGCTGGCGTGATCCAGGTGCACATGGGTCAGGATGATGTAGCGCAGCGCCTCCGGCTCGATGCCTTTCAGCGCAAGCGCCGCCAGCACGTTGTGCAGCGAATGGCCGGTGCCGCAATCGACCAGCGCGGCCTGGTCGCCGGCGCGGACGAGGTGGATGGCCGCCATGCCGTGGCGGATCAGGTCGGCGTCTATGGCCGAAATGTCGTGGTCGTAGTCGATCATGCTGTGCGCTCCGGATGGGACCCGGTGCACAGTATGACGCACTGCCGCAGGCACTTCCGCGCCCGCGGTATTCACGCGCCGCGGCCGGCCTTGACCTGTTCTTCCTGCATCAGCTCGTCGAAGCGGGCGTCGAATTCCCTGCGCAGCTGGCGCCGCACCTGAGCGGCGGTGTGGCGCCGCTGCTCGTCCGGCGTCGACGGTGTCAGCGTCGGCACCGGGCAGGGCCGGCGGTCGGCGTCCATCGCCACCATGGTCAGGTAACAGGTGTTGGTGTGTCGCGTCGTGTGTTCGCGGATGTTCTCCGTCACCACCTTGACGCCGACTTCCATCGAGGTCGTGCCGGTGTAATTGACCGAGGCGAAGAAGGTGACCAGTTCGCCGACGTGGATCGGGCAGCGGAAGATGACCTGATCGACCGACAGCGTCACCACATAGGACTGCGCGTAGCGCGCCGCGCAGGCGTAGGCGACCTGGTCGAGCAGCTTGAGCAAGGCGCCGCCATGCACATTGCCGGAGAAATTGGCCATGTCGGGCGTCATCAGCACCGTCATGGTCAGTTGGTGTTTGGGCAGTTCGTTCATCGTTGTCTACCGTGCACCGGCAATGCCGGCGCGGGGATGTCCGTCGGTGCCCGCGATCCTTCCGTGACGGTCACTCGCGCCGTTCGATGCGCCAGCCCGGTTGGTCGTAGTCGCGGACGTTGCTGTAAGGCAGGGTCGGATGGACACTGGTGCCGTACGCATCCTCTTCGATGCGTACGCCCGGTTTCGAGTAGTCGCGTATCCGGGTGCCGCGCAAGGTCGGGTAGACGTCGGTGGTGCGGCTGCGCGCGTTGGGCCTGATCAGCTCGCGCGGGTGCTGTCCTATCATGTCACCGGGGCTGGCGCCGATGCTCTGGCCGTATGGGTTGCCGCCGATGGGCGACACCGGGACGTGGCCGCTGCCGCCGCCCGGTGCGATGGGCGAAGCGAGCAGTGCGGACAATGCGAACAGGGTGCGGATACTCATGGCGACCTTCCGTTCCTGCGACATGACTGGACGTTTCGAGTGTAGTGCGAAAGCGCCACCGCGCAGCGCGCAGCCCGACACGGCCGGGTGCATCGTGACGGAGTGTGGATTGGACGCCACAGCCTGCGACGCCGCCGTGAACACCGCGACAGCTTGTGGAATGATGCGGCCATGAGCACCGACGACCGCAACCCCTTCGAATCCGCTCCACCGCCGGGCGGCGACACATCCGCATCCCTGCGGGCCGGCGAGCCCGACTCGCGCAGCGTATCGGCGGGTCAGGGGCTTGAATGGCTGCGTCAGGGTTGGCAGGCCTTCGTCGCCGCGCCCGGCGAATGGGTGCTGATCACGCTGCTGTGGGTGGTCGCCGTCGTGGTGCTCAACCTGGTGCCGCTGTTCGGCATGATTGCCGCCACGCTGCTGGCGGTGGTGACGGTGGGCGGGCTGATGGGTGGCTGCCGTGCGCTGTCGCGCGGAGAACCTTTCGGCGTCGCCCACCTGTGGGCCGGTTTCGGCGAGCGCGTCAATCCGCTGCTGGCGCTGGGCGGCTGGTATCTGCTGGCTTCGCTGGCCATCGGCATGCTCATCCTGCTGCTGCTGGTCATCAGCGCCGGTCTGGCCGGCATCGCCGCGATGGCGGGGCTGGCGGCGCTGATGGCGGCCGTTCCGGCCATGCTCATCGTTGCCGTGATGTTGATGGCGCCGGTGCTGATGGCGGTCTGGTTCGCGCCGGCTCTGGTCATGTTCCACGACATGACGGCGCTCGATGCGATGCGCGTGAGCTTTTTCGCCAGCCTGCGCAATGCGCCGGCCTTCGTCGTGTTCGCGTTGCTCTACGTCGTGCTGACCATGCTGGCATCGGTGCCGGCCATGCTGGGCTGGCTGGTGCTGCTGCCGGTCACCTTCGGCGCGATGTATGCCAGCTACCGCGACGTGTTCGATCAGCCCTGATCTTCGGCCGGCGTCGTCACTCCGCCCTTCACCGCCTTGAAGCGCGCGAGCGTGGCTTCGCGCGCCGCGGCGTGGTCCACGATGGGCGTCGGGTAGTCCGTCCCGATCACGCAGCCGGCCATCTTCTGTTCCAGCGGTGTGGCCAGCCAGGGCGCATGGATGCGCTTGCGGTCGAACTTCGCCAGTTCCGGGCAGTAGCGGCGGATGAACTGGCCGTCGGCGTCGAATTTTTCCGACTGCGTGACCGGATTGAAGATGCGGAACCAGGGTTGGGCGTCGCAGCCTGTCGACGCTGCCCACTGCCAGCCACCGTTGTTGGCGGCCAGGTCGAAATCGTTGAGATGGCGTGCGAACCAGTGTTCGCCGCGCCGCCAGTCGATGCCCAGGTCCTTGGTCAGGAAGGAGGCGCTCACCATGCGCAGCCGGTTGTGCATGTAGCCGGTCTGCGCGAGCTGGCGCTGGGCCGCGTCCACCAGCGGATAGCCGGTGCGCCCCTCGCACCACGCGCGGAACTTCGCTTCGTCATCCACCCAGCGCACCGCGCCGTACTCGGGCCGGAAGCTGGCGCCGGGCAGGTGCGGGTTGTGCCACAGGATCTGGAAGTAGAAATCGCGCCAGATCAGTTCCGACAGCCAGGTTTCGGCGCCGGCGCCGCTGCGCGCGTGCGCTTCGCGCGCCAGCCGGCGTATCGATATCGTGCCGAAACGCAGATGCACCGACAGATAGCTCGGCCCCCTGGCGGCCGGGAAATCGCGCAGCACCTTGTAGCGGTCGATGCGGTCGAGGAAGGCGTCGAACAGCGTGCCGGCGCCGCTCATCCCTGCAGGCAGCTTCAGGGTCGCCAGATTGGTCGGCCGGAAACCCATGTCCGCCAGCGACGGAATGCCGCCTGCCGGCACCGCCGCCAGCGCGCCCGCGCAGGTGCGCACCGGATAGGCCTCCAGGTGGAAGGGCGCGAGCTTCTTCAGCCAGGCATTCCTGTACGGCGTGAACACCGAGAATGGCTTGCCGCCCTGGGTGAGCACCTCGTCGCACTCGAAGATCACCTGGTCCTTGTACATCTCGAAGGCGATGCCGTCGCGCGCCAGCGCTTCGCCCACCGCACGGTCGCGCGCCCGTGCCGCCGGCTCGTAGTCTCGACTGGCGACGACACCGGCCACGCCCAGTTCGCGCGCCAGCGCCGGCACGATGTCGCGTGCCCGGCCATGGCGCACTATCAGCCCGCCCCCTAGCACGCGCAGGGCCGCATCCAGTTCGATCGCCGAGGCATGGATGAACTCGACCCGGCGGTCGGCGCTCAGGCCTTCCGCCAGCAGTTCGTCGAGGATGTCGGTGTCGAACACGAATACGCACCACACCGGGCCACCGGCGCGCAGCGCATGATGGAGCGCGGCGTGGTCGTCGGCGCGCAGGTCGCGGCGGAACCACACGAGGCGGGGGGCGTGATCGGGCATGCGGAATTTCCATCGAAAAGTCGGCGCTTTGAGCGCGATGTGGCGTCGCGGTTCGCGGCCGGCGCCCAACACGGATAAAATCATCCCATGTCCGCACACGCCATGACCCCCACGGTCGATCTGACCGGCCACTTCCTGATCGCCATGCCCGCCATGGCCGACAAGAATTTCGCACGCACGCTGACGCTGGTGTGCGAGCACAACGAACAGGGCGCGCTCGGTGTCATCGTGAACCGGCCGATCGACATGTCGCTTGACGACCTGTTCGAACGTATCGACATGTCGCTCGAATCGCCGCGCTTCCAGGGGCAGCCTGTGTATTTCGGCGGCCCGGTGCAGACCGACCGCGGCTTCGTGCTGCACCGTCCGGTCGGCGACTGGCAGTCCAGCATCGACGTCGGCAACGGCCTGGCGCTGACCTCGTCGCGCGACGTACTGCAGTCGCTCGGCAACGACAGCGAGCCGGACGAAGTGCTGGTCACGCTGGGTTATGCCGGCTGGCAGGCCGGCCAGATCGAATGGGAACTGGCGCAGAACGCCTGGCTTACCGTGCGAGCCGACCCGGAAATCATTTTCGGTCTGCCGCCGGAAGAGCGCCTGATCGCCGCGATGCAGTTGCTCGGCGTGGATTTCGCGTCGCTGTCGGACGTGGCCGGGCATGCCTGAGCCGGTCGTGCTGCCCGCGCGCGGCACCGTGCTGGCTTTCGATTTCGGCGAGAAGCGCATCGGCGTCGCCGTCGGCGAATGCGAACTGCGCAGCGCCTCCGCACTGACCACCTTCGATGCCGGCACCAACGATGCGCGCTGGTCGGCGATCGGCCGCCTGCTCGACGAATGGAAACCGGCGCTGCTGGTGGTCGGCCTGCCTCTTTCGCCCGATGGCGGGGCGCACGACATGACCGCGCGTGCGCAGCGTTTCGCCCGCCAGCTCGAAGGCCGCTACCGGCTGCCCGTGGCACTGCAGGACGAACGCTTCACCTCGGCCGAGGCCGATGCGCAGTTGCGCGATGATGGCCGGCACGACTGGCGGGAACGCAAGAAGCACCTGGACGCACACGCAGCCCAGCTCATCCTGAAGGACTATTTCGATGTCACTGCCTGACGCAGAAGAACTGCTGGCCGACCTGGCGGCGCAGATGCGCCCGCAGGTCACGCCGGACACCGCGCTGGTCGGTCTTCATACCGGCGGCGTATGGCTGGCGCAGCGCCTGCACGCGCTGCTTGGCCTGACCCGGCCGGCCGGGTCGCTCGACGTGAGCTTCTACCGTGACGACTACGCCAAGCGCGGGCTGTCGCGCGACACGCGTTCTTCCAGTCTGCCCTTCGATGTCGAAGGGCGACACCTCATCCTGGTCGACGACGTGCTGCACACCGGCCGCACGATACGCGCCGCGCTGAACGAACTGTTCGACTACGGGCGCCCGGCCAGGGTCGAACTGGCGGTGCTGATAGACCGCGGCGGACGCCAGTTGCCTGTCGCCCCCACCTACTGCGCGATGCGGCTCGACCTGCCAGAGGGCCAGCGGGTGAAGCTCGCCCGGGACGGCGACCGGCTCGCACTGAAACTGCTGCAGGAGCGGGAGTGACCATGGCCCGCAATCCGCAGCTGAACAAGCATGGCGAGCTGCAGCACCTGCTCACCACCGAAGGCCTGCCGCGCGATGTGATCACGCGCATCCTCGACACCGCCGAGCCCTTCGCCGGCGTCGCCGAGCGCGAGGTGAAGAAGGTGCCGCTGCTGCGCGGCAAGAGCGTGTTCAACCTGTTCTTCGAGAACAGCACGCGCACGC
>CAZKRN010000024.1:0-65536 GCA_964555165.1 uncultured Methyloversatilis sp. | reverse complement strand
GCTACGCCTCCATGGTGGTGCTGAGCAACGACTTCTTCATCGGCAACGACGATGCGCGCGAGCACGATCTGTCGGTGCTGCTGAGCAACGGTGGCACGCTGAGTTTCTTCGTCGGCGGCAATGGCGAGGTGTGGGACGCGGGTACCGAAGTGAATGACTTCGCGAATTCGCTCGCCAACGGTGCATTCGGCATCGGCGGGGGTCAGTCGACGGCCAACCAGGGTGTGAACGAACACGGTTTCGTCCGTCTGGTGGACAGCGATCCGTATGCCAGCTTCCTGAGCGCGCACCTGGTGCCCGCCGGCTATGACTTCGCGCCGCTGCAATTCACCTCGCTGCAGGCTATCGGCCGCATCGACATCCAGTTGCTGGCGCCGGTGCCTGAACCCGAAACCTACGCCATGCTGCTCGGTGGCCTGGCGCTGATCGGTGCGGTCAGCCGCCGTCGCCTGCAGGGGCGCGCGGCCTGAGTGTTGCGCCGCAGGCCGGTGCGCGCCATTCGCGCCGGCCTGACACTGGTCGTGAACAGGGACGGGGCACGGTGTGCCCCGTTTCCGTCCCCCTTCTTGCTGTTCCCTGTTGTTTCCCCCTCTTCAAGTGCATCGCACATGCCTCGGCCCGCAATGGGTCAGCATGTGCGCTGCATTCCCCGGTCCTGCTCGCATCGTTTCGTTGTATTGCTTCGGCAAGTGGAGGAGTGTTATCCGATTTACACCATTTATTGCTTTATTCGGATTACGGATACTTCACTCCGTCGCCACCCGGCGCACCCGATTTGAATGTCCACCGAAAGGAATCCGCGATGCCGCTCACCGCCACCCACCGTCCTGATGCCCCCATCGTGCTGCACGGCTTCAAGCTGTCCGGCCACAGCCACCGCGCTGAGCTGTTCCTCGAACTGCTGGGCCTGCCGTACGAATTCCGCCAGGTCGACCTGGCGGGCGGCGAACAGAAGATGCCGGCCTTTCTGCGGAAGAACAGTTTCGGCCAGGTGCCCGTGGTCGAGGACGGCGCAACGGTTATCGCCGACTCGAATGCCATCCTCGTCTACCTGGCGCAACGTTACGCGCCCGGCCGCTGGCTGCCGCTGGACCCGGCCGGGCAGGCGCGGGTGCAGCGCTGGCTCACGGTCGCGGCAGGTCTGGTCGCCTTCGGTCCGGCCGCCGCTCGGCTGGTGACGCTGTTCCGCGCCAGCTTCGACACGCAGGAGGTGATCGCCCGCGCACACCGCCTGCTCGCCGTGATGGACGGCGAACTGGCCGAGCAGGACTGGCTTGCAGACACTGCGCCGACACTGGCGGACGTCGCGGTCTACACCTACGTCGCCCATGCGCCGGAGGGCAATGTGTCGCTCGACGACTACCCCAACGTGCGTGCCTGGCTGGCGCGCGTCGAGGCGCTGCCGGGCTTCGTCGCAATGCCGGTCAGCCAGGTCGGCCTGCGCGCCTGATCGCCATGGACACCCCACGCGATCCCTTCCACGACGGCGAGCGCGCGCTGCAGGCGCGGGCCGGCATGCAGGCGCGCATGGCCGAGGTCGGCCCGCGCGCCATCCGCGACCACATGCCGGATCAGCATCGCGACTTCTTCGCGCAGCTGCCGTTTCTCGTTGTCGGCAGCGTCGACGCCGACGGACAGCCCTGGGCTTCGGTGCTGTCCGGCCCGCCGGGCTTCGTGCAGTCGCCCGATCCGCATACGCTGCGCGTCGCTGCGCAGGCACCGGCGGGCAGCCCGCTGGCCGCCCACGTGCGCGTCGGCGCGCCGCTCGGTCTGCTCGGCATCCAGCCGCACACGCGGCGGCGCAACAGGATGAATGGATCGGTCATCCGGGCAGGCGAAGAGGGTTTCGATGTCGAGGTGGAGCAGAGCTTCGGCAACTGCCCGAAATACATCCGCACGCGCGAAGCCTTCTACTTTGGCGACGATGAACCGGTTGCACCGGCACAGCCGCTGGCGGCGCTTGATGACGCGGCGCGCGCGCTGATCGCGCGTGCCGACACGCTGTTCATCGCCAGCGCGCATGCAGCCGGCGTCGATGTGTCGCACCGCGGCGGCGAACCGGGCTTCATCACGGTCGGCCCGGATGACGTGCTGACCTTGCCCGACTATGCCGGCAACTTCTTCTTCAACACGCTGGGCAATCTGCTGCTCGAACCGCGCGCCGGTCTGCTGTTCATCGATTTCGACAGCGGCGACCTGCTGCAGGTGAACGGACGCGCGCAGATCGTGTGGGAGGACGAAGCGCGGGCCGAAGCACTGGCCGCCCATCCCGGGGCACAGCGCCTGCTCAGGATCGCGGTGACCGGTGCGCTGCGCGTACCGGGCGGTCTGCCGCTGCTGTGGGCGACCACCGATCCGTAAGGATCGCGGCACCCCGCCGGTCTGTCGCAGCATTACCCGCCCGGCGTCATCGCATGCAGAAACCCCCGCACCTCCGGATCCCGCCGTCGGACATCACCCCGCGCAGCGTGTTCGAGGCACGCCGCGACGCGCTGCGCGCCGGTGGCGCCTTGCTCGGCGCGTGGGCCGCGCCGGGGGCGCTGTACGCGGCGTCCGGACTGGGCCCGCTGCAGCGCAGTCCCCACTCGATCAGCGATCGGCCGACGCCGCTCGAACACGTCACCGGCTACAACAATTTCTACGAATTCGGGACCAGCAAGCAGGACCCGGCGGTCTATGCGCACAAGCTGCCGGTGCGCCCCTGGACGGTGAGCATCGAAGGGCTGGTGCGTGCGCCGCGGACGCTGGACATCGACCGGATCATGAAGCTCGCGCCACTGGAAGAGCGCATCTACCGCCTGCGCTGCGTCGAAGGCTGGTCGATGGTCGTGCCCTGGGTCGGCTTTCCGCTGTCGGCCCTGCTGAAGCAGGTCGAGCCACTGGGCAGTGCGAAGTACGTCGAATTCGAATCCTTTCACGACGCAAAGCTGATGTCGTCGCCCATCTTCAATCCGCTGGTGTTTCCGTACATCGAAGGCCTGCGCCTTGACGAGGCGATGCATCCGCTGACACTGCTGACGGTCGGCCTGTACGGCGACGCGCTGCCGAAGCAGAACGGCGCGCCGCTGCGCCTGGTCGTGCCGTGGAAATACGGCTTCAAGAGTGCGAAGTCCATCGTGCGCATCCGGTTCACCGACGAGCAACCGCTGACGTCATGGAATCGCTCGGCCCCGCACGATTTCGGTTTCTATTCCAACGTGAATCCGCTGGTCAGCCGTGAGCGCTACGACCAGCGCCGCGAGCGTCGGCTGGGCGAAGTGGCCAAGCGCGACACGCTGATGTTCAACGGCTACGCCGACGAGGTGTCGGGCCTTTATGCAGGCATGGATCTGGCCCGGGCGTTCTGATGCAGCCGGCCGGCGCGTCGAGAAAATTGACAGCGTGTGATTGCGGCTGAATCAAGTTCATTTCAATCAATGGCTTGAAAAAGTGGTTTGCAACTTGCTTGTAACATTTCAGCACCCCCTACATAAAGAAGGATATTCATGACTTCCCTGCTCAAGTCCCTGCTGATCGCAGCTTCGCTGGTCGCAGCCCCGGCCGCCTTCGCGGCATCGCCCGTCACGCCGGTGTCGGCGTCGAACAACGGTCTCGTCCTGATCGATGGTGCCGATCTGTCCATCCTGTTCGATGGCTACATTGCGCCGGAAGGCACGCCGTACCAGACGGATGCGGTGTCCTGGTTCGGTCAGGTCGGCAGCAGCGGCGTCACGCTGGATTTCGACTTCGGTCAGCTCTACACGCTGAGCGATGTGCTCATCGGCGTCGATCACAACGACTTCTATCAGGTTCAGGTGTCGCTCGACGGATCGGCGTGGAACACGCTGTTCACCAACCTCGCGTTCGAGGGCCAGTCGAATTTCGGCAGCGAAATCATTTCCAGCGTGGCGGGTGATCCGGAATACCAGGCGACCATCGACTTCCCGACCACGGTTGCGCGCTACGCCCGCATCTATGCCGTCAGCGGCGACAATGCGTTTTCGGTGTCGGAAGTGAGCTTCAGCGGCGTGGCTGTGGTGCCGGAACCGGAAACCTGGGCGCTGCTGATCGCCGGTCTCGGCCTGATCGGCGCCATTGCCTACCGTCGCAGCTGAATCGGCGACGCTCACAAAAAAGGCCGGCATGTGTGCCGGCCTTTTTCTTTGCGGCGCGCCTGCGTTCAGCTGACGTAATCGCCCATCGCTTCGGGCTGCATCAGCACATCGAGCACGCGCACCGTGATCTGCCGCCGGCCCGGCACCTGCCAAGGGATGGCCTGGCCGACCGACAGGCCGAGCAGCGCACTGCCGATCGGCGCCAGCATGGACACCGTGCCGGACACGCCACTGGTGTCCGGATCACCCGCTTGAGTTCGAAGAGGCCGCCTTTCGAGTCATCGATGAAGCGCACCGTGGAATTCATCGTCACGACGCCTGGCGGCATGTCGGACGGTGCCACCGTTGTGGCACGATCCAGTTCATCGCGCAATGCGTCGGCGCCCGGCTGATGCCGGCAGGCCTCGCGGTTCAGCAGCGGGTCACCTCATGACTGATGGATGTTCGGATGAACGAACGCGCGGTCCGGCGTTCGATGATGGTTCCCCAAAACAGAAAGGCAGCGCCTTCGTCAGGCACTGACTCCGGAATCACCAAGTATCTGAAAAGCCTACTGCAAAGGGGGCAACCGGGCCAGCCAGCCCACCTTTTTCCGGCGCGTACGCGCGGCGGCAGGCATCATGTCGGCCCCATCCGAGCACTCAGGGAGCACACATTGAGCCGCAGTGACAGCGAACCGAACCGGTCCGTCGCCCTATATTGGGATTTCGAGAACCTGCACGCCAGTCTGGTCGAGGACCGTTATGGCGAAGGTCATTACGCCAAGCCGGATTCCCGCTTCAAGGTGCAGGAACCGCTGGTCGACATCGATGCCATCGTCGGCCTCGGCGCATCGTTCGGACCGATCGCGATCAATCGCGCCTATTGCAACTGGCAGTATTTCGGCCGCTACCGCGACGTGCTGCTGCAGAGCGCGGTGGAACTGATCCAGCTGTTTCCGCCGGGTGCGTCAGCCAAGAACGGTGCGGACATCAAGCTGTGTCTGGACGCGACCGAAGACATCAGCCGCTTCGGTCACATCGGGACTGTCATCATCGTCGGCGGCGACAGCGATTTCATGCCGGTCGCGCAGAAGATCAAGGCAGCCGGGCGCACGTTGATCGGCGTCGGAACGCGCAAGGCCACCAATCGCCACTGGGCGAAAAGCTGCCACGAGTTCCGCTATTACGAGAACCTGATCGGCAAGAGCCCGTCCGACGAGGCATCGCCGGCCGAAGCGAGCGCCGTGCAGCCTCCGGATCCGGCGGCCGACATCCTGCGACGCGCCGTGCGTCTGCTGTCCGGTGCCCAGGGCGAACCGTGGGTGAACAAGGCGTCGATCTGGCCCATGATCAAGCGGCTCGACGCCACTTTCGACGTCAAGGACCACGGCTACACCGATTTCAGCGACATGCTGAAGTCGCTCGACGCGCTCGTGGAGGTGAAGAAGGGCGAGCTGGACCACGTCGTGCGCCTGCGCTGAACCCGCGCTGGCGGACTGCTCAGTAGGGACGTCGCGCGCGCCGTCGCGGCGGCGGCAGACCGGTGTCGGCACGCAGTCGTCCGTGCTTCTGGGCGTCCAGCCGCAGCAGCTGGCGCGCCAGATAGATGCCGGCGGCCAGCGGCATGACGAATTCCGGATAGATGGCCTGCACGTTCTTGCCCAGCTCCATCAGATAGCCGACATAGCCTAACGCCAGTTTGGCCAGCGCGACGACGATCCAGACCTGGATGAAGATGATGAGCATGACCAGCGGGCTGGCCACCAGACGCTGCGAATGCCGGCCACCGAACGCGCCGGCGACCAGCGCAATCAGCGCGATCCACCAGGCGCCCAGGAAGAACAGCAGATAACTCTGGAACTCTTCGATCACGGAAAGGCCTCGACTGCTTCGGATACGGAAGGAGGGCCGGCCCGTGCGCTGCATCGCAGCCCGGACCGGTTCGCGCGACAGCATAGCGGATCACGCGCGCTGCAGCGGCCGACGCAGGCGAGGCGTTGAAGGGTGACTGCAACGTGAAAGGCGGGGGCGTCGCGACCGATGGCGTCGCAACGGCTATTGCGCGGCACTCAGCCGCACGCGGGCCGGCGCCCGGCCACCTTCCGTTCAGCGGCGGTGCAAGCCTGCCAGCAGGGCGATACCCAGACCGGCCAGCATCAGCATCCAGGTTTCGGGCTCCGGTATCGGCGGCGGTGCGATGCCGTAAGTGCCCACGGTAAAGCCGTTCCAGTACTCGTTGGTCAGGCTGGTCCAGGTGATCGAACTGACGGCGCCGGTGAATCGGATGACGCCATGCGGTTCGCCGCTGCCGTTCAGCTGGAACTGGCCGCCGCCCAGGTCGACGCGGGTCAGTGTGCCGTTGCCCCAGTAGCCCGGCCCGAAACCGACCACTTCGAAATCCTGGTCGAACCGGTAGCCGTTGCCGTTCAGGCTGACCACGGCGAAGAACAGATCCTGTACCGGTACCGAAAAGGTCAGTGTCTTGGATGTGGCCCGCGACAGCGCGATGATGTCCGTCGTGTTCGGCGCGTTGTCGACCAGTGCGCTGACATAGGGAGAAGAGGGGTTCCAGTAGTTGCCGCCGCTTGCGGTCTGTATGAAGGCGATTTCACCGACATAATCGACATCGACCGTCGATTCGCCGATGTTCAGCACGCCGGTCGCCGAGCCGCTGGCGCCGGCGGTGCCGCTGGTCCAGTCCACCCAGTTGACCGGCGCGGCACTCGATGGCGCGACGATCAGTGCCTGCGACAGCAGGCCGAGCACGGCGAGTGTACGGCGGACGAACATGGCGGATCTCCTGAAAGTCTGACCTCCTCCCTGTGGGCGGAGCATTTTTGATTAGCGGAACGCAAAAAGCATACCCAGCGGCCAAGTGCATGATTTTCCGTTGCTTGTGTTGATTGCCTTGACATCGATGTAAGGCCATTCGACAAGGAAAATTACGACTTTGGTATTAGGACTGCCGGGCCGATGCGGGCGCGTTCCGTGTGGGCCGAAGCCGGTCACGCCGCGGGCAGCAAAGGCTTGTCCGCCAGCACGACCCGGTTGCGGCCGCGCCGCTTGGCCTCATAAAGCGCCGCATCGGCCCGACGCACCAGCGCGTCCGGTGTGTCGCCCTCGCCCGGTACGATGACGGCCACTCCGATGCTGGCGGTCAGCACGGAAAAGGGCGAGCGTTGATGTGGCAGCGCGCGCGCGCGCAGTGCTGCGCACACCGACTGCGCCGTGGCGAGTGCGTGCGCCTCATCGACGCCCGGACTGATGAAGGCGAATTCCTCGCCACCGTAGCGGGCGACCAGATCGGTCGAGCGTCGCACATGCAGACCGATCACCTCGGCCACCTGACGCAGGCAATCGTCGCCGGCCTGATGGCCGTAGTGGTCGTTGTAGTCCTTGAACAGATCGACATCGAGCATGCACAGCGCCAGTGGCTCTTCATTGCGCCGCGCCCGCGCCCATTCCAGCGCCAGCGTGGTGTCGAAGCAGCGCCGGTTGGCCACGTCGGTGAGGCTGTCGGTGGCGCTCAGTTCGGCCAGCCGGCGGTTCGACTCTTCCAGCGCCCGGGTGCGCTCGTTCACCTTGTCTTCCAGCTCGTGCGCCAGCGCGCGCTGTTCGCCCAGCAGGATGACCAGCCCCATGCCGATGATGCTCAGCGTCAGGATGTACTCCTGCGCGCGCAGGATCATTTCGTGCGGCGTCGCATCGCCGAACGGACGGAATCCTGTGGTCTGCGACCACGCGGCGGTCAGTGCAATCATCGCCACGGTCAATGCGGTCAGCCGGCGGCCGCAGCGCGCGGCAACGTATAGCACCGGCAGCAGAAGCAGGTGAGGCGTCAGCGCCAGCCGGGTGTCCGGATCGGCAGCGTGTTCCTGCAGGAAGATCGTACCGGCCAGCAGACCGGTGAATACGAACACCGCCGTATCACGCCAGCCCAGTACCGGCGGGTCGCGTTCGGGTTGCAGCAGTGCGAGCAGCAGCGGCGTCCAGATCAGCAGGCCCAGTGCGTCGCCGAACCACCACAGCAACACGAGTGTCGAGTAGCTTGCGCTCACGTTGTCACGCGTGAACACGAGCACTGCGCTGGCCAGCAACGCGCAGCCAAGCGCGCCGAGCAGGGGTCCGGCGAGCAGGAAGCGGCCGAAATCGCCGATGCGCTCAAGCCCGGGCGAAGCACCGAGTCGGCGCATCAACAGATAAGTGACCGTGACTTCGGCCAGATTGCACAGGCTCAGCAGCACCGCCTGCAGTGGCGGGAATACTGGCAGGTTGGCCAGCACATCGGAACCCAGTGCGAGCAGCGCGAGCGTGATCGCACGATCGCCGCGGTAGTGCAGCAGCGCAGCGAGCAGCACTGCGTTCGGCAGCCACATGACCACCTCGTTCTCGGGCGACAGCGCGGTCGAGAACGTCAGCTTGACGCTGGCGAAGTGCAGAAGCGGCAGCAGCAGGAAGACCCGCCAGTCGGGGCGGCTGCGCAATTCATCCAGAGTGTTCGGCACGTCGGGTTCGGGTGATTCACGGTGGATGGGCGCGCCAGAATGCCGGATCAACCGGGCGGCGGCGCGCGCAGCGACAAAAAGTTACCGTGAATAGTTGGCGCCGCGATGTGATCCGGCCACCGGCATGGCCGGCGTGCACCGTACGAGCGGACGGACCGACGCGGGAATCGATACGCCGTCGCACCCCTCGAGTTCCGGAAGCGTACAGGGGCAGACGTGATTTTTCGCGCGCGCACGCCCGCGGCGTGGCGCATGATTCTATTGAGGAGTACGTCACCGTTTCAGGCATCCTTGTCCGGCTGATGCCGCAGCTGTCTGCTGCATCCATGTACGCCGTTTGTGAGTAGTCAAGCGTTGGGGCATCCACCAACCAGAATGATTCGCCCACTCAGGCGGTCCTTCATCCCCGTGATCGTCGACTGCCTGGAGACTGATGTGAGCCGAGCTGCAACGCCCGCCCTGTCAGCTGCGTTTGCCGCACCGACTGCGGCCCCCGGCAGCGCCGATGCGCTGCCGGGGGCGACTCACGCGTTCGATCTGCTTGCCGACATCGCACGCGAACTGCGGCCGGCCGTCATCTTTCCGATCTGCTTCGATGCGCTGCTGCGCGTGCGCCAGACGCTGCGCGCACCGGATGCGACGCTGCAGCAGCTCGCCGGCGCGGTGCGCGTCGATCCGCTGCTGTGCGCTCGGGTACTGCGTCGCGCCAACCGGCTGCGGCCGGCAGCGCCGGTAACCAGCTTGCGTGATGCGATCGCACAGCTGGGCGGCGAGCGCAGCCGGCACATCGCGAGCATGCTGTCGGGTCGTCAGATCGGTTGCGCGCGTCAGCTGATCCACGTCGACGCGCTGTCGCGCCGTCTGTGGCTGCACACGATGCGCACCGCCGCCGCAGCGTACGTGATGGCGCAGCGCCTGACGCCGCTTGATCCTGACGAGGCGATGACCGCTGCGCTGCTGCACGACATCGGCGCCTTCTACCTGTTGGACCGGCTGGCCCGTCAGCCCGGGGTCGCTGAAGATCAGGGCGGCGTGGAGGCACTCATTCTGGAATGGCATGAAACGATCGGCGAGGCACTGCTGCAATCGCTCGGCCTGCCGGTGGTGCTGATCGATGCGATGCGCGACCACGAACAGCCGCGCACCGCGCCTGTTTCTCTGCGCACCGTCGCCGACATCGTGTTCCTTGCCAACGTACTGGCTGGCGGCGCAACCGAGCTGTACGGTGACCCGGTGTGCCATGTGAGCCAGCGCCCCGAGCCGGTACGCGAGCGTTTCGCCGAGCTGCTGCCGGACATCGAACGCGAATTCGCCGCGCTGTGCGGCGCGGCGGCCACAGGGACATCGCCCACAGGGACAGCGCCCCCGAACACGGCTTACACAGGTAGCGGGCCGTCCGCCTGAACGAGGTGGACCTCGATGCCGTGATCTTCCGCGAAAGTCGGCAGCCAGGTATCGACGATGCCGCGTTGGGCCAGCTCGGCCAGAGGTGCCTCCGGAATGTCGCACGACTTCACGAGCAGCACGCGCGGCAGGCGAAGCTGGCACGTGAGCCACGCGGCCAGACTGTCTGAGGTGACACGCCAGTCGCGCGGCAGGTCGAGCCGGGTGTCGAGTTCGCGCGCGGGCATCCACACCGGCGTCCGGCCGGCCGCGCACAGACCGGTCATCCGCGCGATCTCGTCGGTGGCGACGAAACCGGGACGGGAGCCGGCGAGCATCAGCGCGTACTGGTCCATCGCGCGCAGTGCCATGCGGTGTGCGACATCATCGGGAAAGCCCCAGCGGGCCTGACTCGCCCGGACCGCATCGGCAAAGGGACCGCCACCGGCCACGACGATGCTGTGCCCGGCGCCCGCACCCGCCAGCCAGTCGCACCAGCGCTGAAGCCGACCGTCCGTGGGGTCACTCAGCAGGCTGCCGCCAAGCTTGATGACGAGCGGGGCGTTCATGGTGAGCCCGTCCGAATTCTTCCGGCAGCGGCCCCTGTGGGAGCGGCGATCCACTGCCGGCCCTGCATGGCCGGCCGGCTTTGCGGGCGGTGTTCGGTACTCGCCGAAACCCCTGTGGGAGCGGCGACCCCGCCGCGATCGTGCCGCGATGGTCGCGTTGCAGAGTGCGTATCGCGGCGGGGACGCCGCTCCCACAGGGACTGCTCCCACAGGGACTGCTCCCACAGGGATAGCTCCCACAGGGACCGCTCCGACTCGCATGGCACCAATGCGGCATTGCCTGAAGCCTTCATCGCGCAGTCTCCGCCAGCAGCGCCGTGGCGACGGCAGGGGCGCAGGTGGTGGCGTCGTCAAGGCAGGTCGGGGCGCAGTCGGCGAGCAGGCTGGCGAGCGTGACCGCGCGGCGATCAAGCGCGACGGCAAGGCGCGCGGCAATCATGCAGCCGGCGCCGGCGCACACCACCGGTGCGTCGGCGGACAGGGCGGCAATGCCGGGCAGGGCGCGGCTGGCGTCGATCAGCGTCGCGAGCTGGGCGTCGGCGAAGGTGGCGGCCAGTGCGCGCCAGTCGTCCATCGATCCTTCGTCGACGTCGCGGCCGATCATGCGGGCGAGGCGTCGGGCGCTGGCTTCCGGCGTCTTGGCGCCGCCGTTGGCCGCCGGATACTGATCGGCGTGTTCCGGCAATTCGCCGAGCAGGCGCCAGATGTCGGCGGTGGTCGCAAAGTGTTCGGCCATCACGCGGTGCCGCCGGCCGCGGAAATCGACAGCCGGGGCCAGCGCCATCAGCGGCGTGCGGACCAGGCCGGCATACACCAGCTCACCGCTGATCAGCCGGTCGGCGTCGCTGCGGCTGGCGCTGGCCACCCCGCGGTCGATCACGATGAGGTCGCTCGTGGTGCTGCCGATGTCGGCCAGCAGCGCCTGCGGGCAGCGGGTCGCGACCCATGCGGCGGTCGCCAGCCAGTTGGCCGAGGCGATGTCGTCGGCGTTCGAGCGGGCGGCGGCCGGCGCGACCCAGCCGCTGCGTCCGGCATACAGGCGCAGTTCACCCGGAAGCGCTGCGGTGAGCCGTTCGACGATGGCCACCACACCTGCGGCACGCGAATCGAACAGATCCACCATTTCGCCGGTCATCGTGACGGCGTGGTGGCCGGTGTCACCGAGTGCAGCACGTGCCTGTGCGACGGCTGCATCCAGCCTGTCCAGTCCCTGCCACAGCGGGCAGGCGACCTGTACGACGCCGGTGACCCGGCCGTGTTCGACGCGCGCCGCCTTCACGTGCGCGCCGCCGATGTCCCAGCCGGTGATGGCGCCGTCAGACGACATCGACTGCCTCCGTCAGATCGATGCGCTGCGGCCGCGCCGCGCCGGCCGGACGCCACAGCGGGCCGCCATCGGCCACGGTCAGTGTGGCGGCGAGCAGGTTGCAGCCCAGCGTGTCGTGCAGCGCGCAGGCCGACGTGCTCAGGCGTGGATTCAGTTCGACCACGACCGGGCCGTCGGCGGTATGCAGCACGTCGACGCCGACATGACCGAGCAGGCCGGGCAGGGCGGCAGCGATGCGCCGTGCCAGCGCCTTGTAGGTCTCGTCGATCGGCACCTCACCGACGCTCAATGCGGCGAGCGACACCTGTTCGCCGTCGAGAGCGAGGTGCTGGCGGTTGATCGACAGCAGCACCGCTTCGCCGCGCGCGCACAGCAGATTCAGGCTGCGCGCCTCGCCGGCGACCCAGGGCTGCGCCACGAAACCCGGGCGCAGTGCCTGCGCGGCCTGATGCACGCTGTCGACAAGCCGCAGGCCGTCACAGCCGGCGCCGTCATCCGGTTTGACGACCCAGCGACCGGGCAGCGCCGGCAGCGCGGCGGCATCGGTGTAGTGCGGCAGCACCGGAATGCCGGCCCGGGTCAGACAGCGGGCGGTCAGCGATTTGGACGCGCCGATGCGACAGGCGTCGGCGTCGCAGCCGAGCAGCGTCCTGCCGGCGCTCGTGACCCGCGCGGTGAGTGCAGCGAGCGCACCGTCGCTTTCCGGCGCGACGATGAGCACCGCATTGGCGGTCGCGAGCGCGTGCTCGAAAGCCGCTTCAAATCCGGCGTCGAAGGCATGGTCAGGGGTGACCGCAATCAGATGCGCCGGAAAGTCGGGCGCTGGCAGACGGGCGTCATGCAGCAGGATGATGTCGACATCGGGCAGCGCGGCCGCGTTGCGCAGGAGCGCATCGCGCATCAGCCGGCCTTCTCGCAGCAGCGCGGGCGGCAGCCGGGGCTGGCCGGCCAGTCCGCCGCCGGTGATAAACTCGAACACGAAAATTCGACGCTTCATATAAGGATTCGTGGTGCCTCAAATCATTCCCGTCATCGATCTGATGAACGGCCAGGTCGTGCATGCGCGCCGCGGCGACCGGCAAGCTTACCAGCCGCTGCAGTCTTCACTTGTCGATGGCTGCGACCCGCACGACGTGGCGCAGGCGCTGATCGAGGCGACCGGTGCGCGCCAGGTCTATGTGGCTGACATCGATGCCATCCGCGCACCGGTCGCCGGGCCAGCCAAAGGCAAGGGCGATCGCAAGGACGGCAGCGAAACCGCTGCCAGGGCTGACCACACGACGCTGATCGCCGAGCTGGCAGCGCGTCACCCCGATGTCGAGTGGTGGGTGGACGGCGGTTATGTCGATGCCACGCCTGCGCTGGCACTGCATCGTGCGGCCGGCGTGACACCGGTGTTCGGCACCGAATCGATGCGCAGCTATGGCGCATTGCGCAAGTTCCGCAACGCGCGCATCGACACCGTGCTGTCGCTCGACTACCGGCGCGGCGTGCCGCTCGGCCCGGACTGGTCCTACGATCCGGTCGAATGGCCGGCCCGGGTGCTCGCGATGGAACTGGGGCGTGTCGGTGCCGAAGACGGTCCGGCGTTGCAGCTGATCCGCACGCTGCAGTCGATGCGTACGGACGTGGACGTCATCGCCGCCGGCGGTGTGCGCAACCGCGAGGACCTGCGCGCGCTCGACGGCATCGGCGTCACGGCGGTGCTGGTGGCCAGTGCGCTGCATGACGGTCGCCTGCTGTAGGCGGCACCGCCATCATCACCAGCTGAGCGGATTGACCCGGTAGTAGCGGCTCAGCTCGCCGAACAGCTCCGGAAAGGCTTCGGCGAGGTGCTGCGGCCGCTCGAAAAACGATTCCGACGCCACGGCAAAGAATTCGGCCGGACTGCTCGCGCCATATGGATCGAGCGCAGGCGCGGTTTGGCCCCGCAGCTGATGGTGCAACTGGCTGTAGGCAGCGTCGAACACGCGCGTCCAGCGCTCGACGCGGTGGCGGCCGACCATGGGCGGAGCGCCATTGGCGTCGCCGTTCTCCTGATCCAGCTGATGCGCGAATTCATGAATGACGACGTTGTGGCCGTCGGCCGCATCGGCTGCGCCGCGCAGGACGTCGTCCCACGACAGCACGACATGCCCGCGCGCCGATGACTCGCCCAGATGGACCGCGCGTCCTTCATGCACGACGCCGGCGGCGTCGGTGGTCAGGCGCCGGACGGCGAACGCCGACGGATAGATGAGGATTTCACGCAGCGCCGGAAAGTAGCCGCTGCGCCGGTTGAGCAGCAGCAGGCAGGCCTGGGCGGCGATGGTTACCCGCATGTCGTCGGTCACGTCCAGTCCGTCGCAGCCGACAAAGGTCTTTTCGGCGACAAACACCTGGATGTGTTTCTTCAGCTGGAGCTGCAGGTCGGCCGGCAGCAGCCGGACCTGCGGCACACGCTGGCGCAGGATGGCCCGCCAGGCCGGCGGGAACGGCCGGCTGCGCAGCCAGCGGCGTCGCGATTCGATGCGCAGCGGTTCGGCGAGCAGCCAGACCGCCGGAATCAGCGTCAGCAGTATGAAGAGGAGCAGCGGCACGTCTGGCCCGTTTCGCTGGTTGGGGTTTGCAGAAGCTGGGGACGCGCCGCCGTCATTTCAACGCCGCGGATTCAGGCGGCCGGCGCATCGCCCAGCCCCGCCGCGCCGAGAAAGTCCATCTTGCCGACCTCGACGCCGTTGTGGCGCAGGATGGCGTAGGTGGTCGTGGCGTGGAAATACAGATTGGGCAGCACGAAATCGAGCAGATAGCGCAGGCCCTTGAAATGCGCGTCGCGCCCGGCCAGCCGCAATGTGATGTCGCGTTCCTCGCTGCCGTCGATCTGCGCGGCGCTGAAGCCCTGCACGAAGTCGACGGCCTTGGAGATGCGTGCCTGCAGTTCGGCGAAGGTCGCTTCGTTGTCTTCCCAGCGCGGTACCTCGGCATCGGCCAGACGCGCCGCACCACCCTTGACGATGTCGGTCGCGATCTGCACCTGACGCGCCAGCGTGTACATGTCGGGTGCGAGTCGCGCGTTGACGAAGACCGACTCGTCGATCTTCCGGGTCGCGGCATCTGCCGCCCCCTTCGCGAGCACGTCGGACATGTTCCGGAGCACCCGCACGAAAACGGGTATCGAAGTTTCATACATGGAAATGGTCATCATCGCTCCATTCAATCCAGATTCAAGATTCAAGATTCAAGATGCAAGATTCAAGATGCAAGCAGTCGGATCCATCGAGCGTCGAGCCTTGCCCTTGAATCGTTTGTCCTGCATCTTGCATCTGCCTCACCAGGGCAGCGCTTCGCCGACGTGCGTGAAGGTACCGGTCGGACCGTCGGCGGGCAGGGTGGCCAGCAGCACGCTGGTGCGGCCGCCTTCCGACACTTCGATCGGCGCGTTCTCGCCGCCCATATCGGTCTTCACCCAGCCCGGATGTGCCGAATTGACCTTGATCGGCGTGGCGCGCAGTTCGTCAGCCAGGTGGACGGTGAAGGCGTTGAGCGCGGTTTTCGAGGCGTTGTAGGCGAAGGCCTTGGCTGCTGCGATCGGCGACTTCGGGTCGCTCTGCAGCGTGAGTGAGCCGAGAATGCTCGACAGGTTGACGATGCGGCCTTCCGGCGACAGCCGGATCAGCGGCAGCAGCAGCTGCGTCAGTTCGACCGCGGCGAAGAAATTGACGTCGAAGGTTTCGCGCAGCACGGCCGGCGTCACGCTGCTCGCGTTCGGTGCGAACAGGTCTTCCAGCGCGATGCCGGCGTTGTTTACCAGGATGTCGAGCTGGCCGTAGTGGTGCGCGATGTGGTCATAGGCATTCTGGAAGGTGGCCGGCTTCTTCGCGTCGAACGCGATCGCGCTGGCGGTGATGCCGTCGGCGCGCAGCGCGGCGATGGCTTCTTCCGCGCGTTCGGCATTGCGCACGCCGAGCACCACTTCGATGCCGAGCCGGCCCAGGCCGCGTGCAGTTTCCAGGCCCAGGCCGCGGTTGGCGCCGGTGATGAAGGCTACTTTGCGGGTAACGGTCATGATGGATCTCCTCAATGATGTCGGGCATGCAGGGGCTGAACCGGCCCTGCGTCGGATGTGTTGATGGCGTCGGCCGGGTGGTCCCAGCCGCCGCCGAGCGCACGGATGAGACCGACGGCGGCGCGCGCGCGTTCGCCTTCGAGCTGCGATGCGACGCGCCGCTGCAGCAGCACGCTGCGGTCGGCGTCGATCACGTCGAGAAAACTGACCGACCCTTCGCGGTACTGGATCTGCGACAACTGCGCCGCGCGCGTCGCCGCCCGCACCGCTTCGTCCTGGGTGCGCGTCTGGTCCGCCAGTATGCGCAGTCCGGCCAGATTGTCCTCGACTTCCCGGAAGGCATTCAGCACGGTCTGCCGATAGTTGGCGACATCTTCCTCCCAGGCGGCGCGGGCGCGCTCCAGACCGGCTTCGCGCGCACCGCCGTCGAAGATGGGCAGCGACAGCATCGTGCCGACCAGCGGACCGAGCAGGAAGCTGCGGCTCGACCACTGGAACAGATTGCCCAGGTCGGACGATTCGTAACCCAGCGCGCCGGTCAGGTTCAGGCGCGGGAACCACGCCGTCTGGGCCACGCCGACCCGCGCATTGGCCGCCGCCATCGCGCGCTCGGCGGCGGCGATGTCGGGGCGGCGTTCCAGCAGCGCCGACGGCAGGCCGGCGGGCACCTGGATGCTGACCTGCTGCAGCGGGCTCGGCGGCAGGCTGAAATCGGCCGGTGCGCGACCGAGCAGCAGCGCCAGCGCATGTTCGGCGTTGGCGCGTCGGCGGGCGATGCCGAACGACTCCGACTGCGCCGACGCCAGTTCGGTTTTCGCGCGTGCCAGATCAAGCTCGCTGATGTCGCCCTCGTCGAAGCGCCGCTGCACCAGACGCAGCGCGTCGCTGCGCAACTGCACGGTGCCGGCGTACAGCGCCTGTTCGGCATCCAGTTCGCGCAGCAGGAAATAGCCCTGGGCGACGTCGGCCTGCAGCGCGAGCTGCACCGAGCGGAACAGCGCCTCGCGCTGCTGCGCCGTGGCCGATGCGGCATCGATACCGGCGGCAACGCGGCCGAACAGATCGACCTCGTAGCCCACCGTGGCCTGGGCGCGCCACAGTGTCAGCGAACTGGCGTCGCCGTCATCCGGCAGGCCGCGCGAGGCGGGGGAGGCGCGCTGACGGGTCGGGCCGAAGCCCGCGCTCACCTGCGGCGCGCGCAGCGAGCGGGCGTCCTTCAGCAGCGCCCGCGACTGTGCAAGCCGGGCGGCGGCGGCCTTCAGGTCCTGATTCGCGGCCTGCGCCTGCGCCTGGAGGGTGTTCAGCGTGTCGTCGCCGAACACCGTCCACCACTCGCCACGTGCGATCTGTTCGGACGGCTGCGCCGGTTTCCAGTCGGCGTTGCCCGCCGGTCCTTCCTTGAATGCGGCCGGTGTGTCGACCGTCGGGCGTTCGTAGGGTGGCACCACCGAGCAGCCGGCGAGTACCAGCAGGCTGGCCAGCAGCAACGCGGGCGCCCGGGTTCGGGGAATGTAGGTCATGCGTAGGTCTCCCGTTGATCAGTGGGCAGCCTGCGGCGCAAGCGCGGCAGCGGTGTCGGGGGTGTGGCCGGCGTGTGTCAGCCGGCGTCCGCTCAGCGAGCGCAGCAGCACGTAGAACACCGGTGTCAGGAAGAGGCCGAACAGCGTCACGCCGAGCATGCCGGAGAACACCGCCACGCCCATGGCATGACGCATTTCCGAGCCGGCGCCGGTCGAGGTGACCAGCGGCACCACCCCCATGATGAAGGCGATCGAGGTCATCAGGATCGGGCGCAGGCGCATGCGGCTGGCATCGATCGCCGCCTGCACGATGCCGTGGCCGCGCAGTTCCAGTTCGCGCGCGAACTCGACGATCAGGATGGCGTTTTTCGCCGACAGCCCGACCAGCACCATCAGTCCGATCTGGGTGAAGATGTTGTTGTCGCCCGCGGTCAGCCAGACGCCGGTCAGCGCCGCCAGAATGCTCATCGGCACGATCAGGATGACGGCCAGCGGCAGCGTCAGGCTCTCGTACTGCGCGGCGAGCACCAGGAACACCAGCAGCACGCTGATCGGGAAAATCCATACGCCGGCGTTGCCGGCCAAAATCTTCTGATAGGTCAGGTCGGTCCATTCGAACTTGACGCCGCGCGGCAGTGTTTCGGCCGCGATGCGCTCGGCCGCCGCCTGCGCCTGGTCCGACGAATAGCCGGGCGCCGGACCCCCGTTGATGTCGGCCGCGGTGTAGCCGTTGTAGCGCACCACCATTTCCGGGCCGAACGACGGCCTGACGGTGACCAGCGATGACAGCGGCACCATGTCGCCGTTCGTATTGCGCGTCTTCAGCTGCAGGATGTCCTCGGCCTGGGCGCGGAACGGCGCGTCGGCCTGGGCGCGCACCTGATAGACGCGGCCGAAGCGATTGAAGTCGTTCACGTAGAGCGAGCCGAGGTAGATCTGCATGGTGTCGAACACGTCGGTGATCGGCACACCGAGCTGCTTGGCTTTCACCCGGTCCAGATCGACGTCGAGCTGCGGCACGTTGATCAGGTAGCTGGAGAAGGTCGGCCCCAGTTCCGGCGCCTTCGCCGCGGCGGCGATGAAAGCTTCCTTGGCCGCGTCCAGTTCGGCGTAGCCGAGCGCGCCGCGGTCCTGCAACTGCAGCTTGAAGCCGCCCAGCGTGCCCAGGCCCATCACCGGCGGCGGCGGGAACACCGCGATGTAGGCGTCCTTGATGTCGGCGAACTTCGCGTTCAGCGAGGCGGCGATTGCGCCGGCCGACAGTTCCGGGCTCTTGCGCTCGTCGAAGGGCTTCAGCGTCGCGAACACGATGCCGGCGCTCGAACTGTTGGTGAAGCCGTTGATCGACAGACCGGGGAAGGCGACCGCGTTTTCGACGCCCGGCTGGGCCAGCGCGATCTCGCCCATGCGGCGGATCACGTCTTCGGTGCGGTCGATCGAGGCGCCGGCCGGCAGCTGGGTGAAGCTGATCAGGTACTGCTTGTCCTGCGCCGGCACGAAGCCGCCGGGCACCAGCCAGGACAGGCCGACCGTTGCGCCGAGCAGCACGGCATACACGCCCATGGCTGCGCCCTTGCGCTGGATCATGCCGCCGACACCGCGCCCGTAGCTTTCCGAGCTGCGGTTGAAGAAGCGGTTGAAGCGCGCGAAGAAGCCGCCGAACACGGCGTTCATCGCCCGCGTCAGCGCGTCCGGCCTGGCGTCGTGACCCTTCAGCAGCATGGCCGCCAGTGCCGGCGACAGCGTCAGCGAGTTGAAGGCGGAGATCACCGTCGAGATGGCGATGGTCATCGCGAACTGCTTGTAGAACTGGCCGGTCAGGCCGGTCATGAAGGCCAGCGGCACGAACACGGCGACCAGGGTCAGCGCGATGGCAATGATGGGTCCGCTCACCTCCTGCATTGCGCGGTAGGTGGCTTCGCGTGCCGACAGCCCCTCGGCGATGTTGCGCTCGACGTTCTCGACCACCACGATGGCGTCATCGACCACGATGCCGATGGCCAGCACCATGCCGAACAGCGACAGCGCGTTGATCGAGTAACCGAAGCCCAGCATCAGCGAGAACGTGCCGACGATGGACACCGGCACCGCCAGCAGCGGGATGATGGAGGCGCGCCAGGTCTGCAGGAACACGATCACCACCAGCACCACCAGCGCGATCGCTTCGAGCAGCGTCACGATGACCGCCTTGATCGACGCGCGCACGAACTGCGTCGGGTCGTAGACGATGCGGTACTCGACCGAGGGCGGGAAATCCTTGGCCAGTTCGGCCATGGTTTCGCGCACCGCGGCCGATACGTCGAGCGCGTTGGCACCGGGCGCCTGGCGGATCGGCAGCGCCACCGCCGGCTTGTTGTCGAGCAGCGAGCGCAGGCCGTACTCCGAGGCGGCGAGTTCGACGCGTGCGACGTCGGCCAGCCGCGTAATGCTGCCGTCGGGCGAGGACTTCAGGATGATGTCCGAGAACTCCTCGACCGTCTGCAGACGACCTTGCGCGTTGACCGACAGCTGCAGCGGCACGTCGGCCGAGTTCGGCGAGGCGCCGATGACGCCGGCCGCCACCTGCACGTTCTGTTCACGGATCGCGCGCACCACGTCGCTGGCCGTCATGTTGCGCTGGGCCACCTTCTGCGGATCCAGCCACACGCGCATGGCGTAGTTGCCGGAGCCGAACAGGCCGACCTCGCCCACGCCCTTGATGCGCGCCAGGCGGTCCTTCACGTTGATGACGGCGTAGTTGCGCAGATAGGTGGTGTCGTAGCGGTTGTCCGGCGAGATCAGGTGCACCACCATGGTCAGCGTGGGCGAGCTCTTGAGCGTGGTCACGCCCAGCCGCTGCACGTCCTCCGGCAGCCTTGGCATCGCCTGCGACACCCGGTTCTGCACCAGCTGCTGCGCCTTGTCCGGGTCCATGCCGAGGTTGAAGTAGACGGTCAGCGTCAGGTTGCCGTCGCTGTTGGCCTGCGACTGCATGTACAGCATGTCCTCGACGCCGTTGATCGCCTCTTCCAGCGGCGAGGCCACGGTTTCGGCGATCACCTTGGGGTTGGCGCCCGGGAACTGGGCGCGCACGACGACCGACGGCGGCACCACTTCCGGGTATTCGGAAATGGGCAGCTGGAACAGCGACAGCGCGCCGGCCAGCAGAATGAGCATCGACAGCACGCCGGCGAAGATCGGGCGGTCGATGAAGAATCTGGAAATGTTCATGGTTTCAGGCCTTCACGTTCGGGGTGCGCCGGGCTGGCTGCGCGGGCGCATCGACCAGCACTTCGCGGTTCATCGGCACGGTCTTCGGGCTCACCGTGTCGCCCGGCCGGGTGCGCTGCAGGCCATTGACGACGATGCGTTCGCCGGCACTCAGGCCGCTCTCGACGATGCGCAGGCCGCTCTGGCGCGCGCCCAGCCGCACTTCGCGGTAGGCGGTGCGGTCGTTCTGGTCGAGCACCAGCACGAAGCGCTTGTCCTGGTCGGTGCCGATGGCGCGCTCGTCGATCAGCAGCGCTTCGCGCGGCGCGCCGCCGCCGAGCCGGATGCGTGCGTACAGCCCCGGCAGCAGCAGGCCGTCGGTGTTGTCGAACACGGCGCGCACGCGGATCGTGCCGGACGAGGTGTCGAGCCGGTTATCCACCGACGATACGCGGCCGCGACGCGAATGGCCGTCTTCGTCGGCCAGGCCGAGAAACACGGCGACCGGCTCGCCGCCGGCGGCGCGCGCCGGATTGACGTACTTCAGGAAGCTCTTTTCGTCGACATCGAAGGCGGCATACACCTTGTCCATCGACACCAGCGTGGTCAGCGGCACGGTGCCGGCGCCGGCCGCGACGATGTTGCCGACCGTCACTTCGGCGCGCGAAATGCGGCCCGACACCGGTGCCGTGATGCGCGTGTATTCGAGGTTGAGCCGGGCCGATGTCAGCGCGGCCTGCGCCGCCTGCACCTGGGCGGCCGCTTCGCGCGCGGCATTCTGCTTTTCGTCGAGGTCGCGTCGCGCGATCGCGTTGTCGGCGGCCAGGCGCTGGCCGCGCGCCATGTCGGTCGCGGTGTAGGCCGCGCGCGTTTCGGCCGCCGCAAGCTGGGCCTGCGCGCGTTCGACCTCGGCGGCATACGGGCGCGGGTCGATGGTGAACAGCAGGTCACCCTTGTTAACCCGCGCGCCGTCGCGGAAGTGCACCGCGGTCAGCGTGCCCGACACCAGCGGCCGGATGTCGACCCGATCGACCGCTTCGAGGCGCCCGGAATAGTCCTGCCAGTCGATGATGGTCTGGCGGGTCACTTCAGCCACCTCGACCAGGGTGGCGGGCGGTGCGGCGGTCGTGGTGGCTTCCGGTGTGTCGGCCCGGGCATGCAGCACTGCCGCGCCACCGCCGATCAGGATCAGCGAGGCCGCGAGAAAGGTGAGCGTATGACGGCGGTTCAGGATGGACATGGCTGACCTCATGGAAGGATGGAAGCGGGATGCAAGGGGGATTCAGTGATCATTCGAACCCGGCGAGACGTTCTTGCACCGGCCGAGCCGGCAGCGCATGAACTGGATCGCGCCGGCGAGTACCGGTGGATGGGCGAGCAGGCCGGCGTGCGTCACGCCGGCAAAGCGTTCGACCTGGGTGTGCACACCGGCGGAAATCAGCGCCGCGCCGTACTTTTCGGCTTCGCAGTGCAGCAGGTCGTGTTCAGCCGTGGCGATGTAGGCGGGCGGCAGACCGGCCTGGCGGCGCGATTCAAGCGGCGCGGCATAGGGATGCAGGCGCTGCGACAGCCGCGGCAGGTACTGGCGGTAGCAGTCGGTGCAGTCCGCGACGCTGAGGTCGGACTGCAGCCGCTGCGCGTCGCCGGCGCGCGTCATGCTCGGGTCGAGCATGGGCCCGATCAGCACCTGTACCGCGATGCGGAAGTCCTGCCGGTCGCGCGCCATCAATGCAAGGCTGGCGGCCAGATTGCCGCCGGCGTCATCGCCGGCGGCAACGAGGCGCTCCGGGTCCGCGCCGAGGGTGGCCGCGTGTTCCACCGCCCACAGGGTTGCAGCGTAGGCGTCTTCCGGCGCGGCCGGAAAGGGATGGGCCGGGGCCAGCGCATAGCCGACCGACAGCACCGCAGCGGGCAGTCCGGCGGCGATGAATCGGGCTGCGGCATCGGCGTCGTCGAGCGAACCCGCGACGAAGCCGCCGCCGTGCAGGTAGATCACCAGCGGCAGCCGCACGTCGGAGGCAGGCCGGTAGAGCCGCATCGGGATGCGGCCATTCGGGCCGGCGATGTCCAGGCTGCGCCAGGGCAGGGTGGGCGAACGATCCTTTGCGGTGTCGTGATGCGGGGGGGGCATGCGGTCAGTCCTGTCGGCGGGGCCGGAGTCGAGGCGTGACCGGATTGTCTGTGTTGGCGCTATCTGGATAAATAGCGATAATTCGTTAACACTATTCGCCATTCACGAACAATCGGTCGTCGGCGACGACCTTTTCCAACGGAGTTGCGCCATGGATCGCTTGCAGGCCATGCAGGTATTCACCCGCGTTGTGGATTCCAACAGCTTCACCCGTGCCGCCGACAGCCTCGGCCTGCCGCGCGCCACCGTCACCACGGCGGTACAGAACCTGGAAAATCTGCTGCACGTGCGGCTGCTCAACCGCACCACGCGCCGGATCAGCCTGACGCCCGACGGCGCGGCGTACTACGAGCGCTGTGCGCGCATCCTGGCCGACATCGAAGAGACCGAGGCGTCGTTCCGGGAAGTGTCGCGCGGTCCGAAAGGCCGGCTGCGCATCGACGTGCCGGCGCCGGTCGGCCGGCTGTTCCTGATCCCGCGCCTGTGCGAGTTCCACACCCGCTATCCGGACATCGAACTGGTGATCGGCATGGGCGACCGCCCGGTCGACCTGGTGCGTGAAAGCGTCGATTGCGTCATCCGGGTCGGCGAACTGCAGGACTCGACGCTGGTGGCGCGGCGCATCGGCACGATGGAAACGGTCACCTGCGCAGCGCCCGACTATCTGGAGCGCCATGGGGCACCCGGCTCGCTCGACGACCTGCAGGACCACCGCGCAGTGCATTACTTTTCCAGTCGCACCGGCCGCGTCATCGATCTCGATTTCGTCGTCGATGGCAAGGTGGTCGAGGTCAAGGTGCCGGGCAAGGTGTCGGTGAACGATGCCGACGCCTACGTCGCCTGCGGTCTGCAGGGTTTCGGCGTCATCCAGCCGCCCCGCTTCATGGTGCATGCGCACCTTCAGTCAGGTTCGCTGCGCGAGGTGCTGCCGCAGTGGCAGCCGTCACCGATGCCGATTTCGGTCGTCTATCTGCAGAACCGGCATCTGTCGCCCAAGGTGCGCGCCTTCGTGGACTGGGCCGCTGAACTGTTCAGTCGCTGCCCCATTCTCGGGCGCTGCGATGGCCACAGCACCGAATGCAGCTTTGTCGGCAAGCAGGACGGGCACACGCTGCAAGCCTTGATGGATCAGCCGGAAATGGCCGTTCAGTCCTGAGATCTGGCGGGGTTGTTGCGCGGGTTACACCGGTCAAGTTCGGGGTGGATGGGCCGTTAGAACAGATCTGAATCCGCAACCATCGACTGACCATGACCCGTTCACTTCCGGTTCGGCAAGCAGGTGCCGGCTGCGAGGGCTGCCTCACGCCTGCTGAACATTCCTTCAGCATCGCCTTCGCCTATCAGCCCATCGTCGATATACGCGATCGCAGCATCTTCGCGCACGAGGCGCTGGTGCGCGGTCCGGCCGGCGAAGGTGCGGCGTCGGTGCTCGACAAGGTGGATGACAAGAACCGCTACTGGTTCGACCAGATCTGCCGCCGCACGGCGATCGAGGGCGCAGCGCGTCTTGGCATGTCCGAACTGCTGTCGATCAATTTTCTGCCCAACGCGATCTATCGGCCCGAGGTGTGCATCCGGGCGACGCTCGATGCGGCGCGCGACTTCAACTTTCCGGTCGAACAGATCCTGTTCGAAGCAACCGAAGGCGAGCGGGTCGGCGATGCGCGCTGGTTGAGCGAGATCTTCACCGAGTATCAGCGTCTCGGATTCAAGACCGCGATCGATGATTTCGGGGCCGGCTATTCCGGCCTGAACCTGCTTGCACTGTTCCAGCCGGACTACATCAAGATCGACATGGAACTGATCCGCAACATCGACAAGCGTCGCGCCAGCCGCGCCATCGTGCGGGGCGTTTTGCGCACCTGCGAGGAACTGGGCATCAAGGTCATCGCCGAAGGTGTTGAGACCGTGGCGGAGCGCGACGTGCTTATCGATTCCGGCGTGCGGCTCATGCAGGGCTGGTTGTTCGCGAAAGCAGCCTTTGATTCGATCGCCACGGTGGACCCGCTCGCCTGGCCCGATCCGTCACGCGTCCTGCCGCCGCGCAGGCGTGCGTCCGATCACCTCCCGCCTTCATGAACCGCGCTGTCGCCAGACGCGCCGGTGCGCACGCCGCGCTCGACCCGGGTGGCATGTTCGAGCATGCTGCAGCCGGCATCGCGTGGTTCGATGCCGACGATGTTCTGCGCTATGCGAACCGCTGGTTCGAGTCGAGCTACAACGTCCGTGCAGCGGACCATCCGAGTTGGGAAGACATGATGCGCAACTGCCACGCGACGCGGCAGGGCGTGCTGATCAATACTGACGACATCGAGGGCTGGCTGGCCGCGGTGCAGTTGCGCCGGCGCAGCCGGCCGACACGCAGTTTCGAATCCGATCTGACCGACGGGCGCTGGGTGTGGGTGGTCGAAACCGTTGACGAGGGCGGTGGCGTGCTGACGCTGGCCAGCGACATTTCGGACCTGAAACAGCGCGAAGTGGTGCTGCAGCAGAACTACGATCACGCACTGCATGTATCCCGGCGCGACGCGCTGACCGGCCTTTACAACAGGCGTTACGCGTTCGAACATCTGCAGGCGGCGGTCGCTGCATCGGTCACCGGGAACACGACGCTTATTCTGGTCATGATCGATATCGATCATTTCAAGGCCTGTAACGACCTGCACGGTCACGATGTCGGCGACCAGGTGCTGCGGGACTTCGCCGAGCGCCTGCGCAGCGGCATTCGAGCCAGCGATGTGGCGGCGCGCATCGGCGGCGAGGAATTCCTGCTGATCATGCCCGACATGCCCATATCGGGCGTCGCTATGCTGTTGACCCGGCTGCAGGCACCTGAATCCGCATCAACGATGTTGCCGGCATACACCTTTTCCGCAGGTGTGACGGCGGTGCGGCCCGACGACTGTCCTGAGACCTTGTTCCGGCGCACCGACAGGGCGCTCTACACGGCGAAGAACCGCGGGCGTAACCGCTACGTCATCGTCTGACAAAACCGGCAAGTACTAGCACTCGCCAGCCGTTCCTGCCCAGCGACAGTCGTCGCCGCTGTGCTTGGCTCGATACATCGCCTGATCCGCGGCTTCCAGCAGGGCGAGCGCATCTTCGCCGTGAGCCGGATAGACCGCGATGCCGATGCTGGGCAACACCGTGAGGTGACGACCGCCAAGGGTGACGGGCTGGCCGAGCGCGCTGCGAATCTTGAGAGCGACCACGTGGGCATCTTCCGGCTGCGGAATGCCGGGCAGCAGCACGACGAATTCGTCGCCGCCCACGCGCGCCACCGTATCGGCATCGCGCACGCAGCGCTTGAGTCGCTGCGCAGTTTCCTGCAGCAGCTGATCGCCGGTCGCGTGTCCCAGCGTGTCGTTCACTTCCTTGAACCGGTCGAGATCCAGATAGAGCAGGCCAACGTGAGCGTGCTCGCGGCGCGCGGCCGACAGCGCGATGTCGAGGCGGTCACGCAGCAGCGCGCGGTTGGGCAGGCCGGTCAGTTCATCGAACTGGGCCATGCGCTTGAGCTGTGCCAGCAACTGCATGCGTTCGATGGCGGTCGCCACCTGGGTGGACACAAAGTGCAGCAGCGCCATGTCGCGGTCGGTGTAGCCCGCCTCGCCCGGCATGCCCTTGAGCACCAGCGCACCGCTCGTGCGGTGCTCGGTCTTCAGCGGCACGGCCAGCCAGCAGCAGGCGTCGGGTGTGGCGGCGGCGCGCAGTTGCGACTGCCCGGTGCGGACCACTTCGCTGCACAGCGCGTGCGGCGGAGCTGCTCGATGTTCGTCGAGGCTGTAGGGAAAGCTGAGCACACCGTCGCCATCAATGGTGGCGACGAAGAAGTTGTTGGCCGGCACCAGGCTATTGATGATCACGCGGATATGCGCGCACAACGCCGGCAGGTCGCTTGCTGCGTGCGCTGCTTCGGACAGCGCATACAGCGCGGCCTGGGTGGCGTCGGCACGCTTGCGTTCCGTGATGTCGCGCGCAACCGCAATGCGCAGCCGGTCGGATTCCCACCAGCGGGCCGACCACAGGATATGCACGCGCCGGCCGTCCTTGCGCACATAGCTGTTCTCGAAATTCAGCTTGTGCTCGCCCGCCATGATATCGGCGGCCGCCTGCAGCGTGCGCGCGCGATCTTCCGGCGCGACCAGATCGATCATCGATCGGCCGACCATTTCCTCCGGCGTGTAGCCGAATATGCGTTCGCAGGATGCGCTGACGAACACGAAGCAGCCGTGCTCATCGACCACGCATATGGCGTCGGGCAGCAGGTCGAGGAAGGCCCTTTTGGCGAGTATCGGCGGTAATGGCATGTCCCCGAAAATACTACGCATGCCCGGCCCGGCGGGTGAAATTTGATTGCGCGCGGCGGGATCGCCGCCTGACGCTTACCGTGCGATCAACGTTGCGGCACGACGCGCAGGCTGTCCATCAGACGTTCTGCCCCCGGGCGGCCCCGATCAAAATAGCGACCGCGCGGCGCGTGGAACAGCATCAGGTAAAGTCGGTCGCTGATGACGGCACCACGACCGAAGCCCGCGCGTTCCACCTCTTCGCTGCGCGCCGTGTAGAGATACTCGAAGCGGAAACCGGGACTGTCCGACACCGTGTCGGGTGCCAGCGACTGCAGCTGGAACTGGCCACCATTGCCGGCCAGCATGGTTTCCACCAGACCTACCATGTCTTCCGGCGACATGCTGCTGCGAAACAGCGGTGGTTTGGCGTTGCGCGGCGCGAGGTCGTCCAGCGCCACACCATCGGCCACCCCGCTGAAGAACGTCAGCAGATCGATCGGCACACCGTGCTGGGTCCACATTTCGCGATGCCTGGAACCGTAGGGCGTGTAGTGGTTCCAGTCACCGCCGGCCTGCACTTCCATGCTGCCGCGCACCAGTACCGGGGCCGATTCGACCCGCTTGAACTGGCCGCCGCAGCCAGTCAGAAGAAGGGTGAGGCAAAGCAGACAGCGCAGTTTCATGGTACGGGGGTCTCGATATAGCTGCGGATCATCGGCGCATCGGGTGCGTCGGGCCGAAGTTCAAGGTAATTCCGGAACGCGTTGCGCGCACCGTCGGCATCGTTGCGGCTGCGCAGGATCTGGCCACGCAATCGCACGGCTTCCGCCGGCAGCTCGGGCAGACCGTCGGCCTCGCCGAGCGCGGCAAGCGCCTGATCGAGATCGTCATTTCGCGCGCGCGCACGTAATGCTTCTGCCCGCGCGTACAGCAGCTGTCCGTCGCGTCCGTGGTGCGTCATCAGGCGGTCGAACAGGCGCAGGGAGCTGTCGGGTACGCGCCGGCGCAATTCGTCCTGCAGCATCTGCAGTCGCAGCGGCGCGATGTGCGCACGGTAGCGTTCGGCATGCACCTCGCCGGGCGCGCCATCGCTGACCAGTGCCTTCGCAGCCGCATTCAGCGTGTCGCGACGTTCGTCGGCGGACGGATGGGTGGCAAACAGCAGCATGCCGCCGCCGTCTTCGCCGGCGTTTTCCTCGATCAACTGCGCCCAGACCCTGGCGGCCTGGCCGGCGTCGTAGCCGGCACGATGCATCAGTTCCAGCCCGATTGCATCCGCTTCGCGCTCGTGGTCGCGCGAAAAGGAATAGACGCTGGCCAGAACGCCCAGTTGCGCCACCTGACCGATGCTGCCGGCACCGGCCGCCCCGAGCGCAAGACCCAGGAACTGTGCGAAACCCGCCTTGGCGCGCGCGTCGCGCAGGCGTTCCAGGCTGTGCCGTTTCAGGTAGTGACCGACCTCGTGCGCCAGCACGGCAGCCAGCTGCGCTTCGTTGGCGGCGCGCAGCAGCAGGCCGCTCCATACCTGCATCATGCCGTTGGGCGCCATGCTGGCGTTGAAGTACGGTGTGCGCACAAGATAGACACGCATGTCGGGGCAGTGATCGCCGGCGAGCCGGCAGGCGATGTCGGACACATAGCGCTGCAGCGCGTCGTCGCCGAGCAGGAAGCGCGAGCGGCGCAGTCGCTCTTCCTCACGGTCCATCAGCGCCCACAGGCCACCTTCGTCGCTGGCCAGATCCGGCCGCGCAAAGCGTGGTGTGTCGGCCACGCCAGCTGCGATGCCGCCGGGCCAGAGCGTCAGCAGTCCGCCGCCGCAGCAGCCGCAGAGCAGATCACGACGTCGCATGTCAGCGCGGAAACTTTTCGAGCAGTGCGCTGATCGATTCTTCCGCCGGTTCGGCTTCGCGCAGGTCGCCGGTGCCACGCAGCAGGCGGTTGAACCACACGATGTCACCGCTGCGCAGATCGACCAGCGAGGCGTAGCCGGTCTGGATGCCGCCCGGCATGGCCACGCTCAGCATGGCGGCCAGCACGATGGCCACTTTGCGCTCGGCGGTGGCGTAACTGTCGCGGATGTAGAGGAAGAGGGCGTAGTCGGCACCGCTGGTGTCGCGCAGCCGCGCGGTGTCGGCGCCAATGTGCCACTCAAGGCGCTTTTCCTTGGTCGGCAGCGCGTAGGGGACGACGTAGTGGTGCAGCGCAATTGCCGTGGCGACCGTGCCGTGCAAGTGATTCAGCGCGACCACATTGGCGTCCTTCAGTTCGGTTTCGAGCAGGGTGACGCCCAGTGACGCTTCTCGCCGCCGGATCGAATCGCGCAGGTGCCTCGTGGCCTGATCGGTCCATTGCGCCTGCGGCTCGGCAACGCCACCGGCGCCAACCGAGAACAACTCGACGTCGAGTGGCATCAGGACGATGCGCGCACTGTCAGGCAGACGGCCGAATTCAGGCGCTGTTGCGGCCTGCGCCCATGCTGGCCGGGCGCCCAGGCACAGCAGGAACATGACAACAATCGAAAGGACAGGGTGCAGAACGGAGCGAACTGAAATACGTGACATCTCGACATGCCAAAGGCGACGATCGGGACGCGAATTCTATGCGAAAAAGATGTGCGGGCGCCGGTTGCCTGTGCTCACGTTGCGCTGCCACCACCTGGCACGACGCGACAGCCCATGATGCGCCAGCTGCCATCTTCCACACGTCCCATGCGGTAGATCGCGACCCACAGTACGCCGTCGGCATCGGACATTTCGACCGCCTGGAACACTTCGTCGTCCTCCAGCTCCGGTTCGAGAAAGCCGACCGAACGCGGCCGGTAAACGACCGGATAGCTCTTGCGCACCATTTCAAGAAAACCCTCCGGCGCCGGGAAGCGCTTGCGGATATCCGGGAAGGCATAGGACAGGGCGCGCGGTCCGTCGTCCGCTGCGAAGGCCGCCAGCTGCGCCTCGATGACGGCGCGCACCGCTTTCGCCTCGGCCGCATCGAATTTGCCCATGTCGCCCGCCTGCGCGGGCAGTGAAAGCATCAGCAGGACGACGAACAGGACATGCGTCAGACGGCGGGACAGGCGCTTCATGGTCGACTCCGTGGCTGGCAGCGCGATCGGGTGGGTGGTCAAGCTAATACGTGCGGCGGACTCCGGCGGATGCATCCGCCCGGGTCCGCTGCGCCCCTTGATCAGCGTAGCGCAGCCAGGCGCCGCTGTCAGCCGTCGGTGTTGATGCGCGCGATCAGCGCGCGCAGCGTGCTGTCGGCTTGCGCATTGTCGACCTGGCAGGTGCCGGCAGCCTGGTGGCCGCCGCCGCCATAGGTCAGCATCAGTTCGCCGACATTGGTGCGGCTGGACCGGTCAAGGATCGATTTTCCGGTGGCGAACACCGTGTTCTGCTTCTGCACGCCCCACATGATGTGGATGGATATGTTGGTGTCCGGAAACAGCGCGTAGATCATGAAGCGGTTGGTGGCCCAGATCGTTTCCTCGTTGCGCAGGTCAAGCACGGCAAGATTGCCGTGCTGGCGGGTGCAGCGAAGGATCTGCGCCTTCGCCTTTTCGGCCTGATCGAAGTACAGCTCGACGCGTTCCTGCACGTCGGGCAGTTGCAGGATGTCGCTGATCGTGTGATTCCGGCAGTACTGGATCAGATCCATCATCAGCGCGTAGTTGCTGATGCGGAAATCGCGGAAGCGGCCCAGCCCGGTGCGGGCGTCCATCAGGTAGTTCAGCAGCACCCAGTCTTTCGGGTCGAGAATCTCGTTGCGCGAAAACTGCGCCGCATCGGCCTTGTCCACGGCCTCCATCATGTCCATCGCGATGGTCGGGAAAGCCGTCGGGCCGCCGTAGTATTCGTACACGACGCGCGCAGCGGACGGCGCATCGGCGTGAATGATGTGATTGGATCGCTCACCGGGGTTGCGCAGCGTCTCCGACAGATGATGATCGAATGCGAGGTGGGCGCCGGCGACGTAGGGCAGGTTGGTCGTGATGTCGCGCTCGGTGATGTCGATCTTGCCGTCCTGCATGTCCTTCGGGTGTACAAACTTTATTTCGTCGATCAGGTCCAGCTCGTTCAGCAGCACGGCGCAGACCAGTCCGTCAAAGTCGCTGCGGGTGACAAGGCGGAATTTCTGTGTGCTCATGGGGGTGGCTCCGGTGCGGGATCAGGTTTCGATACCGAGCTTCTACGGCGCCCATTGACGGGTCTTGAACGCGGTCACCCTGGCCCGCACGATATAATCCGCGCCAGTTCCGGCGACATCGGGTTGCCGGACGGCACGCCTCGGCGTGCCAGACCGGCAGTCGGGGTGTCCATGTCGCAAGTTCTTTCCGCTGTGCCGGCGTCGCCCGACGCGGCGCCGCCGTCCAGCACCTTCCTCAAGTTCCGCAAGCGGCTCGAACGCGCGACCGGGCAGGCGATCGCCGATTATTCGATGATCGAGGACGGCGACGTGATCATGGTGTGCATGTCTGGCGGCAAGGATTCGTACACCATGCTGGAGCTGCTGCGCGGCCTGCAGCAGCGCGCGCCGGTGCGCTTCCGCCTGATCGCGTTCAATCTCGACCAGAAGCAGCCGGGCTTTCCCGACCACATCCTGCCGGCCTACTTCGAATCGATTGGCGTCGAATACCGGATCGAAACCGAAGACACCTACAGCATCGTCAAGGACAAGATTCCCGAGGGCAAGACGACGTGCGGCCTGTGCTCGCGACTGCGCCGCGGCATCATCTACCGCGTCGCAGGCGAGATGGGCGCGACCAAGATCGCGCTCGGCCACCACCGCGACGACCTGCTGGAAACGCTGTTCCTGAACATGTTCTTCGGCGGCAAGATCAAGTCCATGCCGCCCAAGCTGGTCAGCGACGACGGCCGCCACATCGTCATCCGGCCGCTGGCCTACTGCACCGAGCGCGACATCGAGCGCTTCGCGCGGGTGATGGACTACCCCATCATTCCGTGCAATCTGTGCGGCTCGCAGGAGAACGCGCAGCGCAAGCAGGTGAAGGCCATGCTGCAGGAGTGGGCGCGGCTGTATCCCGGGCGTATCGAGTCGATGGCGACTGCGATGCGCAATGTCGTGCCGTCGCATCTGGCCGATACGCGGCTGTTCGATTTCGCCGGCCTGAAGCCGGGCACCATGGTGGAGGAGGGCGATACCGCATTCGATCCGCCCGATCTGCCGGCACGCTCGTGGGCCGTGGACGACGAACTGGCCGGTATTCCGCTTCGCGTGGATGGCGCGACGGGGGGTGGCTGTGCTTGAGCGCTGGATGCGCAGGCCGGGTCAGGCAGTGGCGGATGCGCAGATGAAGATACTGGTCTGCTGCATGGGCAATATCTGTCGCTCGCCCACCGCCGAAGGCGTGTTGCGGGCGCGTCTCGAAGCCGCCGGACTGGGGCGCCAGATTGCGGTGGCCTCGGCCGGCACGCATGCCTTCCACGTCGGCAGCAAGCCGGACTCGCGCGCCGTTGCGGCGGCGGCGGCGCGCGGTGTCGATCTCGGCCGCATCCGCGCGCGCAAGGTCGAGGCGGCGGATTTCGAGCACTTCGATCGCGTCTATGCCATGGACCGCGACAATCTCCGCAATCTCGAACGCAGTTGCCCGGAGCCGCTGCGCCACAAGCTGGCGCTTTTCCTGCAGCACGCCGGACGTTTCGACGAGGAAGAGGTCCCCGATCCCTACTACGGCGGCCCGGCCGGGTTCGAGCGCGTGCTCGATCTGATCGAGGACGCCGCGGATGGTCTGGTGAAGGAACTGGCCGCCCGCCTGCAGAGCGCGCGCTGACGGCCGGGCGAGTTCACCCGGCCATCCGCGTCAGGCCGCCATGCCCAGCCTGTCGCGCGGGGCCTCCGGCAGGTCGGGGCGGTGCAGCATGAAGGCGCCGTTGACCCGCGCCGATTTGCTGCGGCGAGGGCGCAGCACGCCGTCCTTGCGCAAGCGCGTGATCGTGCGCGACACGGTTTCGATGGTGAGCGCCGTCATGTCGGCCAGGTTCTTGCGCGTCGGCAGTTCGATCGGTGTGGCTTCGCGGCGATCGCCGGTGAGCAGCGTGAGCAGGCCCATCACGCGGTCGGCGGCATTACCGCGCACCAGGGCAGACAAGCGCGCCGCGCGCCGTGCCATGGCCGACAGGCTGTTCAGGTACAGTTCGGCGGCCTGCTCCGGGACGGTCCGGCATTCCAGCACGGTCCTGGTCAGCGCGGTCAGCACATAGCAGGCGCCGGCTTCCGGGCGCAGCCAAGGGCCGATCAACTCGTCTTCCAGCACCAGCGTGACGAAATGACGTTCGCCTCCGGCGCACACGCAGTCGACGCGCAGGGCACCCTTGCGCACGCAGATCAGGTCCTGCATTTCGGTATCCAGCCAGATTTCGGCGCTGTGCGTGCACGACAGCAGGCGCTGGCCGGTCGGCATGGAACGAAGCGAAGCGGTGGCGCGACTCATGAGCGGCCTCCACGAACGAACAGGGCCGCAAGGCCACGGTCAAGGGCATGCATGGTTATCTCCCGATACGGAACGACCCCGGCAAGGGGTGGATGGGTCGCCCGCAGGCGGCCCGGTCTCGTGGTCAGGAGAACAGGGGTGGTGCGCGCGCGAGATCGGCGCGATGCGTTTCGCGCGTTTGCGGTGCCGACGCAAAGGCCGTCGAGCCGACGACGCGGGCAGGCGTTTCGGCGACAGCGAAAAGCGGCGTGGCCGGAAGCGGCGCCGTGCCGGACGCCATGCACAGCGCGCAATGGCTGCCAGAAGGCGTGCGCCCGGGCAGGCCGTCGCTGCCCTCGCTCAGGCAGACCGAGCCGAAATCGTTTAGGCCGAGTGCAAGCAGTCTGGCCTGGTGCAGGGCCGATGTGGTGCCGGCGCCCGCATGCAGCAGCACCGCGCACAGGGCGACCAGCGCCGTGCGCCATATCCAGCGGGAGTGAAGCGCGGAAAACATGGGCGGATTGTCGCACGGGCGGCAAGCCGCCCGTGCCGCCGCGATACGGCTTGTTACTTGTCCAGCAGGGTTTTCAGGTTGTTCAGTCCGTCGGTGTAGACCGCCTTGATGGTGCCGGTCGCGGCCTCGTCGTCCTTGCCTGCGGCCGGATGTTCGCTGGCATCCGCGCGGAAGAACACGCCCTTCCATTCCACCGTCGAACCGCCGCCATCGGCCGGCTTCACGGTGAGGGTGGACTTGTACTTGCTGACCGGCAGTGCGCCGCCGTCCTGGGCGGTGTAGGTGAAGCTGCGGTCGGCGTCTGAGTAGGCTTCAAGCTTTTCGACCACCTGACCACCGCCCTTGATTTTGAGGGTGCGCACCGAACCGACTTCGCTGCCTGCGGTGGCGCTGCTGCTTTCCACGGCCGGATGCCAGGTCTGGAGCTGGGTGAAATCCTTCACCTTGGCCCAGACGACGTCCGGCGCCGCCTTCAGCGCAATGGTTTCGTTCGCTTTCAGGCGCGACGGGCCGTGCGCGAAAACGGTGGTGCTGGCGACAACAGTGAACAGGGCTGCAATCAGACGCATGGGGAGTTCTCCTCGTTTGTTGTGATGAAAAAAAGCGTGCGCAGTGTAGGTGAAACCCGAAGGTCCCGGTTGACCGCGCAGCACGCAGCCGGGCGCTTCGCGCGCACGAAGACCGCGACACCTGGCTTTCCTGACCTGCCGCCGCGTGCCGTGTTGGCCGACACCCTGCAAGTCATGACCTTGCGGCCGATCAAGCGGACCCGTCAGGCCCGGTCGGTACGCGAGCCATTGGTGGAAGGGGCCGGTACGAAAAAAGGCCCGGACGACGCCGGGCCTTTTCGTGAGCGCAGAAAGTCCTACTCGGGACGGGTTTCCACCTGCTGCATCGGCTCGTTGGCGATCACCGGAGGCGGACGACGACGACGACCCAAGGTCGGCTGTTCGACCTCGATCGGCACTGTGCCGGCAGACGATGTTTCGACCATGACCAGTCCGCTTTGCGCCAGCGTGCTCTGCAGATCGACGGCCGGCGCCGCAGGGGCCGCCTGCGTCATGGCGCCCAGACTTTCCATGGCGCGAACCAGCGTTGTTTCCGAATCATCGGTCAGCGGGGCCGCTGCGGCGTGTTCGACGTCCGGGGTCGGTGCGACCACGGGCACAGCCGGCTCGCTCATGGCCGGCTCGCTGGCCGAGACCTGGACCGCAAGCGGCTCGGGCTCGACCGCGACCGGCTCGGACTCGAACGTATCGGGCTGGACGTCGAGTGGCTGCACGATGTCCGATGCCGGGGGGGTGACCGTCTCGACAAGCGCGACCACCGGGGCCGCCTCGACGGGCGGCGTGAACGTCACGGGCGGTGTGACCTCGACCGGAGGTGCTGCCTCGACCGGAGGTGCTGCCTCGACCGGAGGTGCTGCCTCGACCGGGGGTGCCATCACGGTGGCGGAGATCGCGGCGTCGACCGTCCCGGCGGCTGCGGCCGGGGCGGCAGGCTGGACGGCTGCATCCGGCGCCGGTGCGACGGCTTCGCGGGCCGCGAGCGGCGACTCGTTGGCGGCGGCGTCGCTCGTCGGCATATCGGCTTCCACGACGTTCACGTCGGCGACGGTGCTGTCGAGCGCTTCAGCGCGACGTTCGCCGCGCTCGCGACGACCGCCACGGCGACGCCGGCTGCGCGGCGCTGCGCTCTCCGTGCCTTCTGCCGGCGAGGGATTTTCCGGTGCGCTGCCAGCGGCGGCGGCCAGCGGCAGATCGGTCTGCACCTGCAACTGATCGCGCGCATCGTTGGCCGCACGCTCGCGTTGTTCGCGGGGCGGACGCGGCTCGCGCGGCGGACGCGGTTCGCGGGCTGCCGTACCGGCTGCGTCCTGTTCGTTGCGCGCCTCGCGCGGTTCGCGGGCTTCCCGCTGCTTGCGCTGACCGTCGCGGTTCTCACCCTTGTTCTGCGCGTCGCGCGGCTCGCGCGGCTCACGCGGTTCGCGCTGTTCCCGGTTGTCGCGTGCTTCGCGGTTGTCCCGTCCTTCGCGGTTCTCGCGTCCTTCGCGGTTGTCGCGGCGGTTGCGGTTGCGGCCGCGCTCGCCTTCACCGCGCGGGCTGCGTTCGCGCGTCTGGGCCGGCTTTGCCTCCGGTGCCGGAGCCACCGGTGCGGGCTCAGGGGTGGCGGCTGCGCCACCGAACAGCGAGGCGATCCAGCCGAAGAAGCCGCCCTTTGCCGCCGGCGCGGCAGGCGGTGGCGGAACGACCGGCGCGGCGGCCGGTTCGGCCACCACCGGTGCCGGCTGGTCCGGCGTGATGTTCTTGATCGCCGCTTCCTGGCGTTTCGGTCGTTCGTCCGCCGGTATCGCCGACGGCGGCTGGTAGCTTTCCGCCGAAGGATTCACCGCCATCTGGTAGGACGGCTGGACGACGCCTTCCTGATTGAGCTGGTCGTGACGCAGGCGGACGATCTCGTGTGCCGGTGTCTCCAGATGCTTGTTCGGGATGAGGACGATGTTGACCTTGTGGCGCAGTTCGATCGCATTGATGTCGGCCCGCTTCTCGTTCAGCAGGAAGGTGGCGACATCGACCGGCACCTGGGTGTGCACGGCGCCCGTGTTCTCCTTCATCGCTTCCTCTTCGAGGATGCGCAGGATGTGCAGCGCAGCCGACTCGGTGGAGCGGATGTGGCCGGTGCCGGAACAGCGCGGGCAGGGGATGTAGCTGGTTTCGGCCAGCGCCGGACGCAGGCGCTGGCGCGACAGTTCGAGCAGGCCGAAGCGGCTGATCTTGCCCATCTGCACGCGCGCGCGGTCGTGATGCAGCGCATCGCGCAGGCGGGTTTCCACCTCGCGCTGGGCGCGCGGGTTTTCCATGTCGATGAAGTCGATGACGATGAGGCCACCGAGGTCGCGCAGGCGCAGCTGGCGGGCGATCTCGTCGGCCGCCTCGCAGTTGGTGCGCAGCGCGGTTTCCTCGATGTCGCTGCCCTTGGTCGAGCGACCCGAGTTCACGTCGACGGCCACCAGCGCTTCGGTGTGGTCGATCACGATGGCGCCACCCGAGGGCAGGTTCACCTGGCGGGAGTAGGCCGACTCGATCTGGTGTTCGATCTGGAAGCGGGAGAACAGCGGCACGTCGTCACGGTAGCGCTTGACGCGGGCCACGTTGCCCGGCATGACGTGTTCCATGAAGGTATAGGCCTGCTCGAACACTTCGTCGGTGTCGATCAGGATTTCACCGATGTCGGGCTGGAAGTAGTCGCGGATGGCGCGGATCACCAGACTGCCTTCCTGGTAGATCAGGAAGGCGCCGGTTTGCGACTGGGCGGCGCCCTCGATCGCGGTCCACAGCTGCAGCAGGTAGTTCAGGTCCCACTGCAGTTCTTCGGCATTGCGGCCGATGCCGGCCGTGCGGGCGATCAGGCTCATGCCGCCGGGCACTTCGAGCTGATCCATGGTTTCCCGCAGTTCGGCGCGGTCGTCGCCCTCTACGCGGCGCGAAACGCCGCCGCCGCGCGGATTGTTCGGCATCAGCACCAGATACCGGCCGGCCAGCGAAATGAAGGTGGTGAGGGCGGCGCCCTTGTTGCCGCGTTCGTCCTTGTCGATCTGGACGATCAGCTCCTGACCCACCGACAGTGCGTCCTGGATGCGGGCACGGCCGGGTTCGAGATCGGGCTTGAAATAGGCTTTGGATACTTCCTTGAACGGCAGGAAGCCGTGACGCTCGGCGCCGTAGTCGACAAAGCAGGCTTCGAGACTGGGCTCGATGCGGGTGATGACTGCCTTGTAGATGTTGCTTTTGCGCTGTTCCTTGCTGGATGACTCAATGTCGAGGTCAACAAGCTTCTGGCCATCGACAATCGCGACGCGCAGCTCTTCGGCCTGCGTCGCGTTGAAGAGCATTCGTTTCATCAACTTCTCCCGCGCGCACCGCACACGGGCAGGACAAACCGCTCGTCAGTGAATAACGTCTATCGTGTCGGCTGCAATCGGGTTTTTTCGATGGGAACGGACTGGGGGACGTGGAGGGGTCTGCCAACTCTCAATGCAGCCGCGCTGTCGCAACTGCCTGGGGGATTCTGCCTGTACGGTACTCGCGCTACTCAGTACACTCGCTACTTTGGGTGAGCGGGATTAACCCGTGATCCGGTTTTCGTCTGTTCAAGAAGGACCGCATGAGGAAGCACTTCACCGTCTGTCTGTCACCCGGCGTCCGCCACTTCGGGCTGGATGTACTTCGCACCGCGTCTGCTTCGAAATCAGATCGAAAACGCATCGCAGTATATTTGAAATGAAGGAGTTGGGTAAAGCTCCGAAAGTAGTGCGGCATGTCGTGGATGCGGAAGAGGCCGGTCAGCGCATCGACAACTTCCTGTTGCGGGTGTGCAAGGGCGTGCCGAAGAGCCACGTCTATCGCATCCTGCGCTCCGGCGAAGTACGCGTGAACAGCGGGCGGGTCGATCAGACCTACCGTTTGGCCGAGCGGGACGAGGTACGCATTCCGCCCATTCGCATGGCCGATCCGGGTACGCCGGCCGCCGTTCCGGCGCTGGAGTTCGACATCCTTTACGAGGACGAGGCTTTTCTGGCCATCGACAAGCCGGCGGGCATTGCCGTGCACGGCGGCTCGGGCGTCAGTTTCGGCGTGATCGAAAGCCTGCGCCGGGCGCGTCCGCAGGCGAAGCTGCTCGAACTGGCCCACCGGCTGGACCGCGAAACCTCGGGCATCCTGCTGGTGGCGAAGAAGCGCTCGGCGCTGACCGCGCTGCACGATGCCTTTCGCGACGGCGACATGGACAAACGCTACTTCGCACTGGTGAAGGGGCGCTGGCTCAACCCGCTGCAGCACATCAGGCTGGCGCTGACCAAGTACCTGACCGATTCGGGGGAGCGCCGCGTGGCCGTGGACCCGGAAGGCAAGTTCGCGCACTCCATCGTCGAGCTGGAGGCACGCTGGCCCGGCTACAGCCTGCTCGGCGTGCGCATCAGGACGGGCCGCACGCATCAGATACGGGTGCATCTGTCGGCCAGTGGCTTTCCCATTGCCGGCGACGAGAAATATGGCGATTTCCCGCTCAACAAGGCCTTGCGCAAGGAGGGCTTGCCACGCATGTTCCTGCACGCGCACAGCCTGTCGCTGAACCACCCGCTCACCGGCGAACGCCTGCAGATCGATGCCGCGCTTCCCGAGGATCTTGCCGGTTTCGTTCGCCGGCTGGACGCACACCATGCGCGCGATTTCGACCGCGCCACCCCTCAAGACGACGCTCCCCATGCCCGCACACTTTGACCTCATCGTTTTTGACTGGGACGGCACACTGCTCGATTCCGCGGCAGCCATCGTCCGCTCCATACAGCACGCCTGCGTCGATATCGGCGTGCCGCCACCGGACGAGGCCACCGCGCGCTCGGTGATCGGACTCGGCCTGATCGATGCGCTGGCACGCGCGGTGCCCGATCTGCCGGAAAGTCGCCACCAGGAGCTGGCCGGCCGTTACCGCTATCACTATCTGGCACGCGATCACGAACTGACGCTGTTCGACGGCATACCGCAACTGCTCGACGACCTGCGCGGGCGCGGTCATACGCTCGCCGTGGCGACCGGCAAGAGCCGGGTCGGCCTCGATCGCGCACTTGGTCATACCGGCCTCGCACCGAAATTCGAGGCGACGCGCTGCGCCGACGAATCCGTCTCCAAGCCGGCGCCGGACATGGTGCTCGAGTTGATGGACGAACTGGGTCACGCGCCAGCCCGCACGCTGGTGATCGGCGATACCACGCACGATCTGCTGATGGCCCGAAATGCCGGCTGCGAGGCAGTGGCTGTGAGCTATGGCGCGCATCCTTTGCACGAACTGCTGCAGGCCGGGCCGCGCGCGCACGCGGCCAGCGTGACCGAACTGACGGAGTGGCTGCGATGCCACGCCTGATCTGCGCCGCGGATGCACTGCTGGATGGCGGTGCAGGAGTGCGTTTCGAAGTCGATCACCGGGGCAAGCCGGCGCAGGCTTTCGCCGTGCGCTTCCGCGGTGTCGTGCATGGCTATCTGAACAGCTGCCGTCACGTGCCGATAGAACTGGACTGGAACCATGGCGAGTTCTTCGATATTTCAAAGTTATACTTGGTCTGCTCCACGCATGGCGCGATCTATCAACCCGATACCGGGTTGTGCGTGGGTGGCCCCTGCCGCGGTGCGCGGCTGGAGCCGGTACCGCTGGAGGAGTCCGGCGGTCAGGTGTGGTTGTCCGATGCGCAAGGCGAGTAAACGAACATCATGTCCGAATCCGATCTTTCATCCGACAAGCGTCAGGATGCGACCTGGGAACGCAAGCTCATCGAGCGGCTTGCGCTCGAATCCGTCGCCGAACAGCGCAGGCGTCGGCGCTGGGGCATCTTTTTCCGGCTGATCGGTTTCGCCTACCTCGGCGTGCTGGCCTTTGCGCTGATCGACTGGGGTTCGCTGTTCAACCAGGCCGAACATCGCAAGCACACCGCACTGGTCGAAATGACCGGCGTGATCGCGGCCGGTGGCGAGGCCAGCGCGGAGCGCATCCTGTCTTCCCTGCAGTCTGCCTTCGACGACAGGAATACCCAGGGCGTCATCCTGAAAATCAACAGCCCGGGCGGCAGCCCGGTCCAGAGCGGCATCATCAACGACGAAATCCACCGCCTGCGAGCGCTCTACCCGGATACCCCGCTGTATGCGGTGGTCGAGGATATCTGTGCTTCCGGTGGTTACTACGTGGCGGTCGCCGCAGATCGCATCTATGTAGACAAAGCGAGCATCGTCGGTTCGATCGGCGTGTTGATGGACGGTTTCGGCTTCACCGGGCTGATGGACAAGGTGGGTGTCGAGCGCCGCCTGCTGACGGCTGGCGAGAACAAGGGCTTTCTCGACCCGTTCTCACCGCAGGACGAGCGGCAGAAGGAGCACGCACGCGAACTGCTGGGCGACGTGCATCAACAGTTCATCGAGGTTGTCCGCAAGGGCCGGGGCGACCGCCTGAAGGAGTCTCCGGACATGTTTTCCGGCCTTATGTGGAGCGGTTCGCGCAGCATCGAGCTGGGGCTTGCCGATGAGCTTGGAAGTGTCGAATACGTCGCGCGCGATGTGGTGAAAGCTGCGGATATCGTCGATTTCACCCAGCGTCAGAACATCGCCGAGCGCTTCGCCAAGCAGTTCGGCGCCGATCTGGGCGAAAGCGTCGCCGGAGCGCTCGGGCGCGTGGGCATGCGCTGAGACGGTGGTTCAGCCGGCGAGGAGCAGGAACAGGGTAGGGCGACGGTCGATGCGGGCGGCTTCGTCCCGCGTCCACTTCGACACCGGTCTGGTGCGGACAAACTGATCCGGCGCTGTCAGTGCTGTCGCCACGCACAACAGAGTGTCACCAGCGCACTGGCCGAGGATCGCATCCAGCATTTTCAGATTGCGATAGGGTGTTTCGATGAACATCTGCGTCTGGCGCAGCCGCGCGGACTGCCTTTCGAGCTCCATCAGTGCCTTGGCGCGAGCGGCGTCTTCGACCGGAAGGTAGCCGTGAAACACGAACGACTGTCCGTTCAGGCCGGAAGCCATCAGGCCGAGCAGGATGGACGACGGGCCGACCAAGGGCATGACGGTGATGCCCATCGCGTGCGCGGTGCGCGCTGCCAGTGCTCCGGGGTCGGCCACGCCCGGGCAGCCGGCGTCGGAAATCACCCCGGCACTGCGACCGTCGACCACAGGTTGCAGAAGATCGCGCAGCAGGCGTCCGTCCCGTTCCGGAGGAAGTTCGACGATTTCCAGCTCGCGCAGCGGCTTCGGGTGTTCCAGCCGTTTCAGGCTTGCGCGGGCCGACTTGGCGCTCTCGACCAGAAAGTAGTCGAGCCGGTGCGCACAGGCGCGGACATCGGCCGGCGTGTCGGCGGTCGTCGCGCTCCTTTCGTCGAGCGGGCTGGGCAGCATGTAGAGCGTGCCCGGGGCGTCGCTTGTGCTCATGGCAGCGAGTAGCCGATTTCGCGCAATATCGCGGAAAGCCGGATCAAAGGAAGTCCGACCAGTGCTGTCGGGTCGTCGCCGCTCAGGCGTTCCAGCAGCGCGATGCCCAGCGATTCCGATTTCGCGGCGCCAGCGCAGTCCAGCGGGTCATCGAGATCGACGTAGCGCTCGATTTCCGCCGCCGACAGCGAGCGGAACACCACTTCGGTCGCGATCAGTGCTTCGTGCAAGGCATGGGTGCGCGGATCGAGCACGCACAGCGCAGTATCGAACACGACGGTTCTGCCGCTCAGTTCGGACAGCTGGGCAATGGCGGCCGCGCGGCTGCCCGGTTTTCCGTAGCGCCGGCCAGCGCAGTGCGCGACCTGGTCCGAACCGATGATGCAGGCGCCCGGTTCGCGTGCGGCGATGGCGAGCGCTTTCTGTCGTGCCAGGCGCATTGCCTGTGCCGACGCCGTTTCATCTTCCAGGGCGCTTTCATCGATATCGGGCGAAGCCGTGGTGAAGGGCAGGTGCAGACGGGACAGCAGTTCGCGGCGATAGCGTGAGGAAGAACCGAGTACGAGCGGTGGAGGCAATGGGATCATGGAGGGCGGGAAGCACCCGTAGCGGTTCTCCGCTGTGAAAGGTGCTTTGACAGTGACTTCGGCGGGATAGTATCATTTCGGGTTTGATTCTCCGCGAGCCTCTTCAAGCGGGTGCGGCACATGGCCGAGAGTGTGAGCGAAGTGACGGGGTGCGGCATGGCCGAAGGTGACGCTGTCGCGGTGCGTCTGGATGCGCGGCAGTTTGCGCAGTCAGGAGCGGTCCTGAAGGGCGTTGCGGACTTCCCCGTGTTCGGGCGGTTGGCAGAGGAATGCCGCAGCGAACGCGGCGTCGAGTGGTCGGTGGCAGGGTCGGTCGATGCGGACGGTGTTTGCTGGCTCGACCTGGGCGTTGCGGCGGAAGTGACTGTGCAGTGTCAGCGCTGTCTTGCCGACATGTCGCTCTCCGTGGGCAGCACGTCGCGTTTCCGTCTGGTGTTTGCGGGCGAGACCTGGGGCGACGAAGACATCGACGATGACAGCTTCGAAGCGCTGGAAGTTGACGGTCCGCTGGATCTGGCGGTGCTGGTGGAAGACGAGGTGCTGCTGTCGCTGCCTGCAGTTCCCTTGCACGAGCGCTGCGATCTGCCCGACGGTGCCGGTCGCGGCGAGTTGCCCGCAAAGCCGTCGCCGTTTGCAGTGCTCGGACAGTTGAAACGCAATTGATGAATGATGCAGATCCGGCTTCAGGGTCGGGTTTGCGGGATCGAGTATTTTTATCCGGTTATCCGGGGGAGTAGTTCCATGGCTGTCCAGCAGAACAAGAAGTCGCCGTCGAAGCGCGGCATGCATCGTGCCCACGATTTCCTGACGGCGCCGGCGACGGCCGTCGAGTCGACCACCGGCGAGACCCATCTCCGGCACCACATCTCGCCGAGCGGCTTCTATCGCGGCAAGAAGGTACTCAAGACCAAGGGCGAGTGATCATCGCCCTGGCGTCCTGGCCGATGAGCCGGCTCATGGCGGCGCATCCGGTCAGGCTTGATCCGATCGGGGTCACGGCATGAGCTACACCCTGGCCATCGACTGCATGGGCGGGGACCACGGCCCGTCGGTCACCTTGCCGGCCTGCCTGGCCTATCTGCGCCGCGATCCATCCTGTTCCCTCATGCTTGTGGGCTTGAAGGATGTACTCGATGCCGAACTGAAGCGGCTCGGGGCGGACGGAAATCCGCGGCTGACGGTCGTCCACGCGTCGGAAGTGGTCGGCATGGACGAGCCCCCCGCGCAGGCCCTGCGCGGGAAGAAGGATTCGTCCATGCGCGTGGCCATCGATCTGGTCAAGGAAGGGCGCGCCCAGGCGGCCGTATCCGCCGGGAACACCGGTGCGCTGATGGCCATTTCCAAGTTCGTGCTGAAGACATTGCCGGGCATCGACCGGCCGGCGATTGCCTCCATCCTGCCCACAGTCAAAGGTCATGCCTATGTGCTCGACCTTGGCGCGAACGTGGACTGCACCTCCGAACATCTTTTCCAGTTCGGCCTCATGGGGGCAATGCTGGTGTCGGCGCTCGAATCGCGCGAGCGGCCGAGTGTCGGCTTGCTCAATATCGGCGAAGAGGCGATCAAGGGAAACGAGGCGGTCAAGGGTGCAGCAGAATTGCTGCGCGCCAGCGACCTCAACTTCTACGGCAACGTCGAAGGCAATGACATCTACAAAGGGACGACCGATGTCGTCGTGTGCGATGGCTTCGTCGGCAATGTCGCGCTCAAGACCTCCGAGGGGCTGGCGCAGATGATAGGTACCTTCCTGCGCGAGGAGTTCAGCCGGGGGCCGTTGAGAAAGCTGATCTACCTTGTCGCCCGTCCGGTCATCGCCGCCTTCCGTCGCCGCGTCGATCATCGCCGTTACAATGGCGCAAGTCTGTTGGGCCTGCGTGGCGTGGTGGTCAAGAGCCACGGATCCAGCGATGCCTATGGCTTCGAACAGGCGGTGGCGCGCGCAGCCGATGCGGTGCGCAACGACCTGATTGCCCGCATCACCGAATGCATGACACGTACCGAGGTAGCTGCATGAGTTTCTGCCGCATCACCGGAACGGGTGGCTATCTGCCCGGCACGCCGGTGTCGAATGACGATCTGGTCGCACGGGGTATCGACACATCGGACGAGTGGATCGCCGACCGCACGGGCATCCGCTTTCGTCATTTTGCCGCCGGGCACGAACATTCCAGCGATCTGGCATTGCATGCGAGCCGGAAGGCCCTGGACGCAGCGGGCCGCCAGGCGGCCGACATCGATCTGATCGTCGTCGCAACATCCACGCCGGACCAGGTCTTTCCGAGTACGGCCTGCATCCTCCAGAACAAGCTGGGCAACCGGACGGCCACTGCTTTCGACGTACAGGCGGTGTGTTCGGGCTTCGTTTACGCATTGACCATCGCCGAGAAATTCATCCGCTCCGGTTCGCACCGATGTGCGCTCGTGGTCGGTGCGGAGGTGTTTTCGCGCATTCTGGACTGGGACGATCGCGGCACATGCGTGCTGTTCGGCGATGGAGCGGGGGCCGTGCTGCTCGAAAGGTCGGTCGAGCCGGGCATCCTCGCCTCGGCATTACATGCGGATGGTCACTACCATGACATCCTCTCGGTGCCGGGGCAGGTCTGCAACGGAGCGGTGTCAGGCAAGCCCTTGTTGCAAATGGACGGTCAGGCCGTGTTCAAGTTCGCGGTGCGCGTGCTCGGCGATACCGCAGTGGAGCTGATGCAGGCCGCCGAGTTGCCGATGAATGCGCTCGACTGGCTGGTGCCGCATCAGGCGAATATCCGCATCCTGCAGTCTACGGCCCGGCGGCTCGATCTTCCGATGGAACGCGTCGTGACCACGGTGGCCGAACACGGCAACACATCTGCGGCGTCGGTGCCGCTGGCCCTCGATGTCGCCGTACGCGACGGCCGCATCCGACATGGTCATCACGTGATGCTGGAGGGCGTCGGAGGCGGCTTCACGTGGGGCGGTGTGCTCCTGCGCTACTGAGGCAGTCGCACCGACATCCGCGCATCTGATTCCGGATTCACAACATGCAGAAACTCGCTTTCGTCTTTCCCGGTCAGGGATCGCAGTCGGTCGGCATGATGTCGGCCTATGGCGACGATCCGGTCATTCGTGCCACCTTCGAAGAGGCGTCGCAGGCGCTCGGAGAAGACCTCTGGGCCATGGCTGCCGAGGGCCCCGCCGAACGGCTCTCGCTGACGACCAACACGCAACCGCTGATGCTCGTTGCCGGTGTGGCTGTGTTTCGCAGCTGGATCGAACGTACCGGTCGTTACCCGGATGCCGTGGCCGGTCACAGCCTGGGCGAATACGCCGCGCTCGTGGCTGCGGGCGTCCTCTCGCTGCCGGACGCCGTTCCCCTTGTGCGCCTGCGCGCGCGAGCCATGCAGGAAGCGGTGCCGGCCGGTTGCGGTGCGATGGCGGCTGTACTGGGCCTGGATGCGGATGTCGTGATGGCCTGCTGCGAGGAGGCCGCCCAGGGCGAAGTTGTTGCGGCGGTCAACTTCAATTCGCCGGAACAGACCGTGATCGCGGGTCATGCGGATGCGGTACGGCGCGCAATGGCCTTGCTTTCCGAGCGCGGCGCCAAACGCACGCTGGCGCTGCCGGTCAGTGCCCCCTTCCACTGCAGCCTGATGCAGCCGGCGGCCGAGAAGCTCGGACAGGCTCTGGCAGTGGTCGAATTCAGGCGCCCACGGATCGAATTGATCAATAACGTGGATGTTGCGTCGCCTTCAGAGCCGGAGGCGATCCGCGATGCGCTGGTGCGTCAGGCCGCCGCGCCCGTGCGTTGGGTCGAGGTGATCCAGCGCATGGTTCAACTGGGCGTCACGGTCGTGGCCGAATGCGGTCCTGGCAAGGTGCTCTCCGGGCTGACCAAGCGCATCGACCGCAATCTCGGCGGTGTGGCGTTGGCCGATTCGGCCTCGTTCGACCAGCTTGCTCAACAGATCGGAGTGAATTGATGGGTGTTCTCGACGGACAGATCGCGCTGGTGACCGGCGCAAGTCGCGGCATAGGACGCGCCATCGCGCTGGCACTGGGGCAGGCGGGCGCGACCGTGATCGGTACGGCGACCACGGAGGCCGGTGCCGTCGGCATCGGGCAGGCACTTGTGGAGGCCGGTATCAAGGGTCGTGGCATGGTGCTCGATGTGACGGATGGCGCAACCATTCCGGCAGCGATCAGCGCGATCGAGAAGGATTTCGGCACTGTGTCGGTGCTCGTGAACAACGCCGGCATCACGCGCGACAATCTTGCCATGCGGATGAAGGATGACGAATGGCAGGCGGTCATCGATACGAATCTGAAGGCGGTTTTCACGATGTCCCGGGCCGTCATGAAGGGCATGATGAAGGCGCGCAGCGGTCGCATCATCAATATCACCTCGGTCGTCGGCGAGACCGGCAATCCCGGGCAGGCGAACTACGCTGCGGCAAAGGCCGGTGTGGCGGGCATGAGCATGGCTCTGGCGCGCGAACTCGGTTCGCGCAACATCACGGTTAACTGCGTGGCGCCCGGTTTCATCGCCACGGACATGACCGAGGCGCTGGGCCAGACGGCGCGAGAAGCCCTGTTGGGACAGATTCCCCTCGGACGACTCGGAACGCCCGACGAGGTCTCGGCAGCGGTCGTGTTCCTCGCTTCGCCGGGCGCGGCCTATGTCACCGGCAGCACCCTTCACGTGAATGGCGGCATGTTCATGCACTGAAATTCGGGCACGCGGCCGGCCATGCGAGGCCGGCCGGCGGCCGACAGCGAAGTGGAGCGGGCTTTCTGATACACTCGCGCCACTTTTTTTAGCGCCCTTACGCTCTCGTCGGGGCATAACAGGGAAGGAGCACGGCAATGGAAAACATCGAACAACGCGTCAAGAAGATCGTCGCTGAACAGCTGGGCGTCAACGAAGCCGAAATCAAGAACGAGTCGTCTTTCGTTGACGATCTGGGTGCCGACTCGCTCGACACGGTCGAACTGGTGATGGCGCTTGAGGAAGAATTCGAGTGCGAGATTCCGGACGAAGAGGCGGAGAAGATCACCTCGGTGCAGCAGGCCATCGACTACGTGAACGGCCATCTCGCCAGCAAGGCCTGATCGTTTCATTCAGCGGAGTACGTTTTGGCACGTAAGAGAATAGTCGTCACTGGCTTGGGCATCATTTCTCCGGTCGGTAACACGGTCGGAAACGCCTGGGAAAACATCCTGGCCGCAAAGTCGGGTATCCGCCGCATCACGCGCTTCGATGCGACCGATCTGCCGGTCCGCATTGCGGGGGAAGTGTGCGATTTCGACGTCGCCAACTACCTGTCTCCGAAAGAGGCTCGTCGCTACGACAGCTTCATTCATTTCGGCATTGCGGCGTCGGCCGATGCGATCCGCGATGCAGGGCTCGAAGCGCATCCGGCCAACGCCGAACGTATCGGCGTATGCGTGGGTTCGGGCATCGGCGGTCTGCCGATGATCGAGGACACGCACAACGCCATGCTGGCGGGGGGCGTGCGCAAGATTTCGCCCTTCTTCATTCCGGGTTCGATCATCAACATGATTTCCGGCATTGTCGCGATCAACTATGGCTTCAAGGGGCCGAATTTCGCGACGGTGAGTGCATGCGCCACCGCCAATCATTCGATAGGCGAGGCCATGCGCCTGATCGAGTACGGTGACGCGGACGTGATGATCGCCGGCGGGGCTGAGTCGACGATCTGCGGTCTGGCTGTCGGTGGTTTTGCGGCGGCCAAGGCGTTGTCGACCCGCAACGACGATCCGGAGACGGCCAGCCGACCCTGGGACATTGGCCGCGATGGCTTTGTACTTGGCGAGGGAGCCGGCGTGCTGGTCCTTGAGGAGTACGAGCATGCAAGGGCTCGTGGCGCACGTATCTATTGCGAACTGTCGGGTTACGGCATGAGTGCGGACGCCCATCACATCACGGCTCCTTGCGAGGATGGCGAAGGTGCCTCGCGCAGCATGTCGAATGCGCTGCGGAACGGCGGTGTGGCTCTTGACGAGGTCGATTACATCAACGCCCACGGTACATCGACGCCGCTGGGTGACATTGCCGAGACAGTGGCAATCAAGCGCTGTTTCGGCGAACACGCCACCAGACTTTGTGTAAGTTCGACCAAGTCCATGACTGGCCATGCGCTCGGTGCGGCTGCCGGCATCGAGGCGGTGGTGACCGTGCTGGCGGTGCACAGGCAGATCGCTCCGCCGACCGCCAATCTGCGCGAGCAGGATCCAGCCTGTGATCTCGACTACGTGCCCCTGGCTGGGCGCGACACGCCGATCCGTGCTGCGCTGTCGAATTCATTCGGCTTTGGCGGTACGAACGCCACTCTGGTGTTTCGACGCATGTGAGTACCGCCGGCCCGGTCTACGGAGGGGTAGAGGCGGGGGACGTCCTGCGGACTGGAGGGTCACGTCTTTGCGACGTGGCCCTTTTTTCTTGTGCGATCGCCGGTTTTTCGGCGCTGACGATGGGACTTCAGGGCTTCGCCGTGTGGTTCATCGTGCTTTTTGTCTCCTTGCGGGCGCGTCGCGCATCAAGGCGCTTGCGAGCGGTCGTGCCGGGCGACGAAGACCGCTTCCTGCTGGACCTCGGGGGAGTCGTCTCTCGCGTTCGCGTCCGGTCCGCACGCATGGGCCGCAACTGGGTATCGTTTTCGACCCTGGATGACGAAGGCCGGTCAGATCACTGGCTGCTGTTCGCCGACAGTTTTCATCACCGGGACGATTTCCGGGTTTTCAGGCTGCGGTTGCGCCGTTCTCTTCGCCAGGACGCCCCCGGCGAGGACGGAGGATGGTCGGCGCTGCACCGTCGCTGGTTTCCGGATAGTCACGGCTGAAATGGAGGCCGCGGCTCTCGTGCCGCTGCATCGCACTGCGCACGATCAGGTGGGCAGTGAGTACGAGGTTGCGCAGCTCGATCAGATCGTTGCCGATCCGGAAGTGCGCGTAATACTCGTCGATCTCGCGCTCAAGCAGACGGATGCGGTGCAGTGCGCGCTCCAGCCGCTTGCTGGTACGCACGATTCCGACATAGTCCCACATGAATCGACGCAACTCGTCCCAGTTGTGGGCGATCACGACTGCTTCGTCCGCATCCGTCACCCGGCTTTCGTCCCATGCCGGCAACGCCGGAAGCGGGGTGACCGGGCGGGCAAGAATGTCCTTTGCCGCAGCTTCGGCATAGACAAGGCACTCCAGCAGCGAATTGCTCGCCAGTCGATTCGCTCCGTGAAGACCGGTGTAGCTCGTTTCGCCGAGCGCGTAGAGCCCGTCAACGTCGGTGCGCGCGCGCCGGTCCACGGTCACGCCACCGCAGGTGTAGTGCGCGGCCGGAACCACCGGAATCGGTTGACGCGTGATGTCTATGCCCAGTTCGAGACAGCGGGCGTGGATGTTCGGAAAATGGCTGATCAGAAAGTCGGCGGGCTTGTGCGACACGTCGAGATAGACGCAATCCAGGCCGCGCTTCTTCATTTCGTAGTCGATCGCGCGCGCGACGATATCCCGTGGAGCCAGTTCGGCGCGATCATCGTGCGCCGGCATGAAGCGCTCTCCGTCCGGAAGGCGCAGCAAGCCACCTTCTCCGCGCATGGCTTCCGTGATCAGGAAGGATTTGGCGTGCGGGTGGTAAAGGCAGGTCGGATGAAACTGGATGAATTCCATGTTTCCGACCCGGCAACCGGCACGCCAGGCCATTGCGATTCCGTCACCGGTTGCCGTGTCGGGGTTGGTGGTGTACAGATAGACCTTGCCCGCACCGCCAGTCGCCAGAGCGACCACGGGAGCCGCAAATGTCTCGACCTCGTCGGCATCGATGTCGAGCACATACGCGCCCGCACAACCCACGGTCGGTTGTCCGATCTTCGAGCCGACGATCAGATCGACCGCGATGTGGCGTTCGAAGATGTGGATGCCCGGGTGCGCCTTCACCTGCTCGGTCAGCGTCATCTGGATGGCTGATCCGGTGGCATCGGCCGCATGCACGATGCGGCGATGACTGTGACCTCCTTCGCGTGTGAGGTGATAGCCGAGCGCGCTCTGATCGTCGCGGGTGAAGGGTACGCCGCGGCCGATCAGCCACTCGATGGCGCGGCGGCCGTTCTCGACAACGAAACGGCTGGCTTCCGGATCGCACAGGCCAGCGCCGGCAACGACGGTGTCCCGGAGGTGTGCTTCGACCGAGTCTTCGCTGTCGAGCACGGCGGCCACGCCGCCCTGTGCCCAGCTTGAGGCGGAGTCTTCCAGCTTGAGCTTGGTGACCAGCGCCACCTTGCGGCCTGCTTCGGCCAGCCGCAGGGAAAGCGCCTGACCGGCAAGTCCGCTTCCGAGCACCAGTACATCGAATGTCTGCACGGCTATCAGCAATCCACGTGAAGGGCTGCACTATATCGCAGCACAGGGTGCCGGAGCCCGGCACACAGTCCGTTTGTCCGCGCGATGAAACTTTGTCGCGGCACCGGCGGTCTGTCGCTGCATGGACGCCACACTGAACCCCCTTGAAGTGACAATCAGGCCTGTGCGCTCGGATATACTGCGCGCCAGTTCAAAACCCGCGCCGGTGAAAGACCCGGGTGGCACCACATCGGCCCAGATGAGCGAACGAGAGGTTGACCAGGTACTTGTCGAGCGCGCGCAGCGCGGCGACAAGCAGGCCTTCGGGCTGCTGGTCAGCAAGTACCAGCGCAAGCTCGGAAGGCTTCTGTCGCGCCTGATACGCGATCCCGCCGAAGTGGAAGACGTGGCACAGGAAGCCTTCATAAAGGCCTATCGTGCATTGCCCTCGTTCCGTGGCGAAAGCGCGTTCTACACCTGGCTTTACCGGATCGGCGTCAATACGGCGAAGAATCATCTGGTGTCTCAGGGGCGGCGCGCTCCGACAAGTACCGAGTTCGACTCGGAAGAAGCAGAGAATTTTGACGACAGCGACAACCTTCGGGATAACAACACGCCCGAGCGGCTGCTGCTGACCAAGCAGATCGGCGAGACGGTGACTTCCGCGATGGAAGCACTTCCCGAAGAACTGCGCACGGCCATTTCCTTGCGGGAACTCGAAGGCATGAGCTACGAGGAAATTGCAATGGTGATGGATTGCCCGATCGGTACGGTGCGCTCGCGCATATTCCGTGCCCGCGAGGCGATCGCCGAGAAGCTGCGGCCTTTGCTCGATACGGCGCCCGACAAGAGGTGGTAACACGCATGAAAGAGAATCTCAGCGCATTCATCGACAACGAGCTCGATGAACGCACGGTGCAGAAGTTGCTGGACAGCCTGCACTCGGATGCCGACCTGCGCGACGAATTCGCGCTTCAGGTGATGATCGGAGATGCCATCCGCAAGGAACACGAGGGCTTCGATGCGCAATTCACTGCTGCCGTGATGAGTCGGCTCGAATCGGAGCCGACCGTGCTTTCGCCGGTGGCCGTGCGGGTGCACTCCGATGGCAGACGCCTCTGGATGCCGGCTGCTGCTGCGGTGGCCGGTGTGGCGCTGGTCTCATGGTTCGGGCTCGATTTCATGTCTTCTCCCGTAACGCAAGGGCAGCTTGCCGCAGCGCCCGTTTCGGTACCGGTCGCGCAGGTCGGGCAGGCGGATTCGCCGTTGCGCGCCTACCTGCTGGCTCATCACGGTTATTCGCCAGCGGGCAGCATGCAGGGGGTTGCCCTGTATGCCCGCGGTGTGTCGGATCCGCAGACCGACGACGAGCATCAATGATTGTTCGGGCGGTCCGGTTGTTTGCGCTCCTGTTGTTCGCGCAGGGCGCACTGGCCCAGGGGCAGCAGGAGGCGCTTTCCCTGCTCGGGCGTGCAGTGAGTGCGTCGCAGCGAACCTCTTACGTAGGCACCTTTGTCTATCAGAGCGGCAGCAACGTCGAGACTTCCCGTGTTGCCCACTACGTCGATACGGAAGGCAATTCGGTCGAAAGGCTTGAGGTGCTCGACGGGAGCCCGCGCGAAGTCATCCGCGTGAATGACGATGTGCGCTGTTACCTTCCGCGCGAACGCGTGATCATCGAAGACCGGCGCGGCGCGCGCAAGACCTTTCCGTCCCTGTTGCCGGAGTCGGTCGGCACCCTCGCAGACCACTACACGGTGCGCAAGGGGCCGTCGAGCAGGGTGGCGGGTTTCGATACCCATTCCGTCCTGCTTGAACCCAAGGACGGATTCCGCTACGGGCACATGTTCTGGATCGAGGCTCAGACGGGTCTGCTGCTCAAGGCACGCATGGTCAATGAAAAGGGAGATCCGATCGAGCAGTTCGCGTTCGCCCAGCTGGTGCTCGGTCCGGCGCTGACGAGGGATGATGTGAAGTCCAGACTGGCACCGGACGCCGTCGGCTGGAAGGTTCATTCCGCGAATTCGACGCAGGCCCAGAATGCGGATCTGGGCTGGACGGTGAATGTCGATGTGCCCGGCTTCCGTCAGATCGCGGGCATGAAGCGCTCGCTGGGCCCGGACCGTCCGGACATGGTTCACATGGTTTTTTCCGATGGGCTTGCGGCGATCTCGGTGTTCATCGAGGCCTATCGCAAGGAAGATGGTTCCGCGGTAGGACCTATGAAGCACGGCGCCGTGAATGTGTTCAAGCGTCGTGTCGGCGGCCATGTCGTGACAGCCCTCGGCGAGGTTCCGCTGCACAGTGTCCAGCGCATGGCCGAAGCCGTCGGGCAGAATCGCTGATGAACGTCCGGAGCGGTCGGGTCAGCCACGTCGCCGACGGTTTTGCCTGGGTTATCGTCGACCGGCAGAGCGGATGTGGCCGGTGCGACGAAAGCGGCGGATGCGGTCGCGCATGCGAGCGCGTTGCAGCGACTTACGTGATCCCGGTCGATACGCCGCTGCTTCCCGGCGACATGGTCGAGGTTGCGGTGTCCAGTGGCGCGCCGTTGATGGCCGCACTGCTCTCGTACGGCGTTGCGCTGCTTGCCTTGTTCTCTGGAGTCGGTGGTGCCGTGTTGCTGGCGGGCACCTCGGACACGGTCGTTGCGTGCGGAGCGCTTGCGGGTCTGATTCTGGCGCTGCTCTGGTTGCGCGGCAGCGGTTCCTGCGATCGACTCATCCCTTCAGTACGTCTGCTGTCCGGCCGTCCGGACCTGTCGCGATCATGATTTCCCTGTTCAAGGCTGTCCTGTTCGGCCTTTGCGCGGCCTTCGCCTTCGTCCCGCCGGCTGTCGCTCAGCGCGAGCTGCCCGATTTCTCGAAACTGGTGGAGGAACAGGGCCGCGCGGTGGTCAATATCAGCACCACCCAGAAAGTGAGTGTCCGGGCCATGCCGCAGTGGCCTCCCGGTCTGGATGAAAACGACCCAATGTTCGATTTCTTCCGGCGTTTCATCCCGCAGCAACCCGGTGCACCGGGTTCCCAGGACGCACGTTCGCTCGGTTCCGGTTTCATCATCTCGACCGACGGCTATCTGATGACCAATGCTCACGTGGTTGATGATGCCGACGAAATCACGGTCCGGCTCTCCGACAAGCGCGAGTTCAAGGCGCGTGTCATCGGTGCGGACAAGCGCACGGACGTCGCGCTGCTGAAAATCGAAGCCAGCGGACTGCCAACGGTCCGTTTCGGCGATGCGAACCGGCTCAAGGTAGGCGAATGGGTGGTCGCCATCGGATCGCCCTTCGGTTTCGAAAGTTCGGTCACCGCAGGCATCGTGTCGGCAAAGGGGCGCGCGCTGCCGCAGGAGAATTTTGTACCCTTCATCCAGACCGACGTTGCGATCAATCCGGGCAATTCGGGGGGACCTCTGTTCAATCTGCGCGGCGAAGTGGTCGGCATCAATTCGCAGATCTACAGCCGCAATGGCGGCTTCATGGGACTTTCCTTCGCCATTCCGATTGATGTCGCGATGGACGTGCAGTCGCAGTTGCGTGCCACCGGACGTGTGCAGCGCGGACGCATAGGCGTGGTGATTCAGGAAGTCACCAGGGAGCTGGCGGATTCCTTCGGACTGCCGAGCGCGGAAGGTGCTCTGGTCAGTTCAGTGGAACCTCGTGGTCCGGCGGACAAGGCGGGCATCGAAGCGGGCGATGTCATTCTGCGTTTCGATGGCAAACCGGTCGAGAAGTCGGGCGATCTTCCGCGCCTCGTCGGCGGCACCCGGCCGGGGACCGTGTCGGTCGCTCAGGTGTGGCGCAATGGCGCCGTGCGCGATGTACGCGTGACCGTGGCCGAACTGGGCGACGAGCGGATCGATCCACGCAAGACACGCCGCGGCACGGCACCCGAGGCGGCGCCTGCGCCCAACCGGCTGGGTCTGGTGCTGTCGGAGCTGACGCCTCAGCAGAAGCGCGAACTGAAGGTCGAGGGCGGGCTGAAAGTCGAGGAGGTGGCTGGCAACCAGCGCTCCGACCTGCGCGCCGGCGACATCATCCTGGCGGTCATTGCGCGCGGCAAGCAGACGCCGGTCACCACGCTGGATCAGTTCAACAGGATTCTGTCCGGCATCGAACCCAAGGTCGGTCTGACCGTGCTGGTGCGCCGTGGCGACAACCAGACATTCCTCACGCTGCGTGCGCCGAACGGGCAGGGCGACGGGAAGTGAGTACGGATCGGCGCGAACTGACGATCTATCTGCGACGCTGGTGCCATCTTTGCGAGGACCTGATCGCGGCACTGGAACCTGTCGTGGCCGGTCATGACGTGATCGTGCATCACATCGATATCGACGAGCACGAGGAGTTCGAGGAGGCCTATGGCGAACACATCCCCGTGCTGTGCGCTGGCGGCCGCGAACTGTGCCGGCACCGGCTGGACGAAGGGGCTGTACGGGCCTATCTGCTAGAATCGCGCGCTTGACAGCAGAACCGGCCGACCGCACAGGGTGCCGCCATGGCGCCCTTTTTTGTTTCTTCCGATTCCAATCGACCGATGCAGCACATCCGAAACTTTTCCATCATCGCCCATATCGATCACGGCAAGTCTACGCTGGCAGACCGGCTGATCCAGCGCTGCGGCGGTCTGTCCGACCGCGAAATGGAGGCGCAGGTGCTCGACTCGATGGATCTGGAGCGCGAGCGCGGCATCACCATCAAGGCGCAGACTGCCGCGCTGTCCTACACGGCCAAGGACGGTCAGGTCTATAACCTGAACCTGATCGACACGCCGGGCCATGTCGATTTCTCCTATGAAGTCAGCCGCTCGCTGTCCGCCTGCGAAGGCGCGCTTCTGGTGGTCGACGCGTCGCAGGGCGTCGAGGCGCAGACGGTCGCCAACTGCTACACCGCACTCGACCTCGGCGTCGAGGTGGTGCCGGTGCTGAACAAGATGGACCTGCCGCAGGCCGATCCGGACAACGCGAAGCAGGAAGTCGAGGACGTGATCGGCATCGATGCGACCGACGCCATTCCGTGTTCGGCCAAGACCGGCATGGGCATAGACGACATCCTGGAAGCGGTGATCGCGCGGATTCCCGCACCCAAGGGCGATCCGGACGCGCCCTTGAAAGCGCTCATCATCGATTCCTGGTTCGACAACTATGTCGGCGTGGTCATGCTGGTGCGCGTCGTCGACGGCGCGCTGAAGCCCAGGGACCGCATGCTGCTGATGTCGACCGGCGCCCAGTACCAGTGCGACCAGGTCGGTGTATTCACGCCGAAGTCGGTACAGAAAGCCAGTCTGTCCGCGGGCGAAGTGGGCTTCATCATTTCCGGCATCAAGGAACTGCAGGCAGCCAAGGTCGGCGACACCATCACGCTGGCCGACCGCCGTGCTCCCGAGGCCTTGCCCGGCTTCAAGGAAATCAAGCCGCAGGTATTCGCCGGCCTGTACCCGGTCGAAGCCAGCGAATATGACCAGCTGCGCGAGTCGCTGGAGAAGTTGAAGCTCAATGACGCCTCCCTGCAGTACGAACCCGAAGTGTCGCAGGCACTCGGTTTCGGGTTCCGCTGCGGTTTCCTGGGCATGCTGCACATGGAAATCGTGCAGGAGCGACTGGAGCGCGAATTCGACATGGACCTCATCACGACCGCCCCGACGGTGGTATATGAGGTCCTGATGAACGACGGCAGCGTCGTCATGGTCGAGAACCCGTCCAAACTGCCGGAAACGTCCAGGGTTGCCGAGATCCGCGAACCCATCATCAAGGCGGTGATCTTCATGCCGCAGGATTACCTGGGCGCGGTGATCACGCTGTGCGAACAGAAGCGCGGCCAGCAGGTGAACATGCTCTACCACGGCCGCCAGGTGCAGCTGACCTATGATCTGCCGATGGCCGAAGTGGTGTTCGATTTCTTCGACAAACTGAAATCGGTGTCGCGCGGCTACGCCTCGCTCGACTACGAGTTCAAGGAGTACCGCGCCGCCGACGTGGTGAAGCTGGATCTCATGGTGGCCGGCGAGAAGGTCGATGCGCTGTCGGTCATCGTCCATCGCGCCAACGCGCAGTTCCGTGGTCGCGAGGTCGCGGCCAAGATGCGCGAACTGATTCCGCGCCAGATGTTCGACGTGCCGGTCCAGGCGGCCATCGGTGCGCACATCATCGCGCGCGAAACGATCAAGGCCCTGCGCAAGAACGTGCTCGCCAAGTGTTATGGCGGCGACATCACGCGCAAGAAGAAGTTGCTGGAGAAGCAGAAGGCCGGCAAGAAGCGCATGAAGCAGGTGGGCAATGTGGAAATTCCACAGGAAGCCTTCCTCGCCGTACTGCGCGTAGACGACAAATAGAACAACTGACCTGAAGACTGGATTCCATCTTGAATTTCGCACTGATCCTTTTCGTGCTGTGTGTGCTCACGGGCATCCTGTGGGCAATGGACAAGGCCGTGTTCGCGAAGAAGCGCGACAAGGGCGCGCCCGATCCCTGGTGGGTCGAGTACGGTGCGAGCTTCTTTCCGGTCATCATCGTCGTGTTCGCGCTGCGCAGCTTCGTGGTCGAACCGTTCCGCATTCCTTCCGGCTCGATGATTCCGACCTTGCTGGTCGGTGACTTCATCCTGGTGAACAAGTACACCTATGGCATCCGGCTTCCGGTGCTCAATACCAAGGTGCTCAGCCTGAACGATCCCCGGCGTGGCGATGTGATGGTGTTCCGCTATCCGGCCGATCCGTCGGTGGATTACATCAAGCGTGTGGTCGGCCTGCCCGGGGACAGGATCGCCTACCAGAACAAGCGTCTCACGATCAATGACGTCGAAGTGGCGGTGACGGCGGAAGAGGACTACCTGCACAAGGAGCGCGCCTACTACGCCAAGCGTTTTTCGGAAACGCTGGGCGAAGTCCGGCACTCCATCCTCAATGACAGCGATGCGCGCGCCGACGTGCCGATGGCGCTTGATTTTCCCGGCCGGGAGAACTGTGTCTACAATCACGAGGGGGTGCGCTGCGAAGTGCCGGCGGGTCATTACTTCGTGCTCGGCGACAATCGCGACCAGAGTGCGGACAGCCGGGTCTGGGGTTTCGTGCCGGACTCGAACATCGTCGGCAAGGCCTTTTTCGTCTGGTTCCACGCTGACGCCATCGTGCCGCCCAAGGGCATAGACTTCGGTCGTATCGGCAGCTTCAGATGAGTGCTCGATCTGCGGCCTTTTGCAACGGGAACAGGGAGACTTCGATGCATCGCAAGCAGTCCGGTCTGAGCATGTTTGGATTCATCCTCGTCGTGGCCGTCCTTGCCGTCGTCGTCGTGCTCGGCATGAAGTCGATTCCCGCGGTGATCGAGTACTACACCATATTGAAGAACGTGAAGGCGATCGTCAGGAGCGGCGAGGTCAAGGGCGGCACGGTCGCCGACTACCGCAATGCCTTTGCCAAGCGCGCCATCATGGACGAAATGTCCAGTGTGACTCCGGCCGATCTCGACATCATCAAGGATTCCCAGGGAGTGGAAATCTCCTTCGCCTACCAGCGCAAGGTGCCGCTGTTCGGGCCGGTGAGCCTGCTGTTCGATTTCGAAGGGTCGGCCTCGGGGTCGAACTGACGCATTGAGTGACGATGCACAGATCGAGCAGGCGCTCGGCCATGCTTTCGCGTCGCGTACGCTGCTCGCACAGGCGCTGACGCACAGCAGCTTTTCATCCAGCCACAACGAGCGGCTGGAACTGCTTGGCGATGCGGTACTCGACTGTGTCGCCACAGAGTTGCTTTTCCGCCGCTTCCCCGATGTACCCGAAGGTTTGCTGTCGCGTCTGCGCGCCTCCCTGGTGAAGGAGGACACGCTGGCCGAGATCGCCGCCGCCATCTCCGTCGGCGACGCACTGCGGCTGAGCGCCGGGGAACGGAAGACGGGCGGGGGCAGTCGTCCGGCCTTGCTTGCCAATGCGCTGGAAGCCCTGATCGGCGCGGTTTTTCTGGAAGCAGGCTATGACGCCGCGCGTGCCGTTGTGGCACGTCTGCTCGATTCGCGTCTGGCGGCGCTCGATCCCGACCGTGATGCGCGGGACCCGAAGACCGCGCTTCAGGAATGGCTGCATGCACGTGCGAAGCGTCCGCCGCGCTACGAAATCGCCTCGACCACCGGGCCGGCGCATGCGCCGGTGTTCTGCGCCGCCTGCATCGTCGACGCCTTCGATCTGCGTACCGAAGGCGAAGGACGCAGCCGCCGCCACGCTGAGCAGGCCGCTGCCACGCGCGCGCTTGAACAATTGCAGGGACAGTCATGACCGACATCACTCATTGCGGCTTCATCGCCATCGTCGGTCGACCCAATGTGGGAAAGTCCACGCTGATGAACCGGCTCATCGGCCAGAAGGTGAGCATCACTTCGGCCAAGGCGCAGACCACGCGTCACCGGATACACGGCGTACTGACGCGCGACGCCCACCAGTTCGTGTTCGTCGATACGCCCGGTTTCCAGACACGGCACCGCAACGCGCTCAACCGGGTGATGAACCGTGCGGTCACGCAGGCACTGGCCGATGTGGACGTGATCCTGTTCGTGATCGAAGCCGGTCGCCTGAACGAGGCCGACGAAGAGGTGATGGCACTGCTGCCGCAGGACCGTCCGGTGCTGCTGCTGCTGAACAAGACGGACAAGACCGGCGATCGCGCCAGGCTGTTGCCTTTCGTCGAGCGCGTTGCGAAGCTGCATGACTTCCACGCCATCATGCCGGTCAGCGCCCAGCGCGGTGACGGCCTCGATGCGTTGCTGAAGGTGGCCGGAGAACTGCTGCCCGAAGGTCAGGCGATGTTCGACGCCGACGATTTCACCGACCGCAGCGAGCGTTTTCTCGCTGCCGAATACATCCGCGAAAAGCTGTTCCGGCAACTCGGCGACGAACTCCCTTACGGCCTGGCGGTCGAGATCGAGCGCTTCGAGGCGGAAGGCAATCTGCGTCGCATCGCCGCCTGCGTCATCGTCAGCCGTGAGGCGCACAAGGGCATCGTGATCGGTCAGGGCGGCGAGGTACTCAAGTCGGTCGGTTCGGCTGCGCGCGGCGATATGGAAAAGGTATTCGGGTCCCGGGTTTTCCTCGAACTGCATGTGAAGGTGCGCAGCGGCTGGGCGGACGACGAGCGCGCGCTCAAGAGCCTGGGTTTCGAGCCATGAAGGCATTCGAGACGGTCGCTGCCCGGCCTGCCTTGCGCGACGGGAAGGCCGTGCCTTGAGCGCCGGCAAGCAGCGGGTGGACGGCCAGCCCGCCTTCCTGCTGCAGGCCCACCCCTACCGCGAAACCAGCCTGGTGGTCGATGTGTTCAGCCGCGACTTCGGCCGCATCGGTCTGGTCGCGCGCGGTGCCAAGCGGCCACGCTCGCAGTTGCGCGGTGTGCTGGTCGAGTTCCAGCCACTGGATCTGGGCTGGTTCGGTGCAGGCGAACTGCGTACGCTGGCGCGCGCCGAGTGGCAGCGAGCCTGGCCCATGCTGTCCGGCCCGAGGCTGCTGCTGGGCTACTATCTGAACGAGTTGCTGCAGCGCCTGCTGGCACGCGACGATGCGCATCCCGCGCTGTTCGACCTGTACGCCGAAGCGGTGCAGAAGCTGGCGCTGGCGCCGGCCGAAGCGGTGCGCCACGAAGCCCTGCTGCGCGGTTTCGAAAAGGTGCTGCTGCGCGAACTGGGTTACGGACTGACGCTGGATCACGACGCCAACGGCGACGCGATCGATCCGGCAGCACACTATACGTACAAGCCCGAACTCGGTCTGCTCGAAGCCGAGGGTGGGGGCGACGAACTGGGTCTGAGCGGCGCGCAGGCGCTGGCCATCCACGCCGACGACTATGCCGACGCGCAGGTCGCCCGGCTGGCAAAGGCACTGATGCGCATGCTGATCGCGCATTATCTGCAGGGACAGGAGCTGCGTACGCGGCGGGTATTCATCGAACTACAGGATCTCTGAACATGATCGAACTGGGCGTCAACATCGACCACGTGGCCACGATACGACAGGCGCGCCGCACCTACGAGCCGGACCCGGTGTGGGCGGCGGTCGAGGCCCACCTGGGCGGCGCCGACGGCATCACCGTGCATCTGCGCGAAGACCGTCGCCACATCCAGGACGACGACGTGCGCCGGCTGCGCGATCTGGTACACATCAAGCTCAATCTCGAAATGGCCGCCACCGACGAAATGGTCGGCATCGCCTGTTCGTTGCGCCCGGAAATGGCCATGCTGGTGCCCGAAGGACGGCACGAAGTGACCACCGAAGGCGGGCTGGACATCGTGTCGCAGGAAGAGAGGTTGACCGGCGTGGTCGGACGCCTGCGCGACGCCGGCATCGTCACCAGCGTGTTCATCGACGCCGAGCCGGCGCAGATCGAGGCGGCAGCCCGCATCGGTGCCCAGGTGTGCGAGGTGCACACCGGCCCGTACGCGCACGCCTTCCACGGCCTGGGCCGCGACCGTGAATCGCAGGCCGTCGTGGTCGAACTGGACAAGGTGCGCGCCGGCGGCAAGATGATCCGCGACCTCGGCATGCGCTTCAACGCCGGCCACGCGCTGAACTACGCCAACGTTCAGCCGGTGGCCGAACTGCCGGGTGTGCGCGAACTGCACATCGGTCACGCCATCGTCAGCCGCTCGGTATTCGTCGGCCTGCGCGAGGCGGTGCGCGAAATGAAGGCGCTGATGCGCGAGGCCGCCGGGAGGGCTGCGTGATCTTCGGCATCGGCACCGACCTGTGCGGCATCGCGCGTTTCGAGCGCATGCTGGCAGAGGATGGTGACGCCATCGCGCGGCGCATCCTGGCCGCCGCCGAAGTGTCCGACTACGAATCGGCGAAGCAGCCGGCACATTTCCTGGCCAGGCGCTTCGCTGCCAAGGAGGCGCTGGGCAAGGCGCTGGGCACCGGCATCCGCACGCCGGTGCTGCTGCGCTCGATCGCCGTGACGCACGACGATCTGGGCAAACCGGCCTTCGCCTACGACGACACGCTGATGGCGTGGATGCTCACGCGCGGCCTGCGTGCCCATCTGTCGCTGTCCGATGAAACCGAACACGCGCTTGCCTTCGTGGTGGTCGAGCGCACGGAGAACACTGCATGAGAAACACCCCGCCCGGACCGGTCATGATGGACGTGGCCGGCTTCGAACTGGATGCTGAAGACCGCGAACTGCTGGCTCACCCGTCGGTCGGCGGGCTCATTCTTTTCGCGCGCAACTTTCACGACGCGCGGCAACTGGCTGCGCTGACCGAAGCCATCCACGCGGTGCGCACGCCGCCGCTGCTCATCGCGGTCGACCACGAGGGCGGCCGGGTGCAGCGTTTCAAGTCCGATGGTTTCACCCATCTGCCGTCGATGCGCACGCTGGGCACCCGCTACGAGGTCGACGCACAGGGCGCTCTGGTCGACGCCCGTGCTGCGGGCTACGTGCTGGCGGCCGAACTGCGCGCACTCGGCGTCGATCTGTCCTTCACACCTGTGCTTGATCTCGACTTCGGTCGCAGTGGCGTGATCGGTGACCGGGCGTTCCATCGCGACCCGGCCATCGTCGCGCCGCTGGCCGGCGCACTGGCGGAAGGCCTGCGCGCGGCCGGCATGAAGTCGGTCGGCAAGCATTTCCCCGGCCACGGTTTCGCCGAAGCGGATTCGCATGTGGCTATTCCGGTCGATGAGCGAGATTTCGACACCCTCTGGGCCGACGACATCCGTCCTTACATCGATCTCGGCAAACAGATCGACGCCGTGATGCCGGCGCACGTGATCTATCCCGCGGTCGACCGCATGCCGGCCGGTTTTTCGCGCGCCTGGGTGCAGGGCATCCTGCGCGACAGGCTCGCCTTCGATGGTGTGGTGTTCAGCGACGACCTGTCGATGGAAGGTGCTTCGGTGGCCGGAGACGTGGTCGCGCGCGCGGAAGCCGCGTGGGACGCGGGCTGCGATATGGTGCTGGTGTGCAATGCGCGCGACCAGACGGTGAAACTGATCGACGGCTGGCGGCCCGAATTCGACAGCGTGCGCAGCGCGCGCGTCGAATCGCTGATGCCGAAGCAGCCCTGCGGCGACCGCACGGTGCTGGCGCAGGACGCGCGCTACCGCGACGCCCTCGGCACGGTGCGGCGCCTGATCGCCTGACAGAGGACACCGCGAGGCATGGGGTTCGACGCGAAGGCCTGGCTGCCGACGGTGCCGGAAGACCCCGGTGTCTATCGCATGATAGGCGCCGAGGAGGACGTGCTCTATGTCGGCAAGGCGAAGAACCTGCGCCGGCGCGTGTCCTCCTACTTCCAGCGCACACCGTCGAGTCCGCGCATCGGCATCATGGTGGCTCAGGTCGTGCGGGTGGACATCACCGTCGTCAGGTCGGAAGCCGAGGCGCTCATCCTCGAAAACAACCTGATCAAGAGCCTGCGGCCGAAGTACAACATCCTGTTCCGGGACGACAAGTCCTACCCCTACATCCGGATCAGCAACGACCGCTTTCCGCGCATCGGCTTCTTCCGCGGCACGGTGGGGCGCGACGCACGCTACTTCGGACCGCTGCCGAACGTCTGGGCGGTGCGCGACACGATACAGCTGGTGCAGCGCGCCTTCCTGCTGCGCACCTGCGAGAACAGCGTGTTCGCCAACCGCTCGCGGCCCTGTCTGCTGCACCAGATCCACCGCTGTTCCGCGCCCTGCGTCGACCTCGTGTCGAAGGAGGACTACGACGAGGACGTGCGGCTGACCATGCTCTTCCTGAACGGCCGTCACTCCGAGGTGATCGACAAGCTGTCGGCGCAGATGAATGCCGCTGCCGAAGCGCTGGCCTTCGAGAAGGCGGCGCAGATACGCGACCAGATACGGGCCTTGTCGAAGGTGCTGCACAAGCAGTTTGCCGACAGCGCGCGCGACGAGGATCTGGACATCGTGGTCGCCATCGAGCGCGACGGCAGCGCCTGCGTCAATCACGCCATGGTGCGCGGTGGCCGTCACCTTGGCGATCACGCGCACTTTCCTGCCGCCGGGCAGGGCTGTGCGGCCGACATGCTGGTCGCCTTCCTGAGCCAGCACTACGCAAGCGGCAATGCGCCCAGGCGCATCGTCGTCAACGTGCTGCCGGAAGACGAGGTCGAAGCACCGCTGCCAGGCTCGACGCTGGCGCTCGCGCGCAACGAGCGCGAACGCGCGTGGGCGGAGATGGCATTGCGCAATGCCGAGATCGCGCTCAGCGTGAAGCTGGACGCCGGGGCGCGTGCTTCGCACCGTGTGGCGGCACTGGTCGAGGCGCTCGAACTCGACATCGCACCCGAACGCATCGAGTGCTTCGACATCAGTCACACGATGGGCGAAGCCACGGTGGCGTCCTGTGTCGTGTGGATGGCTGGCGCGATGCGCAACAGCGAATACAGGCGTTACAACATCGACGGCATCACGCCGGGCGACGACTACGCCGCGATGCGCCAGGTGCTCACACGCCGTTACGAGAAGGTGGCCAGCGGCGAGGGAGCCCGACCTGACCTTGTGCTGATCGACGGTGGAAGGGGGCAGCTCGGTGTGGCGGTGGAGGTGATGGCCGAACTGGGTCTGGATCTGCCGCTGGTCGGCGTGGCCAAGGGCGAAGAACGCAAGATGGGCGCCGAGGAGCTGATACGCCCCGGTGTCGGGCAAGCTCTGGTGCTGGGAGCGGATCACCCCGCGCTGCACCTCGTCGCCGAGATCCGCGACGAAGCGCATCGCTTCGCCATCGCCGGCCATCGTGCCAGGCGTGCGAAGAAGCGTCTCGCCTCATCGCTGGAAGACATTCCCGGCGTGGGGCCGGCACGGCGCAAGCGCCTGCTCACCACCTTCGGCGGACTGTCCGGTGTGCGCAATGCCACGATCGAGGACCTGTGCCGGGTCGAAGGCATCAGTCGCAAGCTCGCCGAACAGATACACCGGCAGTTAAACTAGGGCGCATGTTCACGCTCCCCACCGCCCTGACCTGGGCGCGCATCCTGCTCATACCGTTGTTCGTCGGCGTTTTCTTCGTGCCGGACCGGACGCTGGTACTGCCCGACAAGAACCTGATCGCCACGGTCGTGTTCGTCGTGGCGGCCGTCACAGACTGGCTGGACGGCTACCTTGCGCGCTCGTTGAACCAGACTTCGGCCTTCGGTGCCTTCCTCGACCCGGTGGCCGACAAGCTCATGGTGGCGGCCGCGCTCATCATGCTGGTCGAACTTGACCGCACCAGCACGGTCATCGCCCTCATCATCATCGGCCGGGAAATCACCATTTCCGCGCTGCGCGAATGGATGGCCAAGGTGGGTGCCGCGCGCAGCGTCGCCGTGTCGATGATCGGCAAGATCAAGACCACGGCGCAGATGATCGCCATCCCGATGTTGCTTTACTTCGAGCCGTTGTTCGGTGTCGATGTCGGATCGATCGGAGGCAAGCTGATCTGGATCGCCGCCGTGCTCACCGTGTGGTCCATGGTCTACTACATGCGAAAGGCATGGCCGGAATTGCGTGCGCGCAAGGCGGTGTGAGCCGGTGGAAAATTCTGCCGGCCAAGTATTGACAGCTTTTCCGGCGGGCCTATAATGCGCGCCTGTCTTGCGGGAATAGCTCAGTTGGTAGAGCGCAACCTTGCCAAGGTTGAGGTCGCGAGTTCGAGCCTCGTTTCCCGCTCCAAGATTTGAAAAAGGGGAAGTTCTTCTTCCCCTTTTTGTT
>CAZKRN010000023.1:0-65615 GCA_964555165.1 uncultured Methyloversatilis sp. | reverse complement strand
GGCGCCAGCACGGCCACCTGCTTGCCGTCGGCCACCGCGACGAAGGCGGCGCGCAACGCGACTTCGGTCTTGCCGAAGCCGACGTCGCCGCAAACGAGTCGGTCCATCGGCCGGCCGGAGGTCATGTCGGCGACGACGGCGCTGATCGCACCCATCTGGTCCGGCGTTTCCTCGAAGCCGAAGCCTTCGGCGAAGGCGTCGAGATCGTGCTGCCTGAAGCCGAAGGTGTGGCCCTTGCGCGCCGAGCGCTGGGCGTACAGCGCCAGCAGTTCGGCGGCGGTGTCGCGTACCTGGGCGGCGGCCTTCTTCTTCGCCTTTTCCCACTGGCCGGAACCGAGCTTGTGCAGCGTGATCTGGTCGCCGGGCGCGCCGCTGTAGCGGCTGATCTGGTGCAGCTGCGACACCGGCACGTAGAGCTTGTCGCCGTCGGCGTACTCCAGATGCAGGAACTCGGTTTCGCCCTCGCCGAGGTCCATGTGCATCAGGCCGATGTAGCGGCCGATGCCGTGCTGCAGGTGAACCACCGGGTCGCCCACCTTCAGCTCGGTCAGATCGCGCAGGAAGTTCTCGGCGGTGACCTTGCGGCCATCGCGCTTGCTGCGCGAACGGGCCTGCGACGGGTAGAGCTCGCTTTCGGTGACCAGTGCAATCGGCGGTGAGGTCAGCGCGAAGCCTTCGGCCAGCGGGCCGGTTGCGATGAGCAGGCGTGCCTCGCTGGCCAGCGCCGCGTCGAAACTTTCGCAGGCGGCATTGGCGAGGCCGTATTCGGTGAAGTAATCGGTCAGCGTTTCGCGCCGGCCCGCCGATTCGGCCACCACCAGCACGCGCTGCGCGGCGACCAGCGCACGCAGACGGAACAGCGGGTCGTCCGATTTGCGCTCGACAGCAAGGTCGGGCAGCGGCCCGACCTCGACGACCTCGGCGCCGCGGCCCAGACGCACAATGGGGCGGTTGGCCAGCGATACGTGGAACTGTTCTTCCGACAGGAACAGATCCGGCGGTGGCAGTATCGGCCGCGCGCGCTCGCCCTTCATCAGGTCGAAGCGGCTTTTCGTGTCGCGCCAGAAGTCGGCAATGGCTTCGTTCACATCGAAATCGAGCGCCACCACCGCGTTGGCCGGCAGGTAATCGAACAGTGTGTCGGTGCGCTCGAAGAACAGCGGGATGTAGTACTCGATGCCGGCGCTGGGCACGCCGTTGGACACGTCCTTGTAGATGACCGACTTTGACGGGTCGCCTTCGAAGCTCTCGCGAAAGCGCGACCTGAAGGCGGCGCGCGCCTTGTCGTCCATCGGGAACTCGCGCGCCGGCAGTAGCCGTATCTCCTGCGTCGGGAACACGGTGCGCTGGGTATCGACGTCGAAGGTGCGGATGCTTTCGACCTCGTCGTCGAACAGATCGATGCGGTAGGGCAGGGCGGAGCCGGTCGGATAGAGGTCGACCAGGCCGCCGCGCACGCTGTATTCGCCCGGTGCCACGACCTGGGTGACCGCGCTGTAGCCGGCCACGGTGAGCTGCAGGCGCAGCCCCTCGACGTTCAGCTTCGCCCCCTGCTTGACGAAGAAGGTGTGGGCCGCGAGGTATTCGCGTGGCGCCAGACGGTACAGCGCGGTCGAAGCCGGCACCACCAGCACGTCCAGTTCGCCGCGCATCAGCGCGTACAGCGTTTCCAGCCGTTCCGACACCAGGTCTGCGTGCGGCGAGAACTGGTCGTAGGGCAGGGTCTCCCAGTCCGGCAGCTGGAATGAACGCAGGGCTGGCGCGAACCAGCGCAGTTCGTCGAGCAGGCGCTGGGCGTCCATCGGGCGTGCGGCGACGACCACCAGCGGCGCGCCGAGTTCGCGTGCGAGCCCGGACAGCGCGAGCGCCTGGGCGCCGCCCGGCAGCTTCGGCCAGTCGGTGCGGCCACCGGCGCGCGGGCGGGGAAGACGGGACAGCAGGGAGGGCGATGAAGTCATGTGCGGGTAGAGCAGTGCGGCGGACCGAACGTTCGGGCGCCACCGGTGACGGCGGAGGCGGGATTATCCCGGAAACGGCTGGTTCGCCGCGGATATGTCGGCGAGCGTCGGCCACCGGCGCTGCCGCGTGCGCCTCACTCGTATTCGGTGTACTTGCGTGCGTCGCCGCGCACGCGGTCGGCCGGGTATTTCTCGCGGTTGAGAGCCATCTTCTGGCCTACTGCGGCCGGCAGGTCGATGTCCAGCACGTCGGCCAGACGCACCAGATAGACCAGCACGTCGGCCAGTTCGTGAGCGACCGCAGTGCGCTTGCCGGCGGACAGTTCGTGCCCGGTGGCAAGCCACTGGAAGTGCTCCATCACTTCGGCTGCCTCGATGCTCATCGCCATCGCGAGGTTCTTCGGCGTATGGAATTGTGCCCAGTCGCGTTCATCGACGAACTGGCGGATGAGTTCGCGCAGCGCGGGCAGGTTGGCGGTATCGGCGGTCGGCATGGTGTGATCGGCGTAACAGGATGTGTGCGATTGTTGCAAAACTCCATCCTTGCGTCGCCGTCAATACTTGATATTGACTATGGTGCGGCGCAATATCGGCGACGTCCTCCAACCGATTCCCCTGATGACCCAGGCCACACAAGAGTCAAAAGCCCTGGCGCCGCTGATGATTGCCGCACTTGGCGTGGTGTTCGGTGACATCGGCACCAGCCCGCTCTACGCCTTCAAGGAAGCTTTCGCCGGATCGCACGGCCTGCTGCTTTCCGAGGCCAATGTGCTGGCCACCTTGTCGGCGCTGTTCTGGGCGGTCACGCTGATCATTTCGTTCAAGTACGTGTTCATCGTGCTGCGTTTCGACAATGAGGGCGAGGGCGGCGCGCTTGCGCTGGCATCGCTGGCGCAGCGATCGGCGCGTACAGGCGTACGGCGTCGTGTGGCCGCGGTGACCGCGGCCGGCGTGTTCGCTGCCGCGATGTTCTACGGCGACGCCGTGATCACACCGGCGATTTCCGTGCTGTCGGCAGTCGAAGGCATTGCCGTCGTCACACCGACGCTGGAGCACTGGATAGAACCGATCACCATCTTCATCCTGGTGCTGCTTTTCTGTGTGCAGCGCACGGGTACGGCCGTGGTCGGTCGCTTCTTCGGGCCGATCACCATAGTCTGGTTCGCCGTGCTGGCCCTGCTCGGTGCCTCGAGCATTGCCCAGACGCCGGAAGTGCTGCGCGCGCTGAATCCCGCATACGCCACCGCGTTTGCCCTCGATCGACCGGGTCAGGCCTTTCTGCTGCTTGGCGCCGTGTTCCTCGCACTGACCGGCGGCGAGGCGCTGTACGCGGACATGGGCCACTTCGGTCGGCGGCCGGTGAGGCTGGCCTGGTACTTCATCGTGTCGCCCGCGCTGCTGATCAACTATTTCGGTCAGGGCGCCCTGGTGCTGCGCTCGTCGGAGGCAGTGAGCAATCCTTTCTTCATGCTGGCGCCCGAAGACTGGCGGCTGTCACTGGTCGCTCTGGCGACGATGGCCACGGTGATCGCGTCGCAGGCCACCATTTCCGGCGCGTTCTCGATCACCGCTCAGGCGACGCGACTGGGCTATCTGCCCCGTCTGCGTCAACTGCACACCTCGGATACCGAGCGCGGGCAGGTGTATATCCCGGCCGTGAACTGGATGATGCTGGTGGCCGTGGTCGTGCTTGTGCTGGAGTTCGACACGTCGAGCGAGCTCGCTGCGGCCTACGGTATCGCCGTGTCGGGCGACATGATCATCACCACACTGCTCATGCTGTTCATCACGAGCATGTCGCATCGACGGCTGAAGACCTTGCTGCTGGTCGTGCTGGGTGTCTTCCTGGTGGTCGAGATGCTGTTCTTTGCGTCGAATCTGACCAAGTTCATGGCCGGTGGCTGGCTGCCCATGCTGCTCGGCGGAGCCTTGTTCGCGATGCTGACCACCTGGAAGCGAGGCACTCTGCTGCTGACCCGCGAACGTCGGCGCATCAACATTCCGATGAGCGATTTCGTCGGCGGTCCTGCACCCGACGTGCCGCGCGTACCCGGTACGGCCATCTATCTCACCTCGGATACGGAAACCGTTCCGAGTGCGCTGTTCCACAATCTGAAGCACTTCAAGGTGCTGCACGAGCGCGTGTTCTTCCTGCATGTCATGATCGAGGACGTGCCGCGCGTACCGGACATCGACCGCATCGAGGTGCACAAGCTGGGCGGCGAGAATTACACGGTGGAGGCGCGCTACGGCTTCCGCGAAGAGCCGGACATTCCGCGCGCGCTGGCGGCGCTGGCCGATCTCGGGCTGGAACTGGAGCCGATGACCACGACCTATTTCGTTGCGCGGGCAACCGTGGTCGAAGGGGAGGGCTCCCACCTCCAGTCATGGCGGCGCGCGCTGTTCGGCTGGATGATGCGTCAGTCCGAAGGTCCGGCGAACTACTTCCACCTGCCGCCGAATCAGGTGGTCGAACTGGGCACCCAGATCAGCCTTTGAAGACGGGTGCGCGTGACGGGCGTTTTTCCCGGATCCGCCGCGCAGGACTTCCCCAGGAACCGCAGGCCGCAGACAATGCCGAACCGCACGTAGATCGCGGCCCCGTCGCGGAACTTCCCCATCGCACAGGAAAACAGGGATGCGCTATACCCGCACCGCAATATCGCTGCACTGGCTGATTGCATTGATGCTGTTCGGCATGTTCGGTTTTGGCCTTTACATGGTTGAACTGCCGCTGTCGCCCCAGAAGCTCAAGCTTTACTCGTATCACAAATGGGCGGGCGTCACCGTGTTCCTGCTGGTTCTGGTGCGCCTGGCCTGGCGGGCAACCCACACGCCACCGGAACTGCCCGCAGGCATGCCCGCCTGGCAGGTCACCGCGGCCAAGGCCGGACATCACCTGCTCTACCTGTTGATGGTGATCGTTCCGCTGTCCGGCTGGCTCATGAGTTCGGCCAAGGGTTTCCAGACCGTGTGGTTCGGCGTGCTTCCATTGCCCGACCTTCTGCCGAAGGATGAGGCGCTCGGCAACGCCTTGCTGCTTGCGCACCGGCTGCTGAACTGGTTCTTCATGCTGGTGGTTGCCGGGCATGTCGGCGCGGCGCTCAAGCACCACTGGGTCGACCGGGACGGGCTGATGCAGCGCATGCTGCCCCGATCCCGCACCTGATCAGCGCGAACCGGGCGCAACCCAGGCCTGTTCCGGTTCGAGACGATAGGTCCAGGGCAATCCGGCATTTTTCCAGCCATTGACCGTGCGCCTGTCGTTGGCCAGATCGCCTTCGAAACCGTCGATCACGTTCCAGACGCGGGTGAAGCCGGCTGCGGCCAGATCGTTTACGGCGCGGGTGGTGCGGTCGCCGGAGCGGCAGATGAGGACGATGTCCGCGTTACCGTCCAGCCCTTTGGCGCGCATCTTCTCCGCTACCGCTCGCACGAAGTGGGGATTGCGGTGCAGTGCGTAGCTGCGCTTTTTTGCATCGAAGTAGTCGAAGTCGACCAGCAGGTAGGGGATGTTGGCATCAAGGCCGCGGGGAATGCCGACGTAGCTCGCTTCCGCCTGTGTGCGGACGTCGATGAAGAGCGTGGCGGCCGGCCGCGCCTGAACCATCTCGTGGGCCTCGCCGGCGGTCAGGTAGCGGTCAAGAACGGTGCGCCTGTCGGGAGCGACGCTGGCGGGATCGATGGCGAAGGCTGCGCTGCCGGTGGTCAGCGCGAGAACGATCAGAGTGTTGCGCATGCGGGTTTCCTCCTGTGCGGGACCCGGGCAGTGGCAAGCTCGAATCGGAATCAGGCCACGCTCAGACGGGGTTTGCCACGCGGTCGACTGCGCAAGGGACGGTCAAGTTCAGCCAGGCGGGCAGTCAGCGTATCCATCAGCTTTTCACGCGATACCGACTTGGCAACGAAACAGCTGGCGCCAGCCTCCATCGCGGCCCGCTGCCAGGCGGGGTCTTCGATGCCCGACAGCATGACGATCACCAGTCGGTCCGGACCATAGTGCTCGCGCAGTGCCTGGCAGGTCGAAATGCCATCCATGCCCTGCATCAAGCCGTCGAGCAGCAGGACGTGAGGGCACTGCTGGCCGACCATCAATAGCGCCTCTTCGCCGCTTTCCGCTTCACGCACGCTGGAACATCCGGCGCCTTCCAGCGAACGGCGCATCAGGAAGCGTTCCGCCTCGTCGTCGTCGACGATGAGTATGTCGAGTGCGTCCGGCAAGGCTGCCGCCGCAGTGTCGCCGTCGAGGCTGCATTCGATCACCCGCCGGGCCGATTCGAGCTGCATGCGGCTGGCAATCGGGAGCAGGGTGGTGGCCAGCGACCAGTCCTTTTCAAGCGCAGCAGCTTCGAGGCGGCGCATCGTATCGTGCAGGTCGAAGGCCTGAGCGTGCACGGCGAGCGACTTCAGCGTGTGTGCGGCGCGCCGCAGTGTGTTGTCGTCGCGTTCGCGCAGCGCTTCCTGCAGTGCCAGCACGTTGCGCTGCGATTCCTTCTCGTAGAGCGCCGCGAAACGCGCACGATCCGCCTGGTCGATGGCGTCGATGGAAATCGACTGTGTGCCGGAGATCGCGTTGTCCGGCAACCACTTGCGCACGATTGCGTACAGGTCGTCCTCCCGGAACGGTTTGGCCAGGTAGTCGTCCATGCCCGCCGCGATGCAGTTCTCGCGATCGCCATCGTTGGCGCCTGCGGTCAGCGCGACCAAGGGCGTGGCCGGCAGGCCGACCAGACGCTCGCGATCGCGGATGCGTTCGCAGGCTTCGAAACCGTCCATGCCCGGCATCTGGCAGTCCATCAGCACCAGATCGAAGCGGGCGTGCTCCAGCTCCTGGAGAGCCTGACGCCCATCGCGCGCCAGCATCACCCGGAGACCGAAGGCGGCCAGCATGTGGGTGGCAACTTCGGCATTGACGGCACTGTCCTCGACCAGCAGCACGTTGCCGGTCAGACGCGGCAACTTGGGCAAGGACAGCCCGTTCGGCGCCTCTTCCATGCCGGTCGAGACCACCTTGCACGGCAGCGACAGCGTAAACGTCGAGCCTATTCCTTCCGCACTGCGCAGCGCGATCGACCCCCCCAGCATTTCCGCCAGCTGACGCGATATGGCAAGGCCGAGACCGGTGCCGCCAAACCGGCGCGACGCCGTGTTGTCACCCTGCGCGAAGGCATCGAAGATGCGGCGCTGATCCTCTTCCGCGATGCCGATGCCGGTATCGCGTACCGACATGACCATTCTTATCGCGCCGCTGGCTGGACGTTCCTGCAGCATCAGGTCGTCATCCATCGAGTGCGCGCGCAGGGTGATGAACACGCCGCCGTGGTCGGTGAACTTGATGGCGTTGCCGATCAGATTGACTGCGATCTGACGAAGTCGGCCCGGATCGCCTTCTATCCGCCCGGGTACCGCATCGTCGACGTCGAGCGCAAGCGTGAGCGACTTCTCGCGCGCCTGGGCGCCGAGCAACTCGGTCACCTCGCGCAGGGTCCGGCGCGGATCGAACTCGCTGCGCACGAGATCGAAGCGGCCAGCCTCGATCTTGGACAGATCGAGGATGTCGTTCAGCAGGTCGAGCAGGTTCTCACCCGAACGGTAGAGTGTTTCGAGGTAACGGCGCTGTTCCGTATCCAGTTCGCTGCGCAGCAGAAGCTGGGCCATTCCGAGAACACCGTTCATCGGAGTCCGGATCTCGTGGCTCATGTTGGCAAGAAACTGGCTCTTGGCCTGGTTAGCCTGTTCGGCGGCTTCCTTGGCCTCCTCGTTCTCCTGGGCCACCTTGGCATGATGCAGGCGGAGCCGGATGAACTCGGCGGTGTTGCGCTGGAACCGGCGCGCGTTTACCACCGCAATCATCAGGAAGAGCAGGATGAAGCCCCCCAGAACCTCCCGTTCCGGTTCGGGCGACTGCAGGTAGAGGAATGCTGTCGGCAGCAGGGTCGGCAGGACCATGCAGAGATAGGCCTTCCACATGCCGGTCAGCGAAAACAGTCCGACCGCCGACACCGCAATCAGACACAGCGGTACCACCATTTCGTAGGGGTGGCCGGGCCGCGGCATCAGGAAGACGCCGAGCGAACCCCAGGCCACACCTGCGGCGAGAACGCCCAGCATGAACAGCCATCGCCAGATGAGTGTTTCGTTGATGCCGGGCGACACATGCCGCCAGGCGAGGATCAGGCCATAGCGCCCGACATTGACCGCGACCATCGTCACCAGCCAGATGGTGAGTCCGCGCGGATCGACGATGTTGTGCAGCACGCCCCAGATCAGGCTGGCCAGCACGATGGCCATCAGCAGCGTGAAGGGGGTGAGCCGGTAGGCGAGCGCCACCATTTCCGCCTCGACCTGGCGTTCCGTTCCTTCGTTGCGCGGCGTATTGCCGTGTGTCAGGCTGGACGTCGACATGGCGTTTTCGGTGCGTTGTGCCTGTGGCCCCAGGTAGCTGTGCAGATGTAACTCATTGGTTCACGACGACAAGTACGGTTTCTTTAACGGCACTTGTAGCGGAACGCTCTGCACTCATTGGCCGTAGCTTCCGAATTTGCCGATGACGCGCTCCATTTCGGCATCGTCCAGCAACACCGGCTTTCCCGCCTGGAGGGCGCGCCAGTACTGTTCGCACAGGGTTTCAAGTTCGAGCGCGAGCGCCAGAGCGCGCTTGAGATTCGACCCGAAAACCACCATCCCGTGATTGGCCATAAGGCAGGCGCAGCGACCGTCCAGGGCCTCGATCACGGCATCCGACAGTGCCTGCTCGCCAAACGTGGCGTAGCGCGCACAGCGCACGGTACTTCCGCCAAAGCGCGCGATCATGTAGTGGAACGGGGGGATGTCCGCGCGAAGGCATGCGAGGGCGGTTGCGAACGGCGAATGGGTGTGGATGACCGCGCCGGCCTCCGGCCGGGCACGGTAGATGTCGCGATGGATCCGCCACTCCGAAGAGGGCTTCAGACGGCCGCTCCAGCGCCCTTCGTCATCGACCTCGACCATGTCGGCCGGTGAGCAGTCGGCGGGATCGAGCCCGCTCGGGGTGATCAGGAATGCAGCACCGTGGCGCGCGCTGACGTTGCCAGCGGCGCCACGGTTGAGTCCGCATTTTTCCAATCGGCATGACGCGTCATGAACTTCGCTGCCGCTGACCTCTATCATCAGGGTGGGCCCCTGTATTGTGAAGTGCGCACGATTATCCTTACCGCGCCGCAGATTACAAGCGTGTCCGCATTAAATGTTGACGAAACATCGGATTTCTCAGCCCGTATCCCGCTGAGGATGGCTTGCAGTCAAGGAATTCCGGTTTCTCGAAACGACTTTAAGTTCTGTGGATAACTTCACCGCAAGCGGCTGCCGCGGCCGTTGAGCAGTCGAGCGCGCCACAGGGCAGACGCGCGTAACGGAACCTTGAGTGTCGATGCGGATCGGGGCATTCGAGACGCATCGATCCGTGCCTTCCTGGCCCGGCGCGTTGCCGGCCGACTCCTGTCTGCCGGGCATTGCGGTGAGGCGGGGCTGACGCATAATCCGGGCTTTACTCTCGCCCAGGCATTCTCGATGCGGGAATACACCGGCCGCGTGCCGTCAAAGCTGCCCGATGTGGGCACCACGATATTCACCGTCGTTTCCCGCGAAGCGGCGTCCTGTGGCGCGCTCAATCTGGCGCAGGGATTTCCCGACTTCACGGCTGCGTCCGCGCTGTTCGACGCGGTGGCCCGTCACATGCACGCAGGCCACAACCAGTATTCGCCGATGGCTGGCCAGCCAGTGCTGCGCGCAGCCGTATCAGCCAAGATGGCGGCTGTATATGGGGCGCAGTATGACGCGGACACTGAAATCACCATCACTGCTGGCGCGACGCAGGCGGTCTATACCGCAATCGCCGCACTCGCCGGGCAGGGCGATGAAGTCATCGTCTTCGAACCCGCCTTCGACAGTTATGTGCCGGGTATCCGGCTGGCAGGCGCGGTGCCGGTGTTCGTCCGGCTCGACGCGCCCGATTTCCTGCCGGACTGGGACGCGGTGGCACGCGCCATCACGTCGCGCACCCGGCTCATCATCACCAACACGCCGCACAATCCGACCGGTTCGGCCTGGTCGCTCGACGATCAGCGCCAGTTGGCGGCGCTGTGTGAAGGGCACGACATCCTGGTCATTTCGGACGAGGTCTACGAGCACATCGTGTTCGATGGCCGCGAACACGCCAGTGCCTGCCGCGTACCGGAACTGGCCGCGCGCACGCTGCTGGTTTCCAGCTTCGGCAAGACCTTTCACGTGACCGGCTGGAAGGTGGGTTTCGTCTGCGCGCCGCCGTCGCTGAGCGCGGAATTCCGCCGCGTGCATCAATTCAATGTGTTTGCCGTGAACACGCCCTGCCAGCTCGGCCTCGCCGACTACATGGCCGACGCCTCGCGCTATCTCGATCTTGGCGCCTTCTACCAGCGCAAGCGCGACGACTTCCGTGCCCGCCTGGCCGGCTCGCGTTTCGAACTTCTGGATTGCGCCGGCACCTATTTCCAGCTCGCCCGCTACGCGGCCATCAGCGACGAGGCGGACGAGGCATTCGTGCGTCGGTTGATGCGCGAGGCCGGCGTGGCAACCATACCGGTGTCAGCTTTCTATCACGACGGCTTCGACCCCGGGCTCATCCGCTTCTGCTTCGCCAAGAGCGAGGCCCTCATTGCACAGGCCTGCGAACGGTTGTGCGCTCTTTGAAAGACCCGATGGAAACCGTTGATTTCGAGCTGAGGGGCGAGTACATCGCGCTGTGCGATCTGCTCAAGGTTGCTGGCGTCGTCACCAGTGGCGGCGAGGGGAAGGCACGCGTCGATGCCGGTGGCGTACGCGTCGATGGCAAGCCGGAATCGCGGCGCACGGCCAAGATGCGTGCCGGGCAGGTGGTCGAGTGCGACGGAGTGCGCATCGTGGTGCGTTGACGGGGTCTAGGGCCTGCGGGCGATACGGCGCGCGGCGGCCAGGCCGCTGCGCACGGCCGCTTCGAGAGTTCCCGGGTAGTCCGCGATCAGGTAGTCGCCGGCCAGCGCGATGCGATCGTCCCGCGGTTGACGCAGAACCGGGCGGTCCGGCGTGCACCGGAAGGTGGCGCGTCGTTCGCTGATCGTACGCACCCAGAGCGGCCGGGCCAGCTGCGGGTATTGCCTGCGCAGGGTCGCCAGCACGGCCTTTTCGGTTTGTTCGCGGCTGTCGCGGGCGGCGGACACGACGCAGGCAAGCAGGCCGGGCGTACCGCCGAGCGCGCCACGATCGAACACCCAGTGCGGCTCGCCATCGACGAAGCCGGTCATCGCATCGGGCAAGCGGGTGGTCGAATCGAAGGCGACGTGCACGGTGTTGATGGCCTCGTACTCGAGTGCGGAGACCTCGCGGGCAAGTGCCTCCATGTCGGGCAATCCGGCCAGCATTGACGGTAGCTGATGCGGGCTGGTCGCAAACACGATGCGATCCGCAACCGTTGGTCCGTCGCCGCATTCGAGCCTGAATCCTTCCTCGCTGCACTGTACGCCGCGCACCCGGGTGCCGGTCTTGACGGTCGCACCGTGCGCGCGCAGCCAGAACAGGGCCGGCTCGGGCAACAAGGCTCCGAGGTCGGCGCGCGGAAGCAGCAGGTCGGCGGCGCCGTGGCCACCCATGAGGCTGTCGTTCAGAACGCGCGCGAATGCGCGCGCGCTGGCCCGGTCAGCCGTGGTGTTCAGCGCCGAAATGCAAAGTGGCCACCAGAGATGACGCAGGCAGCATTCCGTCTGCCCAGTGCGGACAAGCAGGGCACTGACCGTTTCCTGTGCGGCCGGTGGCGTGCGGATGGCGCGCAGCAGACGCAGTGCGGCCAGGCGGTCCGGCCAGCCCAATCCGCGCGCCCGGACGAAGGCCAGTGCCAGCGATGCGCGCGACGATCCGCGCGCGGCCAGCCTGAAGCCATCGTCGAAGCTCAGGGTCAGCGGCAGGCGCTGCAGCAGCCGGTCCGGGTCGGCGCCGATGCGGCGCATCAGCGACAGCGTCTCAGTGTAGGCACCGATCATGATGTGCTGGCCATTGTCCAGCGGCAGGCCGTCCATGCGCACGGTGCGCGCGCGGCCACCGAGCCCGGGTGCGGCTTCGAACAGCGTCGGCCGCAGGCCCTGGTGCACGCATTCGATCGCGCAGGCCAGCCCCGACCACCCGCCACCGACGATGGCGACTGCGGGCTTCAACTCCTGAGCCAGGTCGTCCACGCCAGCCACAGCTTGCGCAGCGGCGTCAGCGCGATACGCCGGTCGAGCACACGGCAGCCGTCCCGTTCGATCTCGTCCAGCAGGGTGCGGTAGATCGCAGCCATCACCAGGCCCGGTCGTTGCGCCGCGCGGTCCTGTTTCGGAAGTGCCGACATTGCCTGTTCGTAGTACTGACGGGCGCGCGCGATCTGGAACGCCATCAGCTGGCGGAATTCGTCGCTGTGGCGCGCGTTCAGGATGTCGGCCGCACGCACGTTGAAGCGCTGCAGTTCCTCGACCGGCAGGTAGATGCGTCCGCGTCGTGCATCCTCTCCGACGTCGCGGATGATGTTGGTGAGCTGGAAGGCGATGCCCAGGTCGTGCGCGTACTTCTGCGTGTCGCGGTGGGTGGAGCCGAATATCTGCGCGGCGAGCAGGCCGACCACCGAGGCCACCCGGTAGCAGTAGAGCTGCAGGCCCTTGAAGTCCAGATAGCGCGACTGGTCGAGGTCCATTTCCATGCCGTCGATGATTTCGAGCAGCTGTTCGCGCGGCAGGCCGTAGTCGCGGATGGCCGAGCGCAGCGCCAGACAGACCGGATGTTCCGGCGTGCCGTCGAAGCAGGCGTCGATCTGCGAGCGCCACCACGCGAGTTGCGTGCGCGCGATGCCGACATCCGCGGTTTCGTCGACCACGTCGTCGACCTCCCGGCAGAACGCGTACAGCGCGGTGATCGCGCGGCGGCGCGGCGGCGGCAGGAAGAGGAAGCTGTAGTAGAAGGATGAGCCACTCTTCGCGGCACGGTCCTGACAGTATTCGTCGGGGGTCATCGGTAGGTGAGGGCCTTTATGCCGATCAGCGGCCAGTCGCTCCCGCCCAGTTCCGGGCGGCGACGGAATACATCGTAATCGACCTGCTCGATGCGCTGCAAAATGCGCAGGCCGCCCTGTACGATCAGTCGCAGTTCCCAGCCGACGCGACCGGGCAGGCGGCGTGCCAGTGGCATGCCTGCGCGCATCAGTCTGCGGGCGTCGTCGACCAGGTGCGTCATCAGCGCGCGAAAGGCATCGTCGCAACGCGCGTCACGCAGATGTGCCTCGGTCACGCCGAAACGGGTCATCGTGTCGAGCGGAATGTAGATGCGGCCAGAGGGCGTGGCGTCGGCGTTCTTGCGGATGTCGACGGCGATGTCCTGCCAGTGGTTGATCAGTTGCAGCGCGCTGCAGATCGCATCTGACTGTGCGAGGCTTTCCGCGTCATCGACCTTGTACAGGCACAGCAGCAGCCGGCCTATCGGGTCGGCCGAGCGGCGGCAGTAGTCGCGCAGCTCGGCGTCGTTGGCATAGCGGGTCTTCACCACGTCCTGCGAAAAGGCGTCGAGCAGGTCATGGAACAGCGGCAGCGGCAGCGACCAGGCGCGCACGGTGCGGGCCAGACGGGCATGTATCGGGTCGGCCGGTGTTCCGCCCTGGCCGATCACGCGCAACTGCTCGCGACAACGCTCGAGCCCGGCCAGCCGCGCCTCGGGCGCCGCATCACCCTCGTCGGCGATGTCGTCGGCATGGCGGGCGAATCCGTAGATGGCCGTGACCGGCTCGCGTAGCGCGGGCGGCATCAAGCGCGAGGCGACCGGGAAGTTTTCGTAGTGTTCGACCGACATGAGGCGACGAGTATACCGGGGGCGGGAGTACAATCCGCGCCGCGTGCCCAGGTGGCGAAATTGGTAGACGCACTGGATTTAGGTTCCAGCGCCGCAAGGCGTGGAGGTTCGAGTCCTCTCCTGGGCACCAGCCTGCGACAGTTCAGCCGGGCTTTCTCGCCACCATTCCCACGAGGGCCGATCGTCCGCGATGGGCGAGACCTTCGTCGAGCACGTCCTCGTATTCGTCCAGCCGTTCTATGTCGAAGTCGCCGAAGGCTTCGTGCAGCATCGCGGCGGTGTACAGGTTGTCGATGGCCGACGGTCCGCCGGTGCGGTAGTCGAGCTGTTTCGGCGTATAGCCCTGCAGCACGATGCGACCGCCCGGGCGCAACGTGCGCTTCAGATTCCCGAACAGCCGGGCGCGCTCGTCGGGGGCCGCGAACTGGATGAAGATGGCGACCACCAGGTCGAAGGCTTCGTCCGGATAGATCCAGTTCAGCGCATCGACTAGGGCAAAGTCGATCTGTACGCCGCGCGTGGCGGCGAGCGCTTCGGCTTTTTCCAGCGCGACCGGCGACAGTTCGGTCGCGGTCACGTCCAGCCCCTGTTCGGCCAGCCAGACCGCGTTGCGGCCTTCGCCGTCGGCCACGCTGAGCGCGCGCTGCCCCTGGCGCAACATCCCGGCCTGTGCGGCGAGGAAGCGGTTCGGGGCAGTACCGAACAGGTAGTCGGTACCGGCTGCGCGATATCTTCCGGACCAGAAGTCCTGTGCGTCGTCGTGGCTCATCAGTCCTGCATATGGCCCATGCGCTGGGCCTTGGTGGCGAGGTAGCGGTGGTTCATCGGGTTGGCGCCGGCGTGCAGCGGAATGCGCTCCACCACCTCGACGCCCTCGTTCTCCAGTGCGCGTACCTTCAGCGGATTGTTGGTGAGCAGGCGCGCGCGCGCGATGCCCAGGCTGCGCACGATGTGCGCGGCGAAGCGGTAGTCGCGCGCGTCGTCAGCAAAGCCAAGCATGCGGTTGGCATCAACCGTATCGGCGCCGCTGTCCTGCAGCGCGTAGGCGCGGATCTTGTTGATCAGGCCGATGCCGCGGCCCTCCTGTCGCAGATACACCAGGGCGCCACGGCCTTCGGCCGCAATGGCGCGCAGCGAAGCTTCGAGCTGGGGACCGCAGTCGCAGCGCAGGCTGAACAGCGTGTCGCCGGTCAGGCATTCCGAATGCAGGCGCAGCAGGACCGGCGCACCGTCGCTGAAGTCGCCCAGCGTGAGCGCCACGTGTTCGAGGCCGGTTTCAGGTTCGGCGTAACCGTGCAGCGTGAAGTCGGCCCAGCGCGTCGGCAGCCGGCACACCACGTCAGACGGGGCTGTCGCGTGCGCGGTGGCATCGGCAGGGTGGCGGATGGCGCTGTCGTGGTCGGGCAGGTGCCCGATGGCGCGGTACTTCTTTTCACTGGACTGGGTCATCTACAGCTTTTCGTTCTGTGGCAGGCGTACACGCACCGCGAGCGCGGGCGAAGGCTGCAAGTATGGCGCATGTCGCGCTGCAAAATCCGGCCTCGATGCAGTCAGCCGGCGGCTGGCGGCACGACGGGTGCGGTGGCGACGCGAAACGGAGTCATCGCGAAAACCCCGCCTGATCGGCGCGCAGGGTATGTCGCGCGGGAGGGCGAAGCGAGAGGACGCCGAAGGATGGCGTCCCGCCGGGACGGCCGTGCTGGCTCCGGGGCGCTTGCCCGCCGAGGGTGACGGCTGGGCGAGGCAGGAAGGTGGCATGGACGCACTCTGTCATCGGGAGTGGAACTCCTGCGGCTCTGGCGGTGGCAAGAGTTTCGTGTCGTCGGCGGGCGCAAGGTCCGCGGTCTGCCGGTTGTGTGCGACGGCACCGGACCATCGCCGCCTGCAACGTCGCTCCGGGTGGGCGTCGGTGCAGGCGGGATATCCATCCTTCCGGACAGGGAAAGGCCTGTCGTCATCGGTGCGAGGAACGGATTCCCGGCCAGGGGCCGCAGCGCGCGTAAGCGTGGAAACGACCTGGACAGGCGCCCTTCCGATGCGGTGCGCCAGGAGGAGTGTGAGCCGGGGCAAGCGGCGCATCCGGGCCCGGTGGCGTTGGGCCCGGCGCCATCGGCGGAGACCTCCAGGGACCGGATCAGGCGATCACGAATCCGTGAATCTCCTGTCCGGACGTATCGTTCAGCGATAACCTGCCCGGTCGAACACCTTCTGCGCCTGTACGGTAGTCCGGGCGAGTTCGCCGACATTCAGCGTGTCCGCCTTGAAGTTGCCGAGCGACTTCAGTTCGGGGTTCGACACCACGGCCGACTTCACCACCGGCCACTCGTTGTTGCCATTGGCGAAATAGGCCTGCGCTTCGTCCGATGCCAGATACTCCAGAAACCTGACGGCGGCTTCCTTGTTCGGTGAGGTTTTCAGCATGCCGCCACCGGAAATGTTGATGTGGGTGCCGAAGCTGGACTGGTTCGGCCAGACAACGCCGACCTTTTCCATCATCGCGCGGTCCTCGGTCTTGCCCGAACGCAGCAGACGTACGAGGTAATAGGTGTTCGATACTGCGACATCGCATTCGCCGGCCGACACAGCCTTGATCTGGTCGGTGTCGCCACCCTTGGGGGCACGTGCGAAGTTGGCGACCACGCCGCGTGCCCACTCTTCGGTCTTCGCCTCGCCCCAGTGCTGGATCAGCGCGGCGCCCAGCGATACGTTGTACGGGTGGGCGCCGGAGCGCGAACAGAGCTTGCCCTTCAGCGCCGGCTTGGCCAGGTCTTCGTAATTGGCGACGTCGGCCGACTTCAGCTTCATTTTGTTGTAGATGATGACGCGGGCGCGGGTCGAGAACGCGAACCAGTTGTTCTCGGGGTCGCGCAGGTGGGCCGGGATGCGCTCTTCGAGCACGGCTGACTTCACCGGCGCGAACAGCCCGAGTGCGTCGGCCTGTGCCAGACGCGAGGCGTCGACGGTAATGAAGACGTCCGCCGGACTGTTGGCGCCTTCATTGCGGATGCGTTCGAGCAGTTCGTCTTCCTTGCCTTCGATGCGGTTGATCTTGATGCCGGTCAGGCGCGAGAAGTTCGAGTACAGCGCTTCGTCTGTCTGGTAGTGACGGGCGGAATAGAGATTCAGTACCTTTTCCTGCGCAAGCGCCTGAGTCAGCGCGAGGGCGGCGGTCAGTGCCGTTGCGAGGCGGATGATTCGGGATTTCATGGTTGCTCCAGGGAATACGTTCGCAAGGTTCGTGCGCGAAACAAGTGCATCACGATGCCGCCGAAAGTTAGCAGAAGTAATTCGCAATTGCAAAGCATTCGCAATTGAGCTAACGTGAATGCGAATCGTTATCATAAAGGATGTTCGCATGGACGCAGTTCTGGTCGGGGCGGATCGCCTCGGCAACATTCCCGATGTTCTCGCCGAGTTCGGCCTGAAGATACGTCATCACATCACGGGCCGTGATCCCAAGCACCAGCGGCAGGCACAGCGCCTGCCCGGCGGGACCGATGTGGTCATCCTTTTCACCGATTTTCTCGGCCACAACGTGATGAAGGCCTATCGCGACGCCGCACGCGACCGGGGTGTACCGGTGGTCGCGTGCAAGCGTTCCGTGTGTGCGCTGAAGACGGCGCTTGAAGGGTGCGGTGCGGTGAAGTGCGCGGCGTGTCCCCGCGCGAAATGACGGTCGCGCAGCGGCGACTCAGTGCAGCCCGGTGCCGGTCTGATCAACCTCGATGCGGCGCGCGCCGTTGAAACGCCTGGACCAGTAGCCGCCGGTCATGTCGTCGACACGCACGCCGCCGCCGCGGGAGTTGGCGTGCATGAATTTGTTGTCGCCCAGATAGATGCCGACATGCGAGAACGAGCGGCGCAGTGTGTTGAAGAACACCAGATCGCCGGGTTGGAGGGCGTTCTTGGGAATGGTTTCACCGACACGTGCCATTTCGACCGCAGTTCGCGGCAGCAGAACCCCGAGGGCGTCTGAAAAGACGTGCCGGACGAATCCGCTGCAATCGAATCCGCTTTGCGGGGTGTTGCCACCAAAACGATAGCGGATCCCCAGCAAGGACAGCCCGCTGTCGACCAGGCCGGTCACCGCCTCGGCGGCAGCACCGGCGTGTTCCGCGACGCGCTCGCCCGACCAGCCGGAGTGTGCCACGACGCCATCGACGTCCTGCACCGGTGCGGGTTCGGCTCGGGTTGCGGCTGGGGCAATCAGCATGCTCGTCGCAGCTGCGCACAACCACATCCGGAGAAGGGATATTCGGGGCATGGGGCGGGAATATACCGGCGCCGCCCATCGATGCCAAGTTTTCCCGCGCAAAGTGCGGTTTGCGCGCCAGCGAGGCCGCTTCACCTACAATCCGGGTTCGACCCTGTTTGCCGACGCCCGGCCCATGAGTACACCTCTCAACAGCGATGACGTAGTGCATGCGAAGGTGCTTGTCGTCGATGATTCGCGCATGGTGCGCGCATCCATCATCAAGCGCATCCGCGACCGTTTCGAATGTCGCGAGGAAGCCGACGGCGAAGCCGGCTGGGCGGCGTTGCTGGTCGACGACGCCATCCAGGTCGTGCTGTCGGACCTGAGCATGCCGCATCTGGACGGATACGGCTTGCTGCAGCGTATCCGCAGTTCGCACATCCAGCGTATTGCCGACATACCCGTGATCATGATTTCGGGCGATGAGGACGACGCCGCTCGCGAGCGCGCCCGTTCGCTCGGGGCAACGGACTTCATCACGAAAGGGATCGGCACCGTCGAGTTGCTTGCGCGCATCGAGTCCGCCAGCCGCATGAACAAGACGGTCAGGCAACTGGCCGACAGCCGGGACGCGCTGGCTGCTGCGTCCCCGATCGATCCGGATTCCGGCATGGCCACGCCGCAGTACATGGAAAGACACGGCGAGCAGTTGCTGTCGGCGGCTGTGCGCTCTCACGGGCAGGTGAGCGTCCTTATCGTCGGTATCGACAACTTCACCGACATCGTCCGCAGCTTCGGCCGGCATGTGACCGATCTCATCATGCGCAAGTTGGCCAAGGTGCTGGCCACCAAGGTACGCAAGGAGGACACCTTCTCCCAGATCGGCGATGGACAGTTCGCCGTCATCACGCCGGATATCAGCCTGCAGAGTGCCGAACAGTTCGCCAACCGCATGCGCAGCGTGATCGCGGCGACCGCGATGCAATACCGCGGGCAGACGCTGCGCATCAGTCTGAACATCGGTGTCGCGAACAGTGTGGCCGACAATGCGGAATCGGTGTCCCAGATGCTGGGGCTGGCGGTTGCGCGCGCGGACATGGCGCACCGCGATGGCGGCAATGCGGTGCGCAGCAGTGGAGGCGAACCGCAGAAGTTCGCCTGGACAGCCGGCATCGTCAGCATCGAACGCGCTTTGCTGCTGATCAAGTCGGGCGCCCGGGCCGAGGTCGAACCGCAGTTGCCGGCCCTGATCTACCGGCTGCTGCCCCTGCTGGAATTGATCAGCGTCAAGCACGATTGCGACATTCCGCTGGATTGCTTGCGCGCGCTGGCGGCCGGGGCCGATACTTCGCTGCTGGACAAATGAGTCAAAACAAAAATATCAATTGTTGTGCGGGGTTGGAGGAAGTGAATGTCAACAAGCAAGGAGTTCCGCGCCCGCTCCATCGCCCACCGCGATGAGTTCTGGGCCGAGCAGGCCGGTCTGATCGACTGGCAGGCGAAACCGCAGCAGATATGTGATTTTTCCCGGCCACCGTTTGCAAGGTGGTTCGTCGGCGGTACCACCAACCTGTGCCACAACGCGGTGGATCGCCATGCAGCGCAACGTCCCGATGCGCCCGCACTGGTTTTCGTATCGACGGAGACCGGCGACGAGAGGACCTTGTCCTTCGCCGAACTCCAGCGTGAAGTCGAGCGTATGGCAGCGATCCTGCTGTCGCTTGGCGTGATGCGTGGCGATCGCGTGCTCGTCTACATGCCGATGATTGCCGAGGCGGCCTTTGCGATGCTGGCCTGTGCCCGCATCGGTGCCATCCACTCGGTGGTGTTCGGTGGCTTTGCCGCCGGTTCGCTGGCGACCCGTATCGACGACGCGAAACCGAAGGTGATCGTGTCGGCGGAAGCCGGCATGCGCGGCGGCAAGGTTGTACCTTACAAGCACCTTCTGGACGAAGCGTGTTCGCTGGCCGAACATCCGCCTGTTCGCGTTCTGATGGTCGATCGCGGGCTGGAGAAAGACTTTCCGCGGGTCGAGGGGCGCGACGTCGATTACGCGACTCTGCGAGCGCAGCATCTGGATGCCCGAGTACCCTGCGTCTGGCTTGAATCGAGCGAGCCGTCCTACATCCTCTACACCTCCGGGACCACCGGCAAGCCGAAGGGCGTGCAGCGCGACACGGGCGGCTACGCGGTGGCGCTGGCGGCATCGATGAAGCACATCTACTGCGGCAACGCCGGCGAAACGATGTTCACGACCTCGGACATCGGCTGGGTGGTCGGCCACTCCTACATCATCTACGGGCCCTTGATTGCCGGCATGGCGACGCTGATGTACGAGGGTACGCCTTTGCGCCCGGACCCGGCCATCTGGTGGAGTCTGGTGGAGAAGTACCGTGTGAGCGTCATGTTTTCGGCGCCGACCGCGGCGCGCGTGCTGAAGAAGCAGGATCCGGCCTTCCTCAAGAAGCATGACCTGTCTTCGCTGCGGCACATCTTTCTCGCCGGCGAGCCGCTGGACGAACCGACCCACGAGTGGTTGATGGGCGCACTCGGCAAGCCGGTGATCGACAACTACTGGCAGACGGAAACCGGCTGGCCCATCCTTTGCGAACTGCCCGGGGTCGAGAATACGCCGGTGCAGCTCGGCTCGCCGGGTCGTCCGGTCTACGGGTACGACCTGCGCATTTTCCGCGAGGATGGCAGCGAGTGCGAACCGAACGAAAAGGGCATCGTCGGCATCGTGCCGCCCTTGCCGCCCGGCTGCCTTACAACCGTATGGGGTGACGACGAGCGCTTTGTGCGCACGTATTTTTCGCTGTTCAAATCGCCGCTGGTGTACTCGTCCTTCGACTGGGGCATACGCGACGAAGCGGGCTACCACAAGATTCTGGGCCGCACGGACGATGTCATCAACGTGGCCGGTCATCGTCTCGGCACGCGCGAGATCGAGGAAGCGATCCAGGCGCATTCCGCCATCGCGGAAGTGGCGGTGGTCGGCGTGGCGGATCAACTCAAAGGTCAGATGCCACTGGCTTTTGCGGTGGTGAAGGACGCAGCCCGCACTGCAACGGCGGAAGACCGTGCCGCCCTGGAAAAGGAAGTGATGCAGACCGTAGACGGCTTGCTCGGTGCAATCGCTCGCCCGGGGCGGGTCATGTTCGTGAGCGGCTTGCCGAAAACTCGTTCCGGCAAGATGTTGCGCCGGTCGATCCAGGCGATAGCCGAGGGTCGCGACCCCGGCGATCTGACGACGCTGGACGATCCGACCACGCTGGATCAGGTGCGCAAGGCGCTGGGCTGACGCGGATGGACGTACGGGCAGGGCAGAAGCCCGGCCCGTACGGTTTTCGCCAGGCATTCCGGACCCGCTCGGCTTCGTTCTTCGCAGTCCGGGAGCGCGACGCGACGCCGCACCGAAGAGCCCTGTCGGTTCAGGCCGCGACCATGGTGTGGCGGCCCGCCCAGCGTTCGCCCGGTGCCAGCGTTTTCGGGTTTTCGGCGATTGCCGGCTCGATGCACAGCATATGGCGGAAGTCGCGGTCCGGCATGTCTTTCAGCATCCGGCACTTGTGTTCCCATGGGTTCCACACCACCAGGTCGGGAAAACCTTCACTCTGCAGGCCGAGCGCGCGCCCGCTGTCCTGCAGCACCACGGTATCTGGCGCATTGCGGTACAGGCGATCCACCTCGTCCTCGACAATCAGGGCGTCCATCCGGTCATCCCGCGGGGCATCGCTGGCGGTTGCATCGAGGTAGCGTGCGTTGCGCAGTCCTTCGAGCCGGCAGTTCTCGACCTCTTTCACCTTCAGATAGCTGTGCAGCGCGGCGGCAAACCCGAAGGAGGTGTCGCCCGTGTTCGCGACCTCCAGTTCGATGTCCAGCCGGTTCCCCCCGACCACCACGGTCAGTTCCAGTTCGAAGGCGTGCGGCCACATCGAGCGTGTGGCCTCGTCGTCGCGCAGTTCAAGCGTGCCGATCGCGAAGTCGGCGGACACGCGGGTATTGCCCGTCCGCCACATGCGGGTACGTGCAAAGCCGTGGCGCGGGCCGTTTCCGCGCTCGGCAAACTGCGGAAAGATGACCGGAATGCCTCCGCGCAAGGGGGTCTGCCCGTCGAAACGGGTATCGGCCGACAGGTAGAGACGCTCGGCGCCTCCCGCTGGAATCCAGGACAGCACCTGTCCGCCGAAGAGGCTGATCAGGCAGCGCGCGCCATCCGGCGCAATCATTTCCAGTGCCGGAAGCCCATGAAATTCGGTCGTCTGGACTGAGGCTGAGGGGAGGGGCATCGGTGATGGCTCGAAAGACGGGGAGGGCGCGAATTCTAGACCTGTTCAATCGTCCAGTCCCTGGCGGACGCAAGCGATGTAGGCAGCCCCATCGGGCGGCTGGCGGTCGCGCTGGGCACGCCAGATGATTTCCCCCAGGCAGTCGAGCATCCGGTGCAGCGCTTCGTGCTCGTCTCCGAGCTTCGCGCGCTGTGCTTCGAAAGCCGCGCGTATGCCCGGCGGCTGGTCGATCGCCAGTTGTTCCTCGATCGCCAGGTGCAGGGACATGTGCAGGAAAGGATTCGTTTCTCCGAGTTCCGGTGGATATTCGCGCGTCAGCGCACGATCGCCCTGGTCGAGCAGTGCCTGGTATTCCGGATGACGTCCGATGATGTTGAGCGCGAGCGTCTCCATCTGGCTGAGTGGCTGCGTGCCCTGCCGCCGCGCCCAGGTGTCCAGGAAGAACTGGCGTGCCTGATCTCGCGTGGGATTGAACATGGCTGAATCCGGAAAGTGAGTTGCGAAGCGCCTATTCCACCACAGCCGTCACCAGGCAGCCACGATTGCGGCTTTGCAGAAAATGACAAAGGGATTATCGTGCGGCCTTCGGGTTGCCCTGCCGCGGCCATTCGCCGAGACGGCAGCTGGAATCGGGAGGAGGCTATGTATCGTTACTCACACGTTGCGGGGGCGCCGTTCCGTCTTCTCGTGGTGCAGCGGAGCACGCGTGCTTGCTTTCGCCACCTGGTTCCGCTGTGGGCGCGGCTGCCCGGCTGGACGGTACGTACCGTAGAGGGGGCCGCACAGTCATCCCTGCCGGCCAGAGGGGACCGACCGCACGCGGTACTGGCGGACGTCGATCCAGCCTGCGCTGGGCGGGTGCTTCGCATGTACCCCGAAGCACGTCAGGTTCTCCATCTGGACGAGCACTTCGATCCGGCCGGTGCAGCGGGCTTCGATACAGTGACCTGCGCATGGTGGTGGCAGCGCGAGCGCATGCCGGACGCGCTGCGCCAGCGGGCCCGGGTGCTTCATCCTGGCGTCCCGCAGCTGAGGTCTGCGCCGGGGTGCGGGCTGACTTTGCCGGACGGTCGCTGGCTGGGCGGCGACAGCAGGGCCCTGATCATTGCGACCGAAGGCTGGCCGGCAAACGGGCCGGACGGCTTGCTCCCGGATCTGATCGCGGCCTTGCTCGACCGGACACAAGCACCCCTGCTGCTCGTTGTGCCCCGCGATGCACTGCCTGTCTGGCGCGCCCTGATCGTCGACCAGAGAGTCTGCTGCGTCGAAGATCCCGGTGCGCACAACCGCCATCTGCTGCTGCGGGTCTCCGCGCTTCTCGTGTGTGGCCGTAATCAACCCGACTGGTTGCTTGAAGCCATGGCGACAGGGTGTCCGGTGCTGGCGCAGGACGGTCCGGCGATGCGAGAACTGGTGCGCCACGAAATCAACGGGCGGCTCGCACCTCCAGCCGATGCGCCCGGCCCGCTGGCGCGCATGACGGCCGAACTGCTGGCCGATGTACAGACGCTGGCGCGCTTTGCCCGTGAAGCGCAGGCCGATGTGGGTCGTGACTTCGATACGCATGCCGCGGCGGCCCGTTACGCCCGGCTGTTGGGCGCACTTGCCGACGACGACGCACTGCCGGCGAGGCCGCTGCCGGACAGGTTGATACCGGCTGGCCGTGGAACGTGGGCCCGGTTTCAGACTGCGTCCAACCCGAAAACCTCGCTTGACCGCAGGCCATGATGCAGGCAGCGCTGCCCGTCAGGGATGTCTGCCGTCTGCATCGCTCACCTTACGGTGAGACCGCATCGACGTCGCGGCCAGGCCTGTACTGTCCACGGAGACGCCCGCCAAGTCCCTCTGCCGCGTCCTTGCGACTTGCCGTGCGCCGCGCGACGCCAGCGCCGCACGGTTGCCGGAGTGCCGATCGACTTCGCTGTTCGGCTTGAATCTGGGGCGGCGATGCGCGGCTGGGTCAGTAGGCTTCTTCGAACTTGATGGCCTGCAGCACGATGGCGGCGATCTCCTCGATCGATTTGTGGGTGGAGTCGAGCCAGCGGATGCCTTCCATGCGCATCAACTTCTGTGCCGCATCGACCTCGAAGCGGCAGTTCTCGATCGACGCATAGTGACTGTTGCGTCGCCGTTCCTCGCGGATCTGCGCCAGTCGCTCCGGCGAGATGGTCAGGCCGAACAGCTTGGGGCGGTATTTGACCAGCTCGGTCGGCAGCTTTCCGCGCTCGAAGTCTTCCGGGATGAGCGGGTAATTGGCGACCTTGACGCCGAACTGCATGGCCATGTAAAGGCTGGTGGGTGTCTTGCCCGAGCGCGACACGCCCACCAGGATCACGTCCGCCTGTTCCAGTTCCTTGTGCGACATTCCGTCGTCATGGGCGAGCGAGAAATTGATGGCTTCGATCCGGCGCTGGTAGTCCGCACTTTCCTCCATGCCTTTCTGACGACCCACGTTGTGGTTGGCCGCCTGGCCAAGTTCCTCTTCGAGCGGGCCGACAAAGTGTTCGAACATGTCGAGGAAGAGGGCGTCGGCCTGACGCACCGTCATCGCCACATCCGCGTTGACGATGGAAGTGACGACGATGGGGCGCACACCGTCGCGCATTTTCGCCTCGGTCATGCGCTCGACACAGTCGAGCGCATTGTCGACCGAATCGACGAAGGGAACGCGCGTCTGGCGGAATTTCACGCCTTCGAACTGGGAAAGGAGGCTGCGCCCCAGGGTTTCGGCGGTAATGCCGGTACTGTCGGAGATGAAGAAGACGGTTCTCATGGCCCTATTGATCAGGAATCTGTGCGTATACATCACGTTGCACGGAAATTTTTCCGCAGCGCAACAGCGACTTTAACTAGAATGCCGGCTTCCCGCGCACCCACCCGGTGCGGAAGGAATGTACACGGTCGCCGCAACAAGCGATCGCCCCATGTTCAAGAGAGGATACCCATGTCTCGCTACGTCATCCCGTTCGAACAGTTGCGCATGACCGACGTCGATAGTGTCGGCGGCAAGAATGCGTCGCTGGGCGAAATGATCAGCCAGCTCCCCAAGTCCGTGCGGGTCCCCGGAGGTTTTGCCACCACGGCCGAAGCTTTCCGCGAGTTTCTGGCGCAGGACGGTCTGGCCGATCGCATCCACGAGGCGCTTGAAGCGCTGGATGTCGATGACGTCAACGCACTGGCCCGGACGGGCGCACAGATCCGGCAGTGGATGATGGATACGCCGTTCCCGGCCCAGCTCGAAGCCGACATCCGCAGTTTCTACGCACAGCTGGACGCCGCCGGCAATGGATCGTTCGCGGTACGCAGCTCGGCCACGGCCGAGGATCTGCCGGATGCGTCCTTTGCCGGCCAGCAGGAAACCTTCCTCAACATCTCCGGCATCGACAACGTGCTGCACGCGATCCGCGAGGTGTTCGCGTCGCTCTACAACGACCGCGCGATCAGCTATCGCGCCCACAAGGGCTTCATGCACGCAGGTGTGGCGCTGTCGGCGGGTGTGCAGCGCATGGTGCGTTCGGACAAGGGGGCGGCCGGTGTCATGTTCACGCTGGACACCGAATCCGGTTTCCGCGACGTGGTGTTCATCACCTCCAGCTACGGTCTGGGCGAGACGGTCGTGCAGGGTGCGGTCAATCCGGACGAGTTCTACGTACACAAGCCCATGCTGGCCCAGGGCCGTCCGGCGGTGATCCGTCGTACCCTCGGCAGCAAGATGATCAAGATGGAGTTCGCCGCCACCGCGGCGGCGGGTCGAAGCGTTCAGACCGTGGATGTGACCGACACCGACCGTCAGCGCTTCTCGCTGACCGACGAACAGGTACTCGAACTGGCGCGCTATGCGATGACCATCGAAGCGCATTACGCACGTCCGATGGACATCGAGTGGGGCCTGGACGGCATCGACGGCCAGCTCTACATCCTGCAGGCGCGTCCGGAAACCGTGAAGTCGCACGAGTCCGGCATGACGCAGCAGAAGTTCCGTCTGAAGCAGTACGGCAAGGTGCTGGCGAGCGGCCGTGCCATTGGCCAGAAGATCGGGGCGGGTCCGGTGCGCATCGTCGAAAGCGCGGCCGAAATGGACAAGGTGCAGGCCGGCGACGTGCTCGTCACCGACATGACCGACCCGAACTGGGAGCCGGTCATGAAGAAGGCTGCCGCCATCGTCACCAACCGCGGCGGCCGTACCTGCCACGCGGCCATCATCGCGCGCGAACTGGGCATTCCGGCCATCGTAGGCTGCGGCGACGCAACCGAGACGCTGACCGAAGGCGAGGAGGTCACCGCCAGCTGCGCCGAAGGCGATACCGGCAACATCTATCGCGGTCGCCTCGATTTCGAAGTGGTCACCTCCGACCTGTCGAATCTGCCCGACCTCGACCTCAAGGTCATGATGAACGTCGGCAATCCGGAACTGGCTTTCGATTTCTGCCAGCTGCCGAACGCCGGCGTGGGTCTGGCCCGTCTCGAGTTCGTCATCAACAACACCATCGGCATCCATCCGAAGGCGATTCTGGAGATCGATCAGGCACCAGCGCGCCTGCGCGAGGAAATCCGCCGGCGCGCCCGCGGTTACGCGAATCCGGAAGCCTTCTTCGTGGACAAGCTGGTTGAGGGTGTGGCGACCATCGCGGCCGCCTTCTGGCCGAAGCCGGTCATCGTGCGCCTGTCCGACTTCAAGTCGAACGAGTACAAGAAGCTGCTCGGTGGCGACATCTACGAGCCGGACGAGGAAAACCCGATGCTCGGCTTCCGCGGTGCGTCGCGCTACATCGCGCACAGCTTCCGCGACTGCTTCGAACTGGAATGCCGTGCAATGCGTCGCGTGCGTGACGAACTGGGCCTGACCAACGTCGAGCTGATGGTGCCTTTCGTGCGCAATGTCGGCGAGGCGGCCGAAGTGGTGAAGTTGCTGGGCGAACACGGCCTGAAGCGTGGCGAGAACGGCCTGCGCCTCATCATGATGTGCGAGATCCCGTCCAACGCCTTGCTGGCCGAACAGTTCCTCGAACATTTCGACGGCTTCTCCATCGGCTCGAACGACCTGACCCAGCTCACGCTGGGCCTGGACCGCGACTCAGGTCTGGTCGCCGCTGCCTTCGACGAACGCGACCCGGCGGTCAAGATGCTGCTGTCGATGGCGATCCGCACGGCCAACCGTCTCGGCAAATACGTCGGCATCTGCGGTCAGGGCCCGTCGGACCACGTCGATTTCGCACTTTGGCTGATGGACGAGGGCATCCAGAGCGTGTCGCTGAATCCGGACACGGTGGTCGACACCTGGTTGAAGTTCGCCGGACACGCCGAAGAGAAGTGATCGGCGCGGTACGAATGAAAAACCCGCTTCGGCGGGTTTTTCATTTTTTCCGGCGAGGGCGGGACGAAAAAAAAGCGCACCGTACGGTACGCTTTTCTTTTCCGATCGCCTTGCAGCGATCTCAAACCGTCCGAAAAATCAGAGCGGCTTGATTTCCGAAGCCTGCAGACCCTTCGGGCCGCGGGTCACTTCGAACGACACCTTCTGGTTTTCCTGCAGCGACTTGAAGCCGTTGCCCTGGATCGCGGAGAAGTGCGCGAACAGGTCTTCACCGCCATCGTCCGGCGAGATGAAACCGAAACCCTTGGCATCGTTGAACCACTTGACAGTACCAGTTGCCATGTTTGAATTCCTTCAGAACTAAGTTTTGAACAAGTCACTGCAACACGCAGCAACCGTAGCGCAGGGAAACCTCAAGGGGAATATGGCAAGCGGAGTACTGACTTGAAAATCGAGAACCGACGCACAACACGTTCATGCTTGAAATCACCTACAGACGTGCTTATACGGGAATAGCGAGTGCGACGCAAACGGAATTTGCATGCGGAGGCTTTCCGTGCGGCCGCACATGTGCTCGCTTGGCCTCGAACCAGCGTGATTCGAACGCGATCTGCTCAAGCATCCGTTCTGACGGGACGTTGATTTCCATGTGAAAATCTGCGCTGGATGTGAGCGAATACAGGCATGGCAAGAGAGCGAGACGAAGTCGGCATGCCAAGGGTCATGCGAACCATGCGGCAACACAGTGTCGCGTTCCGGCGCGGGTTCCTGTCCTTGCTCTGCCTGGTGACGCTGGCGGGTCTCCCGGGCTGCGCCGACAAGGAGGCCGGCGTCGCACCACCCGAATACGCATACAGTCCGCCGGGATCGCGCGTGCGTCACCTTACGCTGGGCATTCATCCGCTGCACAACCCGGGCCGGCTGGTCGAACTTTACGGGCCCATCGTCGACGCGCTGAACGCTGCGCTGGGCGACATCTCCATCCGGCTGGAAGCTTCGCGGGACTACGCCGATTACGAGCGCAAGCTGAGGGCGGGCAGTCTTGATCTCGCTTTGCCCAACCCGTATCAGACGGTGATTGTCGCCGCGGAGTCCTATCGCGTTTTCGGCAAGGTCATGGGTGACGAAGACTTTCACGGACTGATCCTGTTGCGTCGGGACAGTCCGGTGCGCGAGGTGGCGGACCTGCGCGGCAAGCGTTTCAGTTGTCCGTCCCGCACTGCCGTCGCCGGTTGCATGCTCCCCCTGCTGCACCTGCATGCAGCGGGACTGGACGTGGCGCGCGAGCTCGATGTGCGTGCGGTCGGGTCGCAGGAGTCCAGCATATTGAACGTCGCGCGCGGCCTGGTGGATGCCGGAGCGACCTGGCCTCCTCCGTGGCGCGCATTCCAGAAAGACCATCCCGAGATGGCGCGCGGCCTGGTCGTTGCCTGGACCACATCGAGTCTGCCGAACAACAGTCTGATGGCGCGTCGCGATCTCGACCACGGTGTGGTCGATCGCGTCGGACAACAGCTGTTTGCGCTGTCCGAAAGCGAAACGGGACGCGATCTGCTGAGTCGGGCGGAAATTGCCGGCTTCGAGCCAGCGGACGATACCCGCTACGCGCCAGTGCATGCCATGCTTGATCGCTATCGCGCAGCAATCGGACCTGTCAGGCAGTGAGACTGCTCGAATTCCTTGGCGCCCGCATCGTGGCGCTGTATGCCGGGTCGCTCACGCGACGCTTCGTGCTGGCGATCGTCGTCTTTCATGTCGCGGTCATCTCGATCTTCGTTGTCGATCTGGTCAAGCGCGAGCGCGAAGTGCTTCTGGAACAGTCGCATTCGGCCTTGCTGGCCGAGGTCGAACTGTTGTCGCGCAGCGGTCGTGAATGGATGGTGTCCAATGACCTGGCCGGTCTGGACGAACTGCTGGCGTCGGTGCGCGAATGGCCCGGCATCGAATACGCGATGTATCTCGACGCCGATGGCAGGGTGCTGGCGCACACCGATCCCGATCGTGCGGGCATGACCCTGTCCGATCCGCTCAGCCGCAGTGCGATCCAGACCAAGCGGCTCGAAGGCGCGCGTCTCATCCAGCACTCCTCCCTCGTCAGCGACGCGCTGGCGCCGGTCCGTTATGGCGAACGTCTTGTCGGATGGGTGCGCGTCGTACGCAATCACGCGAACGAGGCCGAGGCACTGAGGAATGCGGTGCTCGAAGGCGTCGTCTATGCGTCCAGTGCAGTCGTGATCGGAACGCTGTTGTCCATGCTGCTCGCCCGCAGCCTTACGGCCGATCTGCGCCGGGCTCTTCACTTGTTCGCCCGTGTGCGGGCGGGCGATCTGTCGCAGCGGCTGACCCATCGGCGACGGGACGAACTGGGCGACCTGCTCACCGGCATCAACGAGACGCTGGACAGCCTCGTGCGTAACGAACGCATGCTGCAGCAGGCGCAGGAGAGGCTGGAACTCGCGGTCAAAGGGGCGAACGACGGTGTCTGGGACTGGGATCTGATCAGCAACGACGTCTATTACTCGCCGCGCTGGAAGCAGATGATCGGGTTTGGCGACGATGAACTGGGCAACCGGCCGGAAGCCTTCCTCGACAGAGTCCATCCGGAGGATCTGCCGCGCGTGCTCGATCGGCTGAACGACTATCTGGAAGGTCGTATCCCGGTCTACGAGATTGTCGTACGCATGCGTCACCGCGATGGCGGCTGGCGCTGGATACTGGCACGGGGTTCCGCAGTGCGCGATGCGGAAGGACGCGCGCGGCGGATGAGCGGCACGCACACGGATATTTCACCGCTGAAAGAGGCGGAAGCGGGTCTCGCACTCGAGCGTTCGCGTCTGTACAGCCTGCTGGCCCACATCCATGTCGGCGTACTGATGGAGGATGCGCAGGGCCGGGTGGCCGTAGCGAACCAGGGGTTCTGCGATCTCTTTCCGCTGGTCGAGAACCCGTCGGATCTGGTCGGTCGCCGGCGTGCCGATGTGCTGGCCGAGGCACAGTCGATGTTTGCCGAAGGTCCGACCGCGACGGCGCACGCCGAGGGCATCGTCCTGCGCGGCGAGGCGGTGATCGGCGAGCGGGTACTGCTAACCGACGGCCGCGTGATCGAGCGCGACCTGCTGCCCGTCCGTGTCGGCGACAGTTCGCAGGGGGTGCTGTGGACATTCCGCGACATTTCTTCCCGGATGATGCTGGAGCGCAATCTGGCGGCGCAGAAGGAGCGACTGCGCGTGACCCTGCTGTCGATCGGCGATGCCGTGATATCGACGGATCAGCAGGGCAGCATCGACTTCCTGAATCCGGTGGCCGAGAGCCTGACCGGCTGGTCGAACGCCGATGCTTCCGGCCGGCCGCTGGGCGAGGTGCTCCGGTTGATGGACGGCATCACCCGCCAAGCCAGGCCCGATCCGGCGACCGAGGTCCTCGCCCAGCACCGGATCATGCCACTCGATGGAGAAACCATACTGGTGTCCCGCAGTGGCGAGGAGCGCGTGGTCGAAGATTCCGCATCGCCTATCCGCGACGCCCAGGGCGGCGTCTGTGGTGCCGTTGTCGTGTTCCGCGACGCCACCGACCGCCATCGCATGCAGGAGCGGCTGCGCTGGCAGGCGACACACGACCCCTTGACCGGTCTGGCCAATCGTCTGCTGCTTGAAGACAGACTCCAGCAGGCGATGGCGCGGGCACGCCGGCATGAGCGCTTGCTTGCGGTCTGCGTGCTGGACCTGGACGACTTCAAGGCGGTCAACGACCGGCTCGGACACGAGGCCGGTGACGAGCTTCTCCAGACCGTTGCCCATCGTCTTGGCGCCTCGGTCCGCATGGAGGACACGGTGGCCCGTCTCGGCGGCGACGAGTTCGTGGTGCTGCTCGGTTCCTTGAACGATGTGGGCGAAATGGACCAGTGCCTCGAACGCATGCTCGATGCGCTGTCGCAGCCCATACGTGTTGCGGGAGAGGAGGTGGTGACACCCGCCAGCATCGGTGTGACGCTCTATCCGCAGAACGACAGCGAGGCCGACGTTCTGCTTCGTCATGCCGACCAGGCCATGTACGCCGCCAAGCAGTCGGGTGGGCGTTGCTACCGACTGTTCGACTTCAAGAACAGCCAGGTATCGGTCGAGCACATGCGCCGCAAGGAGCGCATCGGAGAAGCGATCGCGCGTGGCGAGATGCGGCTGCACTTCCAGCCCCGGGTGGACATGCGCGAAGGACGCATGGTGGGCGCCGAAGCGCTGGTCCGCTGGCAGCACCCGGAGGAAGGATTGCTTCTGCCCGATGGCTTCCTGCCGTTGATCGAGCATGAGCAGGAAGTCCATCTGCTCGGCGAGTGGGTCATCCGGGAGGCCCTCGCCCGCCTTGCGTCATGGTGGGAGCAGGGCGTGCACTTCGCCCTTTCCGTCAACATTTCGGCACCTCATCTGCTCGCAGCCGGTTTCGTGCGCAGCTTGCGCGAACTGCTGTCCGAACAGCCGCACCTGCCGCGCGACGTACTGGAGATCGAGGTCGTCGAGTCTGTCGCACTGCACGACATCGAACGCGCAGCATCCGTGGTGCGCGAGATTCGCCAATTGGGTGTGCGTGTGGCGCTGGACGATTTCGGGGTCGGCTACGCGTCGCTCAGCTATCTGCGCCGGCTTCCGGTCGATGTGGTCAAGATCGACAAATCCTTCGTGCTCGACATGCTCGACGACGAAGACGATTTCGAGGTGGTGCAGGCCGTCATCGCGCTTGCGCACTCGCTGCGTCGCGCATCGGTGGCCGAGGGTGTCGAGACTGACGAGCACGCGCTGCTGCTGCTCCGACTCGGTTGCAGCCAGATACAGGGTTACGGTGTCGCTCGACCGATGCCGGCCGAAGCCCTGATGCCCTGGCTGCAGCACTGGACACCTGACCCCCGCTGGGCGGAATGGCGGGACGTGCCGTGGAACAACGACGATCTGCCTCTATTCACCGCCTCGCGCGATTTTCACCGCTGGACCGAACAGGTGCTCTGTCTGGCCGACGGCAGACCGACCCGCTTGAGCGAAGAGGAGATCCGCGACCCCACCCGTTGCCGCTTCGGCAGCTGGTTTCACGGGAACGGACACTTGCGTTTCGGTGCGTTCGAGGAGTACCGCGCACTGGATGCCGCCCATCGCAAGCTCCACGCACTGGCGAGCGATCTGGCCGACAGCTGCCATCGCGGCGATCGGCAAGCCGCGAACGACCTGGCTGCCCGACTGCGCGACGAGCACGCCCGTATCAGCGCCTGCATCGAAGCGCTCCGGCGGCTGGCGCAGGGCAGCGCGCTCGCATGACGGCGCAAGCACGGCGGGTGAGTCCAGGAGCGCGGACCGGCCGCCGCCCCGTCACGTCGTGCCGGCCGCCCCGGGTTCCGGTCGTGCGCCCGTTCGATCCCGTGCTGCTGGACGGGTGCTCCGTGCGTCCGCACGGCGCATTCCGGATCGCGCACTCCAGGCGGCGTCACGCTGCCTGACCGGCACACCAGCCGGACGACCAGGCCCACTGGAAGTTGTATCCCCCCAGCCAGCCGGTCACATCCACCACTTCGCCGACAAAATGCAGGCCGGGCACGCGCCGGGCGCTCATCGTCTTCTGATCGAGCTCCCGGGTGTCCACGCCACCCAGCGTCACCTCCGCCTTGTTGAAGCCCAGCGTGCCCGATGGCTGCAGCGGCCAGTCCTTGAGTCTGGCTGCGATTCCGGCCAGCACGGGTCGAGGCAGTTCGATCAATGCGGCGTTCCATTTTCCGGCCCCTTCGAAGTCTGTCCACTGCTGGGCGAATCGCCTGGGCAGATGTTCGGCCAACAGGGCGGCCAGCGTCCGCCCTCCTTCTCGCGCGTCGTACAGCCATCGCTCGGCGTCGTCGATGTCGGGCAGCAGGTCGATGTGTACCGCTTCGCCTCCACCCGCCTGCTGCCAGTAGCTCGATGCCTGCAGGATGGCTGGACCCGACAGGCCGCGATGGGTGATCAACGTCTGTTCCCGGAATGGCGGACCGTCGCAGCAAGCGATCGAATCGAAAGAGGCGCCAGACAGATCCCCGAAGCGCGAAAGCCACTCCGGATCGAGCGCAAGCGGCACCAGAGCGGGCTTCGGTGGCACCACCTTCAGGCCGAACTGCGTGGCGACCCGGTACCCGAAAGGCGTGGCACCCATCTTGGGTACCGTGAGGCCGCCGCTGGCGATCACCAGCGACGTCGCGAAACGCGCGCCACGGTCGGTGTCGACGCGGAAGAGATCGCCCTCGCGCGCCACGCCGAGCACTTCCGACGGCCGCTGCCAGTGCACGCCGCCAGCGTCGCACTCGGCTTTCAGCAGATCGATGATGCGCTGAGAGCTGTCGTCGCAGAAAAGCTGGCCCAGTGTCTTCTCGTGGTAGCGGATGCCATGCCGTTCGACCAGTGCAATGAAGTCGCGCGGCGTGTAGCGCGACAAGGGCGAACGGCAGAAGTGCGGGTTCTGCGACAGGAAGCTGTCCGCCCGCAAGTCGCGGTTGGTGAAGTTGCAGCGGCCACCGCCCGAGATGCGGATTTTCTCGGCCAGTTTCGGGTAGTGGTCGATCAGCAGCACGCGGCGACCGCGGCTGCCTGCGGTTGCCGCGCACATCATGCCACTGGCGCCGGCGCCGATCACGATCACATCGACATGCATGAGCAGGCGTGATGGAAGGAGCAAAGGCGGGAGTGTAGCGGCCGGCCATGCAAACGCATCGACTGAAGTAGCATTGCGGGATGAGGTTCCTCGTCTCCCTTCGCCGCGGTTCGGTCCGGACACGGCTGGTCCTGCTGGTGCTGGCACCGCCGTTGCTCATGCTGCCACTGATGATCTCGCTGATGGTGCACTGGGGCAATTCGGCCTACGACCAGTTGCTCATCTACAAGGTGAATGCCGAACTGACCATCGCGCGGCAGTACTTCGACCGGGTGCTCGACAGCCAGAGACAGGCGGTTGCGGGGCTTGCCGCTTCGGGGCGACTGCGCAGCGTTCTTGACCAGCCGGAGAAGCTTTCGGCGCTGTTGCGGGCGCAGGCCGAGGGCGAGCACTTCGACTATCTGTACGTTCTCGATGCACACGGCAAGGTTCGGGCCGCTCCCGACGGGACGGCCGACAGACCTCCGCGTGGCGGGTGGCCTGTCGTCCGGGCGGCGCTGGAAGGCGATGCGCGCATCGCGCTGTCGGTGTTCGATGCGGCGCAGCTGGAGGCCATCGGCCCGCCCCTGCTGGAGCGCGCACGTCTCGTGATCGTGCCGACGCCGAATGCCCGGCCCGACCCGCGCGGCGAGGAAGATCGGGGCATGGTGATCCAGGTCGCGGTACCCATCTTCGACGCGCAGGGCGAACAGGTCGGCGTGCTCGAGGGCGGCCGGTTGCTGAACCGGAACCTGGACTTTGTCGATACGATCAACGATCTGGTCTATAACGATGGCGCGTTGCCGCTCGGCTCGCGCGGTACGGCGACGCTTTTTCTGGACGACGTCCGGATCGCCACCAACGTCCGCATGTTCGGCGGCGATCGTGCGCTCGGTACGCGGGTGTCGGCGGCGGTGCGACACCGCGTGCTGGACAACGGCGAGCGTTGGCTGGACCGGGCTTTCGTCGTGAACGACTGGTATGTGTCGGCGTATGAGCCGGTCGTCGATGGCGACGGCAGACGTATCGGAATGCTGTATGTCGGTTTTCTCGAAGCGCCTTTCCGCGCGGTGAAACAGAACATCCTGGCCGCACTGATCGGACTGTTCGCGCTCATCATGGCCACGGGTGTCGTGCTGTCCTTGCGCGGCGCGCGCGGCATCTTCCGCCCGATAGAGCGGATGGACGCCACCATCGGTGCAGTGGAAAGAGGTGACGCTGCCGCCCGCACCGGCCCGGTCGAGGGCGGCGAGGAAATCGCCCGTCTGGCCAGTCATCTCGATACGCTGCTCGATACCGTGGCCGCGCGCGAGATCGAATTGAAACAGCTCAACGCGGATCTGGACCAGAAGGTGGTGGAGCGCACCGCCGAACTGCGCGAGGCGCAACTGCAACTGGTACGTTCAGAGAAGCTGGCCGCGATCGGTCAGCTGACCGCTGGCGTGGCACATGAAATCAACAACCCGATTGCCGTGATGCAGGGCAATCTCGACCTGATGCGCCAGTTGCTCGGGTCGGCCGGAGACGGCGTGCGCACGGAGATTCGCCTGCTCGACGAGCAGATCAACCGCATCCGCGTCATCGTGACCAAGCTGCTGCAGTACGCCCGGCCGGGCGAGTTCGCCGGTTATGTGACCGAACTGGATACGGCAGCGGTGCTGCACGACACCTTGCCGCTGGTGCAGCACCAGGCGCGGAAATCCGGTGTGGGCATCGTGCTGGACACGCGGGCAGGCACGCCGGTACGTCTCAATCGCGAAGAGTTGCAGCAGGTGCTGGTGAACCTGATCGTCAATGCTTTGCACGCGATGCCCGATGGCGGCACGCTGACGCTGTCGACGAGCGACGTGGCCGACCCGGCGGGTGTGCGCATCGACGTGCGCGATACCGGCCATGGCATTGCGCCCGAGCATCTTGGACGGGTGTTCGATCCCTTTTTCACGACCAAGCGCTCGGAGGGGACCGGCCTGGGGCTCTCGGTTTCGCTCGGACTGATAGAACGCTACGGCGGCACCATCACCGTCGTCAGCACGCCCGGCGTGGGTACCTGTTTCAGCGTGCACCTGCTGGCCGAGCCGCAGTTCCGCGCAGCGGACGGACCGGCGCATGCCTGATCGCCCGTCCGTCGTCATGCAGGCCCGGTGAGATCCGGTCCGGGCGGCCGGCGCTGTCCGATCTGCCGGACGACGCCCGCGCTCAGCGCACGATGGAAAACCCGATCCGGAACTGTGCCGGACCGCTGCGGTTGAAATCGATCAGGCTTTCGCCATAGCCGTTGAAGTACTGGAAGTGCAGGAAGCCACCTGCTCCCGCATCCGCAAGAAGGCGACGTTTGAGTCGGTAGGACAGATCCAGTTGCAGCGAACCCCGACTGCCCGGATAGCTCTCCGCCTTGAGCAGCCAGCCTTCGTCGTTGCCGATCTCCACGCCCATCAGTGCATGACCCCGGTACTTCGCGATGTCGCGGTTGGTCGGGTCGCGGTCGAGGTAGTCGAACAGCTTCAACGAGGCACCGACATGGGTGCGGTGATCGATGTCCCAGCGCCACGAGGGTTTCACGAATGCGGTGTCGATGGACCGCGACTCTGTGCCATCGCGCCCGTTGGACTGATGTTCGTAGCCGGCCTGGGCGGTGACGGTGTGGCGCGATCCGATATGGCGGTAGGGGCCGAACTCGTAGAAGAAGGCCGGCTTGTACGTGGTATCGCGGAAGGGCTTGGAATCGCTGCTCCAGTCCCAGATCGAGGTCTGCGTATAGCCGAAATGCAGACCGGTGAGCAGAGTGCCGAGCGGCAGTTCGGTGGCCCAGCCGTCCGGATCGAAAATCCGGTACTTGAACGACAACTGGAAGCGCGCGGTCGTTTCCCCGCGCGATCCGGCAACAAAATAGACCGGTTCATGCGTTCCCAGACCGATGCGGCTGGCGCCAAGATTCACCACACCGGCCGGTTCGGCGGAAGCCGCATCGGCTGACACCGACGCGTCGCCGGCCGCTCTGACCGCAACCACTCCCGCGGCGAGCGGTGCCGGCTTGAACTGCACCAGCAGCGCGCTCGAAGCGACGGACGTGAGCTCCATCCGGCCCGTACCTTCGAGGTCTGCCGGAAAAACCGCGGTGTAGTCGCGCCGGCCGTCACGGGCCGGCTTCTCCGCCTTGAGCGCGACGTCGGCCGCCCGCGCACCCACGATGACGCGCGCCTTGAGGTCGTCCGGCAATACCTCCTTGTCCGTCGCGACCACGGTGAGCGAGAGCGGCAGGCCCGGTTCGACCAGGGTCTGCCAGGTCGCCAGCAGAAGGTCCGCCCGGGCCGGTGCAACCAGCGAAGCGGCGAACAGTGCGGCATGGACAATCCGGCGGCCAGCGCCGGACAGTGTTCGGGTAAGCGTCATCAGGCAGACTCCGGTTGTCATCCGCCCCGATGATGCACTGTCGCGGCGCTGGCGTGCTGTCGGCATCGGCCGACTGCCGGCCGGCATCGATCCGGAAACCCGGGCCGATCGCGCGCGGCAAGGGTGGAAACCGGCCGGTCCTTTGCTGCCGCCGCTGGCGGACCCTTGGCCCTCCGCAGCGAACGCCATCGGCGGCGCGGCCGCCATCTGCCGACGACCGCTGTCCCCGCTCCGTTCGCGCCGGAGAACCCATCGACCCGGGGGGGCGTTCCGGTGTCGTCAAGGGGCGACTTTTCGTGTCGCTTGACACGACATGGACGAGCGGTCGCGCGGCATCGGACATGAAGTTCATGTGAAGACTGCGGCGATGTCGCCGACGGTGACTGCACGCCCGGCACCGCGTGCTAGGGTGCAGCATTCCCACCGTCCAGAGCCTTTCATGCATGTCGACTGGAACGCCTGTCGCACCGGAAAGCTGGACTATTCCTATGCTCGCTTTTCGCTCGCCAAGTCATTCGTTTTCCGCAAGTGGTGCGAAATGGCGAACGAGCGCGCATTGCAGGCGCCGGACGACCTGTCCGGCGCCTGCAAGTACGGTTCGCTTTTCATGAATCGCGTTTTCGGCGGTTCGATTCGTGGTCATTTCCAGCACCAGTACAACTACATTGGCGGCCGCATCGTCGATCTTGGCCACGACGCGGCCGATGTCGGCGCAATGCCGCAACCCTATCTGCACGAACCCGAATTCTTCGAGTTGCTGTCGCTTCAGCGCTCTCTCGCCGGCTGTCTGCCGCGTGTCGATGGCTGGGTGATCGAATTCCTCGCCGAGCTCGCAGAGGGCTGAATCTGCCTCAGCTGGACGGCACCGGGGTCGGAGGAGTACCGCCGGTCAGGGCCGCAATCAGGTTCTCGGCGGCGAGATCGGCCATGGCCTTGCGGGTCGCCGCAGTGGCGCTGGCGATGTGCGGTGTGAGCACGACATTGGGTACTTCGAGCAGACCTGGATTCAGCTTCGGCTCGCCTTCATAGACATCGAGCGCGGCGGCGGCGATGCGGCCGGCGCGCAATGCCCCGACCAGCGCCGCATCGTCGACCACGCCGCCGCGCGCGATATTGGTGAGCGTGGCCGTGGGCTTCATCCGCGCAAATTCGCCGGCACCGATGGCGTGGTGCACGGTCGGCGAATACGGTACGACGAGCAGCAGATGATCGGCCTCGCGCAGCAGCGTGTCCTTGTCCACCCAGCGCGCGCCGAGCGTCGCTTCGATGTCCGGCGAGAGCCGGTTGCGGTTGTGGTAGATCACCTTCATGCCGAAGCCCAGTGCGCCGCGCCGGGCGATGGCCTGACCGATGCGGCCCATGCCGAAGATGCCCAGCGTCCTGCCGTACACGTCGACGCCATTCATCAGTGTGTAGGTGCAGTGCGTCCACCGGCCCTCGCGCAGGAAGCGTTCGCTTTCCGTGATGCGGCGAGCGGCCGCCAGCATCAGCGCGAAGCCGAAGTCGGCGGTCGATTCGGTCAGCACGTCCGGCGTGTTGCTGACCAGGATGCCGCGGGCGGTACAGGCGGCGACGTCGATGTTGTTGTAGCCGACGGCCATCGTGCATACGGCGCGCAGGTCGGGGCAGGCATCGAGCAGCCCGGCGTCGATCCTTTCGCTGGCGGTGACGAAGACGCCACGCTTGCCTTGCAGACGGTCTATCAATTCGGGCTGCGGCAACGGCTGGTCGGCCTGATTGGATTCGACCTCGAAGTGCTGCGACAGACGTTCGAGCAGTTCGGGCAGGACGTAGCGGGCGACAAGAATGGCGGGGCGGCTCAAGACGGGCTCCGGGGACGTGGTGACGGAGCCATGAATCTAGCGCGGGTGCGGCGCGCGGGCGAGCCGCGGCGCACAAGTGTTCCGCGCGGGCGGTCGGTACAGTGACGTCCTTCGCCGGGCGCGCCCGAGGATCAGGCTGTGCTGCGGGCCCGGGCAGCACAGCCCGGCCTTGCATACCGGATGCTGGCCTTTACCAGGGCAGCGTTTCGCCCATGTGGAAGAAGCCGCCGCTCGGGCCGTCGGCCGGCAGCGTTGCGAGCTGCACGCTGGTCTTGCCGCCATCGGCCAGGTCCATCGGCGCGTTCGGGCCGCCCATGTCGGTCTTCACCCAGCCAGGGTGGGCCGAGTTCACCTTGATCGGCGTGTCGGCCAGTTCGGCCGCCAGGTGCACGGTGTAGGCGTTCAGCGCGGTCTTCGACGCGTTGTAGGCGACTTCCTTGGCCGGCGCGATCGGCGAATCCGGCGCGCAGTGCGTGCCGAGCGAACCGAGGATGGACGACAGGTTCACGATGCGGCCGGCCGGCGCCTGGCGGATCAGCGGCAGCAGGATCTGCGTCAGTTCGATCACGGCGAAGAAATTCACGTCGAAGGTGCGGCGCAGGACGTCCTGCGACACCGTGCTGGCGTTCGGCGCGAAGAAATCGCCGAGCGCGATGCCGGCGTTGTTCACCAGGATGTCGAGCCGGCCGTACTGGCTGGCGAAGTGGTCGTACACCGCCTGGAAGGTCGACGCTTTCGTCGCGTCGAAGCCGATGGCCGAGGCGGTAATGCCTTCGTTGCGCAGTGCGGCGACGGCTTCTTCGCCCTTCTCCGGATCGCGCACGCCGATCACCACTTCGATGCCGAGGCGGCCGAGGCCGCGTGCGGTTTCAAGGCCGAGACCACGGTTGCCACCGGTGATGAAGGCGATTTTCTGTTGCGTGTTCATGCTTTGGCTCCTCAGGGATTGCGGGCGTGCAGGGGCTGGTCCGGCCCTGCGTCGGAAATGTCTGCGGGTGCGCGGCCGTCCCAGCCGCCACCCAATGCACGGATGAGACCGACCGCGGCGCGCGCGCGTTCGCCTTCGAGCTGCGAGGCGATCCGCCGCTGCAGCAGCACGCTGCGGTCGGCGTCGATCACGTCGAGCTGGCTGACCGAACCTTCGCGGTACTGTATCTGCGACAGCTGCGCGGCACGCGCGGCGGCGCTCACCGCCTCGTCCTGCGTGCGCGTCTGCTCCGCCAGGATGCGCAGGCCGGCCAGGTTGTCTTCCACTTCGCGGAAAGCCGACAGCACCGTCTGACGGTAGGCGGCGACTTCCTCGTCATACGCCGCACGGGCGCGTTCCAGTCCGGCTTCGCGCGCACCGCCGTCGAAGAGGGGGATGGTCAGCGCGGTGCCGACCAGCGGTCCGAGCACGAAGCTGCGCGTGCTCCACTGGAACAGATTGCCCAGTTCGGACGATTCGTAGCCCAGTGCGCCGGTCAGGTTCAGGCGCGGAAACCAGGCCGCCTGCGCGATGCCGACGCGGGCGTTGGCGGCCGCCATCGCGCGCTCTGCGGCGGCGATGTCGGGTCGGCGTTCGAGCAGCGCCGACGGCAGACCGGGCGGGATGTCGAGCGTGACCCGTTCGAGCGGCTGCGGCTCAAGCGCGAAGTCGGCCGGCGCGCGGCCCAGCAGCAGCGCCAGTGCGTGTTCGGCATTGGCGCGACGACGCGACACGCCGAAGGATTCGGACTGCGCCGACGCGAGTTCGGTCTTCGCCCGCGCCAGTTCCAGCTCGCTCACGTCGCCTTCGTCGAAGCGCCGCTGCACCAGGCGCAGCGTGTCGCTGCGCAGTTGCACGGTGCCGGCGTAGAGCGCCTGTTCGGCGTCCAGTTCGCGGATCAGGAACCAGGTCTGCGCGACGTCGGCCTGCAGCGCAAGCTGCAGCGAACGGAACAGCGCCTCGCGCTGCTGTGCGGTGGCGCTGGCCGCATCGACGCCAGCCGCCACGCGGCCGAACAGGTCGACCTCGTAGGCGACGGTGGCCTGCGCCCGCCACAGCGTGAGGGCGCGACCGTCCGCGCTGTCGTCGAGACCCCGTGCCGCCGGTGACTGCCGTTGCCGGCTCGGGCCGAAGCCGGCACCGACCTGTGGCGACTGCTGCGAGCGGGCGTCGCGCACCAGGGCACGCGACTGGGCGAGGCGTGCGGCCGCGGCCTTCAGGTCCTGGTTGGCGTCCATCGCCTGCGCGACCAGCGTGTTCAGGCGACCGTCGCCGAACACCGTCCACCATTCGCCGCGCGCCAGTTCTTCCGACGGCCGGGCCGGCTTCCAGTCCTTGTTGCCGGCCGGCGCTTCCTTGAAGGCCTGTGGCGTATCGACCGCCGGGCGTTCGTAGGTCTGCATGACCGAGCAGCCGGCCAGCACCAGCAGGCTGGACAGGAGCAGGGCGCCTGTCCGCAGCGAACGGTGGGTCGTTGCCGGAGCCAGCGTGCGCGCGATGGCGGCCTTTGGCGTGGCCGCGCGCGTATTCGATGATGTGTTCATGTCCATGTACCGGATCAGTGGGCCGTCGCGCTTGCGTCGGGCAGCGGTGTGTGGCCGGCGTGGGTGAGGCGCCTGCCCGAGGCCTTGCGCAGCAGCACGTAGAACACCGGGGTCAGGAAGAGGCCGAAGAACGTCACGCCCAGCATGCCGGAGAACACCGCCACGCCCATGGCATGACGCATTTCCGAACCGGCGCCGCTCGATGTGACCAGCGGCACCACGCCCATGATGAAGGCGATGGATGTCATCAGGATCGGGCGCAGTCGCAGCCGGCTGGCTTCGATCGCCGCCTCGACGATGCCGCGTCCGCGCAGCTCCAGCTCGCGGGCGAATTCGACGATCAGGATGGCGTTCTTCGCCGACAGCCCGACCAGCACCATCAGGCCGATCTGCGTGAAGATGTTGTTGTCGCCGGCGGTGAGCCAGACCCCGGTCAGCGCGGCCAGGATGCTCATCGGCACGATGAGGATGACGGCCAGCGGCAGCGTCAGGCTTTCGTACTGCGCGGCGAGCACCAGGAATACCAGCAGCACGCTGATCGGGAACACCCACATGCCGGCATTGCCGGCCAGGATCTTCTGGTAGATCAGATCCGTCCATTCGTATTTGACGCCACGCGGCAGCACTTCGCCGGCTATGCGCTCGGCCGCGGCCTGCGCCTGGTCGGACGAATAGCCGGGCGCCGGGCCGCCGTTGATGTCGGCCGAGGTGTAGCCGTTGTAGCGCACCACCATTTCCGGGCCGAAGCTCTGCTTCACCTTCACCAGCGAGGACAGCGGCACCATGTCGCCACTCGCGTTGCGCGTCTTCAGCGCCAGGATGTCGGCAGCTTCGGCGCGGAAGGGCGCATCGGCCTGGGCGCGCACCTGATAGACGCGGCCGAAGCGGTTGAAGTCATTCACGTAGAGCGAGCCGAGGTAGATCTGCATGGTGTCGAACACGTCGGTGATCGGCACACCGAGCTGCTTGGCTTTCACCCGGTCCAGATCGACGTCGAGCTGCGGCACGTTGATCAGGTAGCTGGAGAAGGTCGGCCCCAGTTCCGGCGCCTTCGCCGCGGCGGCGATGAAAGCTTCCTTGGCCGCGTCCAGTTCGGCGTAGCCGAGCGCGCCGCGGTCCTGCAACTGCAGCTTGAAGCCGCCCAGCGTGCCCAGGCCCATCACCGGCGGCGGCGGGAACACCGCGATGTAGGCGTCCTTGATGTCGGCGAACTTCGCGTTCAGCGAGGCGGCGATTGCGCCGGCCGACAGTTCCGGGCTCTTGCGCTCGTCGAAGGGCTTCAGCGTCGCGAACACGATGCCGGCGCTCGAACTGTTGGTGAAGCCGTTGATCGACAGACCGGGGAAGGCGACCGCGTTTTCGACGCCCGGCTGGGCCAGCGCGATCTCGCCCATGCGGCGGATCACGTCTTCGGTGCGGTCGATCGAGGCGCCGGCCGGCAGCTGGGTGAAGCTGATCAGGTACTGCTTGTCCTGCGCCGGCACGAAGCCGCCGGGCACCAGCCAGGACAGGCCGACCGTTGCGCCGAGCAGCACGGCATACACGCCCATGGCTGCGCCCTTGCGCTGGATCATGCCGCCGACACCGCGCCCGTAGCTTTCCGAGCTGCGGTTGAAGAAGCGGTTGAAGCGCGCGAAGAAGCCGCCGAACACGGCGTTCATCGCCCGCGTCAGCGCGTCCGGCCTGGCGTCGTGACCCTTCAGCAGCATGGCCGCCAGTGCCGGCGACAGCGTCAGCGAGTTGAAGGCGGAGATCACCGTCGAGATGGCGATGGTCATCGCGAACTGCTTGTAGAACTGGCCGGTCAGGCCGGTCATGAAGGCCAGCGGCACGAACACGGCGACCAGGGTCAGCGCGATGGCAATGATGGGTCCGCTCACCTCCTGCATTGCGCGGTAGGTGGCTTCGCGTGCCGACAGCCCCTCGGCGATGTTGCGCTCGACGTTCTCGACCACCACGATGGCGTCATCGACCACGATGCCGATGGCCAGCACCATGCCGAACAGCGACAGCGCGTTGATCGAGTAACCGAAGCCCAGCATCAGCGAGAACGTGCCGACGATGGACACCGGCACCGCCAGCAGCGGGATGATGGAGGCGCGCCAGGTCTGCAGGAACACGATCACCACCAGCACCACCAGCGCGATCGCTTCGAGCAGCGTCACGATGACCGCCTTGATCGACGCGCGCACGAACTGCGTCGGGTCGTAGACGATGCGGTACTCGACCGAGGGCGGGAAATCCTTGGCCAGTTCGGCCATGGTTTCGCGCACCGCGGCCGATACGTCGAGCGCGTTGGCACCGGGCGCCTGGCGGATCGGCAGCGCCACCGCCGGCTTGTTGTCGAGCAGCGAGCGCAGGCCGTACTCCGAGGCGGCGAGTTCGACGCGTGCGACGTCGGCCAGCCGCGTAATGCTGCCGTCGGGCGAGGACTTCAGGATGATGTCCGAGAACTCCTCGACCGTCTGCAGACGACCTTGCGCGTTGACCGACAGCTGCAGCGGCACGTCGGCCGAGTTCGGCGAGGCGCCGATGACGCCGGCCGCCACCTGCACGTTCTGTTCACGGATCGCGCGCACCACGTCGCTGGCCGTCATGTTGCGCTGGGCCACCTTCTGCGGATCCAGCCACACGCGCATGGCGTAGTTGCCGGAGCCGAACAGGCCGACCTCGCCCACGCCCTTGATGCGCGCCAGGCGGTCCTTCACGTTGATGACGGCGTAGTTGCGCAGATAGGTGGTGTCGTAGCGGTTGTCCGGCGAGATCAGGTGCACCACCATGGTCAGCGTGGGCGAGCTCTTGAGCGTGGTCACGCCCAGCCGCTGCACGTCCTCCGGCAGCCTTGGCATCGCCTGCGACACCCGGTTCTGCACCAGCTGCTGCGCCTTGTCCGGGTCCATGCCGAGGTTGAAGTAGACGGTCAGCGTCAGGTTGCCGTCGCTGTTGGCCTGCGACTGCATGTACAGCATGTCCTCGACGCCGTTGATCGCCTCTTCCAGCGGCGAGGCCACGGTTTCGGCGATCACCTTGGGGTTGGCGCCCGGGAACTGGGCGCGCACGACGACCGACGGCGGCACCACTTCCGGGTATTCGGAAATGGGCAGCTGGAACAGCGACAGCGCGCCGGCCAGCAGGATGAGCACCGACAGCACACCGGCGAAGATGGGCCGGTCGATGAAGAATCTCGATATGTTCATGGGTTCAGGCCTTCACGACAGGCTTGGGTCGGGACGGATGCGTGGGTGCATCGACCAGGCTTTCGCGGTTCATCGGCACGTCCTTCGGCGCGACGGTGTCGCCCGGACGGGCGCGCTGCAGGCCGCTCACGACAATGCGTTCGCCTGCCGAAAGTCCGCTTTCGATCACGCGCAAGCCGTTCTGGCGGGCGCCCAGGCGCACTTCGCGGTAGAGCGTGCGGTTGTCGTGATCGACCACCAGCACGAAGCGCTTGTCCTGGTCGGTGCCGATGGCGCGTTCGTCGATCAGCAGCGCTTCGCGCGGCGAGCCGCCGCCGAGCCGGATGCGCGCGTACAGGCCGGGCAGCAGCCTGCGGTCGGCGTTGTCGAACACCGCACGCACGCGGATGGTGCCGGACGAGGTGTCGAGCCGGTTGTCCACCGATGAAATGCTTCCGCGCCGCGAATAGCCGTCCTCGTCGGCCAGACCGAGATAGACCGGCACGGATACGGTTCCGTTTGCCTGCGACGGATTCACGAACTTCAGAAAGCTCTGTTCGTCGACATCGAAGGCGGCGTAAAGGCGGTCGACCGAAACCAGTGTGGTGAGCGACGGCGAAGCGGCTCCGGCCGCAACGATGTTGCCCACGGTCACTTCGGCACGGGAGATGCGGCCGGACACCGGAGCGGCGATGCGTGTGTATTCCAGATCGAGCTTTGCAGCCGTCAGCGCGGCCTGCGCGGCCTGCACCTGGGCATCGGCCTCGCGCGCCGCGTTCTGCTTCTCGTCCAGATCGCGCTTCGCGATGGCGTTGTCCGCGGCAAGGCGCTCACCGCGCGCCAGTTCGGTTGCGCTGTAGGCTGCGCGTGTCCGGGCCGCGGCCAGTTGTGCCTGCGCACGATCGACCTCGGCGGCATAGGGACGCGGGTCGATGGTGAACAGGGGATCACCCTTTTTCACATGGGCGCCGTCGCGGAAATGTACGGCGGTCAGTGTGCCGGACACCAGCGGACGGACGTCCACCCGGTCCACCGCTTCCAGTCGTCCCGAATAGTCCTGCCAGTCGATGATGGTGTGCGTCTTCACCTCTGCCACCTCCACCGAAGGCGCGGCCGGTGCGGTGGCGGCAGCGGGCGGATCGGCCTGCGCGCGCAGCGCGACGAAGCCGCCGGTAGCGAGCAGGGAGGTGAGCAACAGTGCGAGCGTGGTGCGCTGGAAAGGCATGGACATGGCGGAATCCCCGGTTGCAGTGATGGTGGGTGTCGTTGTGTGTGGATCAGGATCGGGTCGGAGTCGCCGCGGCCGCGTGCTTGCCGCTGTGGCCGAGCCGGCAGCGCAGGAACTGGAGCACGCATTCGCGCAACTGTGGATGCGCGGTCAGGGCGGCGTCGGCGACGCCGGCATAGCGCTCGACCTGGGTATGCACACCGGCCGAAATGAGCGCGCCGGCATAGATTTCGGCCTCGCACTGCAGCAGATCGTGCTCGGCAGTCGCGATATAGGCCGGCGGCAGTCCGGCCTGACGGCAGGACTCCAGCGGTGCCGCATAGGGATGCAGACGCTGCGAGAGCCGCGGCAGGTACTGGCGATAGCCGTGGGCGAACTCCTCGGCGCTCATGCGGGCCGGCATGGCCGGAGGCGTGCCGGTTCGGGTCATGCTCGGATCGAGCATCGGTCCGATCAGTACCTGGGCGGCGATGGTCACCTCGCGTCTGTCGCGCGCGATCAAGGCCAGCGAGGCGGCGAGATTGCCGCCTGCTTCCTCGCCGGCGACCGCGATCCGGCCATCGTCGGCACCCAGCGTGGCGGCGTGTGCGGCGGCCCAGCGCAGTGCGGCGTAGGCGTCTTCGGGAGCGGCGGGAAAGGGGTGCTGCGGCGCCAGCGCGTAATCGACCGAAACCACGACCGCCGGCAGCCGGACAGCGATATGGCGGGCCATAGGCTCCGCGTCGTCCAGCGACCCCCCGACGAAACGCCCGCCGTGCAGGTAGATCACCAGCGCCTGCAGACGGTCGGTCGCCGGTTGATACAGGCGCAGCGGCAATCGTCCGTGCGGGCCGGCGATGTCGAGATTGCGCACGCGCAGCCGGCTGTTCGGGACGAAATCGAGCGGTAGGGAAGCGGCGGTCATCGGTCTGTTCCGGCCGGCGGCGCCGGCGTCGAGGCAAGACCGGATTTTCGGTGTTGGCGATCCGTGGATAAACTGCTCTAATCCGATAACACTGTTTGAGGTTAAAGAACAATAGAAGCTGTTTTTTTCCTGTGGGTCGGGTCTTGAAAGGGAAATGCCATGGATCGCTTCCAGGCCATGCAGGTATTTGTTCGCGTCGTCGACTCGAACAGCTTCACGCGTGCCGCCGACAGCCTGAACCTGCCGCGCGCGACGGTCACCACGGCGGTGCAGCAACTCGAAAACCTGCTGCAGGTACGTCTTCTCAACCGCACGACGCGGCGCATCAGCCTGACGCCCGACGGTGCCGCTTACTACGAGCGCTGTGCGCGCATACTTGCCGATCTGGAAGAAGCGGAGACCTCTTTCCGTGACGTGTCGCGCGGGCCGCGCGGCAAGCTGCGCATCGATGTGCCGGCACCGGTCGGGCGGCTCGTGCTCATCCCGCGCCTGTGCGAGTTCCACCAGCGCTATCCGGACATCGAACTGGCCATCGGCATGGGTGACCGGCCGGTCGATCTGGTGCGCGAAAGCGTGGATTGCGTCATCCGCGTCGGTGACCTGCAGGATTCGTCACTGGTTGGCCGACGCATCGGAACCATGGAGACGCTGACCTGCGCTTCACCCGATTACCTCGAACGTCACGGTGTTCCGAAGTCGCTGGAAGACCTGAGGCAGCATCGTGCCGTGCATTACTTTTCCAGCCGCAGCGGACGCATTTACGAACTCGATTTCACTGTCGACGGCCGGGTGACCGAAGTGAAGGTGTCAAGCAAGGTGTCGGTCAACGACGGCGACGCCTACGTCGCCTGCGGTCTGCAGGGCTTCGGCCTGATACAGCCGCCGCGCTTCATGGTGCAGGCTCATCTGCAGTCGGGTACTTTGCGCGAGGTACTGCCGCAGTGGCGGCCGTCGTCGATGCCGATATCGGTGGTGTATCCCCATAACCGCCACCTTTCGCCCAAGGTGCGTGCGTTCGTCGACTGGGCTGCGGAGTTGTTCGGCCGTTGTCCGATTCTGGGTGGCTGCGAGGGCGGCTCGACCGAATGCGCTTTTGCGACCCGGTCCGAAGGGCATGCAACCCAAGCCATGCTCGGCATGGAAACCGAAACGTACTGACGCCGCTGCAACAGAAGGCTGCTTCGGGGCCGGGGATGCCCGGCCTGCGGGCGCGGGCTCGGCAAGCTGCCTTGCGCACAGAGCTGTGCCGGTGTCAGCATCCCGCTGCAGCCGACGCCTGCGACAGGCCACAGTCCGGCTGAGCGGCGCAGACGAAGTGCAACGCGAGGCCGACAGGCATCGAACGCACGGACGCTTGCTTCTGCGGAGGGCGGACGCAGATGTCCACCCGCGTCGCCGGAATGCGAAGCACACTTCATAAGGGGCGGCAAACATGAAGGACGTGAAGGCGCTGGTGTTCGATGTATTCGGCACCCTGGTCGATTGGCGAAGTTCGGTGGCGCGCGAAGTCGACGCGCTGTTCGGCGGACGGATCGACGGCAGCCTGTTTGCAGATGCCTGGCGTGCCCAGTACCAGCCGGCGATGGAAGAAGTGAGGAGCGGCAGGCTGCCGTTCTGCACACTCGACGTGCTGCACCGGCGCAATCTGGACATCGTGCTCGAACGGTTTGGCGTGCAGGATTTCGACGATGCGGCACGCAACGCGCTCAACCGCGTGTGGCACCGGCTCGATGCCTGGCCGGACGTGCTGCCCGGCCTGCAGCGTCTGCGTGCCGGTTACCGTCTTGCCCCCTGCTCGAACGGGCATATCGCGCTGATGGTCGATCTGGCCCGGCACAACGGCTTCGTCTGGGACGCCATCGTCGGGGCCGGACTGGCGCGCGACTACAAACCGAAGCCGGTTGTCTATCTGTCGGCGGCCGACGCATTCGACCTCGAACCGCATGAGGTCATGATGGTGGCTGCGCACTCGTCCGATCTCGAAGCCGCGGCAGCGGCTGGACTGCGCACCGCCTTCGTGGCGCGCCCGGATGAATGCGGGCCGGGACGCGGCGAGACTCGGGCGGGCTGTCGGGTCGATCTGTCTGTCGACAGCGTGCTGGCGCTCGCCGAGAACATGACCGACTGATGGAGAATCTGCGGTACCGGAGCGCTCGCCTTCTTGAACCGTGGCGCACCGGATTCACCGGTTTCCGGCTTGAACGTCGGGTCCCCGGATGTATCGAGAAGCGGCTTGCTGCACTTGTCGGGCACCATGTCAAGAAGCCTATCGCCTCGCCGCCGGATACCGGGTCTCCCCGGCTCAGCCGCGACCTGCGGGCTGCCATGCATACCGACATAAACAAGAACGCCTCCGGCCTTGCGGCCGGAGGCGTCATCTGCAACGGAGCCCGAAAGCTTAGTTGGCAGCGAACGGGTGCGTAGCGGAACCCTTCTTGGCAACCACTTCGGCAGCGGTCGGGGTGCCGGCAACTGCGCGGGCGATCGATTCCTTGGTCGCGCGGTAGTTGAAGTCCTGGATCTTCGCGTCGTCTTCGGCCAGCCAGTGGATGAACACACCGACGCAGACGAACAGGTTGTCCGCTTCGTCAGCCGGGATGGTGCCGTCGGCAACGCTGTCAGCCACGGCCATTGCAACGCCGCGCTGTGCCGGGCCGAACATCTGGACGGCTTGCTTCGCGCCCTTGATGGTCACCTTGTTGAACATGACGGTCGCCGGCTTGCAGACCAGGTTCGGGGCGACGACGGCCAGCAGGGAGGTGAAACCATCCTTGTTGTTGACCAGGGCGTTCGCGAACGCGGTCTCAGCAGCGCTGCCGCGTGGGCCAATCAGCAGGTCGATGTGTGCAACTTCGTTGCCATCACCAACCAGGGACTCGCCGACGCACAGACCGTTAATCTTCGCCATATTGATTCTCCTCATTTACAAGGCAGTTATAGGGGGTTTCCCCCCCCGGGTGGATAACCCATGTTCCGGGGTGCGAAACACAGGATCAAAACTTCTTCGAGTTCGTGCTTCAGGATGGTTCGATCAGGCCGGCGAGAAAAGCGGTGACCACCGACAGATCGGCACTCGTTCCGGGATTGATTCCGGCGCTTTTCAGCTCGGTGTCCCATGTCATCAGTGCGTCTTGCATCATAACCGGATCGCTGCATTGTTCAAGCCAAACGTACATCTGGACGCCCTTTTCGCGGATCGAACGCGCCGTTTCCGCACCATGTTTGCGCGCAATATGGGTGTCAGGAATCAATGCGAGACAGAACATGAACACAGTGGTCAGTGCCCATGTTTCACTGCACCATCGACGGCGCGCCGCAGCAAAACAGGGCAGCAGATGATCGAATACCAGGGCATGTCCATCCGCATAAAGCGCGGCGATGCTGTCGCGGTGCGCGGCGATGCACATTGCTTCGCGCAACGTGATCTTCGGCGCAAGCGCCACGTCGTGCTCCGCACGTTCGCCGATGCCCGCCGGACGCGCGAGACGGATTGCCGCATACGCGTGTGACGCGTCGGTGACATCGAGCGCGGACAGTGTGCGCTGCAACGACAGGCGCAGCGTTTCGTCCCGATTTCGGTGCAGTGCGGCATGCGCGAGGGGGGCGCATCCGAGCACGATTCCCAGATTGGTATTGCAACCGACCGCCTGCCAGGTCGCACGCATTGCGTCCTCGATGCGCTCTCCGACTGTGGCGCCGGAACGACACAGCGGACCGGCCGCCGCGTCTGCGCTGGCGATGAAGTCGGCGACCTGCATGCGATGGCCGTTGCCGTGCAGACCGACATTGCCCGGCTTGAGCGCCTCGACATCGAGCCGGCAGGCATTGCGGAACAGCCCTTCCAGGCCTCGCGGCGCGACCGCGTTCAGCACGCGATCTCGCCGCTGCGCGGAACGCGCGACAACAGGTCGTCGACCAGCGCCTGAGCGATGTTCAGGCTGGTGACACCCTGCAAACCTCTCCAGGCCGGGATGCTGTTTACTTCGAGCACGGTGAGCTGACCGTGGTCGTCGCGCAGGATGTCGATGCCTGCGTAGTCCATGCCGCACGCGCGTGCGGCATCCACGGCGAGCTGCATCAGCGCATCGTCCGGGGAGACCGGAATCGCCTCGCACACGCCGCCCTGCGCGACATTGTTGAGCCAGCTCTTTCCCTTGCGCAGCATGGCGGCCACCGGCCGGCCGGCGATCACCATGACACGCCAGTCAGACCACTCGCCGACGCTGTCGCGAGAGCGCGCGCTGTAGCGCTGCATGTACCAGACATTGCCCAGCGTTTCCGCTGCCGGCAACGCGTCGCCGGCGGTGAGCCGGACAATGCCTTCGCCCTGCGAGCCGAACAGCGGCTTCACCAGTACATCGTGTCCGGCGGCGAACTCGCGCATCAGCACGGCGCGTGCCTCGGCTTCCTGTTCGGTCACCCAGGTCGGCGGTGTCGGAATGCCGGCACGGTGCAGCAGTACGCTGGTCATCGCCTTGTCCACGCTCTTCTCGATCGCGCGGGCGTGGTTGTAGACCGGTATGCCCAGCTCGCCGAGGTAGTGCAGGAAGTCCATGCGCAGCACCACCTGCTGCAGCGAGCCGCCAGCCACGCCGCGTACGAATACTGCCTGCGGCAGCGCATGTTCGAAGCCCGGCATGACCACGCCGGACAGGCCACGCTGCAGATCGATGTGGCATTCGCCCAGACTGACGTAGCGTGCGTCGTATCCGCGCGCACGGAAAGCCTGGACCAGCCGTTTGCCGTGCCAGCCCGGATCGTCGGTGACGATGGCGATGTCGGGCGACGGCGCCGCCGTCGGCCCGGTCCGCTGCGATTCAAGCACGGACTTACTGGCCTTCGCCGAAGGACCGGGCCAGCAGTTCGGTATTGATCTGGCCGGCGCGGAAGCTCTTGCCGGTGCGCAGATTGCTGACCACCACGCGGGCCGGTGCGAACAGCATCGGGTCGATCTTGTAGAAGTCGTACTTCACTTCCTTGAACACTTCTGCGAACGGACGGCCGTAGTCGCGCGAGGCGGAAGAGGGCAGCTTCTGCGCCAGATCGGCGGCCGCGTCGTCTTCGCAATCGACATAGAGCTGGGCGACGCCGCCGAACAGGATGGCGTCGTTGGTGCGGCCCATCGCGTTCAGGAAGTCGGGCGCCGGCGGCGCGATCGGCGCACTGGCCGAGCCGTCGACGATGTGCTGCAGCGGGAAGCCGAGCGCGTGCACCTTGTGCAGGGCCACTTCGAGTACACGACCGACCACCTGCACGGTGCCCGCCAGGCTGCGCGTCGGCGTCAGGATGAGCGTCACGCCGTCATCCGGCACATTGCAGTCGCGGCGGATCTTGGCCAGCACTTCGGCCGGCGGCTGACGGTCGACTTCGAGCACCAGCACGGCGTGCTTCGCATCGTCCTTGTAGCCCAGTTCCTGGTACAGCGGTTCCTTAACGGCCAGTGCGCGGCCCGGGCCCGAACCCAGAGCATGGAAGGCGTCCTTGCCCTCGCCGTGCGACAGGCTCCAGCCGGCGTACTGGCTGGCCAGACAGGCGACGACCGGGTGCGTGGAATGCACGTTGATGATGAGCGGCCAGTGCGCTTCGCGCGTGTTGAAGGTGGCGGTGCCGAGGCCACCCATGCAGATTTCGGTGATGCGGCGACCGGCTTCGATGCCGCCCGGGACATTGATGCCGGCGTCGATCACGCGGCCGCCACCGGGAAGCGGCTCGATCCCGATGCGCAGCGCGTCGGCATCACGCACCATGCCGTCGACCAGGGCCATCACATGCTTGCCCACGCTGGGTTGGGCACCGGCCAGTACCGGACCGTGTTCAGGGTTGCTCATCTCGTTCTCCTCACGATAAGACTGTTGTCGTCTGCCCGGCTTCGGAATGAAGACCGGGCATGTCCAGAACTTCGCACTCGCGTTGCCTGAGCAATGCGCTTACTTCGTTGCCGTCTGCGGCGGACGCATGCACGGTGCACAACGGGGCTGCCGCCGCGACCGATGTGCCCGGCTGCGGCAGATCGGTGCACCACGCCGGCCAGCGTACCGCCTTGCCGATCGACGCCGGTACCGGCGCATACACTACGCGCAGGCCCCGCACCTTGCCCGAAGGCGCTTGCAGCGGCGAATCCAGCCGGCCCGCATGGGCTGCCACATGCGCGGCAAACAGGCCTCCCTTCACCCGGTCCGGATACAGCGAAATCGTCGCTGTCGGACGCGGATTGATCTCTATCGGCACCGGTTCGTCATCCGCGTCGAACACCAGATCGACCCCGTTCAGACCGCGCAATCCGAACTCGGCAACCATCCGATGCAAGGCGTCGGCCAGTTGCCGAATCCTCGATTCCGCGAGCGGAAGGTCTCCCACGGCCTCGCACCAGGCAAAGGGCCCTGCCACGCTGCCCGGAGTCTGGCGACTCACGCCGACCAGTTGCGCAGTGTGCCCGTCGGCGAGGAACAGTACCGATGCCGTCGTGCCGACAACCCGCCTCTGACCGAAACAACCTGCCGGAACAGGCTCGTTCGTGCCGGCCCGGCGCACGCCCTGTCCGCCACAGCCACCCAGCGGCTTCACCAGCCAGCCGTCATCGAGCAGGCCGTGTTCGAGCACATCGGCGGCCCGCAGGCCCGCAGTCCGCGCCGCGACGACGATCGCCTGCGGGGACTTGCAGCGTGCCACGGTCGCGGCATCGTTCCCGATCAACGGTGCATGACGACCGAGTGCATCGATGAGCCAGGGGCGTCCTTCGAAGCCGGACCCCGTCACGATTCCGTCCCAGTGCGAACTCCGGGCCATTTCCTCTACCCGTTGCGGCAGGCATTCGCTGAAGTCGGTGCCGTCCAGCGGGCAGTGTTCGAAACGCCGGGCCAACGCGCGCGTATCGGTGTCGCCCCAGGGGTCGATGACGTCGCAGGTCATGCCGGCATCGATACAGGCGCGCGCCAGCGCATGCGCGCTGCCGGATACGATGAGCCAGTGAGCCACCGGCTCGCGCTCCCCGGTCCGTTCCGGCTCAGGCCACCAGTTCGCGGGCGGTGGCGAAGGCGTCGCGGAAGTCGAGATAGACCGGTTTGTCGGTGTTGATCATGCGCTGGAACAGGCCGCGCTGGCACAGGTATTTCACGTTGCCGATGGCCAGTGCGCCGATGCCGACCGCCTTGCCCGATCCGGCGCCCAGCGGCTTGCCGTCGTCCATGACGCCCAGACCTTCGATGCCGGCCGGCGGCACGGCGTTGACGTCGGCGGCCACGAGCAGCGAGCGCGCGTTCTGCAGTTGTGCCTTGCTCAACACCTGGATGCCGGCCTTGGCCGTGCACAGGATGACGTTGGCGTGAGGCATGAGCCCTTCCTTCTGTTCGTTCGAACCGGCCTCGACCGGCTCGACCGACGAGCCATAACGGGTGTTCACGACTTCGGAGGCCACACGTGCGCGCATCGCGCTGGAATGGCTGCCGACCAGCACCTTGGCGCCGGCGCTGGAGGCCAGCACGGCGGCGGCCGTGCCGACCGGGCCGGTGCCACCGAGCACCAGTACGGTCTTGCCTTCGAGTTCGGTATTGTGGGCCTTGCGCAGCTGGCGCTCGACGCAGGCGACCAGCGCAGCGGCGGTGGTGAAGGCACCCGACGGGTCGGCGAACACCGAAACCTCGAACGGCGGCACCATGGCACCGCGGCAGGCGTCCAGCATGTCGGCGGCCAGGCCGATGTCGCGGCCGCCGATGAAGATGCCGGTGCGCTTCACGCCGTTCGGGCCGCGCGAGAATATGGCGTCCTGGGTAAGACCGTAGATCTGGTCAAGACCTACGCCGGAATACGGCATCAGCACCTGGAAACCGGCGTCGCACGCCATGTTCACATCGAACGGACTGATGTTGTTGGTGGGGCTGAACATGTGCAGGATGTAAGGGTTTTCCATGGTCTCTCTCACTCTTTCCGCCCGAAGGCTGGATTGTCTGTTGCGTCGTCATCGGGTGCGCACGCGCACCTCATCCCAAGTCCCGGTCTGTACCTGCTGCTCAGTCCGGCAGTTCCGTCCATTGCGCGCCCTGATTGCGCGCTGCACACACCCTGAGTTCAAGTCCTTCGACGTGCGCGAAACGCTCGCGGGTCGATGCGGCCATGGCCTGTGCGTCGTCGTCCGTTGCCGCCAGCGCGAAGCCGGTCGGTCCCCATGAACTCTGGCCGATGCAGGCGGCGCCCTGGTCGGCCAGATGTTCGGCCGCGCGACTGACCGTCCTGCTCGTGTAGCGGCCACCCTGCGCCGGCGCGAAGTAGTCTCCCACGCAATGCTGCAACTCGTTGATGGCGGCACCGAACATGTCGATGTCGCGTTCGGCCAGCGCTGGCAGCGCGCGCATCAGTATCAGCCGGCAAAGCCTGTCGGCCAGTCCGGCCCGGTATGGCGGCAGCACACGGAAGGCTTCCTTTTCGGCCGCACCGTGCAGGCCCCGGCAGGCATGATCGAAAACAAGCACCATCCGCCATTCGTCCGGAAACGGGACCTGGGCGACGATGGGCGGCGGGGCGTCGATTGCGCCACGCCCGGCGTCGACGATGAAGCCTCCCCTGTCGAAGCTGCCTATGCCGATGCCCGATCGTGCGCCGCGATCGAGCAGAGCCGCGACATCACGGGAGTCAAGCTCGACGCCGTGAAACCGGGCCAGAGCGGACCCGACAGCGAGAGCAAGTTGTGTGCCCGAGCCCAGGCCGGAGTGCGAAGGTATCGCGTCAAGAATATCTATCCTGGCCGGTGGCAGACCGAAGCGTTCGCACAGGGTGAGCGCATAGCGGTGCCCGCGTTCGGCATCGTGACCATGAACTTCGAGGGTGGCTGAGGGCCGCACTTCGACTGTGCTGAACAGGCCGTCCAGCGTGAGACCGACGCTGCCGAAGCGCCGGCCAAGACTGCCGTCAAGATCGACGAAACCCATGTGCAGGCGTGCAGGCGCCCTGACTTGCAAGGCGGCGGCGGTCGCGTGCGGAGCGTTCATCCCTTGGGTCTGTCGATTGGAGAGGGGCGGATTATCCCAAATTCGGGCGCGGGACTGGCAAGGCGTTGCGCGCGGCCTGCCGAGTCGGCTCAAGAGCATGAGTGCAAAGGCCGTTTACGGATCGCGCTGTTACGCTTGTGAAACAGGTTGACCGTGCAGCATCGGCCTGGCCCGGATGCTGCAGTGCGGCGCGCCAAGGCGCGTCCGTCGTGGGTTTGGGCTTGTTGTATCGTTGCGGACTGCGGGTTCGATCAACCTGATGAAACGGATGACTCATGACGAATGAAGCGACTTCGACCGTCGTCACCGAAGTGGCCTGTCCGCTGTGCGGGCACGCCTGTGACGACCTGAGCGTCGAGACCGCGGGCGAGGGCCTGACGGTCGTGGCGAACGGTTGCGACAAGGCACGCGACGGTTTTGCGCGACTCGGTGGTGTTCCGGCGAACGCTTCCGCCCGTATCGATGGCAAGCCGGCGTCGCTGGATGAAGCCTGTGCCGAAGCCGCGCGCATCCTCGCGGGCGCGCAGCAGCCGGTGTTCGCCGGCATGGCACTCGACCTGAACGGCGCGCGCGGCGCGATGGAACTGGTCGACCTGGCGGGCGGCATCGTCGAGCACATCAACAACGAATTCGGCTGGCGCGCGAGTCGCGCCGTGCAGGACGGCGGCGGCATCAACACCACGCTGGCCGAAGTGAAGAACCGCGCCGACCTCATCGTGCTGTTCGGGACCGACGCGGTGTCCCGCCAGCCGCGTTTCTTCGAGCGCACGGTGTGGGTGAAGGAATCGATGTTCGACTTCGATACCACCAGCCGCCGCATCGTCTATCTGGGCGCCGGCCTGAACACCGCGCCGGGCGTGTCGCCGGACGGCCGCCAGCCCGACGTGTTCGAATTCGACAAGAAGCGCATGCCCGAGGCGCTGTCACTGCTCAATGCGCTGCTGGCGAAGCAGCCGGTGGCCGGCGAGGCGCCGCTGGGCATCGCGCTTGCCCGCTGGCAGGCGCTGGCTGACGCATTGCTGGTGGCGAAATACAGCGTGCTGGTGTGGACGGCATCCGCGTTCGACACGCCGCAGGTCGACATGAACGTCGGCGCCATCGCGGCGATCGCCCGCAAGCTCAATGTGACGACGCGCTGCAACGCGCTGCCGCTGGCCGGCAACGACGGCGATTCGACGATGGCGGCAGTGCACCTGTGGCAGACCGGTTTCCCGATGCGCACCAGCTACGCCAGCGGCACGCCGAAGTTCGACCCGCTGCACAACGGACTCTCGCGCCTGGTCGCCCATGGCGAAACCGACGCGCTGGTGTGGCTGTCCAGTCTGAACGACACGGTTGCACCGCCGGCCACCGGCCTTCCCACGGTGGTGATCGCGCCGCCGACGCAGAAGCTCGACGCCGAGCCGCATGTGTTCATTCCGGTGGCCACGCCCGGCATGCACCTGACCGGTCATTTCGTGCGCACCGACAAGGTGGTGTCACTGCCCCTGCGGGCGCTGAAGAAGTCGTCGCTGCCCGCCGCGGAGCAGGTGACGGCCGCCATTGCGGCCAGGATGAAGGAGGTGGGAGCGTGAGTCTGATCAAACTGACCGGTGGCCGCGTGATCGATCCGGCCAACGGTGTGAACGACCAGGTGCGCGACATCTGGGTGCGCGACGGGCGCATCGTGGCCGGACCGGACGAGCACGAGAAGGTCACCGCCGAGTACAACATTGCCGGCCGCATCGTCATGTCGGGTGCCATCGACATGCACAGCCACATCGGTGGCGGCAAGGTGAACATCGCGCGCGAAATGCTGCCGGAAGATCACCGCGGCGATCCGCTGGAGCGCACCGAACTGACCCGTTCGAGCTGCGGTCACGCTGCACCGGGCACGCTGGCGGCCGGTTATCGCTACGCCGAAATGGGCTACACGGCCGCTTTCGAGCCGGCCATCCTGCCGATCAACGCGCGCCAGGCGCACATGGAAATGGGCGACACGCCCATTCTCGATACAGGCGGCTACGCCATGCTGGGCAGCGACGATTTCTTCCTGCGCATGATGGCCGCCAGGGAAGATCAGAAGGCGATCAACGACTACGTCGCCTGGACGTTGAACGCGACCCAGACGGTGGGCATCAAGATCGTGAATCCGGGCGGCATTTCCGCCTTCAAGTTCAACCAGCGCAAGCTCGATCTCGACGAGAAGAACGCCTACTACGGCATCACGCCGCGCGAGATCGTCAAGGTGCTGTCGCGCGCCGTACATGATCTCGGTGTGCCGAAGCCGCTGCACGTGCATGCCAGCAACCTCGGTGTGCCGGGCAACGTCGACACCACGCTGGGCACGATGGACGCGGCCGAAGGCCTGCCGATCCACCTGACGCACATCCAGTTCCACAGCTACGGCACCGAGGGCGACCGCAAGTTTTCGAGTGCGGCGGCGCGCATTGCCGAGGCGATCAACCAGAAGAAGAACGTGACGGCCGACGTCGGCCAGATCCTGTTCGGCCAGACGGTGACCGCCTCCGGCGACAATATGGTGCAGTACCGCAACGCCGACCACGGCTCGCCGAAGAAGTCCGTCATCATGGACATCGAGTGCGACGCGGGCTGTGGCGTCGTGCCCTTCAATTACAAGGACCAGAACTTCGTCAACGCGCTGCAGTGGGCGATCGGCCTGGAAATCTTCCTGATGGTCGATGACCCGTGGCGCGTGTTCCTGACCACCGACCATCCGAACGGTGCGCCGTTCACCACCTATCCGCACCTGATCAAGCTGCTGATGGACCGCAGCTTCCGCAACGCGATGCTGGACACCATCAATCCGGACGCGCGCGCGATGAGCAATCTGGCTGGCCTCGACCGCGAGTACTCGCTGTACGAGATCGCCATCATGACGCGCGCCGCGCCGGCGAAGCTGATCGGTCTGGCCGACCGCGGCCATCTGGCCCCGGGTGCCGCCGCCGACATCGTCGTCTACAAGGAGGACGCCGATCGCGAACGCATGTTCGAAAAGCCGGAACTGGTGTTCAAGGACGGCGAACTGGTGGTGCGCGACGGCAGGATCGTCAAGGTGGTGCGCGGCAACACGCACGCGGTGAAGCCGGAATTCGATCGCAGCATCGAGAAGAAGATCGAGCCCTACTTCCAGCGCTACCACTCGGTGCGCATGAACAATTTCAAGATCAGCGACGACGAACTGTGCGAGTGCGGCGGTGGCAGCAAGCTGATTGCCCATGCATGCAAGAAGCGGGGTTGAGCAGATGATCATCAACGGTGTAGCGATCGACGACACTTTCGCCGAAGCATTCGGCATGCGGGGCATCCGCCTCATCATCACCGCGTACAACGAAACCTGGGCGCTCAATTCGGCCAACGCGATGACCGGTTTCGCGACCTCGGTCATCGCCTGCGGCGCCGAGGCGGGCATCGAGCGTGTGCTGTCGCCGGCGGAAACGCCCGACGGTCGTCCGGGCGTGTCGGTGCTGGTGTTCGCGGTGTCGAGCAAGGAACTGATCAAGCAGATCGAACGGCGCGTCGGCCAGTGCGTGCTGACCAGCCCGACCAGTGCCATCTTCGCCGGTCTGGACGAAGGCGATCCGGTGCCACTGGGCAAGACGCTGCGCTATTTCGGCGACGGCTTCCAGACCTCGAAGCAGATCGGCGGCAAGCGCTACTGGCGCGTGCCGGTGATGGACGGCGAGTTCCTGGTACAGGACACCGCGCGCATGGTGAAGGCGGTCGGCGGCGGCAACTTCCTGGTGCTGGCCGATACCCAGGTGCAGGCGCTGGAAGCCTGCGAAGCGGCCATCCGCGAAATGCGCAAGCTGCCGGAAGTGGTGATGCCCTTTCCGGGCGGCGTGGTGCGTTCGGGTTCCAAGGTCGGCTCGAAGTACAAGGCGCTGTCGGCCTCGACCAATGACGCCTTCTGCCCGACGTTGCGCGGTGCGACGAAATCCGAACTGGACGAGCGCATCGGCGCCGTGCTCGAAATCGTCATCGACGGTCTGACCGACGCCTCGGTCAAGAAGGCGATGGAGGTCGGCATGCGCGAAGTCTGCAAGATCGGCGCGGCCGGCGGCATCCGCCGTCTGTCGGCCGGCAACTACGGCGGCAAGCTCGGCCAGTTCCAGTACCACCTGCGGGAGATCCTTTCATGAGTGCGCTTGTTTTCACGCTGCGCAACGCACCGGCCCAGCGCGTCGACGCGGGCGCCCTGAATCCGACCGCGCTGGCCGGCCTGTCGGTCGCCGACATCGCGGCGCTCACGCTGCAGATCGGCAAGCGCACCGTGCGCGTCGATGAGGTATTCGCGTTGAGCGGCGACGACACGGCGGAGGTCGTGCTCCGCGGCGACTGCGGCAAGTTCGAGCGCATCGGTGCCGGCATGAAGTCGGGCCGGGTGACGGTCGAGGGCCATGCCGGCGCCTATGCCGGTCAGGGCATGCTCGGTGGCAGCATTGTCATCGGCGGCAACGCCGGCGCCTTCTGTGCGACCGGCATGAAGGGCGGCCGCATCGAGGTCGCGGGCGACGTGGCCGAATTCGCCGGCGGCGCCATTCCGGGCGAAATGAAGGGCATGGCGGGCGGTCTGCTGCTGGTCGGCGGCAACGCCGGCGAGCGCCTGGGCGACCGCATGCGCCGCGGCCAGATCCTGGTCAGCGGCAATGCGGGCGACTACTGCGGCGCGCGCATGATCGCCGGCACCATCGCGGTGGCGGGCACCGTCGGCGCCTACCCGGGCTATCTGATGAAGCGCGGCACGCTGATCGTGAACAGCCTGCCGGCGCAGATGCTGCCCGGCATGGTCGATTGCGGTCCGCACCGTCTCGGCTTCCTCAGCCTGCTGTACGCGAGCTGGAAGGGCCTGCCCGGCGCCTTCGGCGCGCTCGATGCCAGCGCCTGCACGGTCCGTCGCTACATGGGCGACATGGGCGTGGTCGGCCGCGGCGAACTGCTGGTCCGCGCTTGACGACGCACCGCTGGTGGCCGGAGTCGCTGCGCCCGCTGGTCGGGCGCAACGCGGCCGGTCGCCTGCTGGTGACCGAGGCGCTGTTGCGGAACTGGATGTCGCGCCCCGAACTGGCGCTGGTCGAGGACAGCTGCATTGCCGAACGCGCGCTCGCAGCGTCGCTCGACGCCGCGCCGGCGCGCATCGTCGAACACGGTGAGATCGCCGCCATCCGGGACGAGGACGCGCGCGACAACTGGTTCGCCTACGTCGCCTTCCGCGACCGCGTGCTGGCGCAGCCGGACATCGAGTCGGCCTGGCTGGCGCTTTTCCTCGACGGCCTGTCCGGCATCGCGCCGCTGTTCGTGCCGCAGCTCACCGAAATCATCCTGCACGCGCTGCTTGAGGACTGCGACGACCCGCTGGTGTGGCGCGCCGCGGAGCTGTTCTTCCGCAGCCAGCGCGCGACGCCGCAGTCCGGCCGCGTGCTGATGGCGGACGCCGAAGTGCTCGGCGACTACGCCGAAACCGGCGGCTTCGGCAATATCGGTCGCCTCATCCTGCAGGCCGGTGCCGTTCCTCGAACGGCCGCTCTCGACGTGCTCGACCCGGCGAATGCCGCCGCGCTCTACGCGCAGGCAGGTCGCCGCGCCGTGCTGCCGCTGAACGTCGGCCAGCCCGGGCTGGAGGCGCTGTGCCGCGTGATGGAGCGCTGGATCGCGCACTTCTACGGCTGCGCGGTCCGCATTGCCCCGCAGAAGGACATCCACGACGAGGGCTGGGCCTGGCATATCGGCCTCGATCGCGAGGCGATGGACCTGCTGAACACGCTGTATGAGGGCGGCGAACTGGCGCCCGACCGCATGGCACGCATCGTCGCGCTGTTCCGCCTCGATTTCGTCGAGCCGCGGGAAATGCGCGCCGAACTGCGCCGCGACGGTGAAGCGCGCCCGGTGTGGATGGCGCTGGCCATGGATGACTCCGGGCTGGTACAGATGAAGCCGCAGAACCTGTTGCTCAACCTGCCGCTGGCCGCCGCGACCTGAAGGCAGTGCGCTCTCCATGCGCGCCCGCGGGCGGGGGCCGTTGCGGTGCCTTCCAGTGCAGGTGTGCCTGGCAGGGGGCGTAGCGCGAAACCGGAGACCTCCGGCAGCGAAACCCCTGCTGACCGCCTGAACCTGCCGACGCCGGTCGACCGGCGTCGTCGCGGCATCCCGGCGACCCGGCCCGCGGCCGCGATCGGCGGAGTGCCCCGGGTTGAAGCAAGGCTGAATTGCCGGCCGGGCCGTGCATGCGCGGTGGAGGAACGCTCTCAGTACTGCGGCGTGGCCGCGGTCGTGATTTCGTGGCGCAGCAGGCGGTACAGCGCCAGGCGCTCGGGTGCGACGTGGTCGCGCAGGGCGCAGCCGGGTTCGCTGTCGTGGGCGCAGTCGCGGAAGCGGCATTTGCCGAGATGCGCACGGAAATCCGGAAAGGCCTGTTCGAGGTCGGCGACATCGAGCTGGGCGAGGCCGAATTCCTGCAGGCCGGGGCTGTCGATCAGCGCGCCGCCGCCGTCGACGTCGTACAGCCGGGCATGGGTGGTGGTGTGCTTGCCCGAATCGAGCGCCTGCGACACTTCGCGGGTGGCGGCACGGGCGCCGGGCACCAGGGCGTTTACCAGGGTGGACTTGCCCATGCCCGACTGGCCGGTGAATACGCCGGTGCGCCCGGCCAGATGCGGCCGCAAGGCGTCGGCGCCGTGCAGAGCGCTCAGTTCCAGCACTGCATAACCCAACCGCCGGAAGGGCTCCAGCGCCGATCGTGCGGCGGGCAGGGCGGCGACGAGGTCGCATTTGTTCAGCACGATGAGCGCATCGACCTGCTGTGCCTCGCACGCCACCAGGATGCGCGAGATCAGTTCCGGGCTGAACGACGGTTCGGTCGCGACCACGATGGCGACCAGATCGACGTTGGCCGCCACCATCTTCTGCTTCCAGATGTCCTTGCGGTAGAGCAGGCTGGTGCGCGGCAGCACCTCGACGATGCGCGCCTGGTCGTCGCCCTGCAGATCGAGCAGCACGCGGTCGCCACAGGCGATGTCCGACTTCTTGCCGCGTGGAAAGGCCTGCAGCTCGCGACCGTCTTCCAGCCGGGCGACGTAGTGCCGTCCGTGGGCCGACACGATGCGGGCGGTCGGCTGCGAGCGTTTGTTCAAACCGTCAGGCGGCGTCGCGCATCGCCTCGATGCGGGCGGCGCAGATCAGGTCGTTGAGGGATACGCCCCGCACGCTGTGCGTGGTGAACACCACGCGGACGCGGTTGGCGCCGAACATGATGTCCGGGTGGTGGTCTTCGGCCGCCGCCAGCGCGGCCACCTGGTTCACGAAGGCCACGGTCTGCGCGTAGTCGGTGAACTGGAAATCCTTGGCGATGTGCTTGTCGGTTTCGATCCAGCCGCGCAGATCCTTCAGTGCCGCGGCGAGCGCCTCGCCCTCGATGCGGCGGTGAGCGCCCTTTTGCGGCGCGCAGTGTTGTTGTGCGAGTTCTTGTGCAGTCATCTTCAGGTGGATTGCAGCCGCGCCACGCGCAGCGCGGCCGGCGGGTGGGAATCGTGGAAGCGCGAATACAGCGGGTCCGGCGTCAGCGTCGATGCGTTGTCGCGGTACAGCTTGACCAGTGCAGTCACCAGCCATTCGGCGCGGGTCTGGGCGACGGCGTAGGCGTCGGCTTCGAACTCCTGCTTGCGCGACAGCAGCGACAGCAGCGGCGAGAGCGGGAAGGTGAAGACCGGAATGACCAGCGCGAACAGCGTCAGCGCCATCGCGTTGCCCCGACTGTTCACACCGAGCTGTTCGTAGAACCAGGGCGCGTCGATCAGCCAGCCGAGCAGGGCGAAGAAGGCCAGGCTGCCGGCGGCGATCCAGCCGACGCGCTTCCACATGTGGTGGTGCTTGTAGTGGCCCAGTTCGTGCGCCAGCACCGCCTCGATCTCGTCGCCACCCAGCCGCGCGAGCAGGGTGTCGAAGAACACGATGCGCTTGCTCTTGCCGAAACCGGTGAAGTAGGCATTGCCATGCGCCGAGCGACGCGAACCGTCCATCACGAACAGGCCGTCGGAACGGAAGCCGCAGCGTTCCAGCAGCGCTTCGATGCGGCTGCGCAGCTCGCTCGCCGGCATCGGCTCGAAGGTATTGAACAGCGGCGCGATGAAGGTCGGATAGATCACCATCATGGCGAGGCTGAAGGCGAGCCAGAAGGCCCAGGCGTAGACCCACCACGCCGTGCCGAGGCTGTCCATGATCCACAGCACGGCCGCAACGGCCGGTGCGCCGATGGCGGCGCCGATCAGGCCGTGCTTGATCTGGTCGCCGAAGAACATGCCGAAAGTCATCTTGTTGAAGCCGAAGCGCTGTTCGATCACGAAGGTGCGCCACACGAGTACCGGCAGGTCGACCAGCGACGAAGCGAAGGCGACGATGCCGATGAATGCCAGGTCGCGCAGCATGCCCTCGCCGGCGAGGCGGCCGGCCAGATCGAACATCCACTGCAGACCTCCGCCCAGCGTCAGCACCAGCAGCCACAGCCCGCCGATGACGACGTCGGCGCGACCGAGGCCGGCGCGCGCCACCGTGTAGTCGGCCGCCTTCTGGTGGGCCTCAAGCGGTATGGCCTCGCGGAAGGCGACCGGTACTTCGCCGCGATGGGCGGCGACATGGGCGCGGTGACGGGTGACCAGCCACAGGCGCACGGCCGTGGTCAGCACGAGAGCGGCGACGAAGATTTCGGTCAGCATGATGGGTAGCCTCGGGTGGAACGGTTGCCGGTGCGGACATCGAGTCTGAATTTAGACTCAGTCCAGGTCACGCGAGTGTGACAAAATCGGGCCGACCCGCGTTCGGACGAACGCATTAATCCCGCTTGGAAATTTTCTCGATTATGGCACAGGACCCCACACACCTCGTCTGGCTGGACATGGAAATGACCGGTCTGGATCCCGATAACGACCGCGTGATCGAACTGGCCTGCGTAGTGACCGACGCGCAGCTCGAAGTGGTGGCGGAAGGTCCGGTGCTGGTCGTGCATCAGCCGGACGACGTGCTCAACGGCATGGACAAGTGGAACACCGCCACCCATGCCAAATCCGGCCTGACCGAGCGCGTACGCGCTTCCACGCTGGACGAGGCCGCCGCCGCCGCGCAGATGATCGCCTTCCTCGGCCGGTACCTGCCCGAGCGCACCAGCCCGATCTGCGGCAATTCGATCTGCCAGGACCGCCGTTTCCTCGCCCGCCACATGCCCGCGCTCGAAGCCTGGTTCCACTACCGCAATCTCGACGTGTCCTCACTGAAGGAACTGTGCAAGCGCTGGCGGCCGGAACTGGCGGCGCAGTTCAAGAAGGCGCAGCGGCACGAGGCGCTGGCCGACATCTACGAATCGAT
>CAZKRN010000022.1:0-66879 GCA_964555165.1 uncultured Methyloversatilis sp. | reverse complement strand
CGCCGAAGGAAGGCAATCCGCTGCTCGACCTGCGCCTGCCCAACTTCATCCTGACGCCGCACGTCGCGTGGGCTTCGGATGGCGCCATGCAGTTCCTGGCCGACCAGTTGATCGACAATGTGGACGCCTGGGTCAAGGGCAGCCCGGTCAACACCGTGACCTGAAAACCGTTCGCCGCGCCCCCGCCAGCGGTGCGGCGTTCATCGAGACAGCGAGAGACGACAATGAAAAAACTGCTTTATCAATTCGATACCGATGAACATCCGTCGGTATTCGACAACGTCGTGTGCAACGACGGCGGCGCCGACCACGTGATCGGCTACGGCGGCGTGCATCCGCACAACGTGGGTGCCATGGTCGATGGCGCCATTTTCACGCGCGCGCCGAAGGACAAGAAGAACACCGCGATCTTCATCGGCGGCAGCAACATGGCCGAAGGCGAAGCCCTGTTCAAGGCGGTGAAGAAGAAGTTCTTCAGCAACTTCCGCGTATCGGTCATGCTCGACAGCAACGGATCGAACACCACCGCGGCCGCCTGCGTCGCCTGGCTGGGTCACCGCGGTCCGCTGAAGGGCAAGAAGGTCGTCATCCTCGGCGGTACCGGCCCGGTCGGCACGCGCGCTGCCGTGATGCTGGCCAGCGAAGGTGCGACGGTCACGCTGGTGTCGCGCAAGCTGGCCACCGCGGAAGATGCGGCGAAACAGCTGAAGGCCACGTTCAACCTCGACGTCGGCGTTGCCGAAGCGGCCGACAACGATGCGCGCGGCCGTGCGATCGAAGGCGCCAACATCGTCATCGCGACCGGTGCCGGCGGCATCCAGCTGCTGGAAGAGCGTCACTGGAAGGACAACCCGACGCTGGAAATGATGGCTGACGCCAACGCCACGCCGCCGCTCGGCATCGAAGGCATCGACATGATGGACAAGGGCGCGGTGAAGCACGGCAAGATCGTGTTCGGCGCCATCGGTTTCGGCGCACTGAAGATCGCGCTGCAGCGCGCCTGCGTGGCCAGGCTGTTCGAAAGCAACGACATCACCCTGGATGCGCCGGAAATCTACGCAATGGCCAAGACGATGGTGGGCTGAGCGATGACCATGATCAAGGACAAACCGGTCACCACCTTTCTCGACGAACTGGCCAGCAGCGCGCCCACGCCCGGCGGCGGCAGTGCCGCGGCCATCATGGGCGGCATGGGTGCCGCGTTGGTCAGCATGGTGTGCAACCTGACCATCGGCAAGAAGGCGTACGCCGAAGTCGAAGGCGACATGAAGGACCTGCTGGCGCAAGCCGAAGGCCTGCGCGCCACGCTGACCGATTTCATCCGCGCCGACGTCGAAGCCTTCGACGGCCTGATGGCCGCCTACGGTCTGCCCAAGGACACGGACGAGCAGAAGGCTGCACGCTCGGCCGCGATCCAGGACGGCCTGAAGATGGCCACCGACGCACCGCTGGCCTGCGCCCGCGCGTGCGCCGAGGTGATTGCGCTGAGCCTGATCGCGGCCGAAAAGGGCAACAAGAACGTCGTGTCCGACGCCGGCGTGGCCGCGCTGGCCGCCCAGGCCGCGCTGCGTTCTGCGGCGCTGAATGTCGACATCAACGTGCCCAGCATCAAGGACGCCGATTTCGCCGGCTCGCGCCGGTCCGAAATCGATGCACTGCTTGCGAAGTGGGTACCGGAAGCCGACCGTGTGGTCGAGGTGGTGAAGAGCAAGCTCTGAACCGTCAGTTCGGTCATCAAGGGGCGCCTGCGGGCGCCCTTTTTTTCGGGCGAGCGCAGAGGTCGTTGGCGTTCGATCAGGCGCCGATGTTGGGCATCGCTGCGCTCACCCCAACCTACGCCGGTGATCCGGCTGCCAAACCGCAAGCCCCATTTTTGCCGAGCAACCGCAGGTTGGGGTGAGCGCAGCGATGCCCAACAGAAATACGCCACACCTCGCCCCACCGATACCCCACACAAACCGCCCACCGACTCGCATCGCATCAATCTGTAGGTTGGGGTGAGCGAAGCGATGCCCAACAACAACACCCCGCCCCCGCCTCACTGCTGCGCCTGCACCTGGGCCTGGGCCCGCGCAAGCCATTCGCGCATCGTTGCAAGCAATTCGCTGCGGCTGAACGAGCAACTGTCCTGCGAAAACAACCGGGCGGATTCGAGCCGCATCAGCAGGCCGTCGAGCACTTCGCGCCACTTTGCCGGCACATTCGCGTCCTCGACGCCGTGCAGGCGCCAGGTGGCGATCAGGGCATCCATGTCGATGCGCCCGGCTTCGAAATCGTCCAGCGACCTGCCCAGTTTTTCGTTCATCTGCATTCTCCGGAACGACGGTAAAACTACCCCTTGCTTGCAAGACCTTGTGCGCTTGCGCTTACAATCGCGCCCTGTTTGCATTGCAACAAGAGTGTAATGCGCAAAAAGCGTTCGGACGGCGATGGCGTATCCGCTCGTCCAGGGTGTCCTGATTCACCGCCTGCACAGGCAAACGGAAGCAAGCATGAGCATCTACAGCATCGACGACCAGCAGCCCGACATCCATCCTTCCGCGTGGATCGCATCAAGCGCGACCGTGATCGGCGAGGTGATGCTGAAGGCAGACAGCAGCGTCTGGTACGGCGCGGTCATCCGGGCCGACAACGACCGCATCGTCGTCGGCGAACGCAGCAATGTGCAGGATGGTGCGGTGCTCCACATTGACGAGGGCGTGCCGCTGACCATCGGCGACGACGTCACGGTCGGTCATCAGGCCATGCTGCACGGCTGCACCATCGGTGACGGTTCGCTGATCGGCATCAAGGCGGTGGTGATGAATCGCGCCGTCGTCGGACGCAACTGCCTGATCGGCGCCAATGCGCTGATTCCCGAGGGCCGCGTCATTCCCGACCGCTCACTGGTGGTCGGCTCGCCCGGTCGCATCGTGCGCGAACTGAGCGACGAAGAAGTCGCAGCGCTCATGTCCGGCTCGGCGCAGTACGTCGAGAAGGCGCGCCACTACCGGACCGGGCTGAAGGTCGTGCCGCGCGACCAGGGCCTCGCCGACACCGAATGACACTTCAGTTCTGCCGACCGGCGTCGATATTCCCCTGAGAACGTCACTCGCGGAGATCGACATGGCCGAACGCACCACCTTCTATTTCACCGGCGCGCACGCCCTGCCCGCCGTCATGGTCGCCTGCAACAACGAAGCGGCCGGACTTGCCGTGCTGGCCTACCTCGCGCTGATCGGCGCCGCGCTGCTGTCGGCCATCGGCGACGAACGCCACGGCTCCGCGGACTGCGAGAACCTCGGCGAGCCGATCCGCATCGACACCGACGACGACCGGTCGGCACGGCGCAAGCGCTGACAGACGCCTGCAGCGCGCTGGTTATACTCCCGCATTGATCACATTGCGGGAGTCCCCCATGAAACATCCGTTCTGGCTGCTGCTTGCCGCCACGCTTTCGGTCGCCCAGGCCGCCGACCACGCCACCGTCGAACGCGCCGGCATCGTGGTTGACCTGAATGCCGAAGCGTCCCGCCTCGCCCCGAATGACCTCGCCCGCGCCCAGGCCTACATTGAAATGGGTGACGCCACGCCGAGCGCGCTCGCGAAGAAGGTCAATGCGGTCATGCAGTCGGCCATCGCCACGACCAAGCCCTACCCGAGTGTGAAGGTGCGCAGCGGCAACACCTCGACCTATCCGGTCTATGGCAAGAACGGCCGAAGCATCGAAAGCTGGCGCATGCGCTCGGAGCTGCTGCTCGAATCGAAGGACCAGGCCGCGATTTCAGAGCTGCTGGGCAAGCTGCAGACCCAGCTGGCGGTCGGCCAGCTGACGCTTGAACCGAGCGAAGAAGCGTCGCGGCAGGCCGAGAACGACGCGATCGCCGACGGCATTGCCGCCTTCAATGCACGTGCAAAGATCGTCGCCGAATCGCTCGGCAAGTCCTGGCGCATCCTGCACATGAACGTAAATCATACCGGCGGGATGCCGACGCCGCGCCCGATGATGATGCGCAGCAAGGCGGTCATGGCCGAAGCGATGGCCGACATGCCGGTCGAGGCGGGCGAATCGCGCGTCGCGGTATCGATCAGCGGACAGATCGAGATTGAGCGCCGGTAGTCGCAGGCTCACCGCCCATGTTCCGGCTTTTGTTCCGGCCCTCTCGCTGGCGCTGTGGCTCTCCGCCTGCGGCAGCCTGCCGGAACAGGCTGCGCTGCCGCCAGCAGGAACACCGGCCGGCGCGCCGGTCGAACAACCCGTTGCACCGCCTCGCCCGCCGGGCCGGATCCAGCTCGCCGACGACTCGCACGCGCAGGATGCGGTGATCTACGCGCTCGGCCTGATCGGCAACCATTACCAGTTCGGCGGTCGCAACCCGGACAGCGGGCTGGACTGCAGCGGCATGGTGAGCTGGATCTATGAGCAGGTGGCCGGCGTGCGCCTGCCGCACAATGCCGCACAGATCGCGAAGATCGCGCGGCCGATCGAGCGCAGCGCGCTGGCGCCCGGCGATCTGGTGTTCTTCAACACGAACGGCACGCCGCATTCGCACATGGGCATCTACGCCGGCGAGGGGCGCTTCATCCACGCACCGAGCACGCGCGGAAAGTACGTGCGGACGGACAGGCTGGACAGCGGCTGGTTTGCCGCGCGCATCAGCGGCCTGCGCACACTGCGGCGCGAAGGGTGAAGACGGTCAGGGCTTGTCGATCGGAATCTGCACGAACACCTCGCCCGGCTTGATCAGCCCGAGTTCGGCGCGCGCCCGCTCTTCGACTGCGTCGAAGCCGGTTTTCAGATCCTTCACATCGGCGTCCAGCGCGGCATTGCGCGCTTCCAGCCGGGTATTGAGGTCGCGCTGGGCGTCCAGCGCGCGGCCGGCTTCCCATGCCTGCAGCCAACCGCCCTTGCCAAGCCAGAGCGGGTACTGCAGCACCGCAATCAGCGCCACCAGCAACAAGGCAGGCCAATGGCGCGTCATGGTTACTTGCGCAGGTTGTAGAACGCGGAAGCGCCGGGGTACCACGCCGTGTCACCGAGATCTTCCTCGATGCGCAGCAGCTGGTTGTACTTGGCGATGCGGTCCGAGCGGCTCAGCGAACCGGTCTTGATCTGCATCGCGTTCAGCCCGACCGCGATGTCGGCGATCGTGCTGTCTTCGGTTTCGCCCGAACGGTGCGAAATGACTGCGGTGTAGCTGGCGCGCTTGGCCATTTCGACCGCCGCGAAGGTTTCGGTCAGCGTGCCGATCTGGTTGATCTTGATCAGGATGGAATTGGCGATGCCGCGCGAAATGCCTTCCTTCAGGATCTTGGTGTTGGTGACGAACAGGTCGTCGCCGACGATCTGCACGCGGCTGCCCAGACGATCGGTCAGCAGCTTCCAGCCGTCCCAGTCGTTTTCGGCCATGCCGTCCTCGATGCTCACGATCGGGAACTTGTCGGCCAGCGTGGCGAGGTAATCGACCAGCTGGGCCGAATCCATGGTCAGGCCGGCACCCTCCAGGTGGTACTTGCCGTCCTTGTAGAACTCGGAGGCGGCGCAGTCCAGCGCCAGCACCAGGTCGCGACCCGGCTCGTAGCCCGCGGCCGAAGCGGCGTCGAGAATCATGTTCAGCGCCTCATCGGCGCTGCCGACATTCGGTGCGAAACCGCCTTCGTCGCCGACCGTGGTCGGATAGCCCTTCTTGTCGGTGAGCTTCTTCAGCGCGTGGAAGATTTCGGCCCCCATGCGCAAGGCCTCGCGGAAGCTGGACGCACCGACCGGCATGATCATGCATTCCTGGAAATCCAGGCTGTTGTTGGCGTGTGCGCCGCCGTTGATCACGTTCATCATCGGCACCGGCATGGCCATGCCGCCCGAACCGCCGAAGTAGCGGTACAGAGGCAGGCCGGCCTCTTCCGCCGCAGCCTTGGCCACCGCCATCGACACGGCCAGCGTAGCGTTGGCGCCGAGGCGCGACTTGTTTTCGGTGCCGTCGAGCTCGATCAGCGTGCGATCGATGAAGGCCTGCTCTTCGGCATCGAGGCCGATGATGGCTTCCGAAATTTCGGTATTGACGTTCTCGACCGCAGCCAGAACGCCCTTGCCGAGGTAGCGGTCCTTGTCGCCGTCGCGCAGCTCGATCGCTTCGCGCGAGCCGGTCGAGGCGCCGGACGGTACGGCGGCGCGGCCCATGATGCCCGATTCGAGCAGCACGTCCGCTTCAACGGTGGGATTGCCGCGCGAATCCAGAATCTCGCGCGCGACGACATCGACGATTGCACTCATGGTCGCTCCAGGTCCTCAGTGAATTTATTGAAATCGAATTCTGATCTTGTCGCGCACGCTCACGCGAGGGAGGATTCGAGGAATCCGTGCTTCTTGGTGACCGCATCGAGGTCGCGCAGCTGGGTCAGCAGCGCTTCCATCATCGGCAGCGGCCACGCGTTGGGGCCGTCCGACATCGCCTTCTCGGGATTCGGATGGCTTTCCATGAACAGCCCGGCGATGCCCACGGCCACCGCAGCGCGCGCCAGTACCGGCACGAACTCGCGCTGACCGCCGGAACAACTGCCCTGCCCGCCCGGCAACTGTACCGAATGCGTCGCGTCGAACACGACCGGGCAGGCCGTGTTGCGCATGATGGCCAGCGAACGCATGTCGGACACGAGATTGTTGTAGCCGAAGGACGCACCACGCTCGCACACCATGATGGTGTCGGCACCTCCGTTCGCCTCTTTCGCCTTGTCGACCACGTTCTTCATGTCGCCGGGTGCCATGAACTGGCCCTTCTTGATGTTCACCGGCTTGCCGGTGGCCGCGACCGCATGAATGAAGTCGGTCTGGCGGCAGAGGAAGGCCGGCGTCTGCAGCACGTCGACATGCTGCGCGACGAGGGGCGCCTCTTCGGCGGTATGCACGTCGGTCAGCACGGGCACGTTCAGTTCGCGCTTCACGTCGGCCAGGATCTCCAGGCCCTTTTCCATGCCCGGGCCGCGATAGCTCTTGCCCGAACTGCGGTTGGCCTTGTCGAAGGACGACTTGTATATGAAGGGAATGCCGAGGCGGGCCGTGATCTCCTTCAGCTTGCCGGCCGTGTCGAAAGCCATTTCCCGCGACTCGATCACGCAGGGACCGGCGATCAGGAAGAAGGGCTGGTCGAGGCCGACGTCGAATCCACACAGTTTCATGGCGATCTCCTCAGCCCGTCACCTTGCGCACTGACCGCTTGATCGCGCCGCGCGCGTCCTGGCGGGCAATGGCCGCGCGCGCGAAGGCGGAGAACAGCGGATGGCCGGCGCGCGGCGTCGAGGTGAATTCGGGGTGGAACTGGCAGGCGACGAACCAGGGGTGGTCCGGCAGTTCGATCATTTCGCACAGCGGGTCTGTCGCGTCCTGCGAACGGCCTGACACGCGCAAACCCACCTTTTCCAGCTGGGCGAGGTACTGGTTGTTGACCTCGTAGCGGTGACGGTGCCGCTCGACAATGGTGGCCGCGCCATAGATTTCGCGTGCCAGGCTGCCTTCGGCCAGATTGCAGTTCTGGCCACCCAGACGCATGGTGCCGCCGATGTCCGACGACTCGTCGCGACGCTCCAGCTTGCCTTCGGCACTCATCCACTCGGTGATCAGGCCGATCACCGGATGCGGCGCGGCGCGTTCGAATTCGGTACTGTGCGCGCCGGTCAGACCGGCCACGTTGCGCGCGTACTCGACCACCGCCAGCTGCATGCCGAGACAGATGCCAAGATAGGGCACTCCGTTCTCGCGTGCATAGCGGATGGCCGCGATCTTGCCCTCGACGCCGCGGCGACCGAAACCGCCGGGCACCAGGATGGCGTCCATCGGATCGAGCAGCGCACGGCCGCCGTCACTGGCGCGCTCGATCGCTTCCGAATCGATGTAGTGGATGTTGATGCGCGAACGCGTGTGGATGCCGGCGTGCACCAGTGCTTCCGACAGCGACTTGTAGGACTCGGTGAGGTCGACATACTTGCCGACGAAAGCGATATCGACGTCACGCTCCGGGTGTTCCAGCGCTTCGATCAGGCGCGTCCAGGCACCGAGATCGGCGGCACGCGCGAGGATGTCGAGCTTGTGACAGACGATTTCATCCAGCATCTGGTTGTGCAGCATGCCGGGAATCTTGTAGATGCTGTCGGCGTCGGTGACCGAAATGACGGCTTCCGGCAGCACATTGGTGAACAACGCGATCTTGCGTCGCTCGTCGTCCGGCACCACACGGTCGGAACGGCACAGCAGGATGTCCGGCTGTATGCCGATTTCGCGCAGTTCCTTGACCGAATGCTGGGTCGGCTTGGTCTTCAGTTCGCCGGCCGTGGCGATGTAGGGGACCAGCGTCAGATGCATGAAACAGGTATTGCTGCGCCCCTCCTCGATACCCATCTGGCGTATCGCTTCGAGAAAGGGCAGCGATTCGATGTCGCCCACCGTGCCGCCGACCTCGACGATGGCCACGTCCGCGCCTTCGGCGCCACGCTTCACATAGGCCTTGATCTCATCGGTGATGTGCGGGATGACCTGCACCGTCTTGCCGAGATACTCGCCGCGGCGCTCCTTCTTGATCACCGACTCGTAGATCTGACCGGTGGTGAAGTTGTTGCGCTTGCCCATCTTGGCACTGGTGAAGCGCTCGTAATGGCCGAGGTCGAGATCGGTTTCCGCACCGTCTTCCGTCACGAACACCTCGCCGTGCTGAAACGGACTCATGGTGCCCGGATCGACGTTGATGTAGGGATCGAGCTTGAGATGGGTGACACGGATGGAGCGCGATTCGAGAATCGCACCCAGCGAGGCGGCCGCAATGCCCTTGCCGAGCGAGGACACCACGCCACCGGTGACGAATACGTACTTGGTCATGTGTTGCGCTGCAGCGGGAAATACGCAGTTTACCGGAAAAGCGGCGGGCCTTGAACATCGCGGCACGCAGGCTGCGCCCTCATGGCGGCACCTGCCTCAGTCCGGACCTGTCTCGCGCTGCGCAACCTCGGGTGGAAACGACCGCCCGCTCCCGGCGCAGCCTCAGTCGGCCTCGTCCATCCAGGCCAGTTGTATGGCTTCGAGAATCTTCTCGCCGCAGCGGCTCTGCTCGTCGTCGAAGCCGGGCAGAGCCATCACCCATTCCAGTAGATCGGTGAAACGCACGTATTGCGGGTTGGTATCGGGACGCGCTTCGCTCAGCGCAATGGCGATCTCGCGTGTATCAGTCCATTTCATGCTGCTTACCTCTTTCCTTCGCTGACCATATTGACGGTGTATTTCGGAATCTCGACCACCAGCGGCGCATCCGCCACCAGCGCCTGACACGACAGGCGCGAATTCGGCTCCAGGCCCCAGGCCTTGTCCAGCATGTCCTCCTCCAGATCTTCGGCCGTCTCCAGGCTGTCGAAGCCCTCGCGCACGACGACGTGGCAGGTGGTGCAGGCACAGGACTTCTCGCACGCGTGCTCGATGTCGACGCCGTGGGCGAGCAGCGCGTCGCAGATGGAAGTACCGGGCTCAGCGTCGATCACGGCACCTTCGGGGCACAGTTCGACATGGGGCAGAACGACGATCTGGGTCATGCTTGTCTCGGTATTCCTGTCTTTACAGTGATTCGACGCTGCGCCCCGTCAGCGCACGCTGGATGCTGCGGTTCATGCGACGGGCGGCGAAGTCGTCGGTGGCACGGCCGAGCGCTGCGATGGCCCGCTTGATCGCGGTCGTGTCGTCGGCCGACGCAGCCTCGGACAGTCCGGCAAGCGCGGTCTCGACGGACGCACGTTCCGCGTCGCCCAGCAGATCGCCATCGACCGCCAGCGCGGCGCGTGTGGCTTCGCCCAGGCGCTGTGCCTCGACCCGCTGCTCGGCCAGCGCACGCGCACTCATGTCTTCCTTCGCGTGTTCGAAGCCGTCCTTGAGCATGCGCGCGACCTCCTCGTCACCGAGACCATAGCTGGGTTTCACCTCGATGCGCGCTTCGACGCCGGACGCCAGTTCGCGGGCGCTGACGCCGAGCAGGCCGTCGGCATCGACCTGGAAGCTGACGCGGATGCGCGCCGCACCCGCCACCATGGGCGGAATGCCGCGCAGCTCGAAGCGCGCCAGCGAACGGCAGTCACTGACCCGCTCGCGTTCGCCCTGCACGACGTGCAGCGCCATGGCCGTCTGTCCGTCCTTGAAGGTCGTGAATTCCTGCGCGCGCGCAGTCGGAATGGTGGCGTTGCGCGGAACGATCTTCTCCACCAGTCCGCCCACCGTCTCCAGCCCGAGCGACAGCGGGATCACGTCCAGCAGCAGCCAGTCCTCGCCGGCGCTGCGGTTGCCGGCCAGCACATTGGCCTGTATCGCGGCGCCGATGGCCACCACTTTGTCCGGGTCAAGGTTGGTCAGCGGTTCCTGCCCGAAAAACGCGCCCACCGCGCGCTGCACGTGCGGCATCCGGGTCGCGCCGCCGACCATGACCACCCCTCTTACATCCTGCGGCGACAGTCCGGCATCGCGCAGTGCCTTGCGGGTTGGCGCCAGCGTCTTGTCCACCAGTTTCTGCGTCATGTCCGCGAAGCGGTCGCGCGTGAGCGTGAGGTCGATCTCGTCGCCGGTCGAAAGCTTAAGTCCGATGTGCACGCTGTCCTGCGCACTGAGCACTTCCTTTGCGCGACGCGCTTCCATGTGCAGCAGGCGCATGTCTTCCAGCCCGGGCGGACCGATGCGCGAGGCCTCGATCAGCCAGCAATAGACACGATGATCGAAATCGTCGCCGCCGAGCGCCGCATCGCCGCTGGTGGCCAGAACCTCGAAAACACCGCGCGACAGCTTGAGGATGGAAATGTCGAAGGTGCCTCCACCGAGGTCGTAGACCGCGTAGATCCCTTCCGATGCGTTGTCCAGCCCGTAGGCGATGGCCGCTGCCGTCGGCTCGTTCAACAGACGCAACACCTCAAGCCCGGCCAGTCGGGCAGCGTCCTTGGTGGCCTGACGCTGGGCGTCGTCGAAATAGGCCGGCACGGTGATCACGGCACCGGTCAGCGCGCCACCCAGGCTGGCTTCGGCCCGTTCGCGCAGCACGCGCAGGATGTCGGCCGACACCTCGACCGGACTTTTCACACCGTGCGCCGTACGCAGGCGCACCATGCCGGGCGTGTCCTCGAACACATAGGGCATGGATTCGACGTGTGCGACGTCCGACAGGCCGCGCCCCATGAAGCGCTTGACCGAAGCGATCGTGTTGCGCGGATCCTGCGCCTGTGCCGCCAGTGCCGCTTGGCCGACCGTCGTACTGCCGTCGCTGCCGTAGCGAACCACCGACGGCAGCAAAGCGCGCCCCTGTTCGTCGTTCAGCACCACCGGCACACTGTTGCGCACGGTGGCCACCAGCGAATTGGTGGTACCCAGGTCCATGCCGACGGCCAGACGGTGTTGATGCGGGGCGGTGGACTCGCCGGGTTCGGCAATCTGCAGCAGGGCCATCAGTTTTCCAGTGTTTCGTGGGCCTCGGCGACATCCTCGCCAAGCCGGGCGATGAACATCATGCGGCGCACGGTCGCGGCGGCGGCCACGGCGTCACGTTCCACATCCAGTTCCTTCGCCAGCCGCGCTTCGGCCTCACGCCTCGCCGCCCGCAGCTTGGCCGCCAGCGCATCGAGGGCCTCCGGGTCGCGCGCATTGCGCGCCTCGTCCAGTGCCTCGCGCCATTCCATCTGTTGCATCAGGAAGTCAGCCGGCATGGCGGTGTTGTTCTCCGCCGCAACGTCCATCCCTTCGAGTTCGAGCAGGTAACGGGCGCGCGTCAACGGCGCGCGCAGCAGACGGTACCCTTCGTTGATGCGGGTTGCCCACTGCATGGACATCCGGCGCTCCTGCTCCGGGCGATGCGCGTGGCGATCGGGATGCGCGGCCGACTGCAGTTCGTGATAGCGCGATTCGAGCGCGCGATCGTCGATCTCGAAGCGGCGTGGCAGGCCGAACAATGCGAAATGGTCGCGACTGTAAAGGTCCGCATCCGGGAGCAGTTCGGACGGCTCAGACATTGAAACTCTCGCCGCAGCCGCACTCGTCCTTCACATTCGGGTTGTTGAACTTGAACCCCTCGTTCAGGCCTTCGCGCACGAAATCCAGTTCGGTGCCTTCGAGATAGGGCAGGCTGGTCGGGTCTATCAGCACCTTCACGCCATGACTTTCGAACACCAGATCGTCGGCCGCGACGTCATCGGCGAACTCCAGCTTGTAGGCCATGCCGGAACAGCCGCTGGTGCGGACGCCCAGACGCAGGCCAACGCCCCGACCCCGTTTGGCGATGTAGTTGGCGACATGCGTGGCCGCCTTTTCACTCAGTGTGACTCCCATTCGCGTTTCCTCAGTTAATCCATGGCGACACGCGCCGCCCGCAGGGCTGCCGCGCGAGCGACGCAGCCCGCTCCGCGGGCAGCGAACGAAACGAGCGCGGGTACCCCCATCTCAGGCGGCGTCCGACTCCGGCACTCCGGCACCGTGCTTCTTGCGGTAATCCTCGACCGCCGCCTTGATCGCGTCCTCGGCGAGGATGGAGCAGTGGATCTTGACGGGCGGCAGCGCCAGTTCCTCGGCGATGGCGGTGTTCTTGATCTCCATCGCCTGATCCAGTGTCTTGCCCTTGACCCATTCGGTCACCAGCGAACTCGACGCAATGGCCGAACCGCAGCCGTAGGTCTTGAACTTGGCGTCCTCGATGATGCCGTCCGCACCCACCTTGATCTGCAGCTTCATGACGTCGCCGCAGGCCGGTGCGCCCACCATGCCGGTACCGACATCGTCATCCTCCTTGCCGAAGGAACCGACGTTGCGGGGGTTCTCGTAGTGGTCGAGAAGTTTGTCGCTGTAGGCCATGTCTTTCTCCTTGTCTTCCTGTGTATCCCGGATGCGCTCAGTGATGCGCCCACTGCACTGTGTTCAGATCGACGCCGTCCTGCACCATTTCCCACAGCGGCGACAGCTCGCGCAGCTTGCCGATCTTGCGATGGAGCAGATCGATGGTGAAATCGACCTCCTCTTCCGTGGTGAAGCGACCGATCGAGAAGCGGATCGAGCTGTGTGCCAGTTCGTCTTCGCGACCGAGCGCACGCAGCACATAGGACGGCTCCAGGCTGGCAGAGGTACAGGCCGAGCCCGAGGACACCGCCACTTCCTTGATCGCCATGATCAGCGACTCGCCCTCGACATAGGCAAAGCTGATGTTGAGGTTGTGCGGCACGCGCGCTTCCATGTCGCCATTCACATAGGTCGCCTCGATGTCCTGCAGGCCCTTGAGCAGGCGGTCACGCAGCATGCGCACGCGCTCGTTCTCGGCGCCCATTTCCTCGCGTGCGATGCGGAAGGCCTCACCCATGCCGACGATCTGGTGCGTCGCCAGCGTGCCGGAACGCAGGCCGCGCTCGTGGCCGCCGCCGTGCATCTGCGCCTCCAGGCGGATGCGCGGCTTGCGGCGCACATAGAGCGCGCCTATGCCCTTGGGGCCGTAGGTCTTGTGCGCGGAGAAACTCATCAGGTCAACTTTGATCAGATCGAGGTCGATTGCCACCTTGCCGGTCGCCTGCGCCGCATCCACATGGAACACGATGCCCCGCTCACGGCAGATTTCACCGATTTCCGCGATCGGCTGGATGACGCCGATCTCGTTGTTCACGAACATGATGGACACCAGCACGGTGTCCGGACGCAAGGCCGCGCGGAACACATCGAGATCGACCAGACCGTCTTCCTTCGGTTCGAGATAGGTAGCCTCGAAACCTTCGCGTTCCAGTTCGCGGAAAGTGTCCAGCACCGCCTTGTGCTCGGTGCGCATGGTGACGATGTGCTTGCCTTTGCCCGAATAGAAATGGGCCGCGCCCTTGATGGCGAGATTGTTCGATTCGGTGGCGCCCGAGGTCCAGACGATTTCCTTCGGATCGGCATTGACCAGCCTGGCCACCTGTTCGCGCGCCTCCTCGACGGCCGCCTCCGCTTCCCAGCCATAGGCATGGCTGCGCGAGGCCGGGTTGCCGAAATGCTCGGTCAGCCACGGAATCATTTTCGCCGCCACACGCGGGTCAACCGGCGTGGTCGCCGAATAGTCGAGATAGATAGGAAATTTCAGCATTTCGTCGACTCCTGGAGGTCCTGGTTCATGGTCAAGCCGCAGCCATCGCGCGCAGGCTGCGGAGTTCGTCCGCCACCCGCACCAGCGCGCTGCAAAAATCGTCTGCATCCTGCATCGTCGTCGTCGCACCGACACTGACGCGCACCGCGCCGCGCGCCAGATCCGCCTCGACGCCCATTGCCGTCAGAGTGCGCGACGGCTCCGGCGAAGCACTCGAACAAGCCGCCCCGCTGGCTACCGCGAACCCTGCACGATCAAGCTTGCCGACCAGGGTTTCGCCGTCGATGCCGGCGAGCGAGAAACAGCAGGTATTGGACAGGCGTGCCGCCTGCGCACCGAATACGACGCCGCCGAGCGCCGCCACGCAGCGCTCGATGCGCGAACGCTGCGCCTGCATCGCCTCGCGCCGGCTGCCAAGTGCCGCGATCGCGTGTTCGCAGGCCACGCCAAAACCGACGATGGCAGCAATGTTCTCGGTACCGGAGCGCAGGCCGCGTTCGTGTCCGCCTCCCGCAATCAGCGGTTCGATATCGACCCGCTTGTCCAGTACCAGCGCACCGGCACCCTGCGGACCGCCAATCTTGTGCGCCGACAGCGTCATTGCCGATACGCCCAGCGCACGGAAATCCAGTTCCACCTTGCCCAGCGCCTGCACCGCGTCGCTGTGCATCCACGCACCGCTGCGCTTTGCTGCGGCAGCAAAGGCGGGAATGTCCTGCAGTACGCCGGTTTCGTTATTGGCCGCCATGACCGACACCAGTACGGCGCGTGCGTCCAGTGTGTCGATACAGGCTCTCCCCTGCGCATCGGCGGCGATATCGGCCAGTTCCCAGCCGGTGCGCACCAACTGGCGCACCGGTTCGCGCACACAGGGATGTTCGATCGCCGACACCGCGATCACCCCGGGCTTCATGCGGGCCGCCGCCCCCTTGATGAACAGGTTGTTCGCCTCCGAACCGCCGCTGGTGAACACGACCTCTGTCGGGTGCGCCTTGACCGCCGCCGCCACCTGCGCCCGCGCATCGTCGATCGCCCGGCGTGCGGCACGGCCATACTCGTGGCGGCTGGAGGCGTTGCCGAAGCGCACGCCCAGCCAGGGCAGCATCGCCTCGCGCACTGCATCGAGCAGCGGCGTGCTGGCGTTGTGGTCGAGATAGACCGGCGCAAACATGATCAGGCCTGCAATCCTGCGGTTTCGGTCGGACAGCTGCGTACCGTCTGATCGTGCAGCACCACCTTGTGGCCGCTGCGCGCGCGCTGCTGCACCATCAGATCGTGCAGATTGATGGAATCGAGGTAGTCGTGCATGTGACGGCTCAGGCTGGACCAGAGGTCGTGCGTCATGCACCGGTGTTCGTCGTGGCAGTTCTCCTTGCCGCCACACTGCGTGGCGTCAAGCGGCTCATCGACCGCGATGATGATCTGCGCCACGGAAATGGTGCGTGCATCGCGTGCAAGACAGTAACCGCCTCCCGGCCCACGCACGCTGGCCACCAGTTCCTGGCGGCGCAACTTGCCGAACAGCTGTTCGAGATAGGAAAGACTGATGCGCTGGCGCTCGGCCACGCCGGACAAGGTCACTGGGCCGTTTTCCTGGCGCAGGGCGAGGTCCAGCATCGCGGTGACGGCGAAGCGGCCCTTGGTGGTCAGTCTCATGGCGTGTACTCCAGGAAAGCGGTCGGCGATCCGGCGCCCGCTGCACGGTGGCCGGACCGGAAACAGCCGGAGCGGACAGTCCGGTCCGGCTCAATTCCCGATCATTTTTGTCGACTTTATAATTCCCGACAAGTTCAGTCAACAATTAGGCCGGACTCGACCGAGGTCGACATGGGAGTGATCCGCCATTTCCTCCCTGGCATTGTCGTCAAGCTGTATTCCGGCACGTTCAAGCTTGTTCAACAGGCATTCGATGCGGCGATCGCTTTCCAGTGCGTGATCGATCAGAGCGGTCAGCGCTTTCGCCATCGGATCTTCCATATCGCGGGTGACGCCGTAGGCGGTGAAGCCGGCCTGCTCCGCACGCCGTCTTTTCTCGTCCTCGACACCCGGGGCGGTCGCCTCGATGATGCGCGCCGGGTTGCCGACCGCGGTCGCACCTGGCGGCACCGGCTTCACGACGACCGCGCAGGAGCCTATCTTGGCGCCGTCGCCGACCTCGAATCCACCCAGCACCTGAGCGCCGGCACCGATCACGACACCGCGACCCAGGGTCGGATGCCGTTTCGAGCCACGGTAGAGCGAGGTGCCGCCCAGCGTAACGCCCTGGTAGATCGTGCATTCGTCGCCCACGACCGCTGTTTCACCGATCACCACCCCCATGCCGTGGTCGATGAAGACACGGCGACCCATCGTCGCGCCGGGATGTATCTCTATGCCGGTCAACACCCGTCCGACATGAGAAAGAAAGCGGCCCAGCCAGAGGAAACCGCGGCGCCAGCAGGCGTTGGCGATACGGTGAATGAACAGCGCGTGTATGCCCGGGTAGCAGGTCAGCACCTCGAAGCCGGAGCGTGCCGCCGGATCGCGGTCGAGCACGCTTGAAACGTCTTCGCGCAGGCGTTGGAACATCGTTTTTCCTCGTGTGATTCCGGCAGCGCTGCCGGATCCGTGAACCCGAAAGTATCGCTCGCGCCAGGCTTGCGACGCCCGCGGCCGGATGGCCCCGGTACAACGCGGAACGCACAATGGCGAACGCGGGAGCCGGCGATTCTAGTGGGCTTTCGCGCCTCCGCGAAGGAAGACCCGATTTCCTCGCGCGGGTTCAGGCTCCGCCGCGCGGCTTGCGGCCCGCTATGGCCTTCAACGCCCCCATGAGCAGATGCAGTTCCTCCGCCTCGACGCGCGCACGACCGAACAGGCGTCGCAGGCGGGGCATGGCTCGGCCCGGATTCACCCGGTCGAGAAAACCGGATTCCAGCATCAGGTCTTCCAGAAGTGCGTACAGGCTTTCCAGACCTTCGTGCGGCGCCAGTTCAGGCGGTATCCCGACGGGCAACGCCACGCCTCCGATCGCCATGCGCAGTTCGTGACACACGATCTGGGCCGCCGCGGCGACGTTCAGCGAGCGGTAGCCGTCACTGGTCGAAATGGTGACCGGCAGCGAACACATCGCCACTTCCTCATTGGTCAGCCCCGAACTTTCGGTACCGAACACCAGTGCCACCTCGGCGTCACGGCCGGCCAGCAGCGTGGCCAGTTCGCTCGCCGCGGTGCGCACATCGCGCACCGGCAGCGCCATTTCGCGCCGGCGCGCGGTCAGCGCCGCCTGCGCTACGGTGCCCGCCAGTGCCGACTCGATACGGTCGACCACGATCGCGTTGTCGAGCACGTCGGTCGCGCCGGAACTCATTGCCACCGCCTCCTCGTGCGGAAAGCACTTCGGATTCACGAGGTAGAGACGCGACAGCCCCATCACCTTCATTGCACGCGCGCAGGCACCGATATTGCCCGGGTGGGTGGTGTGCGACATGACCACGCGCACGCGGTCGAGGGAAGCGAACGGGTTCATATTAGAATGCAGGGTTTTCCTGCCGAGATGCGTGCCACAAGGCCCGCGTACAGACACATTCATGCATCCGACGCTCACCACCGCTGTCAAGGCCGCCCGCCGCGCGGGTCAGATCATCACCCGGGCCAGCCAGGATGTAGACCTGCTCAAGGTCAGCAGCAAACGCCAGAACGATTTCGTGACCGAGGTCGACCGCGCCGCCGAAGACGCCATCATCGCCATCCTGCGCGAAGCCTACCCGGATCACGCGATTCTAGCCGAGGAGAGCGGCGAGTCCGGCTCCACGTCGGAGTACCGCTGGATCATCGACCCGCTGGACGGCACCACCAACTTCATCCACGGCACGCCGCAGTATGCGGTTTCCATTGGCCTGGAACATCGAGGCCAGATGCAGTCGGGCGTCGTGTTCGATCCGCTGCGCAATGAAATGTTTACCGCGAGCCGCGGCCGGGGCGCCTTCCTGAACGACCGCCGCATCCGCGTTTCGCGTCGCGCCAAGCTGGGCGAAGCGCTGCTCGGCACCGGCTTCCCTTACCGCGTGTGGGACCACGTCGACGCCTACCTCGGCATGTTCAAGGAACTGATGCAGAAGACGGCCGGCCTGCGCCGCCCCGGAGCCGCCGCGCTCGATCTGGCCTGGGTGGCCTGCGGCCGCTTCGACGGCTTCTTCGAGATCGGCCTGTCGCCCTGGGACATCGCCGCCGGCAGCCTGCTGGTCAGCGAGGCCGGCGGACTGGTCGGCAACCTGCTGGGCGAAACCGGCTACATGGAAAGCGGCAATATGGTCGCCGCCACGCCGCGCATCTACCCGGCCATCCTGCAGGCGATCGAACCGCATCTGACCGAGGCGTTGCGCGCCTGAGCGCACAAACAGGGCATTCACAACGAGGATGACGAGCGCCGATCTGTCGCAGCACACCCCCATGATGCAGCAGTACCTCGGGTTCAAGAGGCAATACCCCGAGTTGCTGGTGTTCTACCGCATGGGGGACTTCTACGAGTTGTTCTTCGAGGACGCGATCCGCGTCGCGCGGCTGCTCGACATCACGCAGACCCATCGCGGGCAGTCGGCCGGCCAGCCTATCCCGATGGCCGGGGTGCCCTTCCACGCGGTCGAGCAGTACCTCGCCCGGCTGGTGAAGATGGGCGAATCGGTGGTGATCGTCGAACAGATCGGCGATCCGGCCACCTCCAAAGGCCCGGTCGAGCGCGCGGTGTCGCGCATCGTCACGCCAGGCACGCTGACCGACGCCAGCCTGCTCGACGAGCGCTCGGATTCGCTGCTGATGGCGCTGCACGTGGAACGAACACGTGCCGGCGTAGCCTGGCTCAATCTGGCCAGCGGCGAGCTCAAACTGACCGAGGTCGCGGCCAATGTGCTGCCCTCGCTGCTCGACCGCCTGCGCCCGGCCGAGCTCCTGGTGGCCGACGCCGACCACGCGCCGGACGGCCCGTGGTCGGTCACGCCCCGCAGTGCCTGGCAGTTCGACGTCACCGAGGCGACCCGGCTGCTCACCGCCCATTTCGGCAGCCGCGACCTGTCCGCCTTCGACGTGGCGGAGGTGCCGATCGCGCTGGCGGCCTGCGGCGCGCTGTTCAGTTATGCTCAGGCGACCCAGCAGCGCGCGCTGGCGCACGTCAGCACGCTGGCGGTCGAACACGATTCGAACTGGTTGCGCATGGACGCCGCCACCCGGCGCAATCTGGAACTGACGGAAACCCTGCGCGGCGAGGCCGCACCGACGCTGCTGTCCTTGCTCGACACCTGCGCCAGTTCCATGGGTTCGCGCTGGCTGCGCCGTGCGCTGCATCACCCGTTGCGCGACCGTACGGCGGCCGACGCACGACAGGAAGCAGTGGCCGCCTTGCGCGACACCGACCGTGCCGACCGCTTGCACGAAGCGCTGCGCGGCATCGCCGACATCGAGCGCATCGCCGCGCGCGTGGCATTGCGCACCGCGCGGCCACGCGACCTGTCCAGCCTGCGCGACGCACTGGCGAAGCTGCCCGGCGTCGCCGCGGCCATTCCCCCGGACCGCGGCCTGCTCGACCAGGCGCGCGCGACACTGGCGCAACCGCTGGCCGCCGGCGACCTGCTCGCTCGCGCCATCATGGACGAACCGGCCGCACAACTGCGCGACGGTCGCGTCATGCGCGCCGGTTTCGACGCCGAACTCGACGAACTGCGCAGCCTGCAGGACAACTGCGGCGAGTTCCTGCTTGCGCTGGAGGCGCGCGAGCGCAGCCGCACCGGCATCGCCAACCTGAAGGTCGAATACAACCGCGTGCATGGCTTCTACATCGAGGTCACGCACGCCCACGTCGAGCGCATCCCGGACGACTACCGCCGCCGGCAGACGCTGAAGAACGCCGAGCGCTACATCACACCGGAACTGAAGGCTTTCGAGGACCGGGCGCTTTCGGCCGCGGATCGCGCCAGCTCACGCGAAAAATTCCTTTACGAACAGCTGCTCGACGCGCTGGCGCCGGAACTGCCGTTACTTGGCGACATCGCCCGCGCGCTGGCCGGACTGGACGGTCTGATCGCCTTCGCCCGCGCCGCCCAGCGCCACGACTACTGCCGTCCGCGATTCGTCGACGAGCCCGAGATCGCGATAGAGCGCGGCCGTCATCCGGTGGTCGAACGGCAGGTCGACAACTTCATCGCCAACGACACTGCGATGCGCGACGGGCGCCGCATGCTGCTCATCACTGGCCCGAACATGGGCGGCAAGTCGACCTATATGCGGCAGGTCGCGCTGATCGCGCTGCTGGCGCACTGCGGCTGCCCGGTACCGGCGCGCGCGGTGCGGCTGGGACCGCTGGACGCCATCCACACCCGTATCGGCGCGTCGGACGACCTCGCCTCAGGTCGCTCGACCTTCATGGTCGAAATGACCGAAGCAGCCGGCATCCTGCACGGTGCGACCGAACGCAGCCTGGTGCTGATGGACGAAATCGGTCGCGGCACTTCGACCTTCGACGGTGTCGCCCTGGCGCAGTCCATCGCCCGTCATCTGCTCACCCGCAACCGCAGCTGGACACTGTTCGCCACCCACTATTTCGAACTGACCCAGCTTGCACAGGCCCATCCGGACTGCGCCAACATGCATCTGGACGCGGTCGAGCACGGCAAGCGCATCGTGTTCCTGCATGCCATCGAAGAAGGACCGGCGTCGCAGTCCTACGGTATAGAAGTGGCCGCACTGGCCGGCGTGCCGGGCACGGTGATCCGCGACGCCCGGCGCGCGCTGCAGCAACTGGAAGCCGGCCGCATCGACGCGGGTCCGCAGGCCGACCTGTTCGCCCCGCCGCCGCCGCCGCCGGAACAGCCTTTGCACGCGGCCATCGATGCCCTGTCCGCGATCGACCCGGACAGCCTCAGCCCGCGCGAGGCTCTGGACGCCCTGTACGCGTTGAAGAAGCTGCTCTGACGAGACCGCGAAGGCCGGGGCGGGGTCAGGAAAAACAGGAAAACCGACCGACCGGGACGACGCGGCACCCGCGATCCGTTGTCGCATCGCGGGTGCCAGACCGTGCCCTCGACAGCGCGCCTTTCGCAGGCGCCTGTCGGGATCTGCGCGATCAGGCCGGGACGAGCTTTCGGTTGCCGATGCCCGGCAACACCTTCAGTGCCGGACCCTGTTGCAGCACGTAGGTACGGCTCTTCACCGTGCTGACATAGCGCCACTCGGCGCGGCAGGCATCGTGAGTGACGGTGACGATCATGAATCCGCGGCGGCCCGTGTCGGCGTACTGCAGCGGACCGATGATCTGCGTCAGGCCGGCGGCAACGGCCAGCGGATCTTCGCTCGGGAAATACTCTTCCAGCCCCGGCGAACTGACCGACGACGTGGCGAACTCCACACCCACGGCGTTACCGCTGAAATCCGCCAGATCGTTCGCCCAGGCGTTGTGCGTGTCCCCGGCGAGAACGACGAGGTTCTTGTTCAGCGCACGCGCGGTGCCGAGCAGGGTCTCGCGGGCAACGGCGTAGCCGTCCCATGCATCGAGGTTGTAGGGGATGGCGGGCTCGGCGAGGATGGCCTGTTCCTGCGGTGTGAGCGTGGCCGGCGCGACGGTCGCCTTGTAAACAAGGGCGCTGTAGTCGGTGAAGCTGATCAGGCCCAGAACCAGTGGCGACGGAATGTTCATGCGACCCATCAGCACCTGCTGGCCAAGCATGTCCCAGGTGGTGCTTGACTGCGCAAGTTGCAGGCTCAGCCAGTCCTGCTGCTCGGCACCCAGCAGCGTGCGGTTCGGGTCGACGATGTCGGCCGAGAAGCTGGCCGTGTCGAAGCCGGTGGCGCCGATGTAGTTCGCGTAATCCAGCTGCTGGTCGCGACCGATCACGCGGGTGTCCAGCATATGCAGCGACAGCAGGTTGCCGAAGCGGAAGCTGCGGTAGATGCGCTCCGGATGCGCCGGATCGGGCACGCGCGTCGGCAACCACTCGTGATAGGCACGGATCGCCGCAGCACGACGTTCGGCGAAGGAACCCTCGACACCTTCCGTATGGTTTTCCGCGCCTTCGCGCCAGGTGTCGTTGGAGATTTCGTGATCGTCCCAGACAGCAATCATCGGCACCGCGGCGTGCAAGGCCTGCAGGTCGGGATCGGTACGATACTGCGCGTGACGTGTGCGGTAATCGGCCAGCGAGAGGATTTCGCCCTCCGGCTCCGACACGCGGCCGAGGGACTCGGCGTCGCCCGACGCGTAGCCGCTGCGCGAGTACTCATAGATGTAGTCGCCCAGATGCACGGCCACGTCGATGTCGCCCAGCTTGGCCGCTTCGGCATAGACATGGAAGTAGCCCGCCGGAAAGTTGGAACAGGAGAACACCGCGAGCTTCACCTGATTCACCGCACCGGCCGGCAGTGTGCGGGTGCGACCGATGGTGGAGTACTCGCTGCCCGCGCGGAAGCGGTAGTAGAGCTTGGCGGCAGCCGGCAACCCGAGCACGTCGGCCTTCACCGTGTAGTCGATGTCCTCGCCGGTGAGCACGCGGCCGCGGCGGATGATGCGCTTGAAGCTCTCGTCCAGCGCGACTTCCCACATGACCGGCACCATGCCGGGCTGGGCGGGCGTCACACGGGTCCAGATGATGACGCGATCGGCGAGCGGATCGCCGCTGGCCACGCCGTGCTGGAACAGGCCGGAAGGCGCCACGACGGCAGACGCCGAGCGCACCATCGCGGAACCGGCCAGGGCGCCCGCACCGACGGTGCGGATGAAATCACGACGGGAAAACATATTGCTGGGCATCGCAGGCTCCGTGCTGTCATGGACTGGCGCGAAGTGTGGTGAGCCGCAGTGACAACAGGATGAACGATTGTTGACGCAGCGCTCACGGCCGTGACATGGCCGTGTCACATGCACTGCCTATCGTTCGGGGCAACCTTGCTTCCTCGGAGTTCCGCAATGAGATCGACCCTGTTGGCCCTCGCCAGTGCCGCGCTGTTTGCCCTGCCCGCCCACGCTGTCACGCTGGAATCCGCCACGCTCGCTGGCAATGCGCTGGACACCTCGTTCAGCACCTCGTCGCTGATCTCGCTCGATCTGTCGATCTGGAACCATGATGTGCTCTCCTTTGACTTCGCCGTCGACGCGGACGACATCGCTGCCGGCAGCGTGAGCTTCAACTCGATCGTGCGCGACGTCAGCGGCCTCGGTTTCGGTTCGCTGAGCATCATGCTCAACAAGGGCGACCTCACCATCCCGACCGATTCGCTGCGTGCCGCCACGGTCGAAGGCGATCTGCTGACGAGCGACTATTTCTCGGGCGCCATGGTGACCGAGTTCTACATTGGCAACCCCTTCATCGAAGACGGCGTGAGCGACTGGACGATAGGCTTCTCCGGCATGAACGCTGGCGACACCTTCAGGCTGAACATCGGGGTTACGCCCGCCGTGCCGGAACCGGTCGACTGGGCCATGCTGCTGGCCGGCCTGGGCATGATCGTGCTGAGCGCTGCGCGCCGCATCGGTCGCTGAACGCTCTCCCGCAGTCGCGGCAGGTCGCCGCGACTTGCCGGGCGCACCAACCCGGAACGTCCTGCGTGAGCCCGCCATGCGGGCTCGCGCTACCGCCGGAATCCCGTCCTTCAGCCCCGCGCCAGCCACTGCTTGAGCAGTTCCCTGGCCGCCGCGCTGGCGCGTGCGGCAGGGGCGATTCTCGCCTGGTCGGCGGGCGGCGCATCAAGCCGCACACGGAACTTCATCAACTCGTCGCGGCGAAAGGCATGCACTTTCACTTCGTCGCCTGCCTGCCGGCGCTTCAGCAGGCTGTCCAGCGACGAGGGACTGACCCGCAATGTGTCGATGGCGACCAGTACGTCGCCGGCCGACAGTCCTGCACGCTGGGCCGCACCGTGGTCCAGCACCTGGGTGATTCGCACGCATTCGCCTTCGACAGCGGTTTTTACGCCGAGCACCGGCGCGCTGCCTGCCGCCTGGAACTCGAGGTCGAGACCAACCGTACGCAGCAGTTTGTCGAGCGGCAGATCTTCCGTACCGTCGGTCGCATCGTCGAAAAAGCGCTTCAGCTTCAGTCCGCTCACCGCCTCCGCCGCGCGACGGATGCCGTCCTCGGGCACGCCCAGGCCGGTCTGTCCGTGGTCGGACCAGAGCTTGCGCATCACATCGTCAAGCGTGACCGTGCCGCGCGACTTCGAACGCAGCGTCAGGTCAAGGGCCAAGGCGACCAGCGCCCCCTTGGTGTAGTAGCTCACAATGGCGTTGGGCGCGTTCTCGTCCTGCCGGTAGTACTTGATCCAGGCGTCGAAAGATGCATCCGCAACACTCTGCTTCAGCCGCCCGCTGCCGCGCGCGACCTGGGTGACGGTCTTGCCGAGCAGCGTCAGATAGTCGTCCTGACCGATCACACCGGAGCGCACCAGAGCCAGATCGTCGTAATAGGACGTGAAGCCCTCGAAGGCCCACAGCAGCCGCGTGTAGTTTTCGCCCGACAGATCACAGGGCACGAAGGCGGCCGGCTTGATGCGCTTGACATTCCACGAGTGGAAATACTCGTGACTGCACAAGCCGAGGAAAGCGCGATAGCCGTCGCTCATCGCCGCCACACCCGACGCCGGCAGATCGTTGCGCGAACACAGCAGCGCCGTGCTGGAACGGTGCTCCAGTCCGCCATATCCCTCGCCCACCGCCATCACCAGGAACACATAGCGATCGAACGGCGCCGGTTCGCCGAACAGCCGGATCTGCCATTCGCATATCCGCTTCAGATCGGCGCACAGCCGTGCCGCGTCCAGGTCGTGGCGACCGGTCACCACCACCTCGTGGGGTACGCCACAGGCCTTGAATTCATACAGCGCGAACTCGCCCATTTCGACCGGGTGGTCGATCAGCTCCTCATAGTCGGCGGCACGATAGACACCGAAGCCGTGCCGCTTCGCGCCCGCGCGCCCGCCCGCCTCGGGCAGCGTGGTGGCCACCCGCCATTCCTTGTAGGCACGGCCGGACGGCGGCCGGATATCGACTTCGCAGGGCAGGTTCTCCTGGCCGGACACCTTCAGGAACACGCTGCTGCCGTTGAAGAAGCCATGGGTGACGTCCAGATGCGCTGCGCGCACCGACAGGTCCCAGGCATAGACCTCGTAGCGCACGCGCAACGCGCCGTCGCAGCGCGCTGCACGCCAGGTGTGCTTGTCCAGCTTGGTCAGCGCCACCGCGCGCACGCCGTCGCGCGCGTCGATGCGCACAATGTGGCGTGCGAATTCCCGGATCATGTAGCTGCCCGGTATCCAGGCCGGCAGCGACAGCAACTGGCCGTCCGCGGCGGGTTCCGCGATGTCGATCTCGACCTCGAACAGATGGGCTTCGGGATGGGCTGGCGTGATGCGGTAGCGGACGGCGCTCATGACGGGAGGCGGCGGTTGGGACAGATGCGATTTGACCACAGCATGCGCCGCCCTGCGTCGGCCTTGAGTCACGACGTCCCGCTTGCCGGCTCGCATCGACCCTGTCCTGCTTGCTGCGTGCGCGGAGGACGCCTGACCTGTACCGCTCGTGCAGCGGACGGAAAGCGCCGCGCGCACCTTCGCGTCGTCTCGCGGTCGCCGAGCCCGAAAGGACCGTCACTGCACAGCGGCAGGATGACACCGAGCGATGTCTGGCGAGGGGCGGCCGTCGGCGGGAACGCAGCCGAACGGACCTCAAGATGCAACACAGTGCGCTGGCCTGCGGACGAAGGCGCCGCGGAAGCGGTTCGCGCCAGGCCGCAAAGCTATAATCGGGGCTGATACGAGGGCGCCATGACACAGAAGAAAACTGATCAATTATTCGAAGCCAACCGCCAATGGGCTGCGCGCATGCAGGCCGACGACCCGCAGTTCTTCCAACGGCTCGCCACGCTGCAGAATCCGGAATACCTGTGGATAGGCTGTTCCGACAGTCGGGTGCCGGCCAACCAGATCGTCGGCCTGATTCCGGGCGAGGTCTTCGTACACCGCAACGTCGCCAACGTGGTGGTACAGACCGATCTGAACTGTCTGTCGGTCATGCAGTATGCGGTGGATGTCCTGAAGGTGAAACACATCCTGGTGGTCGGCCACTATGGCTGTGGCGGTGTGCGCGCGGCCCTGCATGACATGCATTTCGGGCTGATCGACAACTGGCTGCGCAATGTGCAGCACGTGCGGAACAAGCACCGTGAACTGCTGGAAGCGGCGGGAGCCGGAGAAATGCAGGAAGACCGGCTGTGCGAGCTGAACGTGATCGAACAGGCGATGAATGTGTGCGAGACAACGGTCATCCGCGATGCCTGGGCGCGCGGCCAGCAAGTGCGCGTACATGGCTGGATCTACGGTCTGAAGGACGGACTGGTGCGCAACCTCGGCATGGAAGCGGGCAGCGAGAACGAACTGGGCGCCGCCTACGACACGGCGCTCGCTGCGCTGCGCTGACCCCCGGCCCGCACCCGCAGCGACCCGCAAGCCCCTGTCGCCCGGCGCCTGTTCATCGCGCTGTCACAGGACATGCGCACGATCACCGGCTCAATCACAACAGCAACGGGCCCAGCCCGCCGGAGGTCACATGAACGCACCCTTTCCCCGCCTGACGCGACTGGCACTCGTCGGCGCACTGATGTTCCCGGGCTCGCAGGCCGCGCTGGCCCAGACGGTCATCAACGGCAGCACCTTCACCCTGCAGGAACTGGTCGGCGTCGGTCGCCTGCCGGCCAATCTGCGCGACGAACACGGCGAAACCTTCGGTTCGATTTCCGGACTTTTCGCCGATGCATCGTCCTGGACGCGCACTGGCAACACCTATACCGGCACCTTCTATACCTCGCCGGATCGCGGCTACAACGTAGCCGGAACCATCGACTACACGCCCCGCATCAACCAGATCGCGGTTCAATTCACGCCGGCGGCCAGCGGTGCCAGCGGACTGGCGCAGAATCAGATCCAGCTTTCGCTGACGAAATCGACGCTGCTGTACGAAACGCTTTCCGGAGGCGGCACACTGCCGCTCAGCGGTCTCGATCCGGTGCCTGGCGGTGTGGCCACCGGCGGCGCGCGTGCCGCAACACAGAATCTTCCGGAACTGCCGCAGGGCTACAACGGAAAGCTTTCGCTCGATGCCGAGGGCATCGTCATCCTGTCCGACGGCTCGCGCCTGATCAGCGACGAATACGGCCCATCGATCTACCGTTTTTCCGCGACTGGCGAATTCATGGGCGCGCTGCCGGTGGCCGCTTCCGTGCGACCGCTGCGCAACGGTGTGACCGACTACAGCTCGAACAACCCGGCCTCGGGCCAGCCGGCGCCGTCGCCGGCCAATCCCAGCTACGGTCGCGCGAACAACCAGGGCTTCGAAGGTCTGTCGCTGTCGCCCGACGGCAATACGCTGTTCGTCGCACTGCAGAGCGCCGCTCGTCAGGATCTCGCCAATGCCGCCACGCGCAACAACACCCGCTTGTTCACCTATGACGTCAGCGACCTGGACAATATCGCCCTGACCGGTGAGTACGCCGTGCAACTGCCCAAGTTCCAGCAGGGTTCGAGCACTCTGGTGGCAGCGCAGAGCGAAATCCTTGCCGTGTCCGACACCCAGTTGCTCATCCTGCCGCGCGACAGCAACGGTCTGCTGGTCGGTACCCAGGAATCCAAGCTGCGCCGAGTGGATGTGATCGACATCAGCGACGCCACCAACCTGCTCGGCGAAAGCTTCGAGTCGACCATCGCACCGGGTGGCGCCCTGAATCCGGCCATCACCCCGGCGCTCTACACCCCCTTCCTCGACATCAACGACAACGCCGAACTGGCGCGCTTCGGCCTCATCAACGGCGTGAATCCGGACTTCGACAATCTGTCCGAGAAGTGGGAAGGGTTGGCCCTGCTGCCGGCGCTCGATCCCGAGCATCCGGACGACTACTTCCTGTTCATCGCGAACGACAACGACTTCGCCACCACCGACGGCTTCCAGGTCGGCAGCGCCTACAACGACGGCAAGGACATCGACACCATGTTCCTCGCCTACCGCGTAACCATCGCTGCCGCGGTTCCGGAACCCGAAACCTACGCAATGTTGCTCGCCGGTCTCGGCCTGATCGGTCTGGCAGCCCGTCGCCGCAAGGTCTGATCCCGGCAAGCGGTCCGGACGGATCGTCCGGACCGCTTCGACACACCGGACCCCGGTCGCGCGCCCGGACAGTACCTCTGTCCGGGCCGTTTTCCTTCTGCCGGAAGCCATGAGCACCCGCCACCTCGGATAGTCCGTTCGGACCATGGAGAAGGCCCTCCGGCATCGCATGCCTGTCAAGTCGATAACGCAGACTCAACAGGCCCTCAAGGGTGTCTGCGCATCTGGTACCCCGCGCCCGCAACACACCACCATCTTCCAAGGAGTCTTCATGTCCTCCCAGTTCCATCCCGACAACAACGACACGATCAACCCGTCGTCCAACGAAACCATCCGTGACGTCATCGCCAATTTCAAGGGTCGCCGCAATTTCCTGAAAGGCAGCATGGGCACAGCCGTGCTCGCATCGATGGGTGGGTTCAGCATGGAAGCGCTGGCCGCCGGCTATGTGCCCAGCCCGTCGCCGGCCAACGGCGGCATCGGTTTCTCGGGCGTTCCGGCCAACATCGCACCGATGACCGACGGCATCACCGTGCCGACCGGCTACAGCGCCCGCGTCCTGATCTCCTGGGGTGACGCGATCGGCAAGACCGGTCCGCAGGCCAATGTGCACTGGAATCCGGCCGGCGCGATGACCGAAGCCACCCAGCTCACCACCTGGGGCGCTCACAACGACGGCATGCACCTGTTCCCGTTCCCGGGTACCGGTGCCGGCGGTGTCAGCAGCGATCGCGGCCTGCTGGTCGCCAATCACGAGTACGTCGACCCGGGCCTGGTCAATCACACGACCACCTATTCGACCGACGTCATCACCAAGGCCATGGTCGACGCACAGATCGCCGGCCACGGCGTGAGCGTGCTCGAAGTGCGCAAGGTCGGCGGCGAAATGAAGCCGCAACGCCCGTCCGCGTTTGCCCGTCGCATCACCGGCGCCACCCCGTGCAAGCTGTCCGGCCCGGCCGCCGGCCACGCGCTGTTGAAGACCGCTGCCGACCCGTCCGGCACGCTGGTCCTGGGTACGCTGAACAACTGCGCCCACGGTTACACGCCCTGGGGCACCTACCTCACCTGTGAAGAGAACTTCAACGGCTACTTCGGCACCACGGCCGCCAAGCTGTCCGCGCAGCCGCTGAACAACCTCGAGAAGCGCTATGGCATGGCCCAGGGCGGTTTCGGCTATCGCTGGCACGAAGCGGATGCACGCTTCGACTTCCGCGACACCCCGAACGAGCCGAACCGCTTCGGCTGGGTGGTCGAGATCGACCCGTGGAACCCGAACGCCACCCCGGTCAAGCGTACGGCGCTGGGCCGCTTCAAGCACGAAGGCGCCACGCACTCGCTGGGTGCCGACAACAAGGTTGCCATCTACCTCGGCGACGACGAGCGCAACGACTACATGTACAAGTTCGTCTGTGCCAACAAGTTCAACCCGAAGAACCGCGCCGCCAACCGCGATCTGCTGGACAGCGGCACGCTGTATGTCGCCCGGTTCAACGCCGATGGCAGCGGCCAGTGGCTGCCGCTGGTGTGGGGACAGAACGGCCTCACCGCCGCGAACGGCTTTGCCGATCAGGGCGAAGTGCTGATCAAGGCCCGTCAGGCCGCCGACCGTCTGGGCGCCACGATGATGGATCGTCCGGAATGGGTTGCCGTGCATCCCACGACCCGCGAAGTCTATCTGACGCTGACCAACAACAACCGCCGTGGCGGCACCACCTCGAACGCGGTCGATGGCTCGACCACCGCAGGCAGCGCCCGCCCGCCGGTCGATGCAGTCAACCCGCGCCGCGACAACCGTTACGGCCACATCCTGCGCTGGAACGAAACCAACGGTGACGTCGGCGCGACCACCTTCGAGTGGGACATCTTCGTCGAGTGCGGCGACAAGCTGGACGTCGATGCGCATCACCAGGGCAATATCATCGGTGACGATCTGGGCGCACCGGACGGCCTGTGGTTCGACCGCGACGGCCGTCTGTGGATACAGACCGACCAGCAGGGCGATGCCACCGGCGACTGGGTGAATATCGGCGGCAATGCCATGTTCTGTGCCGATCCGGCCACCCGCCAGATCACCCGCTTCCTCACCAGCCCGCGCAACTGCGAAGTGACCGGTGTGGTCACGACGCCCGACGGCAAGACCATGTTCGTCGGCATCCAGCATCCGGGTGAGGACTGGTCGGGCAGTTTCACCGCCAACAGCACCTGGCCGGACAGCGCCATCAACGGTGCGACCACGCAAAGTGCCAACGGCCCGGTCAAGCCGCGTTCGTCCGTCGTGGTCGTCACCAAGGACGACGGTGGCGTCATCGGAACCTGATTAACCGTCAGACACAGGAACTTCACAGCGACGTCACGGGGGCGAACTAGCTTCCACCCCGTGACCGTAGCCCATTACCGAGGATAGATCATGAAACTGAAATTCATCGCCGCCGCCATCGCGACCGTCGCCATGCTGCCGGCCCAGGCTGCCCTGACCCAGAATGCCGCAGACATCACCAACGCCACTGTGGTCGACTTCAACGACTACGACGGTTACCTGACCTCGGGTCCGGAAACGGTTGCTCCGGGCGTCGTGTTCACCAGCGATGCCGGTTCCGAGCTGGGCGCCTTCATCCGCGACCTCGGCAGCAACGGCACCTGGGGTGCCGACACGCCCTTCGTCGCTGGCGGTGCCATCGGCGAACTGCGCTTCACCTTCGCCGACCTGACCGCCGGTGCCGGCGCCTTCGTGAATCACTTCGCCGCCGACTACTTCCCGTTCTCGGTCGTGGTGTCGGTTTACGGTGACAACAACCAGATCCTGGAAAGCCACACGCTGGCGATCGCCACCGACATGTTCGGCTACAACGAGGGCGAGTTCGTCGGCATCACGCGCGACGCAGCCGACATCCGCTCGATCTCGTTCAAGGGCAACGGCGTGGTTCTGGACAATCTGGCTGTCGCCACCATCCCGGAGCCGGAAACCTACGCCATGCTGCTGGCCGGTCTGGGCCTGATCGGCGCTGCCGCACGTCGTCGCGCCTGATCGCTGCATCTCTCTGTCACCCGTATGTCCTTGATGCCCGACCGCCGGTCGGGCATTTTTTCGTCCGGACGATACGCGGGGCGCGCCCGCCCCGATGTCGTCTCTTGCCGGGTGTGCCCGCGCCTGCCGGAAACGGCCCGCTCGGATCGGTAGCCGGCGCCCGCACAGTGAAGTCGAGCGCGAGTGCACGCGTCGCCTGGACAAGGACGCCTGCGCACGCGCCACACCGACGCCGAACCCGGCATCGAACCCCGGCTCGCGAGCCGGACGCGCTTGCGACGCGAAAGACGAAGGGCGCGCCGGCAAGCCCTCTCCGTCCTGCCATCGCCGTCATGGCGACGACGCGCCCGCTCACGCCTCTCACCGCCTGGAAGTGCGCCACACGCACGTTGCCGATCGACTCTGGCACGAAAGCTGCGAAGAGCCAGCCGCACCCGTCGCAAGGCGGTGCGAACGGCAACACCGGGACACTTCAGGCAGAAATTGCCGGCAGCGCGCGGCAATCACTGACCGATCAAAAAGAGAGGAACAACAGATGTCATTGATGGAACCCGCAGCCCGCTTCCACCAGCCGGCCACAGCCGGCGCCAGCCTGCCGATGCGCGACGCCGACGACGAACCCAGCCATCTGGGGCAGTTCATTCCCATGCACTACCACCACAACATGCTGCTCGACGCGAACCGCATGAGCAACTTCAAGGCGGCCATCGATGCGGTCGTGTTCGAGGGTGCGCGCGTGCTCGAACTCGGCGGCGGCACGGGTGTCCTGTCCTGCTTCGCCGCCGCTCATGCAAGCAAGGTGTACTGCGTCGAATTCAACCCGGACATGGTGGCCGAGTCGCGACGACTGCTGGCCATCAACGAACACGGTCACAAAGTCGAGGTCGTGCATGCCGATGCCTTCGAGTACCTGCCACCGGAACCGGTGGACGTGGTGATCTGCGAAATGATCCATGTCGGCATGCTGCGCGAAAAACAGGTCGAAGTGATCGAGGCGTTCAAGGCGCGTTACCGCGCGCGCTTCGGTGAGCGTCTTCCGCTGTTTCTGCCGACCGCCGCCGTGATGGCCGTCCAGCCGCTGCAGCAGGCCTATGACTTCTTCGGTTTCCACGCCCCGATCGTCCAGTTCCAGCGGGTCGGCGTCGAACACGCGGGGTCGACCGAACTGGCCGCACCGTCCGTCTATGCCATCGTCGATTTCGACCAGCATTGCGCGCGCGATATTGCCTGGCAGGGCGATGTAGAGATCGACGCGGACGGCACGGTCAACGCGCTGCGTTTCATCACCAAGAACATCCTGGCGCTGATCGGCTCCAGGGGACAGACGCAGGACTGGCTGAACGACTACCTGGTACTGCCACTGAACGAGCCGGTCAGCGTGCGCGCGGGCGACACACTGAAAGTGGCTTTCAGCTATCGCGCGGGCGGATCGCTGCCCTCACTCGCGCGCACGATGCAGGTCACAGTGGGTGCGGGCGACCACATCCGGCAAGTGCGACCGGGCACGATGTCGCACGCACCGCTCAGTTGTCCAGCACCCACTTGATGATGCCCTTGGCCACGAAACCCATCATGCCCAGTCCGAGGCCGATCAGAATGACGAAAGTACCGAAACGACCGGCCTTGGACTCGCGCGCAAGCTGCAGCAGGATGAACAGCATGTAGAGCATGAAGGCGGCGACGCCGAATGTGAGGCCGAATTCGGCAAACTGTTCCTCGCTGATGCCGCCCATGAGTCAATCGTGCTCCGCAGTAATCGGTAATCGTTGTCCAGAAACGCTTCAGGCGGTGCCGACCAGATCGCGGTAGGCGTGCCAGCTTGCGTGTCCCAGAAGCGGTACGACGACCAGCATTCCGAGCAATCCGGTGGCCATGCCGAACAGCGTGAAACCGGCAATCGCCACCCCCCAGAGGGCCAGCGGTGCCGGGTTCTCCATCACCACGCGCCAACTCGTAAGCACTGCCCCCAGTACGCTGATGTCGCGATCGAGCAGCAGCGGTATCGACACCACGCTGGAGGCAAACACCGGCGCCGCCATCAGCCCGCCAAGGGCGAGCCAGCCCTCGAACAGCCAGCCATGCTCGGCCAGCACCACCAGCCGCAGAAAATCCTCGGGCGTGGCGACCTTTGCCGGCGAACAGACCCAGATCAGTGCGGCCGAGGTCATCACCCAGCCGGTACCGGCCAGGGCCAGCAACAGTCCGAAGACCACCATCCGGTGATCGCGCGGCTTCCAGGCGCGTACGGCGGTCATCAGATCCACCGTGTGGCCGCGTTCGAGCGCCCGGCTGATTTCATAGAGCCCGGTCGCGACCACGGGTGCCACCAGCAGGAAACCGGTGAATGCGCCGTTGAGCAGCCAGAACTGGTCCGGGACGCTCCAGCACAACAGCGCACCAAACAAGGCAACGGCCGCGCCGTGAAGCAGTCCTGGCCCCGGGCAACACAGGAAATCGCGGCAACCGGCCACCAGCCAGTCCAGCGGTCGCGAAATCGATACGGCATGAGTCGTGAGACGGCGTGATTCGATGATTGCGGTACTGTCATTCATGTTTTGGCCGGACTGTCGGATAGGTCTCCGACGCGCCTTGCCTCGCCTGCTCGTGGCAGGAGACGCTGCGCGTCACCAGTATGCGGGCAATTCGATGACCCCGATTTGACGTAGCTCATGTCGATTGCGGCACACGCGCACAAGTATCGTGCAAACACCGGGCTTGCGTCATCATCCTCAATGATGTCCGCACCATTCATGGGCAATCGCTGCCCTGCGATCGCGCGTCTCACAGGGGAGTCCCCGACGCACAGGCGGCATGCCGGCAAGCCACTGCACACACCGCCGACGGCCGCTACCGACCCGGGCGGAGACGCCTCGCCCGCACCCCGACAGCGCGCCATCCGGCGATGAGCGCCAGCCGACGCGGCGAATCCGCCGGCACGCCTGTCACCGTCACCCGGTCGCGCGACGCTTCATGCCCCGGTCGCGGGTTTCCACCGCCGCAGCAACAGTGCATTGCTGACCACGCTGACGCTGGAGAAGGCCATCGCCGCGCCGGCGATCACCGGGTTCAGCATGCCGGCGGCGGCAAGCGGTATGCCGACCACGTTGTAGGCAAAGGCCCAGAAAAGGTTCTGCCGGATCTTCGCCCAGGTGCGCCGCGACACGTCGAGTGCGTCGGCCACGCGCGCCGGGTCGCCCCTCATCAGCGTGATGCCGGCGGCGTGCATGGCGACATCGGTACCGGTCGACATGGCGATGCCGACATCGGCTGCGGCCAGTGCAGGCGCGTCGTTGATGCCGTCTCCGACCATGGCCACCACCGCCCCGGCCTGCCTCAGTTCGGCGACGACTTCGGCCTTGTGCTCCGGCAGCACCTCGGCGCGCACGTCGTCGATATCCAGTTGTGCGGCGACCGCCTCGGCCGCGCCGCGGTTGTCGCCGCTGACCAGCACACAGCGCACGCCGGCTGCCTGGAGCCGTCGCACCGCCAGCGCCGCCGTCGGTTTGATCGTGTCGCCGAAAGCCAGCATGCCGAGCAGTACCGGCGCCTCGCCCACCTCGGCCAGCCACGACACGGTGAGTCCTTCCGCCTGCAGCGACTGCGCCTGCGCACGAGCGGGCGACAGATCGACACCCAGTTCCTGCATGAAGCGGCTGCTGCCCAGCCTGAGGTCGCGGCCATCGACCTGTGCCGCAACGCCACGACCGGCGACCGCAAGCAGCGATTCCGCGACCGGCCATTGCAGACCTTCACGCTCCGCAGCCGCCATTACGGCACGCGCCAGCGGGTGTTCGCTGCCCGACTGCAGCGACGCCGCCCGCCGCAACAGATCGTCCCGCGCTCCGGACAGGGCTTGCGCCAGCACCAGTTCCGGCCGCCCTTCGGTCAGCGTGCCGGTCTTGTCGAAAGCCACCACACTCACACCATGCGCGACTTCCAGCGCCTCGGCATCCTTGATCAGGATGCCGTGACGCGCCGCCACACCGGTACCGACCATGATGGCCGTCGGCGTGGCCAGTCCGAGCGCACACGGGCAGGCGATCACCAGCACCGCAACCGCGTTCGGCAGCGCCGTCTCGATGCCTGCGCCGGCAAGCATCCATCCGGCGAAGGTGAGCAGCGCGATGGCGATCACGACCGGCACGAACACAGCACTCACGCGGTCGACCAGACGCTGGACGGGCGCCTTCCCCGCCTGCGCCTGTTCGACCAGGCGAACGATGCGCGCCAGTACGGTCTCGCTGCCGATCGCGCAGGTACGCACGATCAGCAGCCCCTCGCCGTTGACAGCGCCCCCGGTTACCCGGTCGCCTACCTGTCTTGCCACCGGCAGGCCTTCTCCGCTGACCAGCGATTCATCGATCTGGCTGGCACCCGCAATGATTTCACCATCGACCGGTACGCGCTCGCCCGGGCGGATCACCACTTCGTCGCCGACGACGACACGCGCCAGCGGCAATTCGACCTCCACGCCGTCGCGCCGCACGCATGCGCGATCCGGACGCAGCGCGTTCAGTGCGCGCAGCGCATCGGTCGTCTGCCTCCTTGCGCGCACTTCCAGCCACTTGCCCAGCAACACCAGCGCGATCACCAGCGCCGACGCTTCGAAATAGAGGTGCGGCGTCGCACCGTAGGGCGACGCGAGCCACAACCAGACGCTGAGGCCGTAGGCGGCCGAGGTGCCGAGTGCCACCAGCAGGTCCATATTGCCGCTGCCGGCGCGCAGCGATTTCCAGCCCGCAACGTAGAAGCGCGCACCGAGCAGGAACTGGACCGGCGTGGCCAGGGCACACTGCAACCAGGCGGGCAGCATCCAGTGCGCGCCCCATGCCATGGCCACCATGGGCAGAGCCAGCGGCAGCGACAACAGTATGGCCAGGGCAACTGGCCACCACGGAGGCCGGTCGCCGGGACTTGCCGACGCGCTGGTTTCGTCGTCGAGCAGCGAAGCTCGATAGCCGGCCCGGACCACCGCCGCCAGCAATGCGGCCGGATCGGCACCGACGTCATCGAGCACGGCGGTTTCGCTGGCCAGATTGACCGTCGCCGACAGCACGCCCGGCACGTTCAGCAGCGCCTTTTCGATGCGTGTAACGCAGGACGCGCAGCTCATGCCGGTCACCGCGAGACTCAGGCGCTGCGGCTTCATGGAAAAACCGGCGCGCTCGACCGCGGCGCGCAGCGCAGACGCGTCGAGCGAACCGTCGGCTTCGACCGTGGCACGCTCGTTCGCCAGATTGACGCTGGCTGCCGCCACGCCAGAGAGGCGTGCCAGCGCCTTTTCGAGCCGGCTGGAACAGGATGCGCAGCTCATCCCGCCGACACCGAATTCCCAGCGTGTCGTCGCAACGACAGGCGATCGCAACGGGTCCGCCGCATTCATGATGTGCGTCCGTCGTTCATCAGTCGGTTCTCCTGAACATGACCGGTTGCGGGGCCGCGATCCCGGATCGAGCCGGCGCCACCCCTTGACCGGCGCGCATGCGGCGGCTGTGCACTGTGCCTCTGAGTATCATGATATGGTCGAATGGTTCCGCTGCATCGCAACCGCCTGCCCTCGCAGGGGCGGCAAGGCCCATTTTCCGGTCGACACGACCTCAAGGAAGCCCCATGAGCAAGGCCTTCGATTTCACCCTGCCCGACATGACCTGCGGTCACTGTGCAAGCCGCATACGCACGCTGATTGCCGACATTGACGCCGGAGCCACCGTCGATATCGATCTGGCTTCGCATCGCATACGCATCGAATCGTCGCTCGACCCCGAAGTATTCCGCACCGCCCTGATCGCCGAGGACTATCCGCCGGCCTGAGTCCGGACAGTACTCCCCGGCAAAGCATCGGCGGGCAGAACGTTCAGGGGAGCGAAACGGCGGTCAGCGCGCGCAGCGCCTCTGCAGCTTCCGGCCGTGCCGGCTGCAGCCGAGCCAGTTCCTGCAGCAGCGATGCCGCCGCCGGCGCGTCGGTGCGGGCCAGCGCAAGCGCCATGCGCAACAGGGGATCGTAAGCCGGACGGAAGTCCGGGCTGATGCGCAACACCTCGAGCAGCGGCTGACCGACCTGCGCCAGCATCTGCTTCACGTCCGGGCTGGGCTGCACCCGGCGGCCCACCTCGATGAAGCGGTTGCGCGCCTGCCAGTAGGCGGCCAGGCGTTGTACCAGTGCGACATCGACCGGTGCGGACAGCAGTTCTTCCGGACCGATGCCGGTCGCGTGCAGGAAGTCGGTCAAGCGGTCACGCGGCAGCGAATCGGGTTGATACGTGATGCGTGGCGCGAGATAGACCACTACCGGATGATCGTCGGTATTCAGCGGCGCCTCGCCGGCAAACCGGGCCAGCGCTGCAGGGCCTGCGACAAAGCTGCCGAGCAGCGCGAATTCGTCCGGCACACCGAAATCGTCCGCCTTGAAACGGAACGCGGCCGCCTGAAGTCTGTGCTGCAACAGAGCGGCGTCGAGCCGCCGGTCGCCGCCGCGCGCCACCAGCCCGAGTACCGGTGTGTCCAGACTGTGGGTGGCGAGCATGGCCCATCCCTGCGGATAGACCTCCAGATAAGCGCGCACGATGCTGCGCAAGGTGTCCAGATCGAGCTGATGCAGCGGCAGCCACTGACAGAACACGCCATCCGGCGACAGCCGGGCGCGGATGGCGCGGAAATGCTCGACCGTGTAGAGCGCGCCCGAGCCACTGCGCGCCGGATGGAAATTGTCGGCGACGATCACGTCGTAAGGCGTTCCGCCGGCACGAACGAAGCGCCGCGCATCGGTCGCCATCACCTTCATGTGCGCAGTGGCGCCGGCCCCCCAGGCGGCTTCGGTAAAGCGCGCCGACGCGTCGATGACTTCAGGCAGCAGCTCCGCCACCTCGACCTGCACGCCCTGTTCCTGTGCCGCCGTCGACGCCGTGACGCCGGTACCCAGTCCGAGGAAGAGCGCGCGCTCGGGCGCCGGATGCAGCAGCATGGGCAGCAATGCCTGCCGCGCGTCGGCAAACAGGGTGGCGGTGCTGCCTTCCTGTTGGCGGTTGTTGATGTGCAGCGTAGCCACGCCATGACCATCCTCGACCACGCTCACGGTCGCCAGCGCACCTTCGACATGGCGGGCCAGCCGCCCCCCCTCCGGGATGTCGACCAGGGTAAGCGCGGGCATCCACAGCGCAGCGGCCAGACTTGCCAGCACGGCCGCAATGGCAGCGGGCCTCAACCCGCTGCGCGGTGCGCACAAGGCCACGTAGGCAGGCACCAGCAGCAGCAGTGCAAGTTTCGGCCCGAGGGCCGGCACCAGCAGCATGCCGAACAGAGGTGGCGCAAAGGCGGCTCCCAGCGTATTGACGCCGAGCGCTCGACCGAATGCCACGCCCCCGGCGCGGGCCTGCGTCGCCAGATGGCTGAACAGTGCCCCCATCGCGACCGTAGGCAGCAGAAACGCGACGCAGGCCAGCGCCGCCTCCGCCATCAGCGCGCCGGTCAAGCTTGCGCCCAACATGTCGTTCAGACGGCTCTTCAGCGTCGCCGCCTCGCCCAGACCCAGAATGCCGGCCAGACAGGCCCAGGCCAGCAGCAGCAGCAGCCGGTCGCGTACCGCGTCGGCGCGCTCGGCCGGTATCCGGCGGCGGGCGTACAGCGCAGCGCCGGTCGCCGTACCGACCAGATAGACTGCCAGCAACAGCGAAAACGTATAGACCGTGTTCTCCGCCACCTGGCTGAGCACTCGCACCACCAGCACCTCATAGGCAATGCCCAGCAGACCGGTCAGTGCGAGCAGCCTGAGGGCTGAACGCGCATTGCCCGACGGCGCAAGGTCAGGCGGGACGATGGACGCCGGAAACAGTCGCCATGCGATCGCGGCGCACAACAGGTTGAGCGCCGCACACAGTGCCGCGGTCAGCGTCAGCCCGAAGGCGGGTACCAGCCAGAAGGCACTGGCCAGCACGCCGAGCAGGGCGCCCAGCGTATTGCCGGCGTAGAGCGGCGCAATCGAACGGCCCGCTCGACCGAAGCCGGCCAGCACACCTTCCATCGCTGGAAGCGTCGCGCCCATGGCAGCGGTGGCAGGAAGCAGCAGCAGGAACAGGCCGCCAAAGGCCACGCCCCAGTGCCACAGCGCCGTAGGCTGCGGACCGATGATGCGCAGCAGGACTTCCGCCACCGGATCGAGCATGAAGGCCAGCGCCAGACTCCAGACACCGATTGCCAGTTCGCAGGCGACATACCAGATGCGGGGGCGCGCGCTGCGGTCCACGCGCGGTCCGAGCAGCAGCGCGCCGATCGCCAGCCCACCGAAAAAGGCGGCCACCACTGCGAGCACGGCCGCCGCTTCATGCCCGAGCCAGAGCGCCGCTTGCTGTGTCCATACGATCTGGTAGGCCAGCCCGGCGAAGCCGGAAGCCACCATCAGCAGCAGCGCAACGCCCTGAACCGGCGTACCCCCTGCGGGCAGCGCGGAATGCGGTCCGCCAGCCGCGATATCGTCGGCCGACACGTCAGCCGCTGAAGCCGATCTTGTAGCCCCAGGAGTCGAGGCTGGCGGGAATCGCGTTGAACGGCATGGTGATGCGCCGCTCGCCCTCGTTATGTGGAACGGCGTGCATCAGATAGCTCGGAAACATGACCAGATCGCCCGGTTCGGGCTGCGGACTGACCCACCGTTCGGCGTTGTACGGCCCGACCGCGATGCCCTTGTGGTCGTTCTTGAATGAAAATTCGGTGCCGCCGGGAGATTTCATGAAAACGGTGCGCGAGTCAGGATGCATGGGCGTCAGGTAAACCACGCCGGATATGAAGCTGTTGGCGTGATTGTGCATGGCCTGATAGCCCCCCCGATCCATCACATTCACCCACATTTCCTTGAGCGACCAACCCATGTGCTCGCCGAACAGCAAGGCGCCGAATTCGCCCACGCGCGGCGTGAGCGCGCGCGCCGCATCGACCAGCAGCGGGCTGTCACCCGGTTGCAGCATGGCGGTATGGGTGAGATTGGAAGACGTATTGTTCGCCTGGATGGCCTGGGCGGTGAAATGTTCCACCAGTCCCCTGACCAGTTCAGGATCAAGGGCACCCTGAACCCGCATGACGGGAATGGGGAAAAGACCGAAAACTTCGCTTTGCATGAACGTCACGGGGGTGATGGTAAGCAGGGCGGTGCGGCAGGCGCCTGTGCACGACCGGCCCATCGCCTTGCGTGCCAGCGCACGTCCCGGCACATCGCGCAGCGGCGGTCCCGGACACCAAGGCGTCAGCACGGGCGGAGCGGGAGGCTACCCCCCGCACGTGACAGATTCGTGATGAGGGACTGTCACGGACGGAACCGTGCACCCGGAATCTGTCATCAAACCATTACACGGCCCGATCAAAATGTATGAGGAAACAAAAAACAGTGTGAACATGCACCGGCTGCAGCCAGCGCTTGCATCGTTCTTGATTTGTTATTATCATTAGCGGTATCGAATACCTGCCGTTGCAAAGGCCCGGCCGACAAGAAACGCGGAAGTCGTGATGATGGTTTTTTTCGCCCGCAGAATGCGGACCGGCGGATAGTCTCGGACTATCCTCGCCGGCAGAGGCATTTAATGTACGTGACACAGGAAGGTCATTTTGCATCCCGAGAATGCGTGAGGGTTGGCTTCGCCCGGACCAAGACCAATAGTTGCCCCTCCGCACTCCCAGAAAGGACCTTCCGACATGACGCTACACATCAAGATGACGCCGGTCGCCTCGGCCGTGGCCATGGCGCTCAGCGCCGTCGCTGTCACCATGGCACCTGGCGTGGCCAGCGCCGGCAAGACCGCCGGTACCTACATGACCGGCGACTTCCACAATCACACCACCTGCTCCGACGGTTCGACCTCGATGCAGACGCTGATCAAGAAGTCCACCGACAAGATCGACACCCCGTGGGGTCTGGACTGGTTCGTCCAGGCGGGTCACGGCGGCAGCGGCAACCGCAACTGCACGCTGGTCGAGGACGAATCGGTCGGCACGCCGGCCTATCCCTACATCGAAGGCAAGAGCCCGCAGACGACCTGGGCCAACAGCATCGGCGCTGCCGCAGTCAAGGGCAACAATTCGAGCGGCACGCCGCTGAACACGCTGAGCAACCCGTCGATGTGGCGCTGGCAGTCGGTGCAGGAAATCCAGTACCCGGTCGCCGAATACCTGACCGCGCTCAAGGGTGTTCCGGTCTTCATGGGTGTGGAATCCGTGGTTTCCGGTCACGAACATACTTCGATGAGCGTCATCACCGGCCAGCTGCCGGCCTCGCTCGACAGCGTATCCCTGCCGTCCGGCCCGGGCTACACCGCGCTGGGCAATGCGACCGCGCTGTCGCAGTGGACCTACTGCTTCGACCGCGGCGATAGCGACAACAGCCGTGGCGGTGGTCAGGGCTGGGATTGCTCGGTCACCGGCAGCCTGAATGCGGCCGATCCGAACTGGAATGCCACCGCGGCCAAGCTGACCGTGAACAGTGGTGAAAACGGTCACAAGAAGACGGTCGAAGGCATCAAGTGGATGGCCGAGAAGCACCCGAACGCCGGCTACTACGTGCCCGCCCACCTGGAGCGCGCCGGCCCGTTCAACCCGTCGGGCAGCAACGGCTTCAACGTCGAGCACCTGCGCAACTTCAACAACGCCGCCCCGAGCGTGGCCTTCGGCTTCGAAAGCCAGCCGGGTCACGGCGCGTCCAGCGACCGCGGCGAGTACTACCCGAACCGCAACAACTTCGGCGGCAAGCGCTGGGACTCGGTCGGCGGAACGACCTGGGGCGGCACCGGCGTGTATGCGTCGCAGGTTGGCGGCGTGTGGGATGCGCTGCTGGGTGAAGGCCGCAACTGGTGGTTCTTCGCCAGCTCCGACTGGCACAACCGTGGCGACTTCGGTACCCACGACGTGCGTTCGACCCAGGATTTCTACCCGGGCGAATACCAGCGCGACTTCGTGATGGTGCGTACCGGCGCCGACAAGATGCGTCCGCAGACCATCGTCGACGGCCTGCGCTCCGGCAACAGCTTTGCCGCCAGCGGTCAGCTGATCGATCGCCTGGGCTTTGTTGCCTGCGCGTCGTACAAGGGCGTCGGCTACCGCAGCAACGCAACGGTCGAAGCGCTGGCTGCCAAGGCCGCTCTGGCCAATACGGACACCGATGTGGCCGGTTGCGCCACCATGGGCGAAAAGCTGAAGGTGCGCGCCGGCGCTGAAATCGTGGTCGCTGTCGTGGTGCGCGATCCGTCGGGCACGAACTACTCGCCCTACTCCTTCGCCAACCCGTCGCTGGCCCAGGTCGGCATCAGCCAGCCGATGAACGCCCCGGTGCTGGACCACGTCGATGTGATCCGCGGCATGGTGACCGGCTTCAAGCAGCCCGGCACCGAAAACTACTCCGGCGCCTGGCCGGACGACTGGATCGAGAACCCCGACATGGCCCGCGTGCCGGCCGCCGCGAAGAACACCTCGGCTGCTGTCATCAAGACCTTCAACGAGGCGACCTGGACTCCGGTGGCAGGCAATCCGGAATACAAGTCCATGGTGTTCCGCATTCCGGCCGTGGCCGCTTCGCAGTATGTCCGTCTGCGTGGCACCAACCTGCCGGCTGGCGTGCCCTACGAAACCGATGCCAACGGCAATCCGCTGTCCGACGTCTATACCAACGACAGCAGCAACAACCGTGCGATCGCACCGCTGTCCATTCCCTGCACGGTCACCGGCAGCAACGTTCCGGCCAATGGCGTGACCTACAAGGCCGGCCAGCCCGCCATCGACGGTTGCCCGAACCACCTGCCGGTGGTCGAGGGCCAGAAGTTTGTGGCGTACGACGTGGCCGCCTGGGCTGACCTGTGGTTCTACAGCAACCCGATCTTCGTCGAAGTGGCGAATTCGACACAGGTCGCCGGCGTGAAGTAATGAACCATGGCTGCGCCGCCGCAAGCGGCGCAGCCACTGACGAATTCTTATCTGGAGTATTGAAATGAACCTGAATCTGGCCTCCCTGCTGGCCGCTGGCCTCATCGTCAGCGCCCCGGCCTTTGCCGCTGACGTGACCGTCGATTTCGACGGCCCGACCAGCTTCGACTCCATCGGCGAGTACTACAACGGTGCCGTCGAAGCGCTGGGCGTGTCTTTCGGTCTCGACGCCCTGGCCATCCAGAACGACGATCTGGGCCCCTACTTCTCCAACTCGCCGTCGCCCACCGGCATCATGGCCGTGGTCGGTCAGGAAGCCACCATGAACTTCGCCACCGGCTTCACCGGCGCGTCGTTCTGGTACGCCTCGACCGAATTCGCCATCGTCAACGTCTACTCCGGCCTCGATGGCACCGGCGACCTGCTGTCGGCCTTCGCGCTGGTGAACAATGCCACCTACGGTTGCAACGATTCGCCCTTCTGCAACTGGAACTTCACCTCGACGTCGTTCAACGGTGTGGCCAAGTCCATCACCTTCGCCAGTGCCGAAGGCATTGCCGGCTTCGACAACCTGACCATCACCGCCGTGCCGGAACCGACCCAGGCCCTGCTGCTGTCGCTCGGTCTGGCTGCCGTGCTGGTCGGCGCACGCCGCAAGGCCTGATCCGGTTCGACCTCGAATCGCCGGATTTGCTGTCTACAGGGCGCCGCGCATCATGCGCGGCGCCTTGTCTTTACTGTTGCCGCTCGCTTGCGCATGCGCGTGTGGCCCCATCCGAACACGAGAACACACTTGTCTACGCCCTACCCAGACGCCAGCCGGACAGAGCTTGCCGCCCCGTCGGGCAGCCCGAGCCGCCACTGGTTGCGTGATCCGCTGCTGCATTTCCTCCTTCTCGGTGCATTGCTGTTCGCCATCGACTACGCCATTTCCGGCAAGGCCTACGATCCTCACACCATCGTCGTCGATGCTTCGGTCGACAGCCAGGCCATCGAAATCTTCCAGGCCTCCCGCGGACGCCCGCCGACCGAAGCCGAGCTCAAGGTGCTTCGCCAGCGCTGGATAGACAACGAGGTGCTGTACCGCGAGGGGCTCGCATTGCAGGTAGACAAGGGGGACGAGAACATCCGCGAGCGCGTGATCTTCAAGGCCCTGAGCATCATCGAAGCGAGCCTGAAGCTGCCGCCCTACGAAGACAAGATGCTGCGCGCCTGGTTCGAGGAACGCCGCGCCAAATATGACGAACCGGCCCGTTACGACTTTCAGGAAGCGGTACTGGCCGGCGACAACAGTGAAGCGGCCATGCGCGCCTTCGTTGCCGCGCTGAACTCCGGTACGCCACCGGACGATGCGCAAGCGGGACTGCGCGTGTTCAAGACACGTCCCGAGCCAACCATAGTGCAGAGCTATGGCGAAGCTTTCGCCGAAGCGCTGAAGAAGGCCAGACCGGACGAATGGACTGCGCTCCAGGCAAAGAGTGGATGGCACGCGATACGACTGACTGCGGTCACGGCGGCCAGGCCCGCGGACTACGAGGTGTTGCGCGGCATCGTGCTGCAGGACTGGACCGATCAGCGCATGGCGGAACTGCGTACCGAAGCAGTGCGCGGCCAGGCGCGCAAGTACACGATCAAGATGGAAACCGGCGCGAAATGACGGGCGGCCGACTGCTTTCACTGATGCGGGGCTTGCTCGCTCTGGCGCTGGCACTGCTGTCCGGCAGCACGCAGGCACACGAACTGAGCATTGCCGAAATGGAGCTTCGTCAGATCTCCTCCTCCGATTTCCTCTGGCAATGGACAGCCAGCGGCAACGTGCCGGTCAGCCAGGAACTGACGCCCAGGTGGCCGGAAGGATGCGCCGCAGAAGGACAGTTGCTGCGTTGCGGGCGCGAAGGACTGCGCGGCAAGCTCGCCATCGAAGGCATCGGCAAGACCTATTCCGCTGTGCTGGTCAAGCTGTACTGGCTGGACGCGCCGTTCAAGGTCTACACGATCAGTTCCGCGCAGACAGTGGCGCGCATCGGCGGTACCGGACAGATCGACGCGGACGGTGTCGCCGCCTACATCTATCTGGGCATCGAACACATCCTGCTCGGCATCGACCATCTGCTTTTCGTGCTCGGCCTGCTGCTGCTGGTCGGCAATCGCTGGACCCTGGTGAAAACCATTACCGCCTTCACCGTTGCCCACAGCATCACGCTGGCGGCGGCGACTTTCGGTGTACTGAACGTGGCCGCGGCACCGCTGAACGCGAGCATCGCCCTGTCCATCCTGTTTCTCGGGCTGGAAGTCGCTCGCACCTGGCGCGGCCAGTCGAGCTTCACCATCCGTCACCCGTGGCTGGTAGCCTTCGCCTTCGGCCTGCTGCACGGTTTCGGCTTCGCCAGCGGACTGGCGCGGCTCGGTCTGCCCGAGGGTGAAATTCCGCTCGCCCTGCTCATGTTCAATATCGGTGTCGAGATCGGGCAACTCGGCTTTGTGGTCGGCATGCTGCTGCTGGCACGCTCGATCCGTCTGCTGCAGCTCGATCGCACGGTCGTGCTGCAACGCCTGCCCGGTTACCTGGTCGGTTCGCTGGGCGCTTTCTGGACCCTGCAACGGGTCGCCATGATGTTCAAGGTCATCACATGAAAACCGTTTCGATGCGACATTTCCTGCGAGCCGGCGCGCTGCTGGCCTTGCTCGCGCCCACCCTTGCACTGGCGCATCAGGAGTCGGGGCAGGCGACCGGCCTGCTGGCCGGACTGACGCATCCGGTTTCCGGCATGGACCACGTACTGGCCATGGTGGCCGTCGGATTGTGGGGTGCGGTACTCGGCCAGCCGGCCATCTGGGTGCTGCCGGTGGCCTTTCCGCTGATGATGGCTCTGGGCGGCTTGATGGGTCTGCTCGGATTTCCGCTGCCCGGGGTGGAAATCGGTATCGCCGCTTCCGCCATCGTGCTCGGTACCGTGGTATTGACCGAGCTGCGGCTGCCGCTGTTGCTGGCAACCTTGATCACCGCACTGTTCGCGATCTTTCATGGACACGCCCACGGCGCCGAGTTGCCGGAAGGCGCGAGTGCGCTCATGTACAGTCTGGGCTTCGTCATGGCCACCGGCCTGCTGCACGCGGTGGGCATCCTGCTGGGCGCAGTACACGGACGTCGTCTTGGTCGCAAGGTGGTGCGCGCTGCCGGGGGCGGCGTAGCGCTGGCAGGCCTGTTCTTCATGTGGAAAGCGCTTGCATGAGGAAACGCCTGTCCGGTGCGCTGGCGTTCGTACTTGCAGCGTTTGCCGCACCGGCGCACGCCCATCTGGCCAGCACCGGCTTCGGCGACTTCTACGACGGCATCGCCCACGTGCTGATCACACCGGAAGATCTGCTTGTCGTGATCGCCGCCGCCCTGCTCGCCGGGCAACGCGGTACCACGGCTGCCCGCCTTGCCGCGCTCGCATTGCCGGTGAGCTGGCTGATCGGCGGTCTCGTCGGTTCGCGCTGGCCGTTGATGTCGGACCAGGCACTGCTCACCACCTTGACCTTCGCGATCGCCGGCCTCATGGTGGCGCTCGACCGGCGGCTCCACGTCACCGTGGTGATCGCCGTCGCCGTCATTGCCGGCCTGCTCCACGGTCTGGCCAATGGTCCGACGATGACCCCGGCCGGGATCGGCCTGCAGGGTCTGATCGGCGCCATCAGTGCGGTGTGCGTGCTCACGCTGCTGCTGTCCTCGCAGATCGCCATGCTGACCCGCGACTGGCATCGCATTGCCGTACGCGTGGCAGGAAGCTGGATCGCGGCAAGCGGCCTGCTCATGTTCGGCTGGCTTTACCAGAGCGCCGTCTGATGTCGGTATGGTCGCGGTTTCCGCCCATGAAACCCCTGTTCCGGCACAGCAGGTTGGCCAGGGTGACGCGCCGCACGGGCCCTTTTCGCACTGACGCACCTTCTCCCGCCATGAACCGCACCCCCGCCCTCTTGTCGTGTGCCCTCTTGTCCTGCGCGATGCTGTCGGCACCCGGCGCCCTTGCCGCGGCAGAACCCGAATGCCGCATCGAGGCACAGACACGCAACACGAAAACCGTGGTGTGCAACATTCCTTTTGCGGACTCACCCCAGCAGTTCGAATTCGTGGCGAGTTTTTCCGGCAGTCATGACGACACCGAGCTGGCGCTGCAACCGGCTCTCGACGACAGATCGCTCGCCTGCGGAGCGGGAAGCAAGCTGGAGTCGACATTCGAAGACGGGGACATCACGCTGAACTGCCGGTTTGAAGTCTCCGGCAAGGTTGGCGGACACGCGCAGTTCAGGACGCGAATCCGCTGGCATCACGCCGAGTACGAAACGCATCGGCTGCTCAGACGGTAAGCAACACAGCGTCGGCGAAGCAACGCGGGCCACGCTCCGCAGCGGATCGACGCCCAAGGTCCGGGACGCCAGCGTCGCCTCACGGACGAGGTGCTCATGCGCCGCGCCCGGGGCCCGCCATGACATCGCTCGTGCCGGTGCCCCCCGCTCGGGCAAGGACAAAGCGCTGCAGCGCGCGACGACGCCGATTCCCGGCCGAGCCGGGAAAAGCGCGCCGCATCAATGATGCTCGTGCGCGCCGCCCGCGGGTTTGCGTACCTGCACTTCGACATCCCTCTTCTGTGACCACTGCCGGGGCATGGACGAAGCGCCCTGGTCACGTACGTTCCCGGGCATCGACGCCGCCGGTGCGGCCTCGCTGCCGACCTCCCGCGCCACGGTGCCGGACGGATGCGCGTACCAGCCCGGATCGCTGAAATCGCCCTGCTTCTGCTCTCGCCTCACCTTGAACACCGAAAACATGCCGCCCATTTCGACAGAGCCGAAGGGGCCTTCGCCGCTCATCATCGGCACCGTGTTCTCGGGCAGCGGCATCTTCATGTCGGCCATGTCCGCCATGCCGCGCTCGCCCATGGCCATGTAGCCAGGCACCAGATTCGAGATGCGCTCGGCCAGCCCGCTGTGATCGACGCCGATCAGGTTCGGCAGGTCGTGCCCCATCGCGTTCATCGTGTGGTGGCTCTTGTGGCAATGGAAGGCCCAGTCACCCTCCTCGTCCGCAACGAACTCTATCTGCCGCATCTGGCCGACCGCGATGTCGGTCGTCACCTCGGGCCAGCGCGCCGACTTCGGCACCGGGCCGCCATCGGTGCCGGTCACCTCGAATTCGTGGCCGTGGATGTGGATGGGATGGTTGGTCATGGTCAGGTTGCCCATGCGTATGCGCACGCGGTCACCCTTGCGCGCGACCAGCGGCGCAATGCCGGGGAAGACGCGGCTGTTCCACGACCACAGGTTGAAGTCGAGCATCGTCATGGTCTTCGGCGTGTAGCTGCCGGGATCGATGTCGTAGGCATTGAGCAGGAACACGTAATCGCGGTCCACCGGCGCGATCATCGGGTGGCGGCCCTTCGGGTGGGTGACCCAGAAGCCCATCATGCCCATGGCCATCTGCGTCATCTCGTCGGCATGCGGGTGGTACATGAAGGTGCCGGGCCTGCGCGCGACGAACTCATAGACGAAGGTCTTGCCCGGCGGGATCGCCGGCTGGGTCAGGCCACTCACGCCATCCATGCCGTTGGGCAGGCGCTGGCCATGCCAATGCACGCTGGTGCGCTCGGGCAGCTTGTTGGTCACGAAGATGCGCACGCGGTCGCCCTCGACCACCTCGATGGTCGGCCCCGGCGACTGGCCGTTGTAGCCCCACAGATGGGCCTTGAAGCCGGGCGCCATTTCGCGCACCACCGGTTCGGCCACCAGATGGAATTCCTTGACGCCGTCCTTCATGCGCCAGGGCAGCGTCCAGCCGTTGAGCGTAACGACCGGGTCGTAGGGGCGTCCGTTTGCGGGCAGCAACGGGCCGCGCGTGTCGGGCGACGTTTCGATCACCGGCTCGGGAATGGCGGCCAGCGCGACGCGGCTGACCGTGGCGGCGGCAACGGCCGCACCGGCCACGCCTGTATTGCGGAAAAAATCTCTGCGGGAAGTCATGGATGGAATCCTGTTCAGTGAGGCGCGTCAGCCGCCGTCGCAAAGGCAGCCCCCGGAGGCGGTGCGAGGTCGGGACGGCCGACCAGCGCCATGTCGAGATCGGCCTGTGCGATCCAGAAATCGCGCAGCGCCTCGATGTAGCCGTTCACGCCGGCCACCTGCGCGCGGGCGTCGGCCAGCAGTTCGAACACGCCGATCAACATGCCGTTGTAGCGCAGCAGGTTTTCGTCGGAAATGCGCTTCCTGAGCGGCACCACCTCGTCTCGGTAATGACGGGCGATGTCGAAGGCCGTGCGATAGCCGGCGTAGGCCTCGCGCACCTCCGAGCGTGCATTGACCGCCGCTTCGGCGGCGCGCTCGACCGACTGCATGTAGATGGCCTCGGCGCGCGCCACGCGCGAGCTGCCCCAGTCGAACAGCGGCAGTTCGAAGCCGATCTCGTAACCCTTCTTGTAGGACTCGCCGCGCCGCCCTTCCAGCACGCGCGCCGGACCGACCTCGAGTACGTCGATGAAGCGCGTGGTCTTCGTCAGCCCGAGGTTGCGCGCGGTCGCTTCGGCATCGAGCTTGGCGATCAGCAGGTCGATGCGCGAGCCCATCGCCTGACGCTCGATGTCCGGTGCGTCGAGCGCAGCCGCCGGCAGCTCGGGCAGTCGGTCGGGAAGTCGGAAGGCGGTCTGTTCGCCCCACAGGCCCATCAGCCGGGTCAGACGTTCGCGCGCCGCGGTGTGCGCCTGCTGCGCGCGCGCCAGATTCAGCGCCGCATCGGCGTGGAAGCCCTGCTCGCGCGCCTGTGCCAGCGCGCTGTAGTTGCCGGCGACGCGCATGCGCCGGGCCAGCTCGGCACCGGCGTCGGCGGCTTCCATCACCTGTTCCATATAGCGCAACGTTTCGCCGGCGGCCACCGCCTGTACCCAGGCGCGGCGCACGTCGGCCGCCAGCCGCAGCACCTGCAGAGACAGCGCACGCTGCGACTGTTCGAAGGCGCGGCGGTTCACTTCGACCGCCTGCGGCATCGTCAGCAGCGAAAAGATGTTGAAGGTGAGCGCCTGCTCGATCTTGTAGTCGCGCACACCGTCTTCCTTCTTGCTGGCGTGGAACATCGAGAAAGCCGGATTGGGCAGGCGGCCGGCGCGAACCACTTCGGCCTCGCGAATGCCCAGATCATGGAAGGCGGCCTGCAGACCACGGTTGTTCAGCAGCGCGATCTGCACCGCATCGTCGGCCGACAGCGGCTGTGCCAGCAATCCGCCGACGCGTTCGGCGACCACCTTGCGGTCGTCGTCGCTGCGCACCCGTTTCACCTCCTTGCCCAGCTTTTCGCGCGCAGACTGTTCGACCGCGCCGAAGCCACCGTCAGGGCTGAAGCCCGCACAACCCGCAAGCAGAGCGCATGCCGCCAGCGGCAGCCATTTCGGCCATCCGCATTCAGTGCTTGTGCGCATCGCCGCCCTCCTTGCTGTCGTGCTGGCAGACATGCCCATGGTCCGGCTTCATTGCGCCATGAGCGGCGTGCGGATCGGCGGCAGGGGGAGAACGGTGATCATGGCCGGCCTGCGGGTCCGGCGAGACGGCTGCCGGGCTGCCGTGGTCGTGCATGTGGCCACCGGTCTGACGACCCACCGCGTCGTTGGCATCACGCCAGTCGCCGACCGCCGCGGCGGAACCGGCACGGTAGGTATCGAAGACCGAGCGGTGATCGAGCGGTCGCGTGTGCAGGGCTGGATCGGCCGGGTCGGCCGCCCGGACGGACGTTGTGACGGACGCTGCGGCGAGCAGCACCCGGATGGAAAGACGCAGCATGAGGTCCTCGCGAAAGACAGGTGGATCGATGCCCGCCCACGATGGACGGACTTCGGGTGTCAGGCGAGAAGGTGTCTGGGCGGACGTTCGGTGCCTTCGGTGATGAAGGCCGGAGGAAGCACACGCGCCGGTTGCGGACGCGGGTGGGTGGAAAGGTCGGCGGGCAGCCGCAACGCGGAAGGCGTCAGCGCACTGCCGATGCAGCAGGCGGCACAGGCGCTGCAGGTGCATTTGCCGTGCGAAGATGCGCAGCCGCCTTCGTGCTGAACCTTGCCGTGCGCCTCACCGTGGGCCTGCGCGCCGTGCGCCTCATGCGCCGTTCCGCCGGCCCCCGGCCCGCGATGCGACGGCGCGCAACCGATCATCGTGGCCGCAGCGAAGCCCTGCAGGGGCAATGCCAGCAGCAGCACGATGGTCAGCAGCAGACGGATCGAGGCACGCATGGCCCGGAGGATACCAGCGCATGCCGAAGTCCTCATGACACCGGTCAAGCGATGCCTGGATCGACCGTCCAGCGTCGCGCAATGGCACCCTGGCTGTTCGCGCTCTCCAGATGCACCGGGAAGCCCCACAGCCGGGCAACGTGCTTGAGCACTTCGTAAGCACCGTCATGCAAGGGGCGGTTGTTGTGCTGGGTGTGCCGCAGCATCAGCGAACGGTCGCCGCGCAGGTTCACGCTCCACACCTGGATATTGGGTTCGCGCGAGCCAAGGTCGTACTGGCGCGACATGGCCTCGCGCAGGTTGCGGTAACCGGCCTCATCGTGGATGGCCGATACTTCCAGCGTCGGTTCGGTGTCGTCGTCGGTGATGGCGAACAGGCGGAAGGCGCGCATCACGCGCGGCGACAGGTACTGGCCGATGAAGCTCTCGTCCTTGAAATTGCGCATCGCGTGGTCCAGCGTTTCCAGCCAGTCGCGGCCGGCCATGTCGGGGAACCACAGGCGGTCCTCGTCGGTGGGCGCCTCGCAGATGCGCTTGATGTCGGTGTACATCGCAAAGCCCAGCGCGTACGGGTTCATGCCGCTGTAGGCGGGGTGGCCGACCGGCGGCTGGTAGACAACATTGGTATGCGACTTCAGGCACTCGATCATGATGCCGTCTTCAAGGAAGCCGTCGTCGTACATGGTGTTCAGCAGGTGATGGTGCCAGAAGGTGGCCCAGCCCTCGTTCATCACCTGGGTCTGGCGCTGCGGATAGAAGTACTGCGCCACCTTGCGCACGATGCGCACGATCTCCCTCTGCCAGGGTTCGAGCAGCGGCGCATTCTTCTCGATGAAATAGAGCAGGTTTTCCTGCGGCTCGGGCGGGAAGCGCGGTGCCTCCTTCTCCGCTTCGTCGCGGTCCAGTCTGGGTGGCAGCGTGCGCCAGATTTCGTTGACCTGTTGCTGGGCGTAGGCTTCGCGATCCTTGGCGCGCTCCAGTTCCTGCGTGAGGCTGAGCTTGCTCGGCCGGCGGTAGCGGTCGACGCCGTAATTCATCAGCGCGTGGCAGCTGTCGAGCAGCAGTTCGACGGCGTCGATGCCGTGCCGCTCCTCGCAGGCAGCGACGTAGTTCTTCGCATAGACCAGGTAGTCGATGATGGACGACGCGTCGGTCCACATCCGGAACAGGTAGTTGCCCTTGAAGAAGCTGTTGTGGCCGTAGGCGGCGTGCGCGATCACCAGCGCCTGCATCGCCATCGTGTTCTCCTCCATCAGGTAGCTGATGCAGGGGTTGCTGTTGATCACGATTTCGTAGGCCAGGCCCATCTGGCCACGCCGGTAGTTCTTCTCGGTGGCGATGAATTCCTTGCCGTAGCTCCAGTGCCGGTAATTCACCGGCATGCCCACGCTGGCGTAGGCGTCCATCATCTGTTCGGCGGTGATGATTTCCAGCTGGTTCGGGTAGGTGTCCAGACCGAAACGCTGCGCGGTCGCACGGATCACGTCGTGGTACTGCCCGATCAGTTCGAAGGTCCAGTCGCTCGGCGCCGGCAGGCGCGCTGCCGGACGATCGGCCAGCGGCAGCGGTGCGCGCAGGGGCGGCGCATGGCGACGTCCGCCGTACTCGCCGGGCGAGGCCGCGCGACCGTTGTGGCGGCGGTCGTAGGTATCGCTCATTTCGCGGTTCCTTCCTTCCTGAACAGGTCGCGGAACACCGGGTAGATCTGGTCCACCTCGGCTGCCTTGCGGATGGCGAAGTTCTCCGACTCGGCGGCGAGGTCGGAATAAACGTGCCAGAGATTCTGTTCCTGCTCGACCACCTGGATGTAGGCGAAATAACGTACCAGCGGCAGGATGGCCTGTTCGAGAATTTCCCGGCAGCGCGGGCTGTCGTCGTGCCAGTTGTCGCCGTCGCTGGCCTGCGCGCCATAGATGTTCCATTCGCCGCGCGGGTAGCGCGCCTGGATGATTTCCTCCATCAGTACCAGCGCGCTCGACACCACGGTGCCGCCGGTTTCGGTGGCATGAAAGAAGTCGTGTTCGCTCACCTCCTGCGCCTGGGTGTGGTGGCGGATGAACACGATCTCGATCTTTTCGTAGTGCCGCGTCAGGAACAGGTAGAGCAGGATGAAGAAGCGCTTGGCCAGATCCTTGCGCGCCTCGTCCATCGAGCCCGACACGTCCATCAGGCAGAACATGACCGCCTTCGCGGTCGGCACCGGCGTACGCACCCGGCTGCGGTAGCGCAGGTCTATCGGGTCGAGGTAGGGAATGCGGTCGATGCGCGCGCGCAGCGCCGCGATATCGGCTTCGATCTGTTCGATCTCGTGCAGCCGTGCCGGCGTGCCGGGCTGCGCGCGCAGGTCTTCGAGCAGCGCTTCCAGCCGGTGCAGTTCGCGCCGCGACTCGCTGCCGAGCGCGATGCGCCGGCCGATGGCGCCGCGCATCGAGCGCACGACGTGCAGATTGTTCGGCGTGCCATCGCTGGAGAAACCCGCGCGATGCGTCTTGTATTCCGGCGTGTCGGCCAGCGTGGTGCGGATCAGGTTGGGCAGGGCCAGGTCGTCGAAGAAGACCTGCATGAACTCCTCTTTGGTGAGGTGGAAGACAAAGTCGTCCTCACCTTCGCCGGAATCGCTGGCATTGCCCGAACCGGCGCCACCGCCACCGCCGCCCTTGGGCCGCTCGATGCGGTCGCCGCGCACGAAGTCCTTGTTGCCCGGGTGCACCATTTCGCGGGTGCCACCCTGACCGTGGCCGAACACCGGTTCGCTGATGTCGCGCTTCGGGATGTGGATGTCCTCGCCCTGCGCGATGTCGCGGATGCCGCGCCCCTCGACCGCCCGCCGCACCGCCTCGCGGATCTGCTCCTTGTGACGGCGCAGGAAGCGCTCGCGGTTGCCGATGGACTTGTTCTTGCCGGCCAGTCTGCGATCGATGATCTGCTGCAAGATGTGTCCCCTTCCCGCCGGGGCGGCGTCGCCCCGGTCTTGTCTATCGATGCACCGCTGTCACGAACTCTTGCGCACGCGCAGATACCACTCGCACAGCAAGCGCACCTGCTTCGGCGTATAGCCCTTGCCGACCATGCGATTGACGAAGTCCTCGTGCTTCTTGGCGTCGTCAGCGCTGGCCTTGGCGTTGAAGCTGATGACCGGCAGCAGTTCTTCGGTGTTGGAGAACATCTTCTTCTCGATCACCGTGCGCAGCTTCTCGTAACTGGTCCACAGCGGGTTCTTGCCGGCATTGTTGGCCCGCGCCCGCAGTACGAAGTTCACGATCTCGTTGCGGAAATCCTTCGGGTTCGAAATGCCGGCCGGCTTCTCGATCTTCTCCAGTTCCGCGTTCAGCGAGGCGCGGTCGAACACTTCGCCGGTATCGGTATCGCGGTACTCCTGGTCCTGTATCCAGTAATCGGCGTAGGTGACGTAACGGTCGAAGATGTTCTGGCCGTACTCGCTGTAGCTTTCCAGATAGGCGGTCTGGATTTCCTTGCCGATGAACTCGGCGTAGCGCGGCGACAGATGCTCCTTGATGCAGGCGATGTACTTCTGCTCGACGTCCTGCGGGAACTGTTCGCGCTCGATCTGCTGTTCGAGCACATACATCAGGTGTACCGGATTGGCCGCCACTTCGGTCGAATCGAAGTTGAACACCTTGGAGAGTATCTTGAAGGCGAAGCGGGTCGAGATGCCGCTCATGCCTTCGTCTACGCCGGCGTAGTCGCGGTATTCCTGATAGCTCTTGGCACGCGGATCGGTGTCCTTGAGGTTATCGCCGTCATACACCTGCATCTTGGAATACAGGCTGGAATTCTCCGGTTCCTTGAGCCGGGTCAGCACGGCGAACTGCGCCATCATCTTCAGCGTGCCCGGCGCGCAGACGGCTTCGGCCAGCGAAGAACCGCGCAGCAGCTTCTCGTAGATGTGCACTTCCTCGGACACGCGCAGGCAGTAAGGCACCTTCACGATGTAGATGCGGTCGAGGAAAGCTTCGTTGTTCTTGTTGTTGCGGAAAGCCTTCCACTCGCTCTCGTTCGAGTGCGCCAGCACCACGCCGTCGAAGGGGATCGCGCCGAAGCCTTCGGTCCCCTTGAAGTTGCCTTCCTGGGTTGCGGTCAGCAGCGGATGCAGCACCTTGATCGGTGCCTTGAACATTTCGACGAATTCGAGCAGACCCTGGTTGGCCAGACACAGGCCACCGGAGAAGCTGTAGGCATCCGGATCGTCCTGCGCATAGCTTTCGAGCTTGCGGATGTCGACCTTGCCCACGAGCGAGGATATGTCCTGGTTGTTCTCGTCGCCCGGCTCGGTCTTGGCGATGCCCACCTGCTTGAGCACGCTGGGATAGCGCTTGACCACGCGGAACTTGCGGATGTCGCCACCGAACTCCTCCAGCCGCTTGACTGCCCACGGCGACAGGATGCGGTTGATGTAGCGGCGCGGGATGCCGTATTCCTTTTCCAGGATGGCACCGTCCTCGGTCGGATCGAACAGTCCCAGCGGGGATTCGTTCACCGGCGAACCCTTGATCGCATAGAAGGGCACTTCCTGCATCAGCGACTTCAGCCGTTCCGCGATGGACGACTTGCCGCCGCCGACCGGACCCAGCAGATAGAGGATCTGCTTCTTCTCCTCCAGTCCCTGGGCTGCATGACGGAAGTAGCTCACCACCTGCTCGATCGCGTCCTCCATGCCGTAGAACTCGGCGAAGGCGGGATAGATCTTGATGACCTTGTTGGCGAAGATGCGCGACAGCCGGGGATCGTTGCGGGTATCGATCGTCTGCGGCTCGCCGATCGCCTTCAGCATGCGCTCGGCCGCACTGGCGTAAGCCAGCGGATCCCGTTTGCACTCCGCGAGATATTCCTCCAGCGAAAGTTCCTCTTCGCGGGTGCGCTCGAAACGCGCGGCGAAATGACTGACGATGTCCATGCTGATCTCCAAGTCTCCGTTGACCTTCATAACAGGCGATCCGGAAGCTCCGCGCGGTACGCGCGAATCCACCGCACCCCACATGTTCAGCTTGGTTCACCGGCGCTCTCGATGAAAGCCCGATAAGCGCCGTGATCACCATCCTGCTCCGAAGCATGCGCCTCCAGCCGAGGGATGGAGCACGAAATGCGCACATGCAACAGTTGTTGTCGAGTCGATGCCGGGTGCTCGCTGAAGTTCCCGTCGACCATGCTTGTTCACGTGCAGGCATCGAAGTCCGTTGACCGGTCATGAGCAAGTTGTGGTCCATCTCCTGCATCGACCGCCGGCATCGCAAGCGGGGCCGTGCGAAACCACCGCACGCGCGGCGTGAACGGAAGCTCGCATGCAATGATCGGGACGACCGCCCGTTTCGGACACCGTCGCCAACAGACGGGAAAAGATGTCGGACAGACTTTCGCCACCGGCCTGCGCACTGTTCAGGTGCGCCACCGCATCCGGCAGGCGCACCTGAAGGGCGCTGTTCGCAAGCAGGCGGACCGGACATATACTGTATTTAAATACAGTCATCGCCATGTCCCCAGCCTACGCCGAACTTCATTGCCTGAGCCATTTCAGCTTCCAGCGCGGCGCCTCGTCGCCGGAAGAACTGGTGATGCGTGCCGCTGCCCTGGGCTACACCGCACTGGCCCTGACCGACGAGTGCTCTCTGGCCGGCATCGTGCGTGCGCACGTGGCGCTGCGCGCGCTGCCCGATCCGAAGCCCTCACTCGTCGTCGGCAGCGAGATCACGCTGACCGACGGACTGAAACTGGTGCTTCTGGCGCGCGATCGAGAAGGCTACGGAAACCTGAGCGAACTGATCACGCGCGGGCGCATGGCCTCGGAAAAAGGACAGTACCGGCTGTCACGCGCCGATCTGGACGCCGGTCTGCCCGGATGTACCGCCCTGCTGCTGCCGACCGACTCACAGATCGCCGATCCGGACGCCCTGCACGCGCATGCCTGCTGGCTGAGACGGTGTTTCGGCGAGCACGCCTGGCTGGCCGTGGAACTGCTGTACGGGCCGGACGATGAAGGCCGGCTCAACGGACTGCTCGCCCTGTCGTCGACCAGCGGCCTGCCGGCCTGCGCCGCCGGTGACGTACACATGCATGTACGCGCACGGCGCCGGCTGCAGGACACACTGACCGCGATCCGCCTGCACCGCACGCTGGCCGACTGCGGCGAGGCGCTTTACGCCAATGGCGAGCGCCATCTGCGGCCACTGCATCGCCTGGCTCTCATCCATCCTCCGGAACTGCTGGAAGCAACGGTGCGGATCGCCGCGCAATGCCGTTTCTCGCTCGACGAACTGCGCTACGAATACCCGGAGGAAGTGGTAGCCGCCGGCCACACACCGGCCTCCTGGCTGCGCCATCTGGCCGAGCGCGGCTACGGCGAGCGGTGCGCGCAGATCCGCCGCGTGGTCTCGCTGGACGACGCCACCTTCGAACGGAAGGCACTGCAGATGCGCCGGCAGATCGAGGACGAACTGGCACTGATCGCCGAGCTGAAGTACGAAGCTTATTTCCTCACTGTGCATGACATCGTGGCCTGGGCACGTGCGCGGGGCATCCTGTGCCAGGGTCGGGGTTCGGCAGCCAATTCGGCGGTCTGCTACTGCATCGGCGTGACCGAAGTCGACCCGTGGCGCGCCAACATGCTGTTCGGACGTTTCATTTCGCGCGAGCGCGACGAAGCACCGGACATCGACGTCGACTTCGAACACGAGCGGCGCGAAGAAGTGATCCAGTACATCTATCGCAAGTACGGCCGCGACCGGGCCGCACTGGCTGCCAGCCTGACCTGCTACCGGCCGCGCTCGGCACTGCGCGACGTCGGTCGCGCACTCGGCTTCAGCGACGACGCGCTGGACCGCCTCACGCAAGGCCATATGTGGTGGGACGGCAGGCAGGTGAGGGAAGACCGGCTGACCGAGGCCGGTTTCAGCCTGCAGTCGCGGCGCGTGCGCCTGCTGATGGAACTGGCCAACGAACTGATCGGTACGCCACGCCATCTGTCGCAGCACGTTGGCGGCTTCGTCATCGCACGCGGCCGGCTGTCGCGTCTGGTACCGATAGAGAACGCGCGCATGCCGGATCGCTGCGTCATCCAGTGGGACAAGGACGACCTCGAAGCCGTCGGCCTGATGAAGGTGGACGTGCTGGCGCTGGGCATGCTGACTGCGATACGCAAGACCCTGCAGTCGCTGGCCGGCTACGAAGACCGCTTTTTCGCCGCGGATGAAGCACGGATCAAGACGCCTGTTCATCCGGTCCTTCATGACCCGCGCCCATCCGCGTCGGGACGCGTTCCGCGCACCGTCGCCGACATTCCACCGGAAGATCCGGCCACTTACGACATGCTGTGCCGCGGCGAATCGACCGGCGTGTTCCAGGTGGAATCGCGCGCCCAGATGAATATGCTGCCGCGGCTTCGGCCGCGCCGTTACTACGATCTGGTGATACAGGTCGCCATCGTGCGGCCGGGACCGATACAGGGTGGCATGGTCCACCCCTATCTCGCCCGGCGCCATCTGCCGCCAGGCACGATCGACTACCCGTCGGACGAATTGCGGCCGGTGCTTGAACGCACGCTGGGCGTGCCCATCTTCCAGGAACAGGTCATGCAGCTCGCCGTCGTGGCCGCCGGCTTCACACCGGGCGAAGCCGACCAGATGCGCCGCTCGATGGCCGCCTGGCGACAGCGTGGAACGATGGAAAAGTTCCAGCACAAGCTGACCGAAGGTCTGCTCAGGAAGGGCTACACACCGGCTTTCGCCGAACAGATCTATCGCCAGATCGAAGGTTTTTCCGGCTACGGCTTTCCGGAATCGCATGCCGCCAGTTTCGCGCTGCTGGTCTACACCTCCTCCTGGCTCAAATGCCACCACCCGGCCGCCTTCCTGTGCGGCCTGCTGAACAGCCAGCCCATGGGCTTCTACGCACCGGGCCAGTTGATTGCCGACGCGCGGGCACATGGCGTCGAAGTCAGACCGGCAGACGTGACGGCAAGCGGCTGGGACTGCGCACTCGAAGCGGGCGCTGCGCCGCGGTCGCAGGCCGGCTCACCGGACGGCGGCAGAGCACTCCCCTGCGTGCGCCTGGGCCTGCGCGTGATCAAAAGGGTGTCGGAAGACGCAGTGCGCCGCATCGTCGCTGCCCGCGAACAGGCGCCATTCGCCCGCGTCGACGACCTCGCCCGCCGGGCCCGGCTGGACCGCGGCCAGTTGCGCGTGCTGGCCGCCGGCGGTGCGCTGCAGGCGCTCGCGGGTCACCGCCACCAGGCGCACTGGCAGGCAGCGGTGAAGCGTCCGGACGCACTGCTGCGCGAAGCTCCGCTGCACGAAACGCATCTTGTGCTCGACGCGCCGGACGAGGGTGAAGACATCGTGGCCGACTACGCCAGCCTGGGTTTCTCGCTGGGCCGCCACCCGCTGGCACTGCTGCGCGACGAACTTGCGGCGCAGCGCTTCATCACCGCCGCCGAACTGCGCCGCCAGCCCGACCGCGCGCTCGCGCGCACCGCCGGCATCGTCACCTGCCGCCAGCGGCCCGGCACGGCCAGTGGCGTCATGTTCGTCACGGTGGAAGATGAAACCGGGCTGGCCAACATCATCGTGCACAAGGACGTACAGGAAGCGCAACGGCGAGAACTGCTGGGTGCCACGCTGCTCGGCATCTACGGCCAGGTGTCGCGCGAAGGCGAAGTGATCCACCTGATCGCCCGCCGTCTGGTCGACCGCTCGGCACTGCTGGGCGTGCTGACACCGCGCAGCCGGGACTTTCACTAGATTCCGTTGGCCTTGAGTTGCAGGCCGCGCACGCATCCCGATGCATCCGGATCAAGGCGGACCGACGCGGAGCCGGGCGCATCGGGATGCGCGCCCTGCCTGTGCTCGCAGGCTGCAAACGCGCTTCGCGACTCGATGCCCGCAGACTCCGGGCAAACCCTTTACAGTCTTCCCCTGACAACCGCACCGCACACGACATGACACCCGGTCAAGCCGCACCCGATTTCGACGCCCTGGACCAGCACGGCACACGCCACCGCCTGACCGATTACCGCGGCCGCTGGCTGGCATTGTATTTCTATCCGCGCGACGATACGCCGGGCTGCACGAAACAGGCCTGCTCCATCCGCGATGGCCATGCCGCACTCGCGGCGCGCGGACTAGCGGTGCTCGGCGTATCGGCACAGGGCGCCGCCGCGCACGCGGCGTTCGCCGGCAAGTTCGGACTCGACTTCCCGCTGCTGATCGACGACGGCCTGCTGATCGCGCGTCGCTACGGCGCCCTCGGCAGCGGCCCGATCGCCCTGTTGCGCGGCTGGCTGGGCCTCTACCGGCGCATCAGCGTGCTGATCGACCCCGAAGGACGCATCGCGCGCGTGATCGAACGGCCGGACGTGAGCCGCCACGCCGACGAACTGCTGGCTTTGCTGCCGCCGCACTGAGCACCCGACGCCCGGACGATTGTCGTACGCCGTCCGGCATGTGGACGACGCGCGCGCATGACAGATCCGGACAGGTCCCTGATATTGAATGACTTCTTTCGTCCGGCCACCTGGCATGCGCCCTGCTGTCCGCTGCTCGGCGCATGACGCGCCGGATCGAAGGGGAGAACGCATGCTGGCCTGGCTGCTCGGAAAACATTTCCGGCTCGAACTGGAACGCATCGCCGACTGCGAGTCGCGTGACGAAGACTACTGCCCGTCTTCGCGCGGCAGCGCCAGCGAACGACAACTGCTGGCTACGCTGTCGCGTGCGTTCTCCAGTCTGCGCTCACGGACACGCAACGCCGAAGCACGGGCCGGTGAGCTGGAACGATTGCTGGCAACGCGTACCGACGAAGTGTCGACGCTGCGCCGGACGCTGGCCGAAACGCATATGCGCAGCCTGCTGTTCGACGCCGTCGTCGAGGCCGGTCTGTGGGATCTCCGGCTCGACGACGCGCGCCTGCCCGACATGAAGCACCCCGTTCGCTGGTCAGCGCGGCTGCGCGGCATGCTGGGCTACGATGAAGAAGCGTTTCCGGACCAGCTCGATAGCTGGGCGTCGCGGCTGCATCCGGATGACCGCAAGGCCGTGCTGGAGGCGCTGGCGCAACAATGGAACGACCGACGCGAAGGCGAATGGCCCGATATCCGCTACCGCATGGCACACCGCGATGGCGGCTATCGCTGGCTGCTCGGCCGCACCTGCACCGTGCGCGACGAACAAGGTGTCGTGCGCCTCGCCGGCTCGCTGACCGACATCACTCGCAGTTGCGAAGACCAGCAGCGGCTCGACGCCGCACAGACCCGCTTCGAACTGGCCAGCGACATGCTGTCGGACGGCATCTGGGACCTTGACGTGGTGGCGGGCGACCCGGTCAATCCATCCAATGTGTTCTGGTGGTCGCAACAGTTCCGCCGCCTGCTCGGTTTCGAGACCGAAGAGGAATTCCCGAACGTGCTCGATAGCTGGGCCTCGCGCCTGCACCCGGAGGACAAGCCGGGCGTGCTCGACGCCTTCACCCGCCACCTGTTGGACCGCAGCGGCAACACGCCTTACTCGATCGACTACCGGCTGCGCTGCAAGGATGGCGTCTACCGCTGGTTCCGCGCGCGCGGCCGCACCCGTCGCGACGATCGCGGCACGCCGTTGCGCGTGGTCGGCGCACTGACCTGCATCGAAGCCGAACACAACGAACAACATTTGCAGGAAGTCGAGGCACGACAGCGGCAACAGCTGAGCGACAACGTGCAGAAGATCCGCGGCATCGTCACGGCCATCCGCGCCATTGCCGACCAGACCAACCGGCTGGCATTGAATGCGGCGATCGAGGCCGCACGTGCCGGCGATGCAGGACGCGGCTTTTCGGTCGTGGCCGACGAGGTGCGCACACTGTCGGAGCGCACGCGTGAAGCGACCGAGCAGATATCCCGCATCATTCCGCAGGAATCTGCCGTCTAGCCGGCGCGCCTACTTGATCGAGAAATCGGCGCGGCCGGGCGCCGCCTTGCCGTCCTTCGCCCTGTCCGCCTCGGCCGGCTCACCTGCCTTCGGTGCCAGCACGAACAGCCGTGCGTCCTCGATCTTCGCCTGGCGAGCGAGATAGTCTTTCACCGCCTGTGCGCGGGCGAGGCCGAGCAGACGCAGTTCCTCGTCACCGACTTCGGTGTTGGTCAGGATGAGCTTTTCCATTTCCGGCACCGGCAACGACTTCGCCATGCCGATCACATTGCGCGGCTTCGGAAAGGACGACGCCTTGTAGACCACTTCCAGCAACTCGGGATATTCGGCCGCCTCCACCGTCGTGTTCTCCAGCGATGTCCTGGCCTTCGCGGCTTTCGCTGCGCGCACCTTCTGCTCCAGCAAGGCGCGGCGATAGCCCTCGACATCGGTCGCCCGGTCGGTGCGACCGGTCACTTCGAGCTTCAGGGCAGGACGATCGATCAGCGCCTTGCCCAGGGTATCGAGCTTGCCGCGTGCCGTATCGCTCAACACCGCACGTCCGGGCTCGAAGGCAACATGGTCGAGTTCGGCATCGGAACCGAACAGGGAGCCGAGCAGCGCAAACGGTGACGTGACCGCCTTGACGATAAGGTTCACGATCACCTTGACGACAATGCCGCCGATCGAGAACTGCGGATCGGACAGCGAACCACTGATCGGCAGATTGAGATCGATCACGCCATTGCGGTCCTGCAGCAGGGACACCGCAAGCAGTACCGGCGCCTTGATGGCGTCCGGGCTATCGACCCGGGCACCGAAGGTGAGCTGATCGAGAATGACATTGTTCTGGGCCGTAAGCTGGTCGTTCTCGATCTTGTACGCAATGTTCACACTGAGCTTGCCCTTCTCGATGCCGTAGCCCACGTACTTGCCCGAATAAGGCGACAGCGGTGCCAGTTCGATGCCTCGCGCACTCGCCTTGATATCGAGAAAGAGCTGCTCGGCCAGCGGATTGATGCGACCGGTGATGTTGATCGGAGCGGAACCTTCGACCAGACCGCGCAGTTCGACCTCGCCCGCACTGCCGGAAGCAGAACTGAGCCCGGACACGCGACCGCCCAGTTCGGACAGGTGGGCGCGGTAGTTCGGCTTGATGAAGAAATCGCTGAAATCGACGCGTCCGCCTTGCAGCACGATGGCTTTGACATCGATCGGCGGGCGCGCCGCCGAGATCATCTGCGCCAGCGCGGCACTCTGGCTGCCGGCTGCCGGCGGGACACCCGGCTTTGCCGCAGGCGCGGGTTTCGTTGCCGGCGCAACGACAGGCGTCGCTGCGGCCAGGTGAGAGGTCGTCGCTTCGTCCTTGCGCACCAGATCCTGCAGATTCAGTCGCCCCTGCGACGACACGATGATGCGGGCAAAGTAGTCCGACAAGGCCACTTCACTGATGGACAGGCCGGTCAGCAGATCGGATGTTCGACTGTCCAGTTTCATCGCGATGCCACCGACGAACAGCGAGCGCCATTTCAGCAGGTCGGACGCGCTGCTCTTCTCGGTCAGGTGGAGGTCCTCGACGGTGCTTTCTCCGTTCCAGCCGACAACCCAGTCGCCGGCCGGCTGTACCTGAACGCCAAGATCGCCGCGCAGGCTCAGGCTGCCTGAGAGCAGTTCGGCGTTCAGCTTCCGCGTCATCCAAGGCTGGCCGACCAGCAGATCGAGCCGACGCGCATCGACCTTGAGGTCGGCTTTCACCGGCGACAGCGAAAAAAAGCCACGAACACCGAGCAAACCGCCTTTCGGATCGCGAAGGCCCAGATCAAGCTTCGATTTCTGCTTCAGATCGGTGCCGACATTCTCGATCTTGAGCGCAATCCGGTCCGCTTCGATCACGGCCGGCACGGGCAGTGTCCGGTCCTCGATATGCAGGTGACCCTCCTTGATGCCGAGCGCCGACAACTGAGCAAGCCATGTCGATCCGGACGACCCCGATGCCGATGCCGATGCCGGAGGCATTTTCACCAGTCCGGCCAGATCGATGTCGCCGCCGGGAAGGCGCGCGGCGCGCAGGCGCGGTTTGATCAGATCGAAGGCCGCCACACTGATCTTGCGCGTGGACAGGTCCACGCGTGCGCCGCTCACCACAACGTCTTCCGCCTGCGCGAATGCATTCTTTTCGCCGGGACGGGTGAGCTTCAGGCGGGCCAGACCCGCTTCCGTGACCAGCACCTCGCCCTGTGGTGCGCCGTCCGCAAGGCGCAGACCGAAACGCGTACCCAGCCTCAATTCGGCCTGCTCGACAGTGAAGGCAATCCATTCGTCGAAAAAGGGACTGAAACGCGGTACGTCGACACCGCTCAAATTCATCTCGCCCTCGATAGCCGGTGCCGACGCATGCAGATTCGCGTCCAGTGCAAATCGTGCGCCCCCTTCACCGTGGGCTCCGATCACCACCTTTGCCGGTGTATCGCCCTGCAATGAGAAATCGCGCAACACGACATCCATGGGTTCGATGATGTAGCCGAACGGCTTGTCCGGACGTTCATCGCGAAAGGCAATCCGGGCCTGCAGCACCTCGAGCAGACCGAGTTTCACATCCGGGGCCTTCGCCGCCTTGCCGGTTTCGCCGGCGGGCGGAGGCGCTGCGCCTGCCGGCAGGGGACGCGGCAGCAACGCAAGCAGGTTCCAGCTGCCGTCCTTGGCGCGAGCGACCTCGAAGTCAGGCTGATCAATGCGGATGCTCGCAATGTCCACCTTGCCGGCCAGTGGTTGAATCTCGTTGAGTACGACGTCAAGCGCCGGCAGTTTGAACAGCGGTCTGCCATCGCGGCTGTCGAGTTCGAAATCGCGCAGCTCGAGGGTGCCCTGAAGCGCGATGCGCGGATCACCTTGAAGAGGCTGGCGAAAACTCAGTTCGATATCGGTGTCGAGCGATCCGGAGCTGATGCGGAAGCCGAGCGGCACCGGCGAATATTCGTCGAAACGTGCGAGGTTGAGTGCGTTGAATTCGACCTTGAGGGTCGCCTCGCGCTCGTCGATGAATGGGCGCACCTTGCCCCGCATCGAAAACAGTGCGTCGTTGATGCGCGCCTGGATGGATGGTTCGACGAACAGTTCGATGTGCGACGGAAGAGTGGACACGAAGGGCAGGCCGATCTGGATGTCGCTGATCGCGTGCTTGCGTGCAAAGGGTTGATCGTCGATATCTATGCGACCGCCGCGCAGCACGATGTTGTTGATCGCGAATCGGGCTGGCCCGTCGCCTGGGGGCTGGTCGAGTATCTTTTGCAGCACGTCGCTGAAGTTGAAGCGCCCCTCCTCGTCTAGGCGCACCACACCCAGCCACGGCCGCTCGATCTCGACCGATCGCACGACGGGGGCTCCGCGGAACAGCGACGCCCACTCCACGTCGATACTCGCGCTGTCCAGCGCAAACGCATCGGCCTTGCCGTCCGCCTCCAGAATCTTCACGCCCGATACGCCGACCTCCAGCGTGAAAGGATTGATCGTCACTTCCTTCAGCGTGAGCGTGCGCCCGAGAAAGGCCGAACCCTGCTCCTCGACCAGCGATCTCAGCAAATGCGGCGCCGCATAAGCTCCGAACAACCCGAACAGGACGACGGCGACAACGAAGCCGATGAAGGTCTTGCGCAGGATGGGACGGGAACTGAAAGTCGGTAGTTGCATGGCAAAACGTATCCTGGACATGGTCGCCGACACGATTATGGCGCAGCGACCGTGACAAGGTGGAGCGCCCGCGACATCGAGCGCCTCGTCCTCGACGGAAGGCATGCCGGCAGGGGTGGGCACCTCGGTCGATCAACGCCAGGAGCATGTCTCGCCGGTGGAAGGCAAGGCGCGAAGAGGCCCCAAGCAAGGTCTCTCGCCCTGCCCGCCGCGAGGCCGGAAAATAAGGGGATGCCCTGCCAGACGTGTCACGCAGGGACAAACGCCGGCACGATGGCCAGAACCGGTTCGAGTGCCCGACCACCGCTTCCGTTTCGTCTTCCCCCGGTGACGCCAGGGTCGATTCATCGCGTCGTCGGAAGGGTGAGATCCTCGTGTCGCTTGACGCCGACCGACAGACAGGCCGGAGCAAGACACCTCGGGCTTGCGGTCCGGACCTCATCCGGATTCCCGCGCATCCTGCTCACACGCGTCTTCGCCGTGCAGGCCGCACCGGAACCTGCCGCAAAAAGGGCGCACTGCGGAGACTCTGGACGACGGGAGTGCGGCGCTTGCTGCCAGGAACAGATGCAGGCAACAAAAAAGGCCGCATCTGCGACCTGTTTGTGTGCCTTTTGCCTCACGGCAATCGATGGGTGTTGGCGGAGTGGACGGGACTCGAACCCGCGACCCCCGGCGTGACAGGCCGGTATTCTAACCAACTGAACTACCACTCCAATTTTGCGCCGGCCCGACTTTCTCCGGATCTGCACACCAGCGCAAGCTGGCGTCCCCACGGGGATTCGAACCCCGGTACCTACCGTGAAAGGGTAGTGTCCTAGGCCTCTAGACGATGGGGACCTAGTGGTGCACCTGCAACTTCACTTCTCTTTCTTGCCAAGGCTTCACTTGGTGGAGGTAAGCGGGATCGAACCGCTGACCTCTTGCATGCCATGCAAGCGCT